>DASQZD010000058.1:0-180263 GCA_035638855.1 Nodularia sp. (in: cyanobacteria) | reverse complement strand
TCACCCTCATTGCTGATTTACTCAAGGGTTTTTCCATTCATCTTCATCGTTGGAGTTCTTTTCCTCCTACTCCTGTTGATAGCTTTTATTACTCCAACTCCTGCTAGTTGTAAAAAACCTACACCTGTCAGGGGGACACCCTGCCTCTTATTGTGGTAATATCGGTGTCACGCAACCGTAAATGACTGTGGCTATAGCATTTAAATCTGATCAGGCATCAAAAAGACCTAGGCATTCAGTACATCCTCTTCAGCGATTGCTCGACTACGGACACGAGTATCGTCAACAAATTTGGCTGGCTATTGGTTGTTCTATCCTGAATAAACTCTTTGATTTAGCACCACCAGCATTAATTGGAATTGCGGTGGATGTCGTAGTTCAGAAGCAGGATTCTATCATTGCTCAGTTTGGTGTTAAAGATGTCTTTAAGCAATTTTTGATTCTGTCTCTACTCACCGTTATTACTTGGATTTTAGAATCATTTTTTGAATATCGCTACAAGTTATTGTGGCGTAACTTAGGGCAGAAGATTCAGCATAATTTGCGTTTGGATGCATATAAACACCTGCAAGAGTTGGAATTGGCTTACTTTGAAGAACGCAGCACTGGCGGTTTAATGTCTATTCTCAGTGATGATGTTAACCAATTAGAGCGGTTTTTGGATGTGGGCGCAAATGACATCATTCAAGTAATCACAACTGTGGTGATTATTGGTGGTGCATTTTTTGTTTTGGCTCCTAGTATAGCTTGGATGGCAATTTTGCCGATGCCTTTTATTCTCTGGGGTTCGGTAGCTTTTCAGAAATTGCTAGCACCGCGTTATGCTGATGTGCGCGAAAAGGTAGGTTTGCTAAATGGTCGTTTGTCAAATAATCTGAGTGGAATCACGACGATTAAGAGTTTCACGGCTGAGGAGTATGAAGCCGGACGTTTAGAAATAGAGAGTATAGCTTATAGACAAAGTAACTCGAAAGCGATCGCACTGTCTGCGGCTTTTATTCCGTTGATTCGGATGTTGATTTTAATCAGTTTTACAGCTTTACTCCTGTTTGGGGGGATGGAAGCAGTGGCTGGAAGAATGTCTGTCGGCGCTTACAGTGTATTAATATTTTTGATCCAGCGTTTACTTTGGCCTTTAACTAGGTTAGGCGATACCTTTGATTTATATCAACGGGCGATGGCTTCTACTAATCGGGTGATGAATTTGTTGGATACTCCTTTTGCTATTCATCCTGGGAATATGGCTTTACCTGTGGATGCTGTGCGCGGGGAAGTGGAGTTTAATAATGTCAGTTTTGCTTATCACGATAGATTACCAGTGATTGAGAATCTGTCTTTGCGTGTTCCAGCCGGAAATACAATTGCAATTGTGGGTTCGACTGGTTCGGGAAAAAGCACTTTAGTTAAACTTTTACTACGGTTGTATGAGGTGAAATCTGGGAAAATTACCGTAGATGGGATTGAATTACCAGATTTAAACTTGCGGGATTTGCGGCGCTGTATTGGTTTGGTAAGTCAGGATGTATTTTTGTTTCATGGTACGGTGGCGGAGAATATTGCTTATGGCAGCTTTGATGCTAGAGAATCAGAGATCATTAAGGCGGCTAAAGTGGCTGAGGCGCATGACTTTATTATGGAACTGCCCCAAGCTTATGAGACAATTGTCGGGGAGCGTGGTCAAAAGTTATCTGGTGGACAACGACAAAGAATTGCGATCGCGCGTGCAATACTCAAGAATCCGCCAATTTTGATTTTGGATGAGGCTACTTCGGCGGTGGATAATGAAACAGAAGCGGCTATTCAGCGATCGCTTGACAGGATTACAGTGGATAGAACTACAATTGCGATCGCTCATCGTCTTTCTACTATCCGCAATGCTGATTGTATTTATGTGATGGAACATGGGAAGTTGATTGAGTCTGGGACTCATGAGGATTTGTTGGAGCAGGATAAGGTTTATGCAGGTCTCTGGCGTGTGCAAAGTGGGTTAAGATAGGTGTCACGCAACAGGCGCAGAGTCGCAGAGAGTTTATGATGTTTGGAAGTATTCAGCCGGAGACAGGGAATAGCAAGTGGCGCGGCCAGTTGGATAGGTTTGTGAAGGAAAATCAGCGCGATTTGGCGGCGCTTTTTTGGGGGTTGTGGTTGGAGAATGGGAACAGTCAGGGTACTGTTGGGATTGATTTGCAGCCAACTCCTCATTTTATTTATTGTCCCCAAGCGGCGATAGAAGATTTAAATGAGAAGGTGGATAATCGGCTTCAGGAAATTTTGGGTATTGTTGATCATCATAAACCTGAAATGGAGGTGGTGATGATTGGAATTGGTAAGGGTGAATTGAAGTTGATTCAGTTTGCACCCGAACCTCCTCCGCCTGTTTGTTTTGAGGAGGTGGGGAAGGATGTAAATGAATTATTGGAGTTGTTGGAGGTGAGGATGAGTGAGGTGGTTTTTTTTAACGCAGAGTCACGCTGAGGTAAGCGCAGAGGTACGCGGAGGGGTTTTATTGTGAGGAAAAGCAGTTATTTATGCTTGTAGGGGTAAGATAGTAATCAAGTTAGAAAATCTGGCAAAGTCACTTGTGTTGTGAGTGAGTAATTGAGGAATTTCGTAGATTAGCATAGTGGCGACAATATTTGCATCATGCACTTGTTTACCACCGCTAGGAATTTGTTCCATGAGTGTCAGTAACCTTGCTGTGACTAGATAATTATCTTCAGCTACCCGAAAACGCTTCTGAAAATAGAGAATATCCTGAATTACTGTTGCAATGGGTAATGGGTTGGTAAATTGTTGAGTACGGGTAAGAGTAGCTAAATATTCCCGCGATATTTGTCGGCTAATCCATAAGTCTACACCCGCATCATAAAAACTTTGTATAGCTGACATCGCA
This sequence comes from Nodularia sp. (in: cyanobacteria), assembly GCA_035638855.1. Lineage (GTDB taxonomy): Bacteria > Cyanobacteriota > Cyanobacteriia > Cyanobacteriales > Nostocaceae > Nodularia. The sequence continues at coordinate 177,370 of DASQZD010000058.1, read as the reverse complement.
GCTATGTGAAATGGAGACTGAATTTGACTAGCATATACTAGGATATTTGTATCTAAAAAAACAGGATTATCGTCCCCAATCACCATACATATCCTCACGTCTTAAAGAAAGATTTTCAGGCCAAAGTCCACAATCATGCACAGGAAAGTTTAAAGGAGGATGCTTTTCCTTTCTCGTTACTTTCTCATTTGTAGATTTATCTTCAATTACTATAACTACTTTATGCTCACCTGCTGGGATATCAGGCGGTAATTGGACTGTAATTTTACCGTCTTTTGTGACTGTGGCAATTGTTTCTATACTTTTCATACGTCATCCTCAATTACTGCTAATACGGCTTTTGGTAATAGTTTATCTTTGAACCAGACAATTTTGGCGGGGACATTATCTAATTTTACTCCGGCTTTTTCTAAATTCAATCTTTCGGAAATAGCTAAAATTAAATTTTCGCATCCAGAACTCCGCACTTGATAAAATTTCTTTTGTAAATATTCTGGTCGCCAATAACCGACAATTTCTAATAAATAATCACGACCATCAGGATGGACTAAGCGAAAGTCGGGAATCATGACACTACCAGGAATCGGCAATAAGTCCACTTCTCGTTCTAACACCCAATCAGTTTTGAGTGCATCCCACTTATCAGCAAAGGATGACTCCAGCATACTATCGTAAGGTTTACCCTTGGAATAGTGAGACACCAAACCACATTCGGAATTGAGAGTAAATCTTCCTGTGTTCCAAGCTTTCGTGTAAGCATCACGATTTTGTAACGTAGCGGAAAGACTCCATTTGGTGACATGAAGTAATGCGGGAATTAATTTCGCGATCGCTAACCCATATCTCGTACTAGGATTAAATAAACTCGTCGGACCATCCACCGTAATTGTAAACCCGTGGTCAGCATCGCCTTCAATATAAGCCATCAATTGAAACAGCTTCAAATAACGAAATAACAGCTTATATTCCCCAGGAACATTGCGATGAGCATTTAAAATTAACTTACTGGCCTTATAAAAAATTCCCTGTACCTGAGACAAATTATATCTATTTAACAAATCCACCGGAGTCGGCGCATCAAAATTAGTTAAAATCTTATTTTCAGCCAAATCAGCATATAAACCATCACGCACCTGTTCTAACAAAACCTCACGTTCCAACTCCTGACTCAACTCATCAGCAATCTTCGTTAAAGTCACCTGAGTAGATTCCCCACTAGGAACCGACTTCGCCGCCAAAGCAAACACCCGTTCCCTTAACATAGGTGGTTCCAGAGGACTGACCACCTCAAAAGTGCAGAAACTGCTTTTGATAATATAAGCTAACCCCCGCTTCACCCGATAATCCGTCGCATCACCTTCCAAATCCAAAAGCTGACGTTCCAGCACCCCCTGAGTCTTCCCCTTCGCCTCCTCAAAACAACCAATCAACTCATTCCCCAACTCCAAAGTCTTCTGATCAATCTTCAACCTCTTCGGAATTATTTCCTCTCCGTTTTGGCGATGACTCAGTAAATCCGTCGGTAACATTATTCTTATCCGTTGAATACTTAATCTCTACCTGTTCCGCAGCCTTAGGAGTACTAACCTTCCCACCCCCATAAAAAACCTGCAAATTCCCCTTCTTCCCTTGGCGACCTTGGCGACTTGGCGGTTCGTTATCTTCCCCCCTACGCCGCGCCGAAGTTCCCTCCTCACTAGTATCCTCAGCCACCACCTCATACAAAATCGCCTGCTTATTAGGCACATTTCCCCTTCTCAACACCCGACCCAAACGCTGAACATACTCCCTCGTCGAACCAGTCCCCGACAAAATAATCGCCACAGAAGCAGCAGGAACATCAACCCCCTCATTCAAAACATGAGAAGCCACCAAAGTATTGTATTCCCCCGCCCGAAACTTCGTTAAAATTTCATGACGTTCCTTGACAGGAGTTTGATGAGTAATCGCCGGAATTAATAACTGTTCAGAAATACTATAAACCGTCGCATTATCAGCCGTAAAAATTAAAATCCTTTCCGGGAAATGTTCCGCCAACAAATTCGCCAAAATTCTTAACTTACCATCAGTACCCAAAGCAATGTTTTTCGCTTCTCGATGTGCTAACATTGCCCTACGTCCAGCAGGCGATCGCGCACTCATTTTCACAAACATTTGCCAACCTTGAATACTCCCCAAAGAAATCTTGGATTGGCGCAAAAAATCATTGCGAGTTTGAATTAATTGATTGTATCTTTCGCGCTCATTCTGTGATAACTTCACCTTAATTTGGACAATTTCATGATTAGCTAAAGCAGTACCCGCCAAATCCTCAGCGCGTTTACGATAGACTTCCGGTCCAATCAGAATATTCAAATCAGCGTGTTTCCCATCAGTTCGTTCCGGTGTCGCCGACAATCCTAAACGATAAGGGGCGATCGCATACTCTGCAATTACCCGCCCAAAATCAGTAGGTAAATGATGACATTCATCAAAAATAAGCAACGCATACTTATTTCCCAAGCTTTCCGCATGAATAGCCGCACTATCATAAGTCGCCACTAATATTGCAGTGCGATCGCGTGAACCACCACCCAACAAACCCACCTCAGCATCAGGAAAAGCCGCCACCAAATGAGCATACCACTGGTGCATCAAATCCAAAGTCGGAACCACAATTAAAGTAGTGCGGGGTGTCGCTTGCATCGCCATTTGCGCCAAATAAGTCTTTCCCGCCGCCGTAGGTAACACCACAACGCCCTGTCTTCCCTCCAGCTTCCAAGCCGCTAAAGCCTCAACTTGGTGCGGATAAGGCTCCATTTCCATACTCGAAATTAAATCCACCGGATAAAATTCCTTAGCCTCATCCACAAAATCAACATCTTCAGCTTGTAATGCTTCCACCAAAACCCGATATCTGATCGCGGGAATGCGAAACTTTTCCACCCTATCATCCCACGTAGCATAATCCATCCAACCCTTACCCCGTGGTGGTGGATGTAAAATTAAAGTACCGCGATCAAATTTTAAAGTGGGTGTACGAGCCATTTAGGGATTTTCCGGAGATATAACGAACCACAGAGGCGCAGAGGACACAGAGAAATTAGGAGGGGAGAGGTTTATTTACTCATAACGCAAAATGTGTATAATTATTCCTTAACTTTCTCTTCTTCTTTGCGCCTCTGCGCCTTTGCGTGACACTCATCCATATTTCCCTCACCCAACCAGCCTCCGCAAAACCTGCTTAAACACCATCGCCACCCAATCCACATCAGCCTCCGTAGTCTCACGCCCCAAAGTCAGCCGCACCCCTCCCAAAGCAGCTGATTCTGGATAACCCATTGCCAAGAGGATAGGACTAGGGCTAAGTTTACCACTGTGACAGGCAGAACCGGCACTAATCCCAATACCAGCCAGATTCATTTGTCTGACCAAAGCCTTACCACTAAGCTTTTTACCATCGGCGTGTTCTAGACAAAAACTCACATGGTGAGGTAAACGATGATCAAAATCCCCTGTGGGAATTAAACCAGGAATATCTGCTAACTCAGCAAATAGGCGATCGCGTAACTGAATTAAACGGGGTATTTCCCTCAGTAATTCTACCTTAGCTAATTCGGCTGCAATTCCAAAACCTGCGATCGCAGGTACAGCTTGAGTCCCCGAACGCAATCCATTTTCTTGTCCACCACCACCTAACAAAGGTACTAATTCGATATTAGGACGCACATACAAAGCCCCAGCCCCTTGGGGACCATATATCTTATGACTAGAAAGACTGAGTAAATCTACTGATAATTTCTGCACATCTATCGGTATACGTCCCGCAGCTTGGACTGCATCTGTGTGAAATAAAACACCATGCTGTCGGGTAATATCTCCCAATTCAGCAATTTGTTGGACTGTGCCTATTTCACTTTGTCCATAAATCACCGAAACTAAAACAGTGTTATCTTGCAACGCTGCTTTTAAATCCTGGGGGTTAACTCTACCTTTGCTATCTACACCCAAACGCGTCACTTCCCAACCCCACATTTCCAACAACCGCGCTGGTTCAGAAATAGCGGAATGCTCAACCTGGGAAATAATTATGTGTTGCGGTACAGAGTATAATCTGGCAATACCCATAATTGCTAAATTATTAGCTTCTGTACCACCAGCAGTAAAAATAATCGATTCTGGATTAGCAGCATTAATTAAACCCGCCACTTGGATTCTCGCTTGTTCGACAATTGTGGCGGCTCGTTGTCCCCATTCATGTAAACTAGAAGGATTCCCCCATTCTTGATTGAGGACTGTCTGCATAGCTGCGATCGCTTCTGGACGAGTGGGAGTAGTAGCACTGTAATCTAAATATATTTGCATATTATCAATAATTGTGTTAACGCACCATCTACCTATATTTTCAGCAATATCAGTGGCTGAATTTGCCATACTCAATTTTGGGAAATATAAATGTGTTCATCCCCAATCCACTTTTAGCAAATTACCGTGCAGATTTTTCCAGCAAGAAAATATTTAGTGATCTTTTTTCTGATTTTGGCTATAGCCGCTTGTCAAAAAGTCCAATCCAAAAATCAGCTTTTAGCAGCTTTACCACAAGATCCATTAGTTCAAGTTTACTTTAACCATTCCCAGGCTTCAGAATACAAAGAACCTTACCGCCAGCAAACTCGCCTGGGGGATAACTTAGAACAACAGATTATTGATGCTATTTCTCAAGCTAAAGCCACAGTAGATATAGCCATTCAAGAATTGCGTTTACCTAAAATTGCCCAAGCATTAGCCCAGAAACAAAAAGCCGGCATTAAAGTGAGGGTAATTTTAGAAGATAATTACAGTCGCCCTTGGAGTAGTTTAACACCTGCTGAAGTACAGAAGTTAGCGCCTAGAGAAAAATCTCGTTATCAAGAATTTCGTGATTTTGTAGACTTAAATAAAGATAATCAACTCAGTCCAGAAGAAATTAATCAACGAGATGCATTGATAATTTTACGAAATGCCAAAATTCCTTGGATAGATGATCGTGCTGATGGTTCATCTGGTAGTAATTTGATGCATCACAAATTTGTGATTGTGGATAATCGTTGGGTAATTAAAACTTCAGCTAATTTTACTCAGAGTGATATCCACGGCGATTATACAAATCTCAGCAGCTTAGGAAATGCTAATAATTTTTTAGAAATTGACAGCCCAGAATTAGCTGCTTTATTTACTGAAGAATTTAATATTATGTGGGGTGATGGCGCAGGAGGTAAGCCAGATAGTAAATTTGGCATCCAAAAACCGATGCGATCGCCTAAAAATATCACATTAGGTGACACCAAAATAACCGTACATTTTTCCCCTAGTTCCCCCACGCAACCTTGGCAAAATTCTAGTAATGGTTTAATAGGAAAAAGTTTAAATTCGGCAACCAAATCTATTGATATGGCATTGTTTGTTTTTTCAGAACAGCCTCTGGCTAATATTCTCAAAACCCGCCATCAAAAAAATGTTTCTATCCGGGCTTTAATTGATTCACAATTTGCCTATCGTGATTATAGCGACGCTTTAGACATGATGGGAGTGGCGCTGAGTAATAATTGCAAATATGAAGTAGATAACAATCCTTGGCAAAATCCCCTAACTACAGTCGGCGTACCTACCTTAGCTAAAGGTGATTTATTGCATCATAAATTTGGCGTAATTGACCAAAAAACAGTAATTACAGGTTCTCACAATTGGTCAAAAGCTGCCAATTATGGTAACGATGAAACACTGTTAATCGTGGAAAATCCGATTATTGCAGCCCATTATGTCCGTGAATTTGCCCGTCTGTATGGCGATGCTAAACTGGGTGTCCCGCCATCAGTTCAGCAAAAAATTGCCGCAGAACAAACACAGTGTCCCCAGATAACAAGTCCCACATCCAGCGATGATCTCGAAATTAAACCCGTAAATATCAATAAGGCGACTCTAGAAGAATTGGTAACGCTTCCAGGAGTAGGTAAGAAATTAGCACAAAAAATCATAGTTGCGCGTCAGCAGCAAAAGTTTACATCTCTACAAGATTTCGCCAGAGTCTCAGGTATTAGCACCAAGATGACCGAACAATTGCGCGATCGCATTATTTGGTAAATTCAATATAGCGGTTCATAATCATACAAGGTATATCATAGTCCCCTCCTCGCTTGCACCGGAGGGGGTTGGGTTCTTGCAATGCATTAAAGTGGGAAACGCCATACGTGAGTTAGCAAGGTTATGATTATCTAGGAAGCATAAATCACATTTTTTGTCAATATGTAAGTCATGGTCAATCTAAATCTTTGTTAAAATTAAATAAATCAACACAAAATCTTCATAAACTGAAAATTGTTCATTAAGTCTATTTACCTAAAAAATGTTCTCTAATCCCTATACAGTCTAAATTGTAGAATTTTTTAGCTTTTACTTTATTATGTATTTTTTATATAAAGATACTGTTGACTAGTAGCAAAAGCTAGAAATTGAGCATTATTGTATGGTAATACACCCAAAGGAATATTACTTAGCAAAAAAAGTTCTCAGTAGAACTTGCTCAAGTTACAACCTTTCAGGTGTAGACAAAAGTCAGGAAGATTTTAATTCATAAGGAATTTCCCTGGTGTCACAGATGTGCGATCGCAGCTAAACCTGAGTTCTTCATCTTTACAGCATTCTGAATGTTGTTCCATTAAAAAATCTTCAAGTAAGTAAGAGTTAGGATCAATGGTTAAATTTCTCAACTTAGCAACAGCTGGCATTCTCAGTCTTGCAACATTTCAAATTGCCAATTCAGCGCAGGCATCTACTTTTACCCAAACTTCTCCAACCACTGGTGGAACACTGCAAAATGGAATTACCCCTGTAGGTGGTATTGTTTTGGATCTTATTGGTCTAAACGATACACGGGTAACTAGCCAGTTGGCAGCCAGCAGTTTGTTCGAGGGATTTTATGACAGTGGTACTCCAGTAGCTTTTCAGGGTAACCCAGGCACTATTGGTATTCAAACTGGTTTTACTTCAGCAATTACCAATGCACTAGGAGGTGGACTCAAACAAGTTGGGATTCGCTTCACCCTGGAAGATGGTGATACAGCAGCAGGAGACTTTGACGAAAATGAAAATACATTGCTGGTCAACAACATAGTTTTTGGTAATTGGAGTAGTGTTAATGCAGAGAATACGGATGGTTTAGGAAATTCAACTCCGAATGGCTTCAGTGGCGGTGGTTTCCGTGATAACCAACTAGATACAGGCTGGTTCTTTTCTACTGATGCCATTACTCTCCCTAACTTTTTTGCCAGTCTTACTAGCACAGAACAAGTGGTTTATCAAGTAAGTGATGTAACCCCCTTCGATAACTTCTTTGATTTCACACAAGGAGTTGATGGAAGTTTAGTTAATGTGGGTCAGGGTCCAGTGGTGGCACCACCAGTACCACCAGTACCACCAGTACCTCCAGTACCTCCAGTACCTCCAACTACTTCAGTACCTGAACCCACCACTATTTTAGGTCTGTTGGCATTTGGTGCGTTTGCTGCAAGTACAGCGTTGAAGCGCAAACAACAATACAAAACTATTGCAGAAGCATAATCCATCACCTATTTAATAAAAAAACGTTTTGACTGCCATGAAAAGACACGGCAGTTTTTTATTTTGGGCTTTCCCCACTCCCTACTCCTCACCTTTTTTAAGGAATTACTAAGGGAGTTGTGTCCCCCTCCGGTGCTAGAGTGTAAGATGACATTGCATATTCTTATGTCTTCCCAGACTCTATCTGAAATATAGCTACAATTATTAGGCGCAGCATGGTCACAACAGCAGAAAAAACCAACATCGGCTACATTACCCAAATCATTGGCCCAGTTGTAGACGTTAAATTTGCCGGTGGAAAACTACCCCAAATCTACAACGCCTTAACCATCAAAGGTACCAACGAAGCAGGACAGGAAATCAAATTAACCGTTGAAGTGCAGCAGTTGCTGGGCGACAACCAAGTGCGAACTGTGGCGATGAGTACCACTGACGGCTTAATCCGTGGTCTGGAAGTTGTTGATACAGGCGCTCCCATCAGCGTTCCAGTTGGTAAAGTTACCTTGGGACGGATTTTTAACGTTCTGGGCGAACCCGTAGACAATCGCGGCCCTGTCAATGCCACTGAAACCTTACCCATTCACCGCCCTTCTCCCAAATTCACTGACTTGGAAACCAAGCCTTCAGTGTTTGAAACTGGGATTAAAGTTGTTGACCTCCTCACCCCCTATCGACGTGGTGGTAAAATTGGTCTGTTCGGTGGTGCTGGTGTTGGTAAAACCGTCATCATGATGGAATTAATTAACAACATCGCTACACAACACGGTGGTGTGTCTGTGTTTGCTGGCGTGGGTGAACGCACTCGTGAGGGTAATGACCTTTACAACGAAATGATGGAATCTGGGGTAATCAATAAAGATAACCTCAACGAATCCAAAATTGCGCTCGTTTATGGTCAAATGAACGAGCCACCCGGAGCGAGAATGCGGGTTGGTCTGTCAGGCTTGACTATGGCTGAGTATTTCCGTGATGTGAGTAAGCAGGACGTACTTCTGTTTGTAGACAACATCTTCCGGTTTGTCCAAGCAGGTTCTGAAGTATCAGCGCTATTGGGTCGGATGCCTTCAGCAGTAGGATATCAGCCTACACTAGGAACCGACGTGGGTGCATTACAAGAACGGATTACCTCGACTACAGAGGGTTCCATTACCTCGATTCAAGCGGTATACGTACCTGCGGATGACTTAACTGACCCCGCACCTGCAACTACCTTTGCTCACTTGGATGGAACAACAGTATTATCCCGTGGTTTGGCTTCTAAGGGTATTTATCCCGCAGTTGACCCCCTCGATTCTACTTCCACCATGTTGCAGCCGGAAATTGTCGGTGATGATCACTACAATACTGCTCGTGCTGTACAGTCAACTCTGCAACGTTATAAAGAACTTCAGGACATTATCGCTATTCTCGGTCTCGATGAATTGTCTGAAGAAGACCGTCTGATCGTAGCACGGGCGCGGAAGGTTGAACGCTTCTTGTCTCAGCCGTTCTTCGTAGCGGAAGTATTTACCGGTTCTCCTGGTAAGTATGTGAAGTTGGAAGACACCATTAAGGGCTTTAAAATGATTCTGTCTGGTGAATTGGATGCTTTACCAGAGCAAGCTTTTTACTTGGTGGGCGACATTAACGAAGCGATCGCTAAAGGCGAAAAGCTCAAGGGTTAGTCATTAGTCATTAGTCATGGGTCATTAGTCATTAGTGTAATTACTTAATGGCTAGTGACAAATTATCAAAGATCACAGACAAAGGACAAAAGACAAATGCCTCTAACCGTTCGTGTAGTTTCCCCAGATAAAACAGTATGGGATGCCGTAGCTGAGGAAGTAGTTCTACCCAGCACTACGGGTCAGTTAGGTATCCTCAGTGGACACGCACCTATGTTGACTGCTTTGGACATAGGTGTGATGCGCGTCCGTGCTAGCAAAAACGAGGATTGGCAAGCGATCGCTTTATGGGGTGGCTTTGCTGAAGTTGAAGAAGATGAAGTAACCATTCTAGTAAATGGTGCTGAACGTGGCGACGCTATTAAACTTGAAGATGCTCGTACTGCTTTCAACCAAGCACAAACACGTCTAAATCAAGTGACACCAGGAGAAAAGCAAGCCCAAATTCAGGCAACCCAAGCTTTCAAACGCGCCCGCGCTCGCTTCCAAGCGGCTGGCGGTTCTGTCTAATTTTAGACACTTTTTTGTGGGATGGGCATCTTTGCTCATCCCTTAGCGTTTTTAAACGCAGAGGAGCGCTAAGTTAACGCAGAGGTACGCAGAGTTTTGTTATTTTTTCTGTACGAGTTGCCAACATTGTTGCGCGATCGCCCAATCTTCTTGAGTCCGAATTACTAAGACCCGCACAGATGAATTAGCTGTGGCTATATCTTCATCAATTGGCTGTTGCTGATTTTTCGCTGGGTCAATTTTTAAGTTCAAAAATCCAAAGGCTTCACAGGCTGCTTGGCGTATTCCTGGGGATTTTTCCCCTATACCTGCGGTGAATACTAAAGCATCTAATCCCCCTAAGCTGGCTAACATCGAACCAATACCAGAGCGTAAGTGATGCACATACATATCCCAAGCTAGTTGAGCGCGGTAATTTCCTTCGGCGATCGCAGCTATGACCTGGGGTAAATCGCTGGATACACCCGAAATTCCTCGTAAACCAGAACCTTTATTTAATACATAGTCTAGCCTTTCCGTAGAGTAATTCGATTGCCGCAACAAATAAATCAAAATCCCTGGGTCTACTGAACCAGAACGACTACCCATCATTAGTCCATCTAAAGGAGTGAACCCCATAGTAGTATCAATACTGCGTCCATTTTTAATCGCCGCCAAAGAGCAACCATTCCCCAAATGACAGGTAATTAAACGCAGGGATGCTAAATCTCGGTTGAGAATTTGAGCCGCACGATTTGAGCAATATTGATGACTGATACCATGAAAACCATAGCGGCGAATACCTTGCTCTACCCACTCATAAGGGCCAGGATAGATGGCTGCTGCATCAGGGAGAGTGGCATGAAATCCCGTATCGAATACTGCTACTTGGGTAACATTTTCCAAGCTTTGCTCAATGGCTTCTATCCCTTCTAAAGCGGCTGGATTGTGTGCTGGAGCTAAACTAGCTAATCTGGAGATTGTCTGTTTTACCTCTTCAGTAATTATCACACTTTTTCTGTATTCCTGACCACCATGTACTACACGATGCCCCACCACATCAATTTCTGAAAGATGTTCGATTACCTTGGTAGCACCGCGAGTCAGGGTATAAAGCATATAGGCGACATGTGCGCGTCGAGAGTCGCCATAGATTGATTCTTGCAGCGTTTCACCCGTAGCTGTTTTCACTTCAATTTCTGCCACACCCCGGTCTTGAGTCCAGTTAATTTTTCCTGACCAAAGAGGCTGGGGTGCGACCGTGGGTAAACAATTATCTGCTATTTCATACAAACAACTTTTTTGGCTACTAGATCCAGCATTTAAAATTAATACTTTCATTACGTTTCCCTGTTTGACGTTTGTGAACGCTTAACTATATGGTTGCTAATTTTCAGCTATTAAATAAACTAAGTACCGCTTATTTAGGAAAGGCAAAACGTGAGAAGTTTCCAGAAGCTATATTCAATTACGATTTTGCTATTTGCCTTCATCTATCCGTCGGCTATGGCTGAAGCTAAAGATATTAATGTCAATAATGTTCTCCATCAGCAAAATGCGGAACTAGAGACAAATTTCCAAGGGGGAGATACCAGCCCAGAACTTTTGTTAGCTCATAGACATCATCAGCGACGCTATCGTAGAAAACGTTCCACACGACATCAACGCATTCGTTATCGTGGACAATACTATCGTCGTGGGCGCTGGCAGCTAGTGCGCGATCGCCATGATAGATTAATGTATGACTGGCGAAGACATTAAAGCACCCACAGAATAAAAAATTAGAGCAACAGGTTGAGGATATTTTCCCCAACCTTTAATACTGCTCAGATAGTGCCTTAACGGCTGGCTATCACTTCACCCTCAAGGCTAGCTAGTCGCTCTGCTAATAGTTTTTCTAGATCAACTAATGCTTTGGTAAAGCCATCGATACCTTCGGCTAGTTTGTCAGAGGACATCCGGTCAGCAGCGTGCATCTTGTCATAGGTAGCTTTATCAACGGATATCTTTGTGATTTCCATGTTTGCGACTTTAGCAGGATCAAGTTTGCGTGGCAATTCTCCAACTGTTGCTTGCAATTCTGCCAATAGTCCTGGAGAAATGGTCAGCAAGTCACAACCAGCCAGTTCGGTAATTTCGCCAATGTTGCGGAAGCTAGCTCCCATAACTTCGGTTTTATGTCCGAATTTTTTGTAGTAGTTGTAGACTGTGGTTACTGATAACACTCCTGGATCTTCGGCAGCTGGATAGCTATCGCGTCCAGTATCTTTCTTGTACCAGTCGAGAATCCGACCCACGAAGGGAGAAATTAAGGTCACGCCGGCTTCTGCACAGGCGATCGCTTGGTGAAGACCAAACAACAATGTTAAGTTACAATGAATACCTTCTTTCTCTAGAATTTCCGCAGCGCGAATACCTTCCCAAGTGGTGGCAATTTTGATGAGGATGCGATCGCGATCAACCCCAGCCGCCTTGTACTGAGCAATCAATTCTCTGCCTTTGGTAACAGTAGCTTCTGTATCAAAAGACAAGCGCGCGTCTACTTCTGTAGAAACACGACCAGGAATAATTTGTAAAATCTTCAAACCGAAAGCCACTGCTAAACGGTCAAAAGCCAAAGTCACGATATCTGCTTGGCTAGCACCAGAACCAGCATCTTTCTTCGCTTGGAGTAAAGTTTGATCAACAATTTCCTGATATTCCGGCATCTGTGCCGCCGCCGTAATCAGAGAAGGATTAGTAGTAGCATCTTGGGGTGTAAACTTCTCAATCGCCTTGATATCCCCTGTATCCGCAACCACAACGGTCATTTTGCGTAATTGTTCTAGTAGAGTTTTAGACATATTTTTCTCCGTGAGTTGTGCTGGTTTCGGACGTACTTAATTTTTTACTTGTTTACACTCGTGACTGTTCCTCAAAATTCCGATTTTGGCAACTTTTCTTAAACATTGCCGACCTTGGCTAGCTAAAATTAACCACAGCCCTATTTTAGGTGGGTTCTGCCAAAATTGGCTGTCCAATGGAATGCACTTTAATTAAACCGGTTGTTCCCAACTTAGCCATTTCTCTTATAGAGACGCGATAAATCGCGTCTCAGATCAACCACCAGCACCAGTGATTTATTCTTTTTCTGACATCGACAACATTAAATCAAGCACCCGATTTGAGTAGCCCCACTCATTGTCATACCAAGCCACCACCTTAAAGAAATTGGCATTCAACTCAATACCAGCACCTGCATCGAAAATACTCGAATGAGTATCACCCTGAAAATCAGTAGAAACAACTGCTTCCTCTGTATAGCCTAATATCCCCGCAAGTGAACCTCCAGCAGCTTGCTTCATCGCCGCGCAAATGTCTTGGTAACTCGTAGCTTGATCAGTTTTAAAAGTTAAATCAACCACAGAAACATCGGGAGTCGGAACCCGGAAAGCCATACCTGTTAACTTACCTTTTAATTCTGGCAAAACTAATGCTACCGCTTTTGCTGCACCCGTAGAAGACGGAATAATATTTTGGACTGCACCTCGTCCACCCCGCCAGTCTTTCTTGCTGGGGCCGTCTACAGTTGGCTGAGTCGCCGTCATTGCGTGAACCGTAGTCATCAACCCTTCGGTCAGTCCGAAGTTATCATTGATCACCTTAGCTATAGGCGCTAGACAGTTTGTGGTACAACTAGCATTAGAGACAATCACATCTTTGGCTGGGTCAAATAGGTGATGATTCACACCCATTAACAGCGTCTTTACTTTATCTGGTTCTTTCGTGGGAGCAGAAATTATGACTCGCCTTGCACCAGCTTGCAGGTGTTTTGCCGCTCCATCATAATCGGTGAAAAGTCCTGTAGATTCTACAATATAATTTGCACCTAATTTGCTCCAAGGTAATTCAGCTGGATTCCTCACCGACATACAAGGGATAAAATGCCCATCAATGAGGATACCATCAGCCTTAGCTTCAACGTTACTTTTTAACTGACCGTGTGTAGAATCGTACTTAAATAGATAAGCTAGGTTATCTGGTGGTACGAGGTCATTAATCCCCACAAACTCAATATTGGGGTTATTGATGCCGGCACGCAGCACAAGTCGCCCAATCCGACCAAAGCCATTGATACCAACTTTTAGTTTAGTCAAGATTAAACCTCCTGTTGTGGGAGTTGAACAAAAGGTGAAAGGTAAAAGAAGATGACTTTTACTCTTTACTTTTTGATCCTGACAGTTTTAACTAGTTCAGGCATATTTGCTTGACATCTTTTAAGATTTCTGTCTGCTGTCAGCTGAGGGAAGTGTAGGGCTATACTCAGGATGTTAACAAATTGAACTTGGGATCTGGAGACAAGCGATGGGCAAAGCCCCGCCGCTAGCGATCGCCTGTTAAATTATTAACATTAACTTTGATAATAAGAGGTAATTTTTATTATCTGTATGCAGTGATCGCAAAAAAGAGAGGGAAATATATTACAAAAAAATAGATTTGATTCTAGGAATATTTATTTTTCAACATTACTTCTATTAAATAATAAATCAAGACCTTTTTTGAGATCGGACATTAAAGGTATTACAAAATAATTTAAAACTAATAAAAAAATAATTATAAGTAATATAATCATATTCTGTATCCATTTGATCAAATCGTTTTGCAAAATAGAAACAGACTCTTTCATAGGTTGAATAAGTTCGTCAATACTTTGACCAAAACTATTGACACCTTCTTTGACATTATTTAAAGGTGTAAATAACGGATCAAAAATATTATTAAGATTTAAGTTTAAATTTATATTAACTTGATTAAAAGTAATATTTTTTATACGCTCACTAATACTATTAAAAGCATCATCTATAGGTTTAAGTGCTGATGATAAAGTATTAGTAACATCAGCAAATGAGCTAGTGATCTCAGAAATACCACCTTGGACAGAAGCTAAACTTTTTTTACTACTATTTATAGAATCTATTACAAGTGTCATTTCCTCATTTAAATGTTCTTTTAAATCATTGATAATTAAATATCCACTAAGAATTATAATAAATAAAACAATTAAAGGTGTTAAAGCTCTTATTATAAGTAATAAGCCAATTATTCTTTTATTCATCTTTAGAACCCTTTTGAGATATTAAGGAATGGTCTGCCATCCTATCAATCATTAGCCTTATAAAACTAAAAATAATGGTTATTATTTTTTTTGTTTTTTCATCAATTTAATGTTGAATCATCACATTGAAAACTCAAGCGCAAGTGTTAAAATTTTGAGTATTTTTACTTGTATTTTTTATGCTTTGTATTAGCAGGTTGAGATGCTACAGCGAGGAGAGTAAGCGATCGCACTTTTTCAGGATAGCATCTGGCATAAGATAAAGCTATCGCCTGTGATCACATCCCCAAAAATCAAAAATTTCTTCGCCACCTTCTTGAGAGTAAAAATAGTCAAAGAAATGATATCCTTGGGGAAATTAGCAAAGTCTATCTTCCCAAAGTGAGTTTATATTTAAAAGTCAAATTTAAGCCTAGTAAGCCTAATAAACTTAAAAGACCACTAATGGAACTAGGTTCAGGAACTGTTGTGGTGATAGGAGTTTGACGAATTGTAAAGGAATCATAAAAATTATTTGTGTTGAGATCATCGGGAACATCCATAGAAAATGTAAAATTGACTGATTCACCAGGAGCCACAAACCCTTGAGACCATTGAAGATTAAAAGAGCCGTCTTGAAGAAGTTGCGTGAACTTGGATGAGGTTGGCTGTGGAGAAGAACCCAAACCGTTAAAATCAAAATCTGGAATGGCAAAACCAAAAGGAACAAGAATTAACTCAGGTGGTGCAAAGTTATTATTAACATCAAAACCGATCTGAAAGTTAAAGCCGTTCCAGATTGAACTAGTATTATTCACAACTGTTTCGGTCAAAAAATATTCCGTTGTTCCTCCTGAAGGCGCAACAAATAGTTGGGTATCTATTGGCGCTATAGCTTGAAAAGTGATAGGACTACAAGATAAACCCGGAAAATTTAGAATCTGATTTGGACTGGGGGTGATGCTGTTGTCGTTATTCACCAACGGTGTATTCACAGGAGTTTGAACTTGTGGACACAATAAATCACCTTGTCCTAGGCCTGTTGGTGGACTTGTATCAGTAATAGTACGTGCTTGCGATATTTCACTACAGCATATAGAAATCGCCAAAGTAGTGATAAAAGTTTGACTGATTACTTTAATTTTCTGGGACATATTAGTTGTTAGTGAAATTCTCTAAAAGAGTAGCATATTAACCTAATTTTTGATAATAGTGAGCTTTTTAAATCATGGGGTAATTGAATTTCAGCTAGCGGCTGCTGAGGTCTATCGGCGTAGCCCCGTCACTTCACAGGGTGGTGACCCTGCTAAACCCTATTCCCAAGCCTCGTAAATTGGCGCAAGTATTGTTATTTATGAGAAAATTGCTGTCATTCAAGCATCAAGCATGAAGATTGGCTTGCTCTTGTAACCAAGGATCTACAGGCTGTCCATCTTTGCGACGTAGTTCAATTTCTATTGCTATCACTTCTTTAGAACCAGGAGGCGCGGGTTTTTGATGGAAAATAATGTCATAATCTAATGGATCATGTTTGCGTTCTTTTAACCAGTCCTGCACTTTGGTTGTGGCAAAAAATGATTGCCCTTGCTCAAACATCCGCGTAATCTGCATTTGTAATGTGTAAGGATTGATGCGACCCATTTTTTATCACCTTTATTTAGTAAATCTTCTATCTTAGTTTATCTTAAGGAAGGTTGGAAAAGTCTCCATAGTACGGTAAACTGCAATATTCCACATATTATGTATTCGTTACAATAAATGTTAACAACTCAGTTGAGAGGACACCAGAATGCAAGTTGGATACGATCCTGATAAGCGTAAATTGCTATCATCGCTGTGTCACGGGGCAATTTTCTTTAGTACAACAATATTTTCTGTTGGGGTTCCCATTGTCATTACCTTACTTTCTGACGACCCAGTTGTGAAAAGCAACGCTAAAGAATCGATTAATTTTCACTTCAATGTTTGGTTCTGGGCAACTATAATTGGTGTTCCAATCGGGATTCTGTCTTTCCTCACCTTTGGACTAGGGGGACTTTTATTCTTTCCCGTAGTTGCGTTGGGTTTTGCTCTGCACTGGGGATTGACAATTTGGGCGCTGTTGCACTGTTTTAGTGAGCCGGATCAACCATTCCGTTATCCGTTTATTTTTCGAGTATTCTGATTGTAGTCAGTTAATTTTTGTTGTTGCTGATTTCAAATATGCCTTTTTATCACGCACCAGGCGCAAAGGTAATTTTGGCATTTTATATTCTGATTCAGCAACTCCAAATCTTTTGTCTATGAAAAGGGCGCGAAAGCAATATGCATAATCAATTTTATCATGCTGTTTGATACAGTGGTGATTAAATCAATGCACAGCCTGATGGTAAGGTTAATTATATTCCCAAAGGATTACTCTTATCTTACTTGGGAAATATTTTAACAGAGTAAAAATCTATATCTTAAGTTATATACAAATAGGGAATAAATATAGGATGAAATTCTTCATGTTTCCACCATAAAATATATTTACTAAATTCCGTCGCCAGCCAGAGGAAAAGTATGATAAAAATATTTATGCTCATAGGTATAAATATTCTACACTTGGAAACTTATGCCTCTTTATAAACTCGAACATTTTGACCCTAACTACCGGGAAACCTTTGGCGGTGATGATGTGAAAGCTTTAGACCTTTACACTGAAGGAGGAGTAAGAATCGGCTCAGTGGCTGATGCTTTAGTTGACCACGATGGACGTTTTCGGTATTTAGTTATTGACAGCACCTGGGATTCTATTAGTAAGAAGATATTACTTCCAATCGGGCTTGGTCACATTAATTATCCTGCGAAACGTGTTTATGTCGATGGATTGAGTAAAGAACAAGTTGAGCATTTGCCAGAGTATCAAGAAAGCATGACTGTTGATGAAAATTATGAAAAACAGGTACGTCATGTTTTTCGTCCTCAAAGCAGACATGAAGTTGATAATCATGAAATATCTATTTATGAAAGAGAACCAAATTTATATAATTTAAATGAACAATATCATCAAACTCTCAGGCTGTATGAAGAACGATTGGTTGCTAACAAACATCGGGTCAAAACCGGGGAAGTAAGCGTTGGTAAGCATATTGAAATACAAACTGCAAGGGTTACAGTGCCGATTAAAAAGGAACGTGTTTTGATTGAACGAGTTCCGCCAACAGAAACAGGAATAGTTGTAGACCCGAACGCGCTTAAATTTCAAGAAGGGGAAGTAACGCGCATCGAATTGTATGAAGAAATGCCTGAAGTTCGCAAAGAAGCTTTTGTGCGAGAAGAAGTGAGAGTCACAAAAGTTATTGATCGGCAGACAGTAGAAGCACAAGACACAATTCGTCGAGAACAGTTAGATATTGATACTACAGGCGAATTGCTGATGGATGAGACTGTAAAAAAAAGAGAGGAATCTGTTTGATTAGCTGGTTAATGAATTTGCTTTGGAGATTGATATTGAAATATGCAGGTAGGGGAAAGTTTTACTCTGCCTGTACTTTTGTGTAAAATTTGTCTAATATTAATTGAATTATGCGCGTTCTAGAAGCCTTGTAGAGATTTTGCATACAAGGTCTCTACATTGTTTTTTGGTATGGTTAGATAAATATAATAATGTGAATTTAATAAAATACACCAACCTCACCCTACACCCTCTGCTTAACAAAGAGAAGGGAGATTTTGACTTGGCTTAAAGGTGGTGTGATGTCAAAAACCCGATGGAGATGTTATTTAATTCATATTCGCTTGTATTGATATTTTATATATGATTAATCTCAAAATATCTATAACTTTTGACGTCGTTTGCTGGGAAAAACTCAGTCGATGGTAGGAGGTAAAATAGGATAGGAAGATTTACCTTAGTTACTAAGAGATGGTATGAAAACTCAGAGGTTAATTTTAATGGCTCTTCACAAATTGGCTGATTTTGATCCAAATTACCACGAAACTGTTCAAGGTAATGATATTAAAGGGCTGGGTGTCTACACAGATGTAGGTAATGAAAAGGTTGGCACGGTCAGCGATGTTTTAGTTGATGAAGAAGGTCATTTTCGGTATCTAGTTGTTGATTTAGGTTTCTGGATATTTGGTAAAAAAGTATTACTCCCAGTTGGACGTTCCCGCATTGACTATGAGGCTAATCGTGTCTACGCTATTAGTATGACGAGAGAACAAGCGGAAGATTTACCGACATTTGAAGAAGGTAAAATACTTGATTACGACTATGAAGAACAGGTGCGTGGGGTTTATCGTGATAATAAGTATGGCACCAGACCTGTAGAAGCTTCGACCCATACGGCAACAGCAACGACTAAACCCAGTTACAACCGTGACACTTATACTTATCAAGAAGAACCTTCTTTGTACAATCTAAATGAGCAAGACCATCAAACTCTACGATTGTATGAAGAACGGCTGATTGCTAACAAAATTCGCCAGAAAACTGGAGAAGTCACAATTAGTAAGCACGTTGAAAGTCAAACTGCAAAAGTTTCAGTACCTGTAGAAAAAGAACACATTGTAATTGAGCGTATTACTCCAGAAGATGCGGGTAGGGTGGTTTCTGCTCAGGAAGCTAATTTCCGTGAGGGGGAAGTTGCTCGTGTAGAACTCCATGAAGAAATACCTCAAGTTCGCAAAGAGGCGTTTGTACGTGAAGAAGTCAGGATTAACAAGGTTGTTGACCGAGAAACAGTTGAGGCTCAAGAAACTGTACGACGCGAGGAGTTAGACGTGAATGCTCCTAATCTTCCCGTTGAGGAACGTTAATCAATGATCACACAGCCACTAGTACAGCACGGACTAAATAGGCATACCATTTCCAAAGGTTAAAAATCATAAAATAAAAGTCTTTTGACTTTTTACGAACGCCTAGCGGTACTAGCCCACGAAAGTAATAATATCCCGTTTGGTTAATTACTTATAATTAAAGTAGGTTGGGTTTAACTTTATTCAACCTAACCTACCAAAATAGATTTGATTATAAGTGTGGAGGTGAAGTTAATATAGGGATTCTCATCTGAATAGGTACTAGATGAATTGTTCGACCACAGATAAACACTGATAAATTCGTACCTCAGCCGATTAGGAAACGCTATATAACTAATTCAATATAGTGCAGGTGGGGCTTTTAAAGTTACCTTTACTGTACTTGTAATCAGTCAAGATTACAAATTATATAACTAGGTTTTATAAAAGCATTTCATCATTTTTTTTATGAATAGCCAAACACTGGTAAACCATCAGGCTAGTATTCAGATTTTGCTAGAAACTTTGAGAAACAAAGTCAGAAATTTTTCTGTGACTGATCACGAAGGTGAATTAGTAGGAAAAGTTAAAGATTTAATTTTGGATGCTAATCGTCGGCTCAATTTAGTTGTATCTCAAGAAGGAAATAAAAAAGTTCTCACAAATGGTACACCAGATGGGGATTCAGATCGTTTAGTTTTATTGTTGAGCAAAAAAATCAACAAAATTGACAATTCTAAAAAATCTATTCTCTTAGATATAGACAAATCAGAAATAGAGCTTATGCCTGAATATTTAGAGCCTGAAACACAAAACGGTCAAAGAACAGTAGATACATTAACTGAACTAAATACGAATACAAAAATGGTTGCAAGTGAAATTGAAACAGATAATATAGAAAAAATTGATGAAGAAATTATTGTTCGTTTAATAGAAGAACGATTGATTGCTGATAGCAGCATACATAAATTAGGTGAGGTAATTATTCGCAAAGAAATTGAAACTCGGATGGTACAAGTACCTGTCCGGCGTGAAAAATTAATTGTGGAACAAGTTGGTGCAGTAAATAAACAACTTGCTGAAATTGATTTAAGCCAAGGTGAGATTTCTGGTATTGAGTTGATTGCGGGAGAAAGACCTGAAGGTACAATTCTAGATGGTCATTTAACTGTGGTTGGTGATTTTACTTCGCCAAAAATTGCTAGTTTACTTTTAAATGCGATCGCTCTCGAACACAATCACGGTTGTCAGCAGTTGAAAATCACAATTGCTGTTACAGATGAGTCACTTCAGCAAAAATATCAGGAGTGGTTTGATCGTTGTTCTAAAGATGAAAAATCCAAGGTGTAAACATCAGCTTTTAACTAGTATTTTAAGAGGGTGGGCATGATTGTCAACCCTATATTTTTGGTTATTTTTTGCTGTATTTTTGATTAATTATACTATAAATAAGTTAAAGATGGCTAAATTTGCCAATAATATATTAATTATATTAAATTGATGAAAAAATTTGGGAAATATTTAAGTTTAGGGCTATTATCTACGTTTCTAACTGCTACTCCCGGACTGGGGGCTGAACGTATTAGCTTTTTTTACCCTCCCTTTGGTCAGTTTTCCCTCAGTGTTGAGTCTTTAGAAACATTTGCGAAGTCAGGCAAAATCACTAAGGAATTTGAATTTTATGCTAGTCGTGCTAATCCCCAGCAACTGGCTCAATTACGAGAACTGCTCCAGCAGAAGTTTAATGTCACTCCTACGCTCGTTTCTCAGGTGACTTACTCACCCATTGGCGAAGACCTCATACAACGTTTAGGAAGCTTAATCCGGACTGAATCTAGAGAAAATGGCTTTTATGCCCTAAGAAGTGCTGCGATATTGGCTGCGGCTAATCCAGAGGGTTTAACAGTGCTGAATTTGCTGCGTCAATTTCCCTCCCAGACAATGCGGCTAAATTTTACAGAAGGGCTAAAGATAGTTGATGATTTATTGCAAGTATTACAGAAACGGGACGAGGTTGTAGCTTCAATTCAACAAGAAGCGATCGCCAGCGCTGTGCCAGCATCTGCCAATGCTACTATGGACTTTGCTCAATTGCCAGATTTGCGATCGCCTGGTTCATTTACTTGGGAACGAAGTGAGTTGATGCTCAATGATCAGTCTCGAAATCGCATTATACCAACGGATCTTTATTTACCAGTAGCAACTCCATCAACCAGACCTGAAGATCCCGCGCCGCCTTTTCCTGTGATTGTGATTTCTCATGGTGTGGCTTCAGACCGTTCTTCTTTTGCCTATTTGGCTAAACATTTAGCATCCTACGGTTTTGCGGTGGCTGTATTAGAACACCCTGGGAGTAATGCTGAACGAGTTGAGCGCTACTTAACAGGTTTAGCGGGTCCATTGGAAGCAGAAGAATTTATTAACCGACCTTTGGATATTAAGTTTCTTCTCGATGAACTTGAGAGTAGGGAAAAATCAAATCCTGAACTCCAAGGTAAACTCAATCTTCAGCAAGTAGGGGCAATTGGTCAATCTTTTGGTGGTTATACTGTTTTAACTTTAGCAGGAGCAAATATTAATTTTGGGCAACTTCAAAAAGATTGTGCTGCTGATATTTCCTCTTTTAATTTGTCGCTGTTTTTGCAGTGTCAAGTCACTGAGTTAGAAGCAAAAGATTACCAACTCCAAGATGAGCGCATTAAAGCAGTAGTGGCGATTAATCCTTTATCTAGCTCAATTTTTGGTGCTAGTGAGATCAGTCAAATTCAAGTTCCTGTGATGCTAGTTGCAAGTAGTCAGGATATCGCTACCCCAATTGTATCTGAGCAGGTTCGCCCGTTCACCTGGCTGGCTACCCCTGATAAGTATTTGGTATTAATCGAAAACGCTACTCATTTTAGTGCGATCGCTCAACCAACTCCAGGAAATGATGTCTTACCCATTCCACCTGCTTTACTGGGACCGAACCCTGCGCCAGCTTATGCTTATCTCAAAGCCCTGAATGTGGCTTTTTGGAAAACTCATCTGCTCAATCGCCCTGAATACGCCTCTTATTTACAGCCATCTTATGCCCAATATCTGAGCCAAGCTCCCTTAAATCTCAGTCTGTTAAAGTTTTTGTCAGCAGACCAATTGAATCAAGCCTTAAATCCCCCATCATTGACACCATCACCACCATAATTTACGGTAATTATCTGTATAAATGCTAAAATCCTCTGGTAAACAGTTAGGATATTTCCATGCCAGTTGCTGCTCATTCCATTAAATTTGGTACAGACGGCTGGCGGGGTGTTATTGGTGATGAGTTCACCTTTGAACGCCTAGCCCTGGTCGCGCCAGTTGCTGCACAAGTATTACATAATACCTATTTTTCTACAGTTGGCAGCAAAACAATTATTGTCGGCTACGACCGCCGATTTATGGCGGAAGACTTTGCTCGTGCTGTGGCTGATTCTGTCAGCGCTATCGGATTTGATGTTTTACTCAGCGAAAGCTATGCCCCAACTCCGGCTTTTAGCTGGGCGGCTAAAGAACTGAATGCTTTGGGGGCGCTAGTAATTACAGCTAGTCATAATCCTGGTACATATTTGGGCTTAAAAGTCAAGGGTTGTTTTGGTGGTTCAGTACCGCCAGAAGTGACACAAGAAATAGAAAGTTTATTATCTGCGGGTGTACCTAAACCAGTGGCTAACCCTGGGAAAAAAGAGTTGTTTAATCCTTGGCCGAGTTACATTACAGCCTTGAAAGCTAAGGTGAATATTACCAAGATTCAAGCAGCGATCGCCTCTGGTAAACTGACATTATTTGTCGATGTTATGCACGGTGCGGCGGCTGGGGGATTAGCTAAATTACTCGGCGATAATGTCCAAGAAATTAACAGCGATCGCGATCCCTTATTTGAAGGTGGTGCGCCAGAACCTTTACCAAAATATTTATCTCGTTTCTTCTCGGTAATCAAAACTCACCGCCAAACAAATCAATCGAGTTTAGCCGTGGGTTTGGTATTCGATGGCGACTGCGATCGCATCGCCGCAGTGGATGGCAACGCTAACTTTTTAAGTTCCCAAATCTTAATTCCCATCTTAATCGATCACTTAACCCTCCGGCGCAACTTTAGCGGTGAAATCGTTAAAACTGTGAGTGGTTCTGATTTAATTCCCCGTGTCGCAGCACTGCATAACTTGTCACTTTTTGAAACCCCCGTAGGATATAAATACATCGCCGATAGAATGTTAGTCGCAGATGTTTTGTTAGGTGGGGAAGAATCAGGAGGAATCGGTTATGGTAGCCATATTCCTGAACGTGATGCACTGCTATCAGCGCTGTATGTTCTAGAGGCGATTGTGGAATCTGGGTTAGATTTAAGCGATTATTATCACCAATTGCAAGAAAAAACCAATTTCACCTCAGCTTATGATCGCATTGATTTACCCTTAGCAAGTATGGAAGTGCGATCGCGTCTGTTAAAACAACTGCAAAGCCAACCATTAACAGAAATTGCTGGTCAAGCTGTAATTGATTGTCAAACAATAGACGGCTATAAATTTCGCCTAGCTGACAACAGTTGGTTAATGATTCGGTTTAGCGGTACAGAACCAGTCTTACGCCTGTATTGCGAAGCGCCAACACTCGAACAAGTGCATCAAACCCTAGCTTGGGCGAAAAATTGGGCAGAATAATATGAATAAAATACTCGTAGTAGCTACAGGAAATCCCGGTAAATTGCCGGAACTGCAAGCTTATCTGGCTGATTCTGGTTGGGAATTAACTCTCAAACCAGCCGAATTAGAAGTTGAAGAAACAGGCGAAACCTTTGCCGCTAATGCTTGTCTCAAAGCTTCCCAAATAGCTCAAGCCACAGGACAATGGGCGATTGCCGATGATTCGGGTTTGGCTGTAGATGCCCTCAATGGCGTACCCGGAGTATATTCGGCACGTTACGGCAACAGCGACTCAGACCGCATTGCTAGGCTATTGCGGGAATTAGGTAACGCCGTCAATCGCCAAGCTCAATTTGTCTGTGCGGTGGCGATCGCTCGTCCTGATGGTACAATAGCTTTAGAATCAGAAGGTATATGTCGCGGCGAAATTCTGCATTCACCCCGTGGAGAAGGTGGTTTTGGCTACGACCCTATATTTTACGTTCCTGAAAAGCAATTGACTTTTGCACAGATGTCGCGGGAGTTAAAAGGGTCAATTAGCCATCGAGGTAAAGCTTTAAAGGCTTTAGTTCCTCAGTTAGCAACATTATCTTTTCTTTAGACATCCACTGAATTGAAATATGCATCTTCAGAGACGTTGTATGCAACGTCTCTACATGATTTGTCTACGTTCAAGTTCAAAATCTTACAAAAGATTTTTGTTGATCTAACTTAAGTTGGATAACTAGACTTTCGCAATTGCTGACAATAAAATAATTCTGAAGTCGAATCTATAGCCTTTCCTGGTCTGCTGTGTGTCGAAGATATAGGACTCATACCAAACTAAGATGAAGCTGCATAGAATCAGATTTCAAGAATAATTGAACGCAGATAAACGCAGATCAAGACGGATGAATTAATGGATTTGATAATTTTGTACAGCCTTACATAAAATTGGTATCAATACAACTCAAAATGGGTTTTTCCCACTCCCCACCTACGCAAGCTACACAAATCACAGCGCATGACTATATATATTTTTCATGACTTTGATGATCTGAAGTGATAAAATATTTGGGTCATTGCTATAATCCCAGATTTAGATGAACAAAGCATTGAATGAAACGCTTTCAATGGAAATTTCCCAAACCATAAAAAGCAAAGCTAATCAGCCATTTAATAATGCTTACAAAGCAGTATTAACTACAGAGAAAGCCAAGTATGTTCAGGGATTTTTAGCTGTTGCCCAAATGCCTTACCAACCGATTGAACATGGTTGGATAGAAATAAGCGATCGCTCTGAAAATGAATCTGTTGTTATTATTATTGATCCGAGTTTACCACACCTACACAAAACCCCGGAAGAACTTTGGTATTTCGCCGCCCAAAGTTTTAGTATCAAGCAACTGAAAGCGATTATGGAGGAATCAAAAGAAGATTATCCAGAAGACGATCCCTTACCAATCTATGGTGACGCACCTTATGAGTATTATGGTGATGTCATGTTGGGTGGTCAGGAATATTTAGCAGCTTATCAGGCGGCTGAGGCTAAGTGCCAAGAACTCAAAGCATCTCAAATTGAGTATAAATAAAGAAAGATTAAGCTGGATTTAAAAAACCGCATGAGTGAAACTGCTTTAAATTTAGTCGCTATATCTATCTTTCTCATGACCTTCTCAGTGCTGTTGGGGCCATTAATTCATTTGTCTCCAGCAGTACCAGCACTGGCTACCTTTGCTATTTTGGGAATAGCCACTTTTGATAATTTCAGTTGGCAAGGACAGGGAGGTAATTTAATTTTAGACTGGATTGCTGGTTTTTCTCCCCAACACCGCGATCGCATTATCCACCACGAAGCCGGTCATTTTCTCACAGCGCATCTGCTGGATATTCCTGTAACTGGCTATACACTCAGTGCATGGGAAGCTTGGAAACAAGGGCAACCAGGACAAGGTGGTGTTACCTTTGATGATGGTGAATTAGCAACTCAATTACAACGGGGGACAATCAGCACTCAAATGATCGACCGCTATTGTACAATTTGGATGGCGGGTATGATGGCGGAAACTTTAGTTTTTAATCGTGCTGAAGGTGGGGCTGATGATCAAAGCAAGCTAGCTCAAGTTTTAGCAGGTTTGGGTTTTTCAGAATCGGATTCTTTGCAAAAACAACGGTTTCATCTTCTGCAAGCCAAAACTTTACTACAAGAAAATTGGTCTAGTTACGAAGCTTTGGTTAAATTGATGCAACAACGCGCCACTGTTACCGATTGTCAGAGGATGATTGATGATGCTGCTGCTGCATAAACGTTTTTTTATACAGACGCGATTCAGCAATTTCATGAAAAAACTGCTTTGAGATGGGAAACTGAGGCAGATCATACCCCATAGCTTGATTACGTCCACCAGCTTTAGCCTGCAACAAGTATTGATCAGCACGATGTAGCAAGTCAAACCCCTGATGATCATCTTTTGGTTGCAGATAAGCCGCACCTAAGCTAATGGTAATATTAATCGCTAGTTTACTGTTAATTTTAAACGGGTTGTCGCCAATTATCCGGTTGAGACGGTTGGCTACTAGCAAGGCTTCCTCACCATGAGTGTTAGCTAAAACCACCACAAATTCCTCTCCACCATAACGAAAGGGAATATCTTGAGTCCGCAGATTATTTCGCAGACGCTTACAGAGTAATTGTAAGATGCGATCGCCAACTAAATGCCCATAGGTATCGTTAACTTGTTTAAAATAGTCTATATCTAAAATAATTAAACTTAAGGGAGTGCTGTGAATACGAGCTAATTTAATTTGTTTGGGTAATTCCGATTCCAACGCCCGGCGATTATTCATGTCTGTCAACGAATCAGCTAAAGCCATCGCTGACAACAAATCATTTTTGTGCAGTAAATCGCGGTATTTCTGGGCTTTTCGCACACCAACCATCAATTGTGCTAGTAATAAAGTATGATGTGGAGTTATGTCTGTGGAAATAAAATCTGTTTTTGTCTCAGGAACTTGCCAAATATAAGCGTCAGCGCCTTGTTTGAGTGCAGTAGCCGTCATTTCTAATTCCCACTCCCAATCCTGCTTTGTTCTCGCAGCAAGCTGTTGGAAACGATCCTCCAAAAGAATACAGTATATCCAGGATAGCTGAGGATGAGTTTTTAGCCAACGGCACATTTCCATACTACCAAACAGACTAGCCTGTGCAAGTATGATATCCGGCGGTGCAATTTGAATGTGCGACATTGCCTGATCAAGATCCATAATCACTTGTATACTAAAATCGCTGACATCCAGGACATGATGTGGAAGTTTTGCGAGAAGGTTATTACTTCCAAAGACCAGAATAGAAATTTTCATTACTGTACTTTCTGCCCTATTTCCAGCTAAAATTTACGGTGTTTTTGCTAAGATATATATCAAAGCAAAATTATACTATTTTTGTTAGGATAAAAACTCAATAGACAAAAACTTATATCGAATTGAACTTCGATAACTCTTAAAACTCACTCGTTACTGTGTGCTGTTATTTAGGTTTATTAAACAGTATAAATACTGAGAATTTTTCCCTATTTCACAGGATTACTTTCATTGAAGCTCATGATTTATCCCCAATGATTACAATATCAAAAATTTTGTACTTACGTATTATTTAATAAGTTCCCCTTGGGAAATATAAATAATGTTTGTACAACATCAAGTTTTATTTTGTTTTGTAAAATTTGAGAAGTATATATAGCAACCGCCAAGGAGGTTAAGACATAAACGGATAATCAAACTTAGACACCAAAAAGTTTTTAACCCACTCCCTACTCCCCTGCGATAGATGCGGAAATTTTCTCAAATAGCTTGAGGAATATAAATAAAAGCTCCTCGATAAGATTGTTTAATTGATTTGACAAAACTGATAACCATTTATTTTGCTTCAGCCGATAAAATGAGCGCAAATATCAGGATGATCTGGTTTTGACCTAGCTAGTTATATATCTGAATGTTGGCGAAAATTTGCGGTAATCATCAATAGCCTTCAATATGAAAACCAGCAGCAACAATTACCTGTTTAATTGATTCTTCAGCAGCAGAAGATTCCACAGTCACGGTTTTATCTTGAACATCCACATTTACTAAAGCATTAGGTTCCATGACATGAATAGATTCGGTGATTTTTGCCGCACAACTATCACAAGCAATATCGGTCACTTTCAGTTTTAGTGCCATGACTGACCTCCATACATCACTTTTAGTTTGGTTGATCAAACCAATCATAAGCATAGAGATAGCGATCGCACATCTAACTAAAGTTAGGTCATGATAGCACTCACTCATAGGTAAATATACAATGGCGGTACAAAACACCCCACGGGCAAAAATTTCTGGCAGTAAACTCAAACAAAATGCCAAAATATCTATATATGAAGCTACTTATGGAAATACATCTAGTAGATACCTGTCCCAGGCGCAAATCACCTATGGCATAGATACCCTATCCTGCGCCATACTTTTTCTGTAAAAACGACTATTGAAACTACTTTTTCAACCCATGCCTTCTAATCCGCAGCAACTCAGTGGTAATGCAATTCGCGATATATTTCTTAACTTCTTTGCCGAAAGAGGACACCAAATTCTCCCCAGCGCCTCCCTTGTCCCGGAAGATCCCACAGTGCTGCTGACGATTGCGGGGATGCTACCATTTAAACCGATATTCCTGGGACAGCGTACAGCCGAATTTAATCGGGCTACCACATCCCAAAAGTGCATCCGTACCAATGACATCGAAAACGTGGGACGCACCAAACGCCATCACACATTTTTTGAGATGTTGGGTAACTTCAGCTTTGGTGATTATTTTAAACCACAAGCGATCGCCTGGGGTTGGGAATTATCCACTCAAGTTTTCGGCTTACCACCAGAAAAGCTCGTTGTCAGCGTCTTTGAGAATGATGATGAAGCTTATAATATCTGGCGTGATGATATTGGCGTACCCGAAGCTAGAATTAAACGCATGGGCGAAGATGATAACTTTTGGGTATCTGGAGTCACAGGCCCTTGTGGCCCTTGTTCGGAAATTTATTATGATTTTCACCCAGAAAGAGGAGACGACAACATTGATTTAGAAGACGATACCCGGTTTATCGAGTTTTATAACCTGGTGTTCATGCAATATAACCGGGATGCTGAAGGAAATTTAACACCTCTGCAAAACAAAAACATCGATACTGGGATGGGTTTGGAAAGGATGGCGCAAATCCTCCAACAAGTCCCGAATAACTACGAAACTGATTTAATTTTCCCAATTATTCAAACAGCAGCTCAAATTGCGAAAATTGATTACCACAAAAGCGACGAAAAAACCCAAGTTTCCCTAAAAGTTATTGGTGATCATGTGCGTTCGGTTGTCCACATGATAGCCGATGAAATTCGCGCCTCCAATGTAGGACGGGGTTATGTATTGCGGCGATTAATTCGGCGGGTGGTACGTCATGGGCGCTTATTGGGAATTACCAGCGAATTTATTACCCAAGTTGCGGAAACTGCAATTTCTCTGTCAGAATCAGCTTACCCCAATGTGAGACAAAGGGAAGCAGCAATTAAAGCGGAGTTGCAACGGGAAGAAGCGAATTTCCTGAGAACTTTGGATAGAGGTGAGAAACTTCTAGAAGAAATCATCCAAGAGGTGAAACAGCAAGGAAAAACCTCTATTAGTGGTGAAAGTGCCTTTACTTTATACGATACCTTTGGTTTTCCCCTAGAACTAACTCAAGAAATTGCAGAAGAAAATCAGCTAACTGTGGATGAAGCTGGATTTAATGCGGAAATGCAAAAGCAGGTGGAACGTGCCAAAGCTGCCCACGAAACCATTGATTTAACTGTGCAAGGTTCTCTGGATAAGTTAGCCGAACACATCCAAGCGACGGAATTTATCGGTTATACCCAACCTGCGGCGACAGCGAAAGTCGAAGCCATATTAATCGATGGCATTGCCCAAGAGGAAGCAGAAGCCGGGACAGAAATTCAAATTGTTCTCAATCAAACTCCATTTTATGCCGAGTCTGGGGGACAAATTGGGGATAAAGGTTATATCTCAGGTGATGGTGTGGTGGTGCGTGTGGAAGATGTGAAAAGAGAATCTGATTTCTTTATCCACTTTGGACGCATCGAACGCGGTACAATCCGAGTAGGAGATACTGTGACTGCTCAAATTGATCAAGCTTGTCGTCGTCGCGCCCAAGCTAACCATACTGCAACGCACCTATTACAAGCGGCGTTAAAGAAACTTGTGGATGATGGTATATCTCAAGCCGGTTCCCTGGTTTCCTTTGATAGATTGCGTTTTGATTTTAACTCTCCCCGTGGTTTGACAGCAGTAGAAGTGGAACAAGTTGAGTCACAGGTAAATACTTGGATTGCTGAGGCACATACTGCAAACATAGAAGTATTACCTTTAGCCGAGGCTAAGGCTAGGGGTGCGGTGGCAATGTTTGGGGAAAAATACGGCGAAGAAGTGCGGGTGATTGATTTTCCTACCGTGTCAATGGAACTCTGCGGTGGAACTCACGTCAGTAATACTGCGGAAATTGGCATATTTAAGATAATCTCTGAGGCTGGTGTGGCTTCTGGGGTACGACGGATTGAGGCTGTATCTGGCCCGGCGATCTTGGATTATCTCAATGTTCGCGATATAGTAGTTAAGGATTTAAGCGATCGCTTTAAAGTTAAACCCGAAGAATTGCCAGAGAGAATTACAACTCTGCAAACTGAACTGAGAAATAGTGAGAAACAATTAGCCGCACTGAAATCACAATTGGCGATCGCTAAATCAGACAGTTTACTGCAAACAGTAGAATCTGTAGGCGAGTATCAAATTTTGGTGGCGCAGATGGAAGACGTTGACCCGGAATCATTGAAAACTGCGGCGGAAAGGTTACTGCAAAAAATCGGTAACGGTGCAGTAGTGCTGGGTTCTGTTCCTGAAGAAGGGAAGGTAAGTATAGTTGCAGCCTTCAGTGCAGAGGTGAATAAAAAGGGACTGCAAGCGGGTAAATTTGTCGGTACTATTGCTAAAATTTGCGGCGGTGGCGGTGGTGGGAGGCCGAATTTAGCCCAAGCCGGCGGACGCGATGCGAGTAAGTTACCGGAGGCGTTAGCCAAGGCGCACAGTGATTTGCTGTCAGCTTTGAGTTAATTATATTCTCTTGTGGGGCGGGCAGCATTCGACGAAGCTCACGCCAAGTCTTGCCTGCCTTTGATATTTTTAAACGCAGATGGACGCAGATAAACGCAGATAATTTTGTACTTTCTTAGACTAGGAAATGCTATATCATTATGGGTATATAAAGCATATTTTAGAGACTGAAGTTTGCACCAAACTGTTTATAATAGGTGATTTGGCGGACATCATATAATTGGGTATCAGTCCCCCACGACATCGGTATTAACTGATAACTGCCTGGATCATAAATTTATCACTTTTGAGTACCAATGCCGTCACACAAGCGCCTATCGCTCTCGCTGACATTAGGATTATGCTGCAAATAAACTCGCACCCAATCGCAACTGCGCCCCATTAAAGCGTCTAATCCCCAGCCTGTGTTACGATTCCAGAGTTTGATCGTCTTGTCTTTACTACCAGAAGCCAAAGTCTTGCCGTCGGGGCTAATACTGACGCTATAGACCAGAGACTCATGCCCCTTCAGGGTGCGGATTTCGGTTCCTGTCTCTAGATTCCAGAGTTTGATCGTGTTGTCAACACTACCAGAAGCCAATGTCTTGCCGTCGGGGCTAATACTGACGCTAGAGACCGAGGACTCATGCCCTGCCAAGCGGTTGCGTTCACTTCCTTGAGAAATAACTTGCTGCAAGGCTTTCATCACCTCTGGGTTAGTTGTCCGTTGGTTTTGCAGAATTTTCCCCGCTTTGATTGCTTCAACAAAAGCCTCCAATTCTTTATGTTCATTAAATAGAGACAAAGAAAATCGACCAAGGGATTCAGCTTGATTAAGTTCCGATTCGTTTTTCTGATTCCATGCCGTTAAACCCAATCCCGCACTAATCACCATCGCCACCAGGGAAATCACTACAATCGCCCACCTAGCTCTGATTCCCTGCTTTATGAGCAAATCGCGGTCTTTAATACTCTGCTCAATAAATTCTTTCTCATCAATTAAGTCTTCTGGCCGTTCCTTCAGTTTTTCTTCTGCTTCTGCTAATGCTGCACCCCGCAACAAAGAACCCATATCTTTATTCGTTGCTTCCCATTGTCCCTTTGCTGACCGCAGTCGTTCTTGCCAAGCTCTAAAAGTGCGGTTTGTATTCATCCATTCTCGCAGTTCTCCCCAATTGCGAATCAGAGCTTCATGGACTACCTCCACCGTTTCTTGACTGGTAAGATTGTTACTTGTCACGACCAACCGCGCATCAGCTAGTTGTTTGACCAAAGACCAACTTTGCTCCCCCAATTCCGCTTTCAACGCGATGCGTCTTGTATCCTCTGTTCCCTCACCTGGACGCACCAATTGAATAAAAATCCGCCGGACTTTTTCTTTCTCCTCATCTGTCAAGTTGCCATATTTTTCATCAGCATGGCGAGCTAATGCACCTTTTACCTCACCAATTTCTGCATAGATTTTGTGAGTTAATTGTTTACCTGTGCGCTGATTCCACAACTGTGTTAAAGCAAACTCTAGCAAAGGTAAATTTCCCGGTTGCTCTTCCACATCCTGGAGAATGCGTTCTACCAGTCCCGCCTCAAATGTTACACCTAACTTTTCAGCAGGTTTTTCTATGACTTCTGAGAGTTCCTCTCGATTCATCGGACTCAGTTTGACATCAGCATTTTGCAAGACATCAGCAAGGGGACGATAGGAGAGAGCATTTCCTAAAAAATCTGCCCGCATCGTTGTTACCAACACCATAGGCGATGCAGACAGGGAAGTTGTAGTTCCTAGACCGGCTAATAAGCAGTCAAGAAACTTGCGGCGAATTTCTTCATCGTGACAAAGAGTATAGATTTCTTCAAATTGATCAGCAATTAGTAGCACCCGATGATGCGGATGATTGCGTTGAATAGAGCTAAATATACGAGAAAGTGGTGTTGTTCCGTCTTTGAGAGATTCAGCCAGCTTACCAGCCTGAGTTATTTTATCAGTAGAATCTATCTCTGCTCTGTAAAGTGGAACAAGTGCCTCAGCTAAAGCATAAAATGGATCTTTGTCAGAACCAGGACGAAAATGAGTAAATTGCCAATGACCCTCTTTTTGTAACTTAGGGACAAGTCCAGCTAAGACCACCGAAGATTTACCACTTCCTGACGCACCCAGCACGGGAATAAAATTACGGGTTTGAGTGGCAATATAGAGTTGTTCAATAAATATTTCTCTGCCAAAGAAAACCTCAGCATCATTGGGGCCAAAGTGAAACAACCCCCGATAAGGACAGAGGAGATTGTCATCAGCAACATCAACAGATGCAGTTACTACCTCTTCTCTGTAGTAGAAATAATTATAGATAATATTGCCATCACCAACCGCAACACCCTTGGCTTGGTCTTGAAATTCCAGATTATATTTAGAACTATCTTCAGCCATTGAGACGCTCCAGTGGCTTTTTAGGTATATGTATTTGTTTGTGTGTTGCGATCGCCGATTTGAGCGCCTTTCACTTCGCCTTGAAATACTGTGTCATACTTACCAGATGCAGACTCTTCAGGTTCTACCTGTTTTAGCAACTCCTGAGCAGCTTTAATAATTTCCTCATCTTGATCAGCACCAGCTTCAGCTAACTTCTTTTTCAGTGGTGCTTCATAGGTTTCGGGGTCTTTTTGGTGTTCTTCCAGAACCATTTGCGCTTTTGGTTCACTTTCAAACTTACGCTTAATCAAAGCTTTCAAGCCATTATAAACATCTGGGGCAGCATCACCAGCAGCTTTTGCCGCTCCAGCCACCAGTGCAGTAATAATCAGAGAAATAGGTTCCATATTTAATCCTAAATAATTTGTAGTGGCGATAATAGTTATGTTTCAAGCTTACAATATCACAGGATATACAATCTGCCGCTAATTTTGTTAGAAAAGACTGTTTTTCTCTGATTTTCAATGCCTTAACATCAGAAATAGTTATAACTATTCAGGCAAACCACTTCTTCTATTTTCATCGATACCTTTATGACTATTAAAAAACGCCTTTTCCCAGAAATTGAATCTTCTCCAGACTCTCTTCTAGAAGAAACACTAGACTTTTTGCGCTTTCTCAAGACTAAGCAAGAAGCAGACAAAAAAGATACACCTGCCTCACTCGCAATATATGCTGGCAACTATTCAAAATATTATCAATAGCAAAAACGATCACACAACTCTAACTTACACCAAGTGCGATCGCCTGAATTATCGGTATTCTTTGATCAAATGACAGAGGTTTTTTTAAAACGCAGAGGAGCGCGGAGGGAAACGCAAAGGTACGCAGAGTTTTCTTTCTTGGCGTTCTTCTCCCAAGGGGAGACGCTACGCGAATGCGCCTTGGCGGTTCGTATTTTAATTAGCAACGCCAAGCTTCCCCCTCCCCAATCCCCTAGTGAGCTACAAGTTGCTCAGTCAGCTGTGCTAATAGCTGCTTGGCGCGCTCTGCTAAATTCTGGTTTTGGCTTTTCACGTCTTGGAAGAATTGCGTCAAATCGCGATCGCCTGCTTGTTCTGCATCGTTAAGATAGGTTTCACAGCAAGCTGCACTTTGTAGCGCGTGGTATAAGACGCTAATCAGATTAAAGTGTTCGTCGCTCGTTCCGGTATGATACTTGTCAGGCATTGTCTTAACTCCTGGTTATAGTAATTTCTACGGTAACTGTGGCTTTTGCTGATAACTCCTACCAGAGGAAAGAATTAGACATTAATGTTTATACTCCTACTGGCT
The DNA here is from genome assembly GCA_035638855.1 of Nodularia sp. (in: cyanobacteria). Classification (GTDB taxonomy): domain Bacteria; phylum Cyanobacteriota; class Cyanobacteriia; order Cyanobacteriales; family Nostocaceae; genus Nodularia. The sequence continues at coordinate 142,263 of DASQZD010000058.1, read as the reverse complement.
GTCTAACTTGCGATTTCACAGCTTTCACAATGGCATCAGCATCGATTTTGGCAGCATGAAGTAATTCTTCTGGTGTCCCTGAACTCGGCATATCCCGCACCGCCAATTTAATTAATTGCAGTTGGGGACCATCATAAATGGGAGTGTTGCTAGTACCTGCAAAAGCATCCAGCACCGCCGCACCGAGTCCGCCTTCAATCCAGTGGTCTTCCACAACGACTAAATTTCCTTCGGTATCTCTTGCGGCTTGATGTAATGTCTGCATATCAATGGGTTTGACTGAGTACGCATCGATGACGCGGACTATGATCCCTTCGTCTTTCAGTCTGTCGTAAGCCTTAATTGCTTCATGGAGAGTAATACCTGCACCAATTACCGCCGCTTGATCTTGGTCAGAACTGCGAATGATTTTGCTACCACCAATGGGAAATTCTTCCTGAGCATCATAGATTATATCTGTATTTTCTCTGGTAGTGCGAAGATAAACAATACCATTGCGATCGCTCATTTGCGCGACTAATTTCGCTGTCTGATTGGCATCACTGGGATAAAGTACCGTACTACTCCAAACGGCTCGAAGTGCAGCTAAATCTTCCAAAGCCATCTGTGAAGCCCCATCCTGTCCAATGGATACCCCCGCATGAGAACCCACTAATTTAATGTTGGCGCGAGACACAGCCGCCATCCTGATAAAGTCATAAGCACGAGTCAGGAAAGCCGAGAAGGTAGAAGCAAAGGGTTTGTATCCTCTCACCTGCAAACCCACCGCAGCTGCGACCATTTGCTGTTCAGCAATATACATTTCAAAGTAGCGCTCTGGATAAGCTTCGGCGAAGTCTTCGGCGTAAGTGGAATTACTCACCTCTGCATCAAGAGCAACTATATTAGGTTGTGCAGCGCCTAATGCTACTAAAGCGTCACCATAAGCTCGACGTGTTGCTACCTTTGCACCTTTGTCATAAGTGGGGAGTTGCAATGGTTGAGGATTACCGATGCTTGCTGGTTGTCCTTGTTCTTCGGGTGTATCCACTGAAATTATAATCTGTCTTTCACCACCTAACTCGGAAATTGCTCGTTTTGCATCATCGGATTTTAGCGCTTTACCATGCCAACCGCCTAAATCTTCCAGGGAAGCTACACCTTTACCTTTCTTAGTGCGGGCGATAATCACTGTGGGGCGATCGTTAACTGTCACCGCAGCGCTGTATGCTTGATCAATCTCAGTTAAATTATGACCGTCAATTTCAATGGCTTGCCAACCAAAGGCCATAGCACGATTAGCATAGGCTTTTGTATTCCAACCCAATTCAGTCTGACCCCGTTGACCAAGGCGATTAACATCGATAATGGCAATCAGATTGTCTAGAGTATAGTGTGCAGCATGATCAAAAGCTTCCCAAACTGACCCTTCCGCCGTTTCGCTATCACCCAGCAGTACCCACGTATGATAAGGCAGTTGGTCTAAATATTTACCTGCTAAAGCTATGCCAACACCAATGGGTAATCCTTGTCCTAGAGAACCAGTGGCGACATCAACCCAAGGTAAAATCGGTGTGGGATGACCTTCTAAACGACTACCAAAATGCCGGAGCGATCGCAATTCTTCATCACTAATTACCCCTGCTGCCTTATACATACTATACAGTAGAGGTGCAGCATGACCTTTAGAGAAAATCAAGCGATCGTTATTAGGGTGATGTGGATTATTGAAATCATAGCGGAGATATTTAGAAAGTAAAACCGCCATCAGATCAGCCGGCGACATAGACGAGGTAGGATGACCAGAACCAGCAACAGTAGTCGTACGAATACTATCGACACGTAACTGTTGAGCTAATTGATGCCATCGGTGTAGTTGTTCTTGTGTGGTCATAATAATGTTCCTAGATGTAGATGAAAATACAGTTAATTCATCAAATTCGGCATTCTTTAGCTAAATTTAGCTGTTTAACCCAATAAATTGCCCCTATGCTCTATTTTCCAACAAAGATTCTTTTTTTGACTTTATAATGTATGTTTAATTTGGTTATGGGTGTTAATTGGTCAATAACCAAGATTGTTCAGAAAGTTATTTCACTCTTCCTGGATTCACTCTAAAGAGTAGGAAGTTTAATAACTTCTTTCTAATGGAATAACTACGCTTTCTTTCTTAGGATATATAAAACGAAGTTCAATATTTATGTAGTTTTTATAATAAATATAATTCAGATCATTCAAGAGTTAGAATTATGCTTAGTAATGACTAAATCTGAATGTGTGTGAAAAAGTTCGCCTGTATATCAAGGTTGCTAAGGAATATGAATTAAATAACATCCAAATTCTGGTTTTTGACCTCACCCCGCCTTTAACGTGCGTCAAAGTCTCCCCTCTCCTTCTCCCAAAGGGAGACGCTACGCGAAAGTAAGGAGAGGGGTTGGGGGTGAAGTTCTGTATTTTATTAAATCCGCATTCCTAATGCGGAATAATTCAGCTATTAAATAATACTTTTTCCATGACAAAATTTATTAACTTTTGCTCCTGGCGTTCTACCTCTTGCTTTTTCACCATAATAAATTTCTTCTTCTCAAAAAAAGGTTTAGCTGTAATACTAGCTTCTAAAAATAACTTTTTTATTTCTAAATCTCTGGCTGTTAATTCAATTTGTTCTAAGATTTTAGTACCAACTCCTTGACCTTGAAAATCTTTATGGCAATAAAAGCGGTCAATATGTCCATTTGCTTCTAGTTCCCCAAAACCCAGAATTTTACCATCCTCTTCCGCGACATAAGTCAACTTACTTTTTAAACTGTTCATCCAAACTTCAACATTCATATTTACTGATGTCCAAGCATCTACTTGGGCTTTTGTATAATCACGAATATTCACCTCATGAATAGTGTCATAGAACAAGCGGATAATTTCTTCTGTATCACCTAGTTCGTATCTTCGTAATTTCATAATTAGTGTATATGTTATGACTTCACAATCTGAAAAACCATTACCCGGCACAATACAAGAAATTCCCTCCGCCGACCCGATACAGCAAGATTCACTCATTGCTAAAGGCTGGCAACGTGAACAGTACATTGGCATTGGTATACTGGCTATTGCCTTGATTGCTGCTGTAGGATATTTTAGTCGCCGATTTGCATATGCCTTGATGTTTGCTTTTACCCTCAGCATCATTCTAATCGTTTTCTTGCTGACGATTTAAGTATATGCTTAGTGCAGTATCTATTGAAAATTTAAAATATCACCATTGAATAAATCAGCCATGCTCAAATTTTTTGCTGACCGAGGCGGTACATTCACAGATATAGTTGCTGTCACTGATGATCAGATAATTATCGATAAACTATCCAGACATCCTGAGCGTTTTTTAATTGTACCTATTCCTGAACAGCAATGGGTAATCGTCTACAAAGTACTTTCAGAAAATCCCCAACAATATGAAGATGCAGCTATTCAAGGCATTCGGGATATCATGAGTCTGACAGCTAACGAACCCATTCCGACTGAAGCCATAGAAGTAGTCAAAATGGGGACAACAGTAGCCACCAATGCCCTCTTAGAAAGAAAAGGCGATCGCATCGTTCTTCTGATTACCAAAGGCTTTAAAGATGCCCTACGCATTGGCTACCAAAATCGTCCTGATATCTTTGCCCGTCATATCATTTTACCAACGATGCTATACGAACAGGTTATTGAGGTAGATGAACGCTATAATGCCCAGAGTGAGGAATTAACCCCCGTTAATATTCAACAAGTCAAAAAGGATTTACAGACAGTTTACCACGCAGGTATTCGCAGTTGTGCTATTGTTTTCATGCATAGCGATCGCTATCCCCACCACGAAGAACAAGTAGCCCAAATTGCTCAAGAAATCGGCTTTACACAAATATCTATATCTCATCAAGTTAGCCCCTTAATGAAAATAGTTAGCAGAGGTGATACAACAGTTGTAGATGCTTATTTAACTCCGATTTTGCGTCGCTACGTCAACCAAATCGCCAGTCAGTTACCCGCAGTCAAATTAATGTTTATGAAATCTGACGGCGGATTAGTAGCAGCCCAACAATTTCAAGGTAAAGATAGTATTTTAAGTGGACCAGCTGGGGGTATAGTTGGTGCAGTCCAAACGAGTAAAAGAGCAGATTTTCAGTTAGTAATTACCTTTGACATGGGCGGAACCAGTACAGATGTTGCCCACTTTAAAGGAGAATATGAACGCCAATTAGATTCGGAAATTGCTGGGGCGCGGATGCGAGTTCCCGTATTAGCAATTAATACCATTGCGGCTGGTGGGGGTTCAATTCTGTTTTTTGATGGTTCGAGTTATCGTGTGGGACCAGAATCGGCGGGTTCAAATCCTGGGCCTGCTTGTTACCGCAGAGGTGGTAAATTAGCAGTGACAGATGCCAATGTGATGTTAGGCAAAATTCACCCGCAATACTTCCCCCCTGTCTTTGGAATTGATGGTAATTTACCTTTAGATCGAGATATTGTCATTGATAAATTTACCCAATTAGCCCAAGAGATTGCAACAGTTACAGGAAATCTGCGTACACCCGAACAAGTAGCAGCTGGATTTATGGCGATCGCAGTCGAAAACATGGCAAATGCCATTAAAAAAATTAGTCTACAACGAGGTTATGACGTTAGTCAATATACTCTTTGTTGTTTTGGCGGTGCTGGGGCGCAAGTTGCTTGTTTAATAGCAGATACATTGGGGATGAAAAACATATTTTTGCATCCTTACGCTGGGGTTTTATCTGCCTATGGAATGGGATTAGCTGATATTAGATCAATGAGAGAAGCCGGAGTAGAACAGCCTTTAACCCCAGAATTAATTCCCCAATTACAACAACTAATGGAGACATTAGAAAACCAAGCTAGAAATGAATTAATTTCCGAAGGCGTAAATGATCAAGAAACAGTAGTCCAAAAAGTGAATTTAAAATATGAAGGTACAAACTCAACCTTAAATATCAATTTGTTCTCAGATATAGCGATAATGCGGCAAGAATTTGAACTTGAACATCAAACTCGCTACGGTTTCATTCAACTAGAGAAAACCTTGATTATCGAATCCGCTTCAGTAGAAGTTATACAGAAAATGGATACACCCGAAGAACCCTTAATTACTCGTACCCGTCCGCTAGATGAAACACCCAAACCTGTGGAAATAGTCAGAATGTTTGCATCTGACCAATGGCATAATACACCAGTTTATCGGCGAGAAGATTTACAGCCAGAAGATATGATTAATGGATCAGCCATCATCGTAGAAAAAATCAGCACAATTATAGTTGAACCTCATTGGCAAGCTAGATTAACTGAACGCAATCATTTAATTTTACAGCGTTCCTAATCATAGTTTAGCGTATCTATGGCTACGCCATCCAAGTTAAATATAAGACTCTTGTTTGATTTTTGAACGAATTTTTTTAACGAACCACAGAGACACAGAGATCACAGAGGAAGAGAAAAGAGAGAAATGTTCACATTTTATTTAGGCTCGATATAAATAAGTATGAATAAACCAAACTATCCGAAAAAAAAGTAACCAAGCCTAAAATTTTTACCAATAATTATGGTAATTCACTTGTAATAAACCTAAATAGAAAATAAATGTTACCCCAGGAAAATAAAGCCATAGTTCTTGAGTTTTATCAAGCTTTCGACAATCGAAATATTGACCAAGCATTCGCACTTCTCGCTACCAATTTTGTGGCTCACATGGCTGGTGTCGCTGAACCCCTCAATGGCAAAGGTTTTAAAGAAGTCGGTATGGCGTTCTACTTAGCCTTTACCAATGGTGAACACAAATTTGATCAGGTGATTGTTGAAGGAGATAAAATAGTTACTTGTGGGAAGTTCACAGCTACACATCTGGGTAACTTTCAAGGTATTCCTCCAACAGGTAAGCAAATCCAGTTATCAATCATGCACATTGACCGCGTTGAAAACGGCAAAATTGTAGAGCATTGGGGACAAGGAGACGCACTAGGATTAATGCAACAATTGGGTATTGTTTTTCTACCGGGTTTCGCCCTTGTACCACATATCATTAAAAGCCTTTTAGCCAAGCCATTTAAAAACGATTCCAAACCAAATACGAACAAAGGATGAGATTGAACATGAGTCTAGATCAGCAGGAGTATATGCCTTTTAAGGACTACGAAGCCTTTGCCGAAGCTTATGTAAACCGTACAGAGTCGAATTCCCACAATGCTTACTACAAAAGACCAGCCATGTTTTCTCTTCTATCCAATATAAAATTTACCCGCGTATTGGATGCTGGTTGTGCAGGCGGAATTTATTCTGAATGGTTGATTAATTAAAGTGCTGATGTTGTATCTATTGATATTAGCAATAAAATGGTGCAGTTGACCAAGGAAAGACTAAAAAAGCGGGGACAAGTTTATCAAGCTGACTTGAATAAACCCCTGACTTTCTTAAACAATAATTCTTTTGATTTAATCTTAAGCTCATTAACTCTGCATTATTTAAGAGATTGGGAAGAAGTTTTCCAAGAGTTTCACCGCATCCTATCACTCGAAGGATTATTTTTGTTTTCAACACATCATCCTTTTATGGATTTTCAATTTTTTGAAAAAGCCGATTACTTTGCTACAGATTTGTTAGAAGATTCTTGGAAAGGCTATGGTAACACACCTGTCAGCGTGCGCTTTTATCGCCGTCCATTAAGTGCGATGACTTCCGCATTAAATAGTGCAGGATTTGCCATCAAACAAATTGTTGAACCACGTCCAACCGAGGAGTACAAACAACTTTACCCTCAAGATTATGAAAAACTCACTCAAAAACCTTGGTTTCTCATTATCCTTGCTCAAAAGACATCTTAAACCAAGTCATCTAAATTCTCTCTGTGTTCTCTGCGCCTCTGTGGTTTTATAAATAGGATTAAACAATGTACACAACACATCAACCCGATCCCGTCCGCTTAGAAATATTCAAAAATCTCTATCAATTTATCGCCGAACAAATGGGAATCGTTCTGCAAAACACAGCTGCATCAGTGAACATCAAAGAACGCCTCGACTTCTCCTGCGCGATTTTTGACACTTCTGGATTATTAGTAGCTAATGCCCCACATATTCCTGTACATTTAGGCTCAATGAGTGAAAGTGTCCGCAGTTTAATTAACGATAAAGGCGACACTATTCAACCAGGAAATGTTTATTTATCCAATAATCCTTATAACGGAGGAACTCACCTCCCAGATGTCACCGCCATTACTCCCGTTTTTCTAGAAGCGACTAACACCTCCACTCCCCTTTTTTACGTTGTTTCTCGTGGACACCAAGCCGATATAGGTGGTATTTCCCCTGGTTCCATGCCTCCCCACAGTACCACAGTAGAAGAAGAAGGAATTTTATTTGATAATTTTCTCTTAGTTGCACAGGGAAATTTTCAAGAAATTCCCGTCAGGGAAATCCTCGCAAATCATCGCTATCCGGCGCGTAACCCTGATCAAAATATTGCTGATTTTAAAGCCCAAATTGCCGCCAATGCTAGAGGAGTTCAAGAACTTCAAAAAATGGTGACGCAATATGGACTTGAGACAGTTACAGCTTATATGAAATTTGTTCAAGACAATGCTGAAGAATCAGTCAGACGAGCGATAAATCTACTCCAAGATGGCTCATTTACTTATGCAATGGATAATGGCGCAAAAATTAAAGTTACAGTCACAATAGACAAAGCAAATCGCAGTGCTAGCATTGATTTTACTGGTACATCTCCACAGCTAAATAGTAATTTTAATGCTCCCAAAGCTGTAACTCAAGCCGCAGTTTTATATGTCTTCCGCACTTTGGTTGATGATAATATTCCCCTCAATGCTGGCTGTCTTAAGCCTTTAGAAATTATTGTGCCAATTGGCTGTATGCTTAACCCAACTTATCCAGCCGCAGTGGTAGCAGGTAATGTCGAAACTTCTCAAACCATTGTTGATGCTTTATATGGTGCGTTGGGTGTCATGGCTGGTTCCCAGGGAACAATGAATAATTTTACTTTTGGTAATCAATGTTATCAATATTATGAAACCATCTGCGGTGGTTCTGGCGCAGGAGCTAATTTTGATGGTACGGATGCAGTACATACCCACATGACTAACTCCCGATTAACTGATCCAGAAATTTTAGAAACCCGCTATCCGGTATTAGTAGAAAGCTTTAGTCTGCGTCCCCATAGCGGCGGTCAAGGTAAATATTCAGGTGGTAATGGCGTAGTTCGTCGCATTCGGTTTTTAGAACCGATGACAGCAAATATTCTCTCTAGCCATCGCTTAGTTCCTCCCTTGGGATTAAATGGCGGGGAACCAGGAAAAGTAGGACACAACTGGATACAACGTCAGGATGGAACCCAAGAGAATTTAAACAGTACCGCCACCGCAGAAATGCAGCCTGGGGATGTTTTTATCATTGAAACCCCTGGGGGAGGAGGATTTGGTACAGTCTCCTAATTTTTAATCTTTCTCTTTGCGCCTGGTGCGTGAATAAAATAACAAGGGCAGGCAAGACTTGTACTGAGCTTGTCGTTCGCGTAGCGTGGCGTTAGCCATAGTATGCCCGCCCCACAAGAGTTTAATCTAATTTAAATATACAAACTAGATGTTTTTCAGCTGAGGAGGTTAGGTTTTATCTTTCTTACCTCCAGAAATTTGCCCTTGCTGGCTTTGTCCTGGTAACTGAACAGTGACAACTCTGGTCTTTTCTTCTTCGGCTTTAGGCATGGTGAGACATAACACACCATTTTTAAAGTCAGCCTGTACTTTATCGTTTTGAATTCGAGATGGTAGAGGTATTATTCTTTGAAATCTGCCATAGCGAAATTCTGAGCGGCGCATACCTCTTCTTTCTTCTTCCTTGATTTCAGATTTACGCTCACCAGTTACGGAAACCGTATCTGCGGCAACTTTTACATCTAAGTTTTGGGGGTCAATTCCAGGAATTTCCATCCACAGTCTGATCTCATCAGAGGTTTCTTCAAGTTCTGCTGCGGGTACAAATGTGAGTCTATCGCTGATAATATCGCCACTATCACTTGAGGGTGTTATTTGCTCAAGAAGACGATTCATCTGCCGTTGGATGGTTTCTATTTCTCTAAAAGGTTCCCAGCGACTTAATACCATGATTTTTATCTCCAATTAATTGATTAGGTGTTTAAAAGATTCTGCGTTCAGTTCCCCAAGTACGGAGCCGAAAAGCCAGAATTAGGAGTAAGACACCGAAAATAATGGCGTAGGCGGCAATAATCCACAGAATTGCTAATGCTCCAGCAATAGGCCAAACAATCAGCAGTACGCCGAAAAATACCAACGCAATACCCGCTAATGCTAGTAGCCACTCATTCTCAAGTTCTTTGCGGATCTGATTGTGCGGGGAGACAAGCATGGAAATAGTGACTGATCCTCTCAGTTTCTGGTAAGTAAATTACACCAATTGCCGTTTCTAGGCTAGGTTCCCGCAGACCCAGAATTGCTTGATTCTCATCCCGGAGGTTGAGGTAAAATTGGGGTAGTTCCGTGTCATGGAATAGGGCTTCGTAACTTCCAGGTAAAGCCGCGCGAACTTGTTTGAGTTGAGCCGTTTCTCCCCAGTTAGAGACTGCGGTGACAGTACCCGTATAGAATGAATTCTTTAGAAGTACCCGCACGGGTTCTAAATTCCGTATCACCGCGCAAGTTAAGTTTGATACGGTTTTACACCTGTTAGATTTCGGCTCTTACTATATTCAGCTTAAAAATTTCAACCTCTGATTCCATCTGGCTAAGGTTGCATGATACTAGATGTATGGATCTCCCTCTAGGAAGAGCCAGTACCGCAGGGCGGAAGTCAAAAGTCAAAAGTCAAAAGTCAAAAGGCTTTTATGAAATGTCTAATCAAGTTTGGTTATCACAGTTGCAAAAATACCGCGCGATCGCAGTTATCCGCGCCTCAGATATGCAGTTAGCTGAAAAAATGGCTATGGCTGCGGCGGCTGGGGGAATGCGGCTGATTGAAATTACCTGGAATAGCGATCGCCCAGGAAAATTAATTAGTCAATTACGTGCAGAGTTACCAGACTGTATGATTGGCACAGGTACGCTGTTTAATGTCCACCAACTCCAAGATGCGATCGCTTCTGGGGCGCAATTTCTCTTCACCCCCCACGTTGACCCCGCTATAATTCAAGCCGCAGTAAAAAAAGATGTCCCAGTTATTCCCGGTGCTATGACTCCCACAGAAATTATTACCGCTTGGACTCAGAGTGCTAGCTGTGTCAAGGTGTTTCCCGTGCAATCAGTGGGAGGAGTTAATTATATTAAAAGTTTACAAGGGCCACTCAGTGAAATTCCCTTGATTCCTACTGGGGGAGTAACTCTGGAAAATGCCCAGGAATTTATCCAAGCTGGGGCGATCGCTGTGGGATTAAGTGGTCAATTATTTCCTACAAAGCTTGTTACACAAGGAAATTGGCAGGCGATAGCTTGCCAAGCAAATGAACTCATGCAACGATTAAATATTGAAAAAAATTTCACTGTCACTACTTTTGATGGCGTGAATCAGTCAACTGAGTTCCCGTATAATTAGGAACCCATCCTTCTACAGATGTAAAATAGCGTACCGCTTTAAAATGTAACAATGCCGTAGGACTACACCAATGTTCCACACCTTCACAAATGTGGATATAGTCTTGGGACTGAATTAACAACTGTACCTGATCACCATTGGGTTTGACAAAACCAAAAATCATTTCTCCTGCCAATAGGAACAGAGCTTCAGGAGCCGTATGATGATGGTAACGGCTGTAAGTAGCGATCAAATTCTGGAGATTGGGTAAACCTGGATGCAGATGTAGCAAATCAGACCAGAGATAACCATTTTCTTGCTGAATAAATTCAAAAGCTCCATTATGCTGCTCTGTTATATGCTGTTTTTCTGAGTCAGTCAAAACATCCTGTTCTAGAAGATGAGGGAAAAGCAGTGATGTTCCTGGGTCATAATGTTTGAGGTGAATGCCAAGAGGCGCGAGTTCTCGCACTATTTCATCGAAATCGCTCTTGATTGTGCCGTCGTCTAGTAATAGGATGGGCATGACAAAAAAACTAATTAATTATTTTTGATTTAAAAGAGGATCTTAACTTTAACTCAAAAAGCCACAATCCCGATCAATGTACCGGAGATTCTGCTTTGATAACATCTTACTAGACATTGAGCGAATTTAAATATGTTTTTTCCAAAACCCTTGTAGAGACATTGCTCTACATTCTTTATGATCAGAATGATGCTCAAAGGTATCATAGGCTCTAAGAAGGTAGTACAAGAGAACTAAGATGGGTGTGGAATGTCTGACTTAATTTTATTTTGGCATCGCCGTGATTTACGTATTTCTGACCATACAGGACTAGCTGCGGCTAGAGGGCAAAGTGCAAAAGTTGTGGGCGTGTTTTGCCTTGATCCTCAGATTCTGGAACGAGATGATGTCGCCCCGGCCAGAGTAACGTACATGATTGGCTGTTTAGAAGCACTGCAACAGCGATATACTGAGGTAGGCAGCCAATTGTTAATTTTGCATGGAAATCCTGTGCAAGCCATACCAGCTTTAGCGGGGGCGTTAAATGCCAAAGCTGTATTTTGGAACTGGGATGTAGAACCCTATTCTCAAACACGCGATCGCACGATCATTGATATCCTCAAAGAACAAAGCATTGAATTTCTGCACGAAAATTGGGATCAGATACTGCATTCACCAGAGGAAATTCGTACAGGTGGGAAAAGTCCTTACACTGTTTACAGTCCTTTCTGGAAAAATTGGAGTAGCAAACCCAAAGCCAAACCAGTAGAAACACTACAAAATGTCGTAGGATTAACAGAGGCTGAACAAGAAATTGCCAAACAAGCAGGCGTAATCGAATTACCCTCAGCTAAAGACTTAGGATTTATCTGGGATGGTGAATTAATTCTTGCACCAGGAGAAGCCGCAGCACAAGCAAGATTAGAGGAATTTACTGATCATACCATCACTGAATATCAAGAACAGCGTAACTTTCCCGGCGTTGATGGCACATCCAGACTGAGTGCAGCTTTGAAATTTGGCGTTATTGGCATTCGCAGCGTGTGGTCAGCTACTTTAGCAGCGCGAGAAAATAGCCGCAGCGAAGAAACAGAAGCTAGTATCCGCACATGGCAACAAGAATTAGCCTGGCGGGAGTTTTATCAACACGCCATGTATAACTTCCCGGAATTGGCTGAGGGGGCTTATCGCGACACCTTCAAAAACTTTCCTTGGCAAAATAACCCAGAATATTTTCAAGCTTGGTGCGAGGGGAGAACAGGTTATCCCATTGTCGATGCAGCAATGCGCCAGTTAAATGAAATCGGTTGGATGCACAACCGTTGTCGGATGATTGTGGCTAGTTTTTTAACGAAAGATTTAATCATCAATCCCCAATTGGGAGAAAAATATTTTATGCAGAAGTTAATTGATGCTGATTTATCTGCCAATAATGGCGGTTGGCAATGGAGTGCTTCTAGTGGCATGGACCCGAAGCCATTAAGGATTTTTAACCCTGCTAGTCAAGCACAAAAATTTGATGGGGAAGGGGAATATATCCGCCAATGGGTATCCGAATTGCGCTCTGTAGATACGGAATATTTAGTAACTGGTAAAATTCCCCCTCTGGAACTTCAATCGATTGGCTATCCTGCACCGATTGTAGATCATAAAGTGCAGCAAGCTTTATTCAAGAAGATGTATCAACAGCAAAAAGAAATCGTGCCGTAATCAGAAAAAGCTGGGGAGTAGGGAGTGGGGAGTGGGGGAAAACCCTTTTAGTGTCTAAGTTTGATTATCAGTTTATGTCTTAACCTCCTTGGCGGTTGCTATATCCTGAAATTCATTAGATATCCGGGGGTAAATATTGTAGAGACATTAAATAAAAGGTCTCTACAACCATTCGAGAAGATGCCAATTTAAATTGGTATTTTCTCTATTAAAGAAAACAACAAACTCCTTGCAGTGAAATCATTTCAGGTTTTGGATTTCACTCAAATGTTAAATGCTGATGCTATTGAGAACAAGTCTTGGTTGTAGATAGTGATAATCAACCAAGCGTCCCTTGTTGTTTAACTCAATTTTTCTCTGAACCACATTTAATTCTTGCTGGAATTTATTGATCACATCGTCAGCAGCTTGGTCTTCAAATTCCTGTTCTTCATAATATCCCAGTCTGTCATAACGATAGGCTGAAAGTGTGAATATAACTGATAATTGGTCACTTGTTGGCTTCGCTGGGGGTAAAAAATCGATCACGGCTTGGCGATCGCAATTGCCTTTTTCTTGAATTGGTTGATAGGCGGCTAAGGACATATTGGGAACAAAAGCCATATATTCATATTGTGGGAAGTTAACAGCAGAATGCATCGGTCCACAAATGTAGATGATCGTAGTCACAATTTTAACTAATTGTTCCAAAGTATCAATGCGATCGCTCATACCCTTGACCCGTCCACCATCTTGAGCAACTAATTCCCGCGCCCAAGCTTGCAGTTCTACGTCTGCTTGCAAGTCTGCGGGAGTCTTGTAGTAAAGCTCTAAATATTTAAATACAAACTTGTTAATCGCATTCCACAACAACATCCCATCATCCCGATAAGGATAGTGGGGCAAGTTTTGGACATTATCCATACCCCGATTTTTTACTTCTGTGGGGAGAGCAAATTGGTCCAAACTCCAATCTTTATAAGCATCGACAACAATTTGTAATGACTCTTGCAGAGTTCCAGCTAATAATTCATCAACAGGACCGCCCCTATTAACCAAACGCTGACGACCTAAATCATTGTTCGCCAACATAAACCGGAAGTGGGGTTTGAGCAAGATTCTCAGAGGATGGTTCTCAGCTAGTTGACGGGGGGTGACAACAGCAAAGGGTTCCATCACAAAGTGAGTTCGGCATAAATGGCTGCTCATTTCATGATGATTAGCATCAGCAATTTGCACACAGGACTTGGCATAAAACCAGATGGAAGATTCATCAAAAGGTGTGAGGAGTGGGCTGGCTTTGCCTAATTTTGGATTAATTTGGATCGCTACAGGTACGAGTTGACCACGATCTTTAAAGCCTGAACTGCGCCAACAGAAAAAGGCTATGGGCGCTGGTAGATACTTTCTACCTTTGGCATAAGTGCCACCTTGAATGAATGCCAAGGATCTATAATCAGCTACATACAGATTTCCCGTGGCCAGTCTTTCGATCAAGTTGATAGAGTTGCCAAATTTAGTTTGCAGTTCTTCGATGGTAAATGCGAAGTTAGCTGGCATTTGCTTAATCTGACGCAAAACTAAAGGATTCACTCCACAGAGCCGTTGTTCAGCGAAGGAGTCATCAGTTTCATAAGTTTTCATCACATTAGGTTTACGCAAGACTGGAAAAAAGTCTTCATAGTCTTTCAATTCATCTAATGGGTCCCAAAAAGCATGGGCTTTGACACCCAACATATTCAGAGCAAGTTCTGCTGTTTCTAATGTCCGTTCAGCAATATACTTTGTAGAAAAGTTTTCTGAAGGAGGTACGCTTTTGAGCATCGCCATAGGAGGCAAGAAATCATAAACAAATTCATAGTCTTTTCTGGCTTTCTGTAGATAAAATTGGCGTTGTTTCGGGTTCGGGTCATTTTGAGGAAGTAATGCTTTCATTGGTGTAGATATTAGTAAATGATGTGGTATTAATTGTATTAAATTGTCTAGCTTCATCTGTCCGATCAGTAGGAATTTAATAAAGTCTTATACATTGTTGTCTATATATTTAAAATTGAAGTTGTAACCCTGATTACGGTAGAGGTTGCGTAGTCAGTAAAAATAACTGGCATAGCGATCGCGTAAATCCACTTTTCACGAATAATTATATAAGTGTCTACCGATACGGTTACGGCTTATGCCATCTCCACTTGACCAGCCTTTAAAAATTGAACTCAACTTACCATCCTCCCACCCGCAATTACTACAAGGATTAGATATATGGTTGCGTTTGGGTTTAATATCCGATATCCAAGTTAGGCAAATATGCCGACAGTTTCTTGTCTGTCCAGTGGTATTAGAACCTGAAAAGGTATTTGTATTTGTTCCTATTTCTGACCCTGTTGAAGTTTTTCCATCTAGTAGTCGCAGACAAACCCCCGCAAAACCACCAGAACCCAACTTCCTCACCTCAATGTTGGAGTCCTTGGGAGCAGAATTGAGTGTGCGTTGGCTGCTGTTTTTAGGTTTGTTTCTCGTTGTGCTTTCCTCCGGCGTACTGGCTGCTAGTCAGTGGGACAGATTCCCAGCTTCTGGACAGTATGGCGTTTTATTTGCTTATACCTTAAGTTTCTGGGGGTTTAGCTTTTGGGCGGGGAGACAAGATAATCTCAGGTTAACAGCTCAGACGTTGCTGATTGTGACTCTGTTGTTAATCCCGGTGAATTTTTGGGCGATGGATAGCTTCAAATTGTGGCAAAATCCTTTGGACTGGTTGACAGTGGCGATCGCCTGCCCTACCCTAACATTTATTACCATTCTCCTCTGCAAAGATCGCGCTGTTTTTAGCAACTTACCCACCGGAAAATTACCTTTAATCAATATTCTGGGGTTAATTTATTTGCATTGGGGTTGGCAACTACCCGGCTTTCCCGTAATTGCCATTTACGTGGCAATGGTGGGTACAACTATCATTACTCTTTATCACAATCGCTACCAACAGCGGCCCCCCATCACGTCAGAAAATCCTAGTGCTGAACCTAATAAATCAGGTATAAGCTTATTCGCTGCTGTAATTATTTATGCCTTAGTAGTTCTATTAATCCGAGGAATTTTTGTCAATGGGGTAGATGTCACTCAGTTAGGCTTGGCCATTGGAATTTGCGGCTGGTTGGCAACTTGGTTAGCACAAAACAGAGATTCTTCATCCCCTTGGCAAGGACTGGGAAGCATTTTACTATTTCTCGGTTGGCTACTAGCGGTATTCAATCACCCAGGACAAGCCATCCTCGTGAGTGGATTGGCTTTGTGGTATGTAGGTAATCGCGTACAAAGATATAGTTTTCCCAATGATTTGGCAACATTTTTTGCCATTGGCTTACAAGCAGTTTGGCTGGGTTGGCGGTTAGTACCTTTTGGGCTACAGTCAAGAGCGATCGCCATTGCAACTCAACTCACCAATCCTGGAAATGCACCTTGGGCGTTATTGAGTGTCGCTTTATTGCCTTACTTAATATTCATAGTGGTAATTACTGAGAGAATAAATCGCGCCCAAAAGCCAGAATTAGCTAAATTTGGTGAACTACTAACTCTCTTCTTTGGCGCTTTTTTAACCACAATTGCCACTGTAAATCCTACACTGCGATCGCTCAATTTACTCTTTTCTGCCATCACTCTCGCCGTCGTCACCAAACGCCGTTCTTCTGTCCCCATTCCCTTGGTATATCTGACTCATATCATGGGTTTGCTGACATTTGGTTCTACCATTAATTGGCTATTACCAAATCTGGCTTTACACATCTGGGCAAGCATTTTACTAGCTGTGATGGTGGCAGAATGGGTATTTAGTCTAGGGAATGGATTATGGCAACGGAGTGGATGGTACATCGGTTTAGGACTGGCTATTGTTAGTTTTTATCTCCTGTGGGTAAATAACCAAGTCTCTGGGTATAACAGAGATTGGGGAGTCTTATGGCTAATTACGCCTTTAACTCTCACAGGTTTAGCGAGTCGCACCACTGGAGAACGGCGCACCACCAACACTTTTATCAGTATTTTAGCTGTGTGCATGACTCAGCTATTAACTTTACCACTGCCTGGAATCAGATTAATTAGTTTGGGTGTGGCTACGGCTGTCATGTTTGCAAATACCCGCTATTTAAGACATCAAGCAAATGCGGGAATTACAGTAGGGTTTGGTTTGAGTTTAATCGGGGCGTTGCTGTGGGAGGGTATACTGGGATTACCTGAACTTACCATAGCCGGGTGGTTGATTGTAGGTGCGATCGCTATCTTAAGTTTATGGTTAGCAAGAACAGTCCTCAGCCGAAGTGCTAACAAGTTAGCAAATATATATGCAGTAGCCTGTGATCGATGGGCGATCGCCTTATCTAGCGTCGAACTCTTAGGGATGACGCTGCACTCGACCTTAGTTTATCAGGGAATGGTCGACCCAGGCTGGTTGTACTTAACAGCCACTACCATTACATTAGGGGCAATTGTCTATCGGAGTTGGCACTCACCCACAAATTGGCTATTTTATAGCATCGGTTGGTGTGTGGAATTGATCATTGCTGAAATCCTGGGTTTTGGAGAACATTCAACTATCAGGATTGCAGTAGCTAACATCGCCTTGGGTTTAATCACCCAACTGTTAGGAGAGTGGTGGCGACGACAACACCAATTAGAAAAGCTTCCCAGTAGCCTGCACATTTTGCCCTTAATCTATGGTGCATTCAGTGTAGTGCTGCGTTTAGACACCTTTACCGCTTGGACTGGTTTATTTTCTTTGGGTGTAGCTTTTATTCTCATTGGTGTAGGGCGACGCAATGAAATTTTCAAACCTCTGTTGTATTTAGGCATCATTGGCATATCAATTTCTGCCTATGAACTTTTGTTTTATCAAATGTCCCAAACCACCGGAGACGCATTAGGTGATGGCTTAATTGCCATGTCAGCTTTAGGGACGGGCATCATGTATGCCTATCGCATCCTCACCCCTTGGATTGTCAGCTACTTACGTCTAACTCCCCAAGAACTCAAAGGTATCTCCCATTTGCACTGGTTTTGGAGTACCGGCTTATTAATGGCGGCCATTCCCCTTCCCATTGACATTAACCGTTTGGTGGGATTAGCCACTGGGGTATTTTTAATTAGATATGCCATATTTCAAGGAAAGGGAACGCCTGCTACCCCCAGCATCTTTGGCAGAATCACTGTAGGAGAAATGTGGGTTTATCTCGGATTCTTAGAGGTAGCGGCGATGCGAATTTATTGGCGAGAAACAACCGTAGGACAGTGGTTAAGTGGTCCCTTAGTACCTTGGAACGGTGCGATCGCCTGCGTAATTGCCTATTTTCTCTACATCTTACCTTGGGAAAGCTGGGGTTGGTCGAAAAGACCTTGGCAACAAGCCGCATACATCGTACCCCTGGTAATTTTATGGGAAACCAAACTGCACGTTTCCCCCATCACCTTACTCATAGCAGCTGGGTTTTATATCTTCCTCGCCAAACTCAGTGAAAGCATTCGTTTGACATATATCAGTGCAGCATTAATTAATTGGGCATTATTGCGCTGGTTTAATAGCATCAGCCTCACCGATACTTTGTGGTATGTGACACCAATCGCATTGTCACTGCTGTATGTTGCTCAAGTAGATCCTCTATTGAAACTACCAGAGAATAAAACATCTCGTCACACTTTACGACTGCTAGGCAGTGGCTTAATTTGTGGATGGGCATTTTTATTGCATCAAGAAACACCCTTAATCCCCGGATTCTTCAGCCTCATAGCCATTTTTGCCGGATTAGCTTTACGAACCAGGGCATATCTCTATCTTGGTACAGCGACGTTCTTAATTACCACTTTCTATCAACTAGTGATTTTCAGCTCCAGCTATCCCTTTTTAAAATGGATTGTCGGCTTACTAGTAGGTATTATCTTAATTTCCATAGCCGCCAACTTTGAAACTCGCCGGACTCAAATCAATACCCTACTTCGCAACATCAGTGATGAACTGAAACAATGGCAATAGTTACGTAAAGATTCGGTGAAGTTTTTTAACTGTTACCAGATAATTTTACTGTGCTAGTAATGTAGTAAGATTATTATGCTACTGGCAACAGTATTTTTACTTGTCCCAGATAAGCATTGACTGCATCTATTTACCACAGAGAGACAAACCTTATATGAACTCTCGGCGTATTTCCTCTATTGAAAAATTACTGCTTGCCATACCAAAAAGTTCTAAGAAGTTGCTTCACCACATTAATGCTTTGCGTCCACGACAATGGACTAAAAACCTCGTGGTATTTGCAGCACCCTTATTTGCTTTTAGTATCAATTTCCAGTCATTACTGGGTAGTTTATTAGCATTTGTCTTATTTTGTTACACATCTAGTAGTTTTTATTTAATTAATGACATCGCAGATGTGGAAGCTGATCGTCAGCACCCGATCAAGTGTAAGCGGCCAATAGCGGCTGGTTTAGTCAGTATTCCAGTAGCCATAGGCATCGCATTGGTGCTGCTAAGTAGTTCTTTAATGATTGCATGGTGGCGATCGCCCCAATTGGGTGCAACCATTACTGCTTATGCCATTTTGCAATGTGCGTATAATCTGCGACTAAAACGCACAGTAATTTTGGACATAGGTGCGATCTCGACTGGATTTGTACTGCGAGCCTATGCTGGTGCGGCTGCTACTGGTATTGTCTTATCAACTTGGTTTTTACTGTGTACAGCAATGCTGGCACTGTTTTTGGGAATTGAAAAGCGCAAAGCAGAATTGCGGTTAGCGCAAATTAAAGGTGGCAAAACTCGTTCTGTTCTCAAGCGTTACTCTCTACCATTGCTGAATCGCATGGAAAATGTAGTCACCCCTAGCACCGTTGTTACCTATGCACTTTGGAGTTCTGGCCCTACCCTGAATGGAGCATCTACCTCTTGGATGTTACTAACTTTACCTTTTGTCTTGTATGGCGTTTTTCGCTATCAACTCCTGAGTGATCCCCAAGAAATTTCCGGTCAGGGCGATAGTCTTTCAGAAGTAGGTGGACGTAGTGAACGGCCAGAAGAAATTTTATTAAAAGACTTGCCTATTCTCTTTACAGTCTTGAGTTGGTTGATCACTTGCTTTGTCATTCTCTGGTTCAAACATCAAGGTCTTATAGAGTAAGACATCTTCAAAAGCTTGCAGATGAAAAAAATTCCAATTTTTTGGCGGAATTGGCAAAAAGGAAGAAACAAACTTCCACACCGCAGCCATAAACTAGCCCAGATTGACATTGTGCAAATTCAGAAGTGTGGTATCAAAGGAATTATTCTAGATTTAGATAATACTATTATTTCCGAAGATGATCGCTACATATCGCCTGGAGCAGAAGATTGGATTACAGAGGCAAAGTTAGCCGGATTAAAGTTGTTTATGCTCTCAAATGGGAAACGTCAGTATCGCGTTAAATTCTGGTCGCATCGACTGAATATTCCCGCAATTAGTCCGGCTAAGAAACCCTTTCCCTCTGCATTCTGCCAAGCCATCTACTCCATGCGATTATCACCCAAATATGTAGTAGTTATTGGTGATAGTTTGCATACCGATATTGTCGGAGCATGGCTTTGTGGTTGTCCTTCTATCCAAGTTGCTAGCTTACCCCATCCGCCACGATGGTGGGAAAAAATTGCAGGTAAATGGATTCAAATGCCTTATTTAGAAACAGCAGAACTTTGGGAATTTCATGATAATATTAATTATGAAAATCCTCAGTAAATAATTTTTATGAGTAAGTAAAACATCAGGAATGCAGGTAAAAATTGCCGTTATGACCAACCCAATTATCTTTAGTTTACTAATTTTAATTACAGTGGGCTTAAACACACTAGCACAAACTCTCTTAAAATTAGGAACAGGTCAAAATCCATTAAATATTTATTTATTCGGAGGTATTTGTAGTTATGGATTGAGTACTATATTTTATATATTAGTTTTAGGCAAATTAAATTTATCTGTTGCCTATCCAATGGTTATAGGTTTAACAATTGTTGCTACAATGGTTGCTGGTCATATAATTTTGCGTGAAAAAGTATTAATTTTTCAATGGATAGGGGTGGGTTTAGTGTTAAGTGGTATTTGGGCGATCGCTTTAGCCAAAACTTAGTTAATTATTTTTCGTCTGAGTATTCCAATCAATCAGTATTTATTATGCAAATACAACAATCTGTTACGTCGCTAAGTCAGAGAAATAAGATTCTTTTAGCTACTCTAACCTTACTAATATTTAATTTATTGGTCTCTTTGTTAGTTGTAAATCCCATTATTTCACGATTATATTCGGGTGAATCATTCTTTATTCTCAAACCCCTCTCAGGTCGCGCAGAAAATCCCCTAGACTTTTATCTTCTCAGGTATATTCAATTTTTTATTGCCTTTAACCTGTTAGGATGTTTTTCTTTAATAGGTGCTGTGTCGTCGGTGAAATATTTCCGGCAAATGAGAAATAGCTTTAATTATGCCAACATTTCTCACAACTTCATAGCAGGGATGAAAAAAAATCTGCTTCCAGATCGAGATTGGAAGTTAATAGTTGCCACAATCTGTATCCCGATAACTTTTTTTGTGATTTATTTGATACTGGGTCTACAAATATCGCCCTCTTTCAACGCATTTGAATACTTTGGAGCAGATATTGGTGAGCAGATAAACGGTTGGACATCTATGGAATGGAATCTTAATCACAAAGGATCTCATCCCTTAATTCTGCTGTTTGTAGATTTTATTGGCTCAGGTATACATCAATTAATCTCATCTAAAGTCTTAACCGTTCTCCTTCTCAATGCCTTTTTTGCCAGTTTAGCAGTTTTCTTAGCCTTTATTTTCTTTCGCTTGGTACTGGGTAAATTTATTGATGCCACCCTGTTAACGCTCGTATTTGGTTTCAGCATGAGTCAGTTAGTTTTTGGAGCAATACCAGAAACCTATGCCTTTGCTGCTGCCAGCATTATTGCCACCCATATATTATTCTTTATTTGTTTACGAGACAAAAAACTATACACTGAATATTGGGTTTTAACAGGTTTATTTACATTTGGAATCACGATTACCAATTTTGCCCAAAGCATCATTTGCTTTTCGATAGTCGTCATTTTGCTGCGCCGAAAAGATAGACTTGCCATCGTTGCAGAATATATTGGTGTTGTAGTGCTAATATGTTTTTTATTAAGTCTGATTCAATACAAAATTTTTAACACCGCAGCTCTATTTTTCGTACCTTCAACAGTTGTAACAGAGCTAAAATATACAGCCATTAAAATTATTAATCAACCTTTAACTACGCTCTATGAATTGGGGAAACATTTTTTTATTGTCAATTTTGTCACAGCCTCACCTTTGCCATTGGCGGAGGAAATACTCACTCGCAGACCAATTATCGGCTTTTTTCAGCGACCTCTGAATTACAACTTTGCCGGGTTAGTAGGGATTGTTCTTTGGCTGTCTATTTTTATTTCAGGCCTATTCAAGAACATACAAATGATTCATCAGAACAGGCCTATGTTCTACGGACTTTTCCTATGCATTTTATTTAATATCGCACTTCATTCGGTATTTGGTGTGAATGAAATGTTTCTCTATACCTGCCACTTTACTTTTTTAGTTCTAGCAATTGTCACTAACCTTTCATTAATTAAAAATAGGTCTTACAAAGCTGGTTTAGTGGCTTTAATTGTTTTGATGGGAACAAATAATTTGTGGGTAATGAAGCAAATTATTGAAGCAGCCACTACCCTTAGCAATAACACCCTTTGAAAAAGAGGCAGGGAGAGGGGGCAGCGAGCAGAGGGAAAAAACACTTACTCCTGTACGGGCGGATTTACTAAGGATTTTGACGAACCACAGACTGACTGCTTAAACCCGCCCCTACTCACTCAGCACTCAGCACTTTCCCGTACAAAGCCTGAACCCATTGCCATTCGTGAGTTAAACCTTCCCTTAAAGAAACTTGGGGCTGATATCCTAAAATTTTCCTCGCTTTCGAGACATCAGCAGCAGTATGACGCGCGTCTCCCATCGCTTTTTCGATGTAATTCTTTTTAATGGGTTTGCCGACTATTTCTGCCATAGTGTCTAAAACTTCCGCCAAAACGACTCTACTACCACCGCCAATATTGAATATTTCACCCACGGCTTGGGGTACAGTAGCAGCTGCTAAATTAGCAGCTATGGCATCACTGACAAAGGTAAAGTCTCGCGTTTGCTGTCCATCTCCGTAAATAGGAATTGCCTCGTCCTGCAAAATAGCTTTGAAAAATTTATGAAAAGCCATATCTGGGCGCTGTCTGGGGCCGTAAACGGTAAAATAGCGTAATGCCACAATCGGTACACCAAAGTTTTTGTGATATAGTTTACACAAACGTTCAGCCGCTAATTTGGTAATTCCATAGGGAGAAACAGGCTGTGGGGGAATATTTTCGTGGGTGGGTAATGTTTCGGCATCACCATATACACTTGATGTAGACGCAAATACTAATCTTTGTAGATTGGGAGCATTCTTCGCAGCTTCTAACAAAACTTGTGTGGCACTAATATTGCGTTCCGTATAATTACGGAAACCTTCACCCCAACTGGCTCTTACCCCAGCTTGTGCCGCCTGATGGTAAACCACCTCAACATCTTTGAGCAGCGCCGCCCAATCTAAAGACTGAATATCTTCGGCAATTAAAGTAAACTTAGGTGAACCGTGTAAATGTGCCAGATTTTTGTGCTTTAATATAGGCTCGTAGTAATCATTAAAGTGATCAATTCCAATCACTTCTTGTCCTTGTTGCAGTAATGCTTCTACAAGGTGAGAACCTATAAAGCCTGCTGCTCCAGTAACAATAGTTTTAGTCATGTTTTCTCTTCTATTGATATTTGTGGATTCTCAATATTCACAGGTTAATATTTATAGCACTTCCTAGTCTAATAAAGTACAAAATTATCCGCATTTATCTGCGTCCATCTGCGTTTAATTATTACTGCTTGTACCTCACTTGCACAGGAATTGCCATACAATAATTAAACGTTATTAGTTACCAAGTTTTTGGCAGTTAATTATTTTAACGTTTAAAAATCCATGATAAATCCTGAAAACCTGTATTAATATTTTCTAAATACTTATAACTTTATTGTTCTAAAAAAATAGAATTACTCCTTAAATATACGAATAAAATAAGTATAACCTCTAATGTGATCAGCACAAAATTTGATTAAGCACTTGCATAAGCACAATAATTGATGAAAAACTTGATCCACGAGAACCGCTAGGGTATTCTCGTTTCACAAGGGACGCACGAGGAAATCAGTGAAAGTTTTAGTTGTCGGTAATGGAGGGCGCGAACACGCTCTAGCCTGGAAATTGTTGCAATCTCCGCAAATTCAGCAAGTTGTCTGTGTGCCAGGAAACGGCGGTACTGCAAGTCTGGAATGTTGCCAGAATTTGCCTTTGGCTGTCGATGATTTTGAGGGTATGAGCCGATATGCTCTGGAAAATGGCATTTCCTTGGTGGTAGTGGGACCAGAAGTACCCCTGTCCATGGGAATCACAGACTACCTCCAAGGTCAAGGACTGATGGTATTTGGTCCTGTGAGAGCAGGAGCGCAAATTGAAGCGAGTAAGGCTTGGGCAAAGGCTTTAATGCAAGAAGCCGGAATTCCTACAGCTAAGGCTGCGGTATTTACTGAGGCAGCAGCAGCTAAATCCTATGTGAAAACACAGGGAATCCCCATAGTGGTGAAAGCTGACGGTTTGGCAGCAGGTAAGGGTGTCACAGTTGCTGGAACTCTAGAACAGGCGGAAAATGCTATTGATGCTATTTTTCAAGGGCAGTTTGGGAGTGCAGGCAATTTTGTAGTTGTTGAAGAATGTTTGATTGGGCAAGAGGTATCAGTTTTAGCCTTGACTGATGGGTTAACTATTCGCCCTTTATTACCCGCGCAAGATCATAAGCGGATTTGGGAGGGCGATACAGGTGAAAATACTGGGGGGATGGGAGCTTATGCCCCCGCACCTATAGCTACGCCAGAGTTAATGTCACGCATTCAAACAGAAGTCTTGGAAAGAGCGATCGCCTGTTTAAGATCCAGAGGCATCGACTACCGAGGCGTACTGTATGCTGGATTAATGATTGCCCCCGATGGTGACTTGAAGGTTTTAGAATTTAACTGTCGCTTCGGTGATCCTGAAACTCAGGTGATTTTGCCACTTTTAGACACACCCCTAGAAGAATTGATTTTAGCCTGTGTACAACAGCGTTTAGGCGAAATGCCCCCCATAGCTTGGAAACAAGGCGCTGCTGCCACTGTGGTAGCCGCTTCCGGTGGTTATCCTGGGGAATACGAAAAAGGCAAAGTGATTACTGGGATTAAAGAAGCGGAAGCCGCAGGAGTGACTGTATTTCACGCAGGTACAAAGTTAAACCAGCAACAAGAAATCGTCACAGATGGGGGAAGAGTGTTAAATGTGACAGCCATCGGCAAAGATTTCCAGCAGGCGATCGCTCAAGCATACACTGGAATCAAATCCCTGGAATTTGAAGGAATGTATTACCGAAAAGACATCGGTCATCGAGTACTGAAGTAGAAATTATATCTAGCGATCTGCAAAGCAGATCGCATTCAAAATCAACAGGACTGCAAGACCACAAATACCACAGTATGATTGAGGTATATGGAACTTACCCTTGAAAGTTAGCATCTCCCACCTACCCTCATCTTTCAATTAACATATTGATCAAATTAACTGTTAATTTTTTAGTTGTTGGCGTTGAATAACCGAAACTACTAACAACTTTATTTAAAATGCTGGCTCCTTTAAAAACAATCCGAGAAGCGTTCGCCAACGGCGTATCCAAGACACTCACCAACTGGTGGACTGAATTTACCCTCCAAACCAAACTTTTGGCCGCCGCTACCTTGGTAGTGTCATTGTTCATGAGTGGTCTGACATTTTGGGCTGTGAATACAATTCAGCAAGATGCCAGAATGAATGATACCCGCTTTGGTCGTGATCTAGGACTACTGCTTGCTGCTAACGTTGCTCCCTTAATAGCTGATCATAATCTCACCGAGGTTGCCCAATTTTCCCAACGCTTTTATAGCACCACCTCCAGTGTGCGTTATATGCTCTACGCTGACCAAACTGGAAAAATATTTTTCGGCATTCCTTTTTCCGAACCAGAGGTAGAAAACTCCCTCACCATTGAACGACGCATACAACTACCAGAAGATTACACTAATGACTTAGAAAAGCCGATGGTACGGCAACACTTGACCCCAGATGGAGTAGTCACCGATGTATTTATTCCCCTAATTGTCGATGAAAAATACCAGGGTGTATTGGCCATCGGCATCAACCCCAACCAAAAAGCAGTTATTTCCACTAATTTTACCCGTGATGTTACCATTGCCGTTTTTATCACGATTTGGGTAATGGTGATTTTGGCGGGAGTGGTGAATGCTTTAACCATTACCAAGCCCATTACAGAACTGCTGGTGGGAGTAAAACAAATTGCTGCGGGTAATTTTAAGCAGCGCATTGACTTACCTCTGGGTGGCGAACTCGGAGAAGTAATTCTCAGTTTTAATGAAATGGCAGAGCGTCTAGAGCGCTATGAAGAGCAAAACATTGAAGAACTAACCGCAGAAAAAGCCAAACTCGAAACACTGGTTTCCACAATCGCCGATGGTGCTGTGTTAATTGATAACAGTATGCAGGTGATTTTAGTTAACCCCACAGCACGGCGAATTTTTGGCTGGGAAGGGATAGAAGTTGAAGGTTGCAACGTTTTACATCATTTACCCTCAGCCGTACAGACGGAAATTACCCGTCCTTTGTATGAAATGGCCGCAGGTGAATGTGAAAGTGCCGAGTTCCGGATTCATTTGCATGAACCCACCAACCGTACCGTCCGCATTCTCTTGACTACTGTACTTAACCTCCAACGGGAAAGCATCAAAGGTATTGCCATCACTGTCCAAGATATCACTCGTGAGGTAGAACTGAATGAGGCCAAAAGCCAATTTATCAGTAATGTTTCTCACGAATTACGCACGCCGCTATTTAATATCAAATCCTTTATTGAAACTTTGCATGAGTATGGCGAAGAGTTGAGTGTAGAACAACGTCAGGATTTTCTGCAAACTGTCAATAATGAAACCGACAGACTCACCCGTTTAGTTAACGATGTCTTGGATTTGTCCAAACTCGAATCTGGACGCAGCTACAATTTTGGTGGGGTAGATTTAGCCCAAGCCATCGACCAAACCCTGCGTACTTACCAACTCAATGCTAGGGACAAAGGTATTGAACTAATTCAAGAACTTCCCCTTGATTTGCCCTTAGTCTTGGGTAATTATGATTTATTGTTACAAGTATTAGCGAATTTGGTGGGTAATTCTCTCAAATTTTCTGAGTCGGGTGGTCAAGTCGCAATTCGCGCCTACCAATTAGATACCAAGCCTAGTTTACGCAATCAGCAGGCTTATGTGCGGGTGGAAATCTCTGATACTGGTATTGGCATTGCTACAGAAGACCAACAAGCGATCTTTGATCGGTTTTTCCGTGTAGAGAACCGAGTTCACACTCTCGAAGGTACTGGCTTGGGTTTATCCATTGTCAGAAATATTATGGAACGGCATCGCAGTCAAATGCATCTGGTGAGTGAAGTAGGAGTGGGTACTACTTTTTGGTTCGATTTAACTTTATTTGAACAAGCAACCCAAATGCTAGTTGACTCTACGGCTGAAACCATCACAATTCCTACTATCTAAGGTTTGGAGTTTACAAAGCTACGAGCAAGCAGATGAATAATAAACCTAGTAGCAGCAGCAAAGACTTATGGTGTTGAGTCCAGTTTTTCACAGTTACACCAAAGCTGCTACCCTGATGTTGCGCCTGTAATCTTAACTGGCTCTCTTCCAGGTTGTCGTACAGTGTACAGTCTTTAGCGTAGGGGCGTTGAGGAAAGTTACAAGTATTATCGGCGTGGTATGTGCAACTGTCGCACAGATACTCTTCCCCAGTCGCACGGTGCAGGGGAATTCCGGGATGACCGTAAGCTTTGAGATTTGTACGACAATATGGGCAAGTAATGACCTGATTATCAACGAGTTGATGGCAATGGGGACAAGATATAGTAGCCACAACTTCAACACACATAAGTAAACACTTCGATTCTAGCTATTTATGAGGAGTTGCGATCAGCCAGTCCCAATTTTTTGCAATAATTAGGATACAGTCTCCATTGTGGCGATAAATGGTGCGATCGCTTCTACAAATTCTACAGTTGATTCATAGGGTAAAACGTTGCGTCCCGGTAATTTAATTCCACTACCTTGAGGTAAACAGCCAAGATAATCAGCCATCCGTTCATCTGGTGTTTCTTGTTTCCCTTCTTTGCTAATACTCGATGCGGTTTCTCCCAAAACTACCAATGTCGGCTGATTCATACAAGCAAGATAGCCAGTATAATCCTGTCGCCAAAATCCCGCCAAAAACGAAAATACTGCATGGCGACTTTCAGGATTTTTCGCCCCCGCCACTAACATATCTAACCACTCTTTATCTACAGCATTTTCGGAAGCAAAAAGTTTTTCAGTTGAGAAAGAACGTAAAAAATTCTCTGTCCGCGCATAACGATAAAAAGCATTACCAACAGGCGAATTAAAAATATTCCACGCTATTTTTTGCTGCAATGCTGATGAGTTTTTGGTAATCACTGGCCAAGCTGGAGGACCAGCTAAAATCATTCCCGCAATTAAATTTGATTGTTTCTGCACTAACTCTATAGCAACTGGTAATAAAGCACCTTGCACTACAATTACAAGAGGTTCTTTGACGACTGTTTGCAAAAAGTAATCTAGTTGTTCTGCCCAATCTATAGGAGTATAAGCCACACGGGGCATATCACTCTCTCCACATCCGAGTAAGTCAGGATTGTAAATAAGATTTCTATGACCTTTTATAGACCATTGCTTGCGAAATCTTTGCCAAAAGTGCCGCGATAATCCCACACCAATTGGATGAATTAAAAGTAAAGGTAACCCCGCACTGCTGGAATTAGCTGGTTGATATATTTCGTAGGCACAACTATAATTTTTCCAAGTGTAAAATTGGGTAGGAGATATTGTAATGTTCAATGTGTTTACCAGAGGATTTATTGTGATTTTTCTTCAAAAACTTATCTGTGGTTGAATTAATT
Organism: Nodularia sp. (in: cyanobacteria); assembly: GCA_035638855.1. Classification (GTDB taxonomy): domain Bacteria; phylum Cyanobacteriota; class Cyanobacteriia; order Cyanobacteriales; family Nostocaceae; genus Nodularia. The sequence goes on along the minus strand of DASQZD010000058.1, from coordinate 113,303 downwards.
TATAACCAGCCGCTTTAATTTTTTGATTGGATACTTTAGCATTATATGGACGGTTAGTTTTGGCAGTATGATCCCATTCTACTTTTGGCAAATTGTGTTTTTCCATTAAGCTATCAAGCAATTCTCGACTGGTTAAACCAGCATCATCTACGAGATTATAAATACCTTGCAAATGATTTATACGCACAAATTCTATAGCCCCAACAATATCATCCAAATGAATCCAATTAGCGACATCTTCACCATTACCAGGACGAGTTGTACCAGGAACTCTACTAAATATTTTTATCAGTTCCCTATTAGGTCCATAAATACCACCCAATCTTAAGATACAAACACGCAGCTTTTCACTAGATGCTCCTAATAATACATCCTCAGTTGCTTTGAGAATTTTGCCATTATCATGGCTTGGTTTAGCTATGGTTTCTTCATCTACCCCAGCACCGTTATGATCGCCATAAACTGAATAACTTCCAGTATATATTAGTTGTTTAACACTAGGAGTATCCTGCAAAATTTCAACTAAAGTTTTCGCAGTATCTAGATAAGTATTTTCATATAAATTTGCCCCTTTTGCACCGATACTCAACAACACAATATCTTGATTTTGCAAGACAGATTTTAGTTGTTCTCTGTCATTTCCTTGGGTGACTACAACTTTTTGGGCTACACTTTGTAAAGTCGAGATACGCTCAGGGCTAGTTGTGGTAGCTGTAACCATAAAAGTCATTTTTTGCTGCCACAATTGAGCAACTGCACAGCCAACGTAACCACAACCAATAATGGCAATATTCATAAATAAAGCTGATTTTTTGAGTCTATAGTCGACATCTTTATGTTAACCATACCTCCTTTGTGTACTGATTTTAACCATGGATGACACCATCAGGCATAATTGCACCAGCTAAGTTAGCACCAATCAATTTTACCAGCAGGCGATCGCCTGAACGCATCCGCGCTCCTGTCAAGTCGGCTCCGCGCAAGTCGGCTCCACTCAAGTCCGCACCAATCAAGTTAGTAGAACGCAAGTTGGCTTCTCTCATGTCGGCTAAAAGTAAGTTAGCTCTAAACAAATTGGCTTCAGATAAATTTGCCCCTCTGAGAATAACTTTGTGCATAAAACTATCACTCAGATCAGCCCCACTCAAGTCAGCGTAACTCAAGTTTCTGCCAGATAAATCTTTGTTGCTTAAGTTAGAGCCACTGAAATCCTTACCACTCAAATCCGGGTTAGTCTTAGGTGGTTTGTAGGTACTTTCAGGTGTTTTTTTGGCTTGATATGCTGAAGAATGATAAATGTTTTTCTGCTTACCATGTAAAGAGCGCAATTTATCACGAGCTTCATTAATCGCTTTTAGCTTGTCTTGGGCTTTCTTCTGTAAGCGGTGATTATCTTGAGGAATGCGATCAGGATGCCAAATAAAAACCAAGTCTTTATGAGCCTGATTGACTTCATCAAGTGTTGCTCCAGGTTCTATTTCTAAAACTCTATAATACTGCTCCATCTCGCTCATTATGATATTTTTGTCAACAATCAAATTAAGTATGAGTGATGCAGCCGCTAGATAAAACCTACTCCAATCTACTCATCAGATGAAATTGGTTCTACTTCCTGTTTTGTCCAAGCTTGTTGGCGGGTTTTTGTCTACCGATATAAATAAGTTTAACAAGAGCTTCTCCTTATCTGCTCTAAATTGAATACTGAGATTTAAATATTATACAAGGGTGTCTAAACCAACTCAGTTCATAAATAACCTTTTTGTCGGCAAATTCTCAAATACTCTATCTTCTTTATATACACCGAAACTCTAATGCGATTGCCTCCGGCACTGCGCGAAGCGCAATCGCCTAGTTAAAGGTGTAGTTTTGTATCGCTTTGTTTGTCATCAGCCTTATGCCCATTTTCCCACTTCATCTAGACATTGACCATAAAATTTTTTATTGTGAACAAATACCGATGATTTTTTGGGCTTATGAGTCTTGAATTTTACTCTCTCCCCATCATCCCATTGCGCCACCGATTTATGGCTCGGAAATAAGCGACAACAGGAATTTGATAAATTTCCACTAAAATCCACAAAATAATTGATAAATGTAACGAAAAAGTTAATATTGTCCAAATATATGGTATCAAAGTAATCGGATCATCAGATATTGCCGGAAAGTAGTAAGCCACTAGACCAACTAAACTTGTGGGCAGCACCACAAAAGCAATAGCTGCAAGCCCATAACCCCAACCCAATTCAACGCCCTCCAACTGGGCTTCTGTCCAGTTAAAGCCATTCCAGTGCCAAATCAGAGGAGGTTGCCGAGAAGTCATCTTGATTTCTTGTTGTTCTAGGTTAACGATAAAAATCTCATGGCAGAAATCACAAGCCATAGTTTCCATCATTGGCATCCGAGAAATTTTACCGACGCGACAAACTGGACAGTGGTAAACTTCTTGAAAGTCAAAAGATGTAGTAAATATTTTAGACCTATGCATAATAAAACTACGTTTTACTTAAAAGTTAATGTGGTGATAGCGTTTCCCAATCTGCTGAGGTACGGATTTATCTGTCTACATCTCAAAAAGTGAGAATAGTAATAACGCAAAATTGGGTAACAATTATCTAAACTGAGCGAATTGGTGCTTTTTCATCCCTAGCAAGTCTTGAGTCTATGTTGTTTTGGGGTTTTGACCCAAGGGATACTTGATGTTGAGGCGACATTTTCAGAGGTATATATTCAATTTTTAGCTTAATTCTACTCAAATGTTCAGCAGCAATCACTACTTTTAATGGCTTTCATTCACAGCCCCGTTTTGCCTATTTTTTAAATTTTAGCTTACACTTTGTCCTTTGGTGGTGGCACAATACCAATTTTTTTTAAATTTTGATCAATATCTCTAAGTAGTTGAAAATCCTCATCTGGTAAGGGATAACTATCACGATTTAACAAACCCGCACTGGTAGATGGATGCTTTTCCAGGAAGGAGAATGCTTGACGAAACTGATCCGGCTTTGCTTTAATCGGGGAGTCGAAGTGACAAGGAATAATCAACTCAAAATTCCAACTCGCCACTTTTTGGGACCAGTCAATGGTTTCTCTGGGTGCGCGGTTGAGAATAAGAATTTGCAAAATCGGTGCTACAAACAAACGACCCTCACCTCTGAGTATATCGAATGAGCGCCGCCAATCCGAGTGCCATTTAAAGGGATATAAGCCAAAATAGGCTTTACGTGAGCGATTAGGGGCTTTAATTGCCTCACGGAATACTTTACCCCATGGGACTACTTCTAACACACTGGGACGAAAATACAACGCAAATAAAGAAACCCGTTGCCATCCTTGACGGCGATTTGCTGGAGTATCTGCAATCAGGTCAGATGCCTTGTCTTTGGCATGGAATAGCAAAGGATATGGATCTAATTGTACGATCGCTGGAGGCTCTGCTGATACAGACACCACTGAATCTGTTACTAATAGGATATGCGATCGCTTGTGAAAAAATGCCACTTCCGCAAACCTCCCAGGACCCAGCTCGATAGGGCCGAGAATCGCATAGTCAAACTCGTCAGCAAATGGGGTTTGGCTAACATCTGGCGGTAATATCTGAGTCCGTTTAGCAGGTAAGCCCAGCCAGCTAAGAGGAAGATTTAACGGAAAACTCCATTGATGAGGGGCTACAAAAACCTGTGCGCTGGGAAAGTATCTGGCAAAGGGTCCAACGAAGACTTTATGTTCTAGCCCGGAGACAGTTGGCAAAATAATATACTTAACATCCCCGTGTTCTCTTTCTAATTCTTTAACCAATCTGATACATTCAGGAGTAGGCGCAACGGGAGCATATACGAGAAGACCCCCTTGTTCGAGCTTGACTACGGTCATGCGAATCGGCACAACAACGTAGAAAATCCCCTGCATTTGGTCAAAAGTCCAGATTGTATCTTTAATTACTTCCTTGCAGATTGTCCGCCGTTGGCCATAAGGATATAGTGGCAATGTAAACCAGAAAGACCAAGAAAAGTCCTGCTGATCAATCTGTTCTGGGCTGACTGTAATTTTATCATCAGACACTCTGCGACCCCTCCCAAGTTCCCAACGCGCGAATTATTGAGCTAATAATTTAATTTTTAGCAAAAATCTAGTATCTCATAACTCAGGCGACAGATAGAGAGAAGATATGTGACATACTTCCCTGACAGGTGAGTGTGACACTACAGTCAAAAAAAATAACGCGAAATCATTTACAATACTTGTGTATCTATTCTTTCATTTCTACTCAAATTAAGATGAAATACAACTAGTAAGCAGTTTATGAGTCACGAACAAAAAGATTTCTGCTTTTGTACATTAGCCTTAAGAAATAAATATCGTCTTTTGGCTCAACAATTGGCTAGTGATTTAGAAAAATATTCTCCTGGAACTAAATTGTTAGTATTAACAGATGAGCCAAGTTGTTTTCGAGACAATTCTAATGTTTTAGCTTTTAAACATCGCCAACAGGGGATTCTGAATTGTTATAATGATAAAAGTATCCTCATGGAAATAGCTTTATCAAAATTTTGGGCAGCAATTCATATTGATGCAGATACAAGAATTTTAGCTCCTGTACCCAATAATTTACAGTGGAAAACAGGAATCACAGCAGGACATTATGAAAACTTGATAGAACACGTCAGTAAGTATAATCCTGAAAGATTACAGCCTCTTCAAAAGGTAGCTTCAAATTTAAATATAGATTTAGAAACTGTGACTTATATGGGAGAATCTTTATTTGTTATTACTAGAGATAACGGTAAGGAAATCGATTACTTAAAAACCTGGGCAATGATTGGCAGGTATTTGGAATTAAGAGGTGTTCATGCTGGTGAAGGTAACGCCATGGGAATAGCTGCTACTCACGTGGGGTGGACGATTTACCAAGATGGCTGGCAAGAAATTAAAGATGTCATGCATCATATAGATGCTTCCTATACTAATAAGCAGGAGACTTTATGGGAAAAATGGCAACACAGAATTGGCTATCACTACCGCTTAAATTTAGCGCGAGTCATGGCTTTAAAAAATGCTAAATTTTACTATAACTAAAGCTATAGCTGGGGAGTAGGGAGTAGGTTAAAACCCCTTTGGTGTCTAAGTTTGATTATCCGTTTATGTCCTAGTACCATTTCCTTGTGAGGCTGCGCCAAATTTTTGAACTTTTCTCTCTGTGTCCTCTGTGCCTCTGTGGTTCGTTTATCTTAATTCAGCACATCTTCATACAGAATTGGTATAACCTTCTTGGCATTTGCTATAATTACTCACAAAAAAAGTGCTGAATTATAAAAAAGTTAAATTATTCAACACTTAAAAATATGTTTGTAATTAAGAAGAGGGTTAAGAATCTAAATCTAGGGCTTGCATTCCTTCGCGTTTGGCAAAAGTTAGCAGGCTTCCCAATTGTAGCCAAACTAGTAAACAAGTGAGAAGACTTAGGGGTAAACCCACGCCCAAAGCCAAGGGGGACGGAAAACCAAATATTTCTAAACCTGATGAGAGAAATAGAGAAACACCGCCAGTAATTCCCAGAAATGGCACAAATAATTGTTTTAATGAAGAAGAAGATTTAACACTTTCTGCTTTATCTTCTGGCCATTGCTGCACTATTACTTTTAGCGTTCCAGATAAGGCCAGACCAGAAGTCAATGCGATCAAAAAACCAATGAGTAACACAAAATAGGGCGGTTGTTCAGGATAATAGTACATGAAAACTCCGAATTGATATTAAAAAGTTATGCAGTAAAAATTTTGGTATGTTTATTTTTTACTGTTTGGCGGAACACTAGCAAAAGCAGCGAAGAAACCAGATTTGGGAATCACAGCAGCTACGCTTTCTCTGGATAAATCTGTCAACATACCAATGGCTACGTCTAACAAACGATTCGGTTTAATGTCATCTTTAACCAAATCCCACAGGCGTTGAACTTCTTCTGTATGCAGACGGTCATCTTCGGTGAGTGCTAATACAAACTCTCGGCGGAGAAATTTACCTTCCTCAGACATCAGATATTGTAATCCCATTTGCGCTGTAGGCAATACATCAAAGTTGCTATCAGTACGAGCAATTTCGATCAAATCCTCTAAGCGTTGCCACTGGAATTTACCATTTTTAAATAAGACGTTCAATAGTCGCCGCCTTAATTCGGGAGATTCCCCAGTTAGTAAGCGTCGTGCTATGTAGGGATAACCCACTTCCACAATTTTGAAGTCTCGGTTCAGACTGAGGGCAATACCTTCTTGGGTAATCAGAGAACGAATAATCAAGGCGAATTTTGCCGGAACTCGAAACGGATATTCATACATCAGTTCCGAAAATTCATCAGTTATGGTTTTGAAGTTAAATTCTTTGACATTTTTGCCAATGGCATTTCCCAATACTGATTCTAAGGCGGGGATAATTGGGCAAATATTCGTGTCTGGTGTCAGAAAACCCAATGCGACAAAATCTGCTGCTAAATCGGCGTAGTCTTTGTTTACCAGATGCACTAGCGCATCTACTAGAGTTTCTTTGGTGTTTTGCTCTAGCTGATCCATCATGCCAAAATCAATGTAAGCCATGCGTCCATCAGGCATAGCAAACAAATTTCCTGGATGGGGGTCAGCATGGAAAAAACCATGTTCCAATAGCTGTTGCAGTCCTGAAGTCACCCCAATTTGAATAATTACCTCTGGGTCTAAACCTGCGGCTTTGATTCTGTCAGTATCGGTGAGTTTGAAGCCATTAATCCATTCCAGGGTTAGAACATGGGTGTTGGTATAACTCCAGTAAATAACCGGAATTTTAACTCGCGGATCACTGCGGAAATTGCTGGCAAATTTTTCGGCGTTACGACCTTCATTGATGTAATCAATTTCTTCAAATAACTTGATGCCAAACTCGTCCACAATTAATGTCAGATCGTGACCGAGATTGAGGGGTAGCCAAGGCGCTAACCAGCCAGCTATCCACCGCATCAGATAAAGGTCGAGTGTGATGACTGGGCGTAAGTTGGGGCGCTGGACTTTTACAGCGACTTCTTCGCCAGTTAGTAGACGACCGCGATAAACTTGCCCTAAACTAGCCGCAGCGACTGGATTAGCTGACAATTCGCTATAAACGTCAGAAATGGGTCTGTCTAATTCGGTTTCGATAATTTGATAAGCGATCGCATTATCAAAAGGTGGTAACTGGTCTTGCAGTTTGATCAGTTCCTCTAAGAAATCCTTACGTACCAAATCTGGCCGAGTGGATAGGGCTTGACCTACTTTAATAAATGTCGGGCCAAGTCTAGTGAGTAATTCTCGTAACTGTGTGGCGCGTTTAGGTTTGTTTTGCTCAACTTTATCTTGCCATTCGTCCCACTTGAGACTCAAAATAAATACAGCAAAAGACCAGATAACTTGTAACATTCGCCCCCAAGCAAACCAGGGACGGTAACGATAGTGACGAGCGATCGCGTCTGAATTGTAGCGTCTGAGCTGACCAGGCTGATTCTGACCCACGCCTTTACATACCTCTTCAACTGGGAATTATATACTTTCGTTTTTTATGTCCCCACGTACAAATTAATTGTATGTCGGGATTTTGTGTAGTTTTGTATCAAAAACTAGGAATTTAAATTGTTTTCTGGTAGTGTCCTTGGCCGTTTTAAGCTAGATGACTTTCCAGATGTTTTTATCTTTTCCTTAATTATACTTTATAAAAGTACAAATATTTTCTTGGGGAGTGGGGACTGGGGATGGGGGACAAGGGGAAATAATTTTCCCGATGTCCAATGACCGATGTCCAATGACCAATGACTAATGACTATTGGATTTTGCTTCTAAACCTTCCAGGCGACTTTTCAGTTCTTGATTTTGTTGCTTGAGTTGGTCTAGTTCTTCACGCATCTGTCGCAGTGCATTGTCTGTACCCACATTCTTTTGCACCTTGGAAATTTCTTCTTCAGCATAGCGACGCACACGCCCGTCGGCTGTTTGGTCGGCTAGCGATCGCAAAATTCCCATAGCTTTGCGAGTTTCCATTTGTCCCAAGGCGATCACTACAGCCACTTGGGTTAAAAAGAAGGTTTCTTTACCTAGTTCTGCTAACTTTTCTAAAATCCGTTCTAAATTCATCGGACTTTGACCCACAGAAATCTTGCCTAAAGCCCGAATTGTGGCTAAACGCAATGGTTGTGGTACACCCAGTTTTGTGTATTCTAGAAGCAGATTTAAAGCAGCTTCCGAAGTTTTCAGTTCAGCTAAACCCCCAACTGCACCACTCCGCACAACTTCATTCCAACCCGCCTTTGATTCTAAAACGGATTGCAGCAGCTTAATTACTTTTTCTTCTTTGGGTTTGTCTGCCAAATTAACAGCTGCGATTGACCCCACAGCCCGACTAGCGGCTGCTTCGACGTAGTAACTAGGATCGCCATTTTTAACCAACTTTTTCACAGCTTTGTAACTGTCATAGGTTTTAATGGTCGCCAGTGCTTCCACCACCGCACGCCGCACATAAGCATTTTGGTCTTGCAATCCGGTAACTAACCCATCAAAGGCTTGATCTAACTTAATTTCTGCTAGTTGTTTAGCGACTTCGACCTGCACACCCCAAAAGGAATCATGTTTGAGTACATCTGACAACGCATTAATGGCTTCTAAGCCACCTTTTTTAGCTAAAGCTTCGGCTGCATAGATGCGAGAAATGGGGTTAGGGTCAAATTCTAACTGTGCTTTCAACTCTGGGAAAGAATATTCTAAAGTCACAGTTTTGAGGAAATGATTCCCCACATCAAAGCTGACAAATTGGGGTTTTTCTGCTAAAGGAAAGTAAAAACTTTGTTCGCGTTCATTTACCCGCACAGTGAAAGTGTTAAGTTGTGCAGTTTTACCCGGTTGAGTGTAGCCAAAACCAATGGGGATTTTCAAGTCAAACAAATCTTTACTATCATTTTTGTCGGCTTGGGTTTGAGTGACTGTCACTTTGGCTAAATTAGCATCCCCATCCCAAGAATAAGCTACTTTAAAATCAGGATGACCACCACGATAAACATATTGATCGAAGAGGTATGCTAGATTACGCCCAGTAGCTTTTTCAATGGAACGGAGTAAGTCTACTGTTTCTACAGTTTTATGGGCATGATCTTGGACAAAGGTTTGAATTGCTGGCCAAAATAATTCTTCTCCTAATTCCGCCCGAATCATGTGATAAACACAAGATCCTTTTTCGTAGATATGGCGGTCATAAAGTTCTATGGCTTCCCGGTAAACATGAGTTACCATTGGGCGGCGGTAGCGGTTGCTATCTTCGCTTAAGTAACTTCTCGCTTCTAATAATCGATAATATGCGGCTTCTTGGTCGCCATATTCGTGTTCTGTCCACATGACTTCCGAATAGGAAGCCATTCCTTCCTTAATCCAAGCGTGAGACCAATGTTTAATTACGAGTAAGTCACCAAACCATTGGTGCGCTAATTCGTGGACAACTAAACTTTCTGTGCCACGGTTATCTAAAGTGGCGCGTTCATCGAGTAAACATCTATCTGTTAGTAGGGTTGTGGAAGTATTTTCCATCCCGCCAAAGATAAAGTCATCTACACAAACTTGGGCATATTTCGGAAAAGCATAAGCATAACCATACTTTTCGCTCAAAAACTCGATCATGCGGGGAGTTTTGCCCATGCTGCGTTTAGCATCGTCTTTTCTACCCTTTTCTACGTAGTAGGTGACGGGTTTACCTTGCCATTCATCACGAATTTCGGCAAAGTCGCCTACGGCTAAGGTCATTAAGTAGGTAGGATGAATCTGCTGTTGTGACCAATGGTAGATTTTTTCATCCCCGTCTTTTTGGGTGTCAATGAGTTCGCCGTTGGAAATAGCAATTAAATCTTTGGGAACCCGCACACGAATTTCAGATGTAGATAGTTGTCCGGGATAGTCGAAGCAGGGAAACCAGAAACGAGAGTCTTCGTCTTCGCCTTGAGTCCAGACTTGGGTGGGCTTGTTGGGGTAGTGTTGGTCTGGTTGTATAAAGTATATACCGCGTTGGGGTTTTTCGACCGAGTAGGCGATCGCAATCAACAAATGCTGACCAATCTGTGTTGGTTGAGAAAGTTGAATAGTTAGCTGTTCGCCGTTATAGTCAAAATTCTGCCCTATTTCGTTTACCTGTACAGACTGGATATTCAAGTTGACAGCATCCAAAGTCAAACGGTCAATGCCATTACGAATCGGTAACAGACGTATGCTGCAAGTACCGTGGTAACTTTGGTGAGGAATATTCAAGCACAAATCGAGGAAAATATGCTCTACTTGTCCAGGGCGGTCTGGGTTGTAGTGTGGTTTAGCGCCTGGTAATTCAAAAGATTTATGACCGTTATTGTTTGTATCAAAATAAAACTGCGACATTGATGCTTAGTGACCTTTTAATCCTGAAGAGTCTTGTTAGATGTATTTAAATGCTATCTGGTTAAGATCCCAAATTACAGCACTTTTTATATATTTAGTAGGCATATTTGCATGACCATTTTGGTTAAATCTTAATTTTAATATCTATTTTTGTGGTTAATATTCGGTATTTTCAGGGAATTGGGCGCAAGTTTGCGATATTTCTGGTTCAGCTTTCCTCGAAAATCGAGGTGGATGAAGCAAACCATGAGATCATTCTTACCTAAATACAATCTCAAGAAATGCCCAAAAGTTAATTTATTGCCAAATACCGAAATGTCCCCAAGATTCTTTGGGCTATACCAAACAACACCTTGAGGACGTTTCGTTTTTGGCTGGCTGACATCTCCAGCTTATAGAAGCATGGTGAATTCAGGGATTTAGATTAGTTAAAGAAATCAAAAGGAAAGAAAATCGAATATTGCGCTGCCTCGGCCTCGGCCTCGGCTGTTGCTAGTTTTGCTGCTGCTTCTGCTGCTTCGGCCTCGGCTCTTCCCGGAATGATTGTACCAGCAGGAAGCGTACCCAAAATCAACTGAACGAACGATCCACCAACGACGCTATCTTGCTGTTCTAAATTCAGTGGTTCAAATAGTGGCATTTTATTGCAGTTTAGCTCTTGTGGAATTGTTGTTTTTTGTGCGTTGTTTTTCATTTGCTTAATCTGTGAAGTTATGTGAACTACTAAACAATCACCCTGATAGGGGTAGAAGGTGGTTTTTTACCACCAGAAATGCCTGAGTTGCTTTGTAGCTTCTTTGGTCTTATATTCGCTGTAGGGGAAGGAGTCCTGATTCTCAAGATCGAAAAAATACACTAATTAACATTAGTAACGCATCCCCTAACAACTTGATTTTTGCTAGGTCTAGCGTCTATGTAATGTTTTAGTTTACACGTAATAATTTAGCATAGAACTTTTGTATAAATACAACCGCAGTCCCATATTTGGGGACAGTGTTGATGGATCAGGACTCTTAATGACTGGGTTTATACTTAGTCATTAAAAAATAATGCTGTTACTTAGCAGCTTCTAACATCTTATTCTGAAAAAAGAATTTGCTAAAATCATACAAATGTATGTTTAGTTTTGTAAAAATGTGAGAATTTCTATTGTCAAGCTATTGCTTTGCTTTGCAGTTCGTTACACACATTTAAATTTTCCCGCCGACTTACTGATTGACTGGGTACATTGGAATATAGATCCAGAAAAATTTTCTGTGCAAACCTGACCCGTAAATAGTAATGAAAAACTATTATCAAGATTTTTTGATTCGTAACTGGGAGATAGGCGATCGCACTAGAGCCGCTTCTGTCATCAGTTATGTATTATCAGAATATGGTCTGGGTTGGGAACCCCAGGGCGCAGACAAAGATGTGCTGCAAGTTGAGGAATTTTACTTAAAAACTGGAGGTGAATTTTGGGTAATCGAACACCAAAATCAGCTAGTTGGTACGGGGGCATACTACCCGATTAAACGTGGTAAAAAAGCTGTAGAAATCCGCAAAATGTATCTTTTGTCAAGTGTCAGAGGTTTAGGATTGGGAAAATATTTGTTACAACAGCTAGAAACAGCGATCGCGGAACGTGGTTTTCAGGAAATTTGGATTGAAACCGCCAGTGCTTTAGTAGAAGCAGTCAAGTTATATGAAAGCAATGGTTATGAACCAGCAACGGGAGTGGAAACACCACGCTGCGATCGCGTATATATGAAGTTACTCCCCGATAATTAAAAGCTGAAGCGGATTTTTCCCCACTCCATACTCCCCAATGACAACCTGGAAACACAGTTTTAACAACTTTCTCAACCTGTTTCTCCAATCTCATTGTCCTTTATGCCAAAGACCGACATCGGGTGAATTTTGTCCTTACTGTACGAAGCAACTGCAAAAATGTCAGCATCAAGACCCTGCGGCTTTGTGGAAACAACCAATACCTGTATTTGGCTGGGGAATCTATGGAGGGATTGTCAAACGAGCGATCGCCGTGATGAAATATGAAAATCAACCCCAAATTGCCCGCCCTTTGGGTCAATGGCTAGGACAAGCATGGTTGTTATCAAATCTATCAAAATCCAAAACGCCTCCTTTAGTAGTTCCTATCCCACTGCATCCCCAGAAGCAAAAAACACGCGGTTATAACCAAGCTGCACTAATAGCAGAAAGTTTCTGTCAAACAACTGGGTTAAAATTGCAGGTGAATGGTTTAAAAAGAGTCCAAGAAACGAAAGCACAATTTGGTTTATCAGTATCTGAACGAGAAAGTAACGTAGCTGAAGCATTTGCTGTTGGGGAAGAATTACGCCGTCGCCGTCTCAAAGTCCCAGTGTTATTAGTTGACGATATTTATACCACTGGTGCCACAACCAGGTCTGCTGTACAAATACTTGATCAAGATGGTATTGCTGTCTTAGGTTTAGCAGCTGTGACGACTCCTCTACAAATTGATCAGCAATTTACATCTGGACAACCGATAATTAACCGATAACCCTGTTTTGGTGGGAACACTGTTTAAGAATGATCAGTAAAACTTTGGTGGTGGGTTTAAGACGACTAATGATGATTCCTGCCACTTTGTTGGTAATGGGCATAAATCCCAGTGTAGGATTTGCCCAAAATAAATTGTATAGTCCAATTCCTTTAACTCCCAGTACAGAACTCTCAGATACACTCTCAGTCAAAGACATTCCCACAGGACAGGGAGGCTTTGGGCGTGATTATATGCTGAACCTAAATAAGGGTGATCAGTTAGCGATTGATTTAACTTCTGAGAGTTTTGATGCCATCATCACACTCTTAGGACCCAATGGCGCGAAAGTGGCAGAAAATGACGATGGACCTGATGGTACTAGTAATTCCTTACTGTTTACCCGCATTACTGAAACAGGAAACTATATTATCCGTGTCATGTCTTTTGGCGAAACTGGGGTGGGTAAATTTAAACTGAATGTGAGAAAATTGCAAGAAGTCAAAAAATAGTGAGGACACAGAGAAATAAAGCTTCTGTCCATTCAACGACTGCGCCATAAGTATCTCCTGTGTGTCCGCCTAATTTCTGATCAAACCATAACCCGGTCAGGGTGGCGATCGCACTGCCAGCCCACATCATACTGAGTGCAAAAAATAGATATTTTTTATCTAAAAAAACAGGAATAACACTGAGGCTAAACAGCAAAAACAATCCCGGTAATAAATCTTGATATGAACGAATGGCGGCTTTGTGAAATGCACCTTTACCAGTGGGTTTCAAATAAGGATAGCGCGCGATCGCTAGTTGTTGTCCCCATCGTCCCCATCCACAAGCAGCCATCAGCACCAGCCAACGGTGATCACCAATATCTATTAAAGCTGTAGTTTTGAGTAATATTAAGGCGATCGCTGCCATTGCGCCAAAAGCACCCGTAGCACTATCCGCCATCACCTCTAAGCGTTTTTCTGGATTACCCACCGCCAAACCATCAGCAGTATCCATTACGCCATCTAAATGCAATCCTCCCGTAATGGCAATCCAAAAACTTACTACCAAAGCACTACGAGTTAACACTGGTATGCCAAGATAACTCATCACCGCATCACATAGCCCTAAAATTCCGCCAATCATCAGCCCGACTAGCGGGGCAAAATAAGCCACCCTTTGGAAGTCTAGCCCGTTTATATAGGGCAGAGGAATAGATGTGTAAAATATTATACTAGCAAATAAACTTAAAACTAATTTTTTCACCACGGCAGCAGATACATTGCGTTAATTAATATATCTAAAATGCCTCAAAGATGTTGTCCAAAATTCCAGCACCAGCAGCAAAGGATTTTAAAGCTTTAAATAAGATAGCTTACCATTAGAGACTAATTGAGAAAACTTTGTTATGCTGTTTTCAGTAATATCTTTTTCAAGTGCTAATTGCAACTGAATATCAGTAAAGTTGGCAAACTACTACACAACCAAGAATTGGATTTTGCATTCTTAAACTAATAACTTACCCTAGACTGCATTAGAGGATAGCCCTCCAAAGTTGATATTTTTTTTGAAATTTAGGGGGCCAACAGGCTGTGAAATTGACCTTTTAGCTATGTTGTACCTCACCTTTGCTTATCTCCTATTTTCCTATGAGTCACCATCTACCCGACACCAGGATACCAGCTCCGTGTATTGTTAACACGGGAATAATTGTGAATAAGCTCGACATTCGGCGATTGCTGTCTGATTTAGGTCGAGTCCACTACATCTACACCCAATTCGGCAAAATACAGAGCGAGGGTGAAGGAGATGTGATGGAAGTCTTTGTCAATCCGCAAAGGTCTACCTTAGTTGCTAACTGTGCGCTTTACTTGAATGTTTATAGTTTTGATTACCTAGAACTAAAACAATCACCGCAACAAGAAACCTACTTTGACTTGTTGCAAGAAGATATGTGTTTACGGCTGATTCCGCTTTTGACTCCCTCACAAGAGCGCAAGGAGCGCAACTTGAATGTCAGCGATATCGAAGCGATTATGGAGCAAGTCTTTCCCGCATGGGATGCAGAAATTGACGATGACTGTTCTGATTCATTTTAATTGCAACTGATAAAGCATATACTCAAAAAGTCGGTAATAGGTCGGTCGTGAATACAACCCCTTTCCATGTGGGTAAAAATTGTAGTCAAAACATTCCTCTTAACTCTGTGTTACGCCACTTGCTCATGGGGGAGACCCCCTTGGCGCTAGCCTCTCCCTTTGGGAGAAGACCGCAGTGGCTCCTCTGTCCCTCTGTGGTTAAATAAATTTTTTCTTCTACCACCGAGGCGCAGAGAACGCAGAGACAAATCAGGGTTAGTATTGATTACTCAATCACAACCAATCAATTGCCAGTATTTAAACATTTAGCGAAGTAGCATTAATTTTACCTTGAGTGCCAATTTTTCTTTTCAATCCTTGGCTGAATGTAGCCAGACAAAAGCTAGGGCTGGGGTATTTCACACTCCTCATGGCCCTGTGGAAACCCCAAGATTTATGCCTGTGGGAACCCTAGCAAATGTCAAAACTGTCACCCCAGACCAACTAAAAAGCACTGGGGCGCAAATGGTCTTATCCAATACCTATCATCTCCATCTGCAACCAGGGGAGAGGATTGTGGCTGGAGGTGGTGGATTACACAAATTTATGGGCTGGGATGGTCCCATGCTCACCGATTCTGGTGGATTTCAGGTATTCAGCTTGAGCGAAATGCGGAAGATTACTGAAGATGGTGTAACTTTTCGCTCACCACACGATGGGCAAATTATACACTTGACACCGGAACGCTCCATAGAGATCCAAAATACTTTAGGGGCTGATGTAATCATGGCCTTTGACGAATGTCCCCCTTACCCAGCTAGTCGTGAAGATGTAGAAGCTGCAACTCAGAGGACGTATCGCTGGCTAGAAAGGTGCATGGCTTTTCATCAACGTAGCGATCAAGCTTTGTTTGGTATCGTTCAAGGAGGGGTGTACCTGGATTTACGCGCTCAAGCCGCCCAGGCTTTAGCGAAATTGGATTTGCCTGGATATGCTATTGGTGGTGTGAGTGTGGGAGAACCACCGGAACTCATGGCTGATATTGTGCGAACTACAGCGCCACTATTACCACGGGAAAAGCCCCGGTATTTGATGGGTGTGGGTACTTATCGGGAAATGGCAATTGCGATCGCTTCTGGTGTAGATTTATTTGATTGTGTAATTCCCACCCGTTGGGCCAGACACGGTACAGCAATTGTCCAAGGCGATCGCTGGAATTTAAAGAATGCTAAGTTTCGTGAAGATTATGCACCATTAGATAAAACTTGCCCTTGTTATGCATGTCAAAATTTTAGCCGTGCTTACATCTCTCATTTAGTGCGATCGCAGGAAATTTTAGGCTACACATTATTGAGTATTCACAACATTACCGAATTAATTCGTTTTACGCAAAAGATTCGTGAAGCAATATTAAGCGATCGCTTTGCCACCGAATTTGCACACTGGCTAAACTAAGGAATGGGGACTGTCCAAAAATTTGTTCAATCCAAAAATATTAAATCCTCAATTCCCAATACCCAAACCATGTTAAGATACATCTCAAATATTAACTCTGTGTTAGATAGGTGGATTTAAACAAACATGGAAGCAGCATTGTTATTAGCAAAATTGCCTGAAGCTTACCAAATTTTCGATCCTTTGGTAGATGTTCTCCCAGTTATTCCCGTCTTTTTCTTGTTGCTGGCTTTTGTATGGCAAGCAGCTGTTGGATTCAGGTAAGCTAACCCATTACCGATTAGGGACTTCCAAATAAAAAAATACTCAATCACTTAACGCAAAAAATCTCTCAAAGTCTCATAACTCTGTGTCCTCTGTGTCTGGAGTGGTTCGTTTATTTGGATAATTTATTTCTTGGAAGTCCCTTACAGAGGATTCTTTTGTTATGGGATAGATCATAGCCCCCTCATCGCTTGCGGGGAGGGGGTTGGGGGTGGGGTTCTTTTACCTCGTAACACCGGGAAGTCCCTTATGGGGACAGGTAAAATACCTGTCCTATTTATTTGCCCACTTCGGGTTTTTAAAACTTGATATTTATTAATAATTTGTAATAAGTTACGATAAATTAAGTAGGATAGTTTACGGAACCTGTGCAGAACACAGCTTTTCCAGCCCCGCCTACAGTCAAAAAGGTATCAATCAGTTATGGGTAACATCAAATTTGTCAAAGAAAATAAAGAAGTAATAGCAGCAGATGGGGCTAATCTTCGACTCAAAGCCATGCAAAATGGCATTGACATCTATAAATTAATTGGCAAAATGACCAATTGCGGTGGTGCTGGTCAATGCGGTACTTGCATTGTGGAAATAGTTGAGGGAATGGAAAACCTTTCCCCGCGCACAAATGTAGAGAACCAAAAGTTTAAGAAAAAACCAGATAATTACCGCCTCGCCTGTCAAACCCTAGTCAATGGACCAGTCAGTGTAGTCACAAAACCCTAACATCTAACCTTGTGAAAAATTTCAGCTAACACTGGCATCGATAATGCTATTCTAAAGTTGTTAACTGGAAACTGAAATTAAAGAGAGGCTTTCTTGCTATGCAAGTGAATGAACTAGGGTTTGTAGCGAGCATTCTGTTCGTTCTAGTTCCCGCAGTGTTTTTAATAGTTCTTTACATCCAAACTGCTAGCCGTGAAGGTGGAAAAGATTCTTGAGATTTGTGTATAAGATAAAGAACCCCAACACCATTGGTGCAGGGGTTTTTTGTAGAAGAATCGCAAAATTTATGGTGATGTCAAGCCACAGTCCGCGCCAACAACACAGGACAACTGGCATTAACTCGAACATAGTCAGACAAAGAAGCACCGATGAGTCTGTCTATATCCACAAAACTCTTCGCCACCGATGGCCGACGGTCTGGAGAACCCAGCAATAATAAGTCTATATTTAACTTTTCTGCTACGCGACAAATTTCTTCACCTAGTTTGCCGCTACTAGTGTAACAGCGAGTTTGCACACCGTACTTTTGTGCTTCGGCAACCGCCTCTGCCAAAACTGAATTTTTTTCTGGGCTAATTTCAGTAACTTCAGATCCTTTACCACGCAAATCTGTCGTCACATTCGTTAAAATTAACTGACTACCCTGAATACCTTGTAACAGAAACAGCGCCAAACTTAAGCAATTTTTGGCAGAATCAGAATTATCCATCGCCACCATAACACGCTTAATTCTCTTCACATAAATGTCATCCTTGACCAGCAACATGGGGCGAGAAGATAGCTGGAAAACATATTGACTAACCGAGTTAGATAAAATTGATTGCAAACGCTTGAGTCCCCGTGAACCCATAATAATTAAGTCAGCATCCATTTCATCTGCTACTTGGCAAACTACATCCTTTGGATCACCTTGGCGTAAAATTGAAGACACCTGACTGGGATCTAAATTCAGAAACTGAATGGCATTAGCCAAGATTTTGCCACCCTCTTCCCATTTATCTGTCATCGCCTCAGATGTACTTTGGGGCGGTACAACGTGAAGAACTGTAACCTTTGCAGATTCAATTGATGGCATCTCCTTTAAGGTTTTGAGCATTTCTTCTGCATGGCCCAAGCCAGAAACCGCTAGCAAAATTTTACTAATCATTGTTACTTCTCGCCCTTAAAATTGCTTTGGTATTTGCTTTTATTACTTGGCTCAGTTGAAAGTTTCAACGCCTTGCTCAACAACCTAGTAAGTAAATCCGCACAAACAAACTTTTAATCATCAGCTATTAGCACTAAAACCTGTGACAAATAGTTAATTGATGTTGAGTTTTATTGCACTAAGTTACTTCAACTTGAAACTAGGCTTCAATGATTAAGCATACTCTCAATTTAGCCTAATAAACTTCATAAATTATGATGTTAGTTATTATTTTTAATCTATAGTAATTTTTTTTAATTAGAGATAGGTTAAGTATTGCAAAGAATTTTATATATAGCTTAAATGATATTTTTTGTTTACCTTTGTCAAGTCTCAGCAAATTAATTAAAAAATACAAATTTAATGTAGACTTAGGGTGTGTTGTCGTGCAACGCAACGCACCATCTTAGAGCGTTTCCTAGTCTGCGGAGGTACTGATTTATCTGTGTTCATCTGTGTAGCCTACGGCAAGCCGCTAACGCGTCTACATCTGTGGTCGAATAATTCTTATAGTACCTATTGAGATGGAAATCGCTATAATTTAGCAAAATACTGACTTGTGATTATACAGCAGCATCAACAAGTTAAGGTGCGTTAGCCTACGGCATAACACACCCTACTTATTACTGAAATCGTTAATTCACAACCGCTACTAAACCAGTATGCTTGAGTAACGAAACCGTACTAGGTTCACGACCGCGGAAAGATGCAAACACATTCATTGGGTGCTGACTACCACCGAGAGCCAGCACTGTATCCCGGTAACGTTTACCTATAGCTTTTATAGCCTGCTCATCTTCTAAACCGACTTCTTCAAAAGCAGCAAAAGCATCAGCACTCAGAACCTCAGCCCACTTGTAACTGTAATAACCAGCCGCATAACCACCTGCGAAAATGTGTCCAAAGGCGCATAAAAAAGCGTCTTCTGGTAGAGGTGGCAAAACCGTAGTCGTTTTAGCAATCTGTTGACGTACATCTGCGGCAGTTTCAGCACTACCAGGGCGATAACGATAGTGTAGTTCTAAATCAACACTACTAAAGTGAACTTGGCGCAAAGTGACAGTACCACTCATATAGTTACGTGCCGCTAGGAGCTTTTGGTAATAATGCTCCGCTAAGGTTTCACCAGTTTGATAATGCTTCGCCATGCCAAAAAAAGTGGGTCGCTCATAGCACCAGTTTTCCATAAACTGGCTAGGTAGTTCTACGGCATCCCATTCTACATTGTTGATGCCTGCTGCTCCGGTATGGTCTACTTTGGTCAGCATATGATGCAAGCCATGACCAAACTCATGAAATAAAGTTTCTACTTCATAGAAAGTCATCAAACTCGGCTTACCATCGACTGGGGGACTTTGGTTACATACCAAATACGCCACGGGTAAACGAATCGATGTTACACCATTTTCAGTGATTTTCCTGCGATTAATACAGACATCCATCCAAGCACCACCGCGTTTTTCTGCTGGACGGCTGTAGGGATCTAAGTAGAAGTAAGCTAAAGTATTACCAGTTTCGTCAGCAATTTGGAAATAACGCACATCCTTATTCCAGACTGGGGCTTGACCATCGGCAGGGGTAACGGTAATTCCAAACAGTCGCTTCACCAGTCCAAATAAACCATCTAAGACTTGAGGTAGGGGAAAGTAAGGACGTAATTCTTCGGCTGTGAAGGCAAATTTTTCTTCCCGTTGGCGTTCTGCCCAAAAGCTGGTGTCCCAGTGTTGTAAATCTTCAGCTTCTGCTGCTTTCTTGCTAGTGGCAAAGGCTTTGAGTGCTTCTAAGTCTTTGACAGCAGCATCATAACTCGCTTGACGTAGTTCTTCTAATAATGCTTCTACTGCTGCTACATTGGGAGCCATTTTACTGGCTAAACTTAATTGGGCATAATTCTCAAAGCCGAGTAAACTTGCCAATTCTCGCCGCAATTCTAAAGTGCGCTCAATTAACGGCTGATTATCAAATTCCCCTAATGAAGCACGAGTTATGTAAGCTTTATAAAGTCTTTCACGCAAGTCTCTGCGGGTGCTGTGCTGCATGAATGGGCCATAGCTGGGAAAGTCTAAAGTAATGCGCCAAGGGCCATTTTCTGGGGTGGCGTTTTCTGCTCCCGCATCACGGGCAACCTTTGCTGCTAGACTAATTAAGCTATCGGGTAAGCCATCAATTTCTGCTGTGGTTGTCAGAGTTAAACTAAAGGCTTTGGTGGCATCTAAGACATGGTTTGAGAACTTGGTAGCCAGTTCTGCTAATTCCATTTGGATGTCGTTAAAATGCTTGCGGACATCTCCTTGTAAGCCAACACCGGAAAGTTCGGCATCTCTGATTGCAGCTTCCACAATTCGCTGCTGGGCTGATTCTAAGCTAGGCCAGTTATCCCTGGCGCGGAGTTCCTTCAAAGCATTGTAAATGGGTTGGCTTTGGCCGAGCTTGCTGAAGAACTCTACTACTTGTGGTTGTACGCTTTCATAAGCTGCTCGCAGTTCAGGGCTATTGTTCACACCCATTAAATGGCTCACTATGCCCCAACTCCAGTTCAACCGTTCTGTGAGCTTTTCTAGTGGTTCTACTAAGCCGCTCCAAGTAGGCTGGATATTAGCCTCCAAGATGGTTAGCTTTTGGTCAAGTTCTGCCAAAAGTTCGGTAAAAGCTGGTATTATTTGCTCTGGTTGAATCTCTTTGAAGGGAGGTAAGCCCGAACCTTGAAGTAAGGGATTTTGTGAAATAGTGACATTTGCACTCATGGTTTTGTGTGAGTCGCCTATAAATAATATCTTGATGTATCTTCTAATGTAGCGATCGCTGCGTGATTTAGCCGTGCCAAAATGGCAAAATATCCAGAAAGTTTAAATTAATCACCCCATGAAATTACTGATTCCTGTTTTAGTTGCCCCTGTGCTGATATCCTTATCTTCTACACAAGTGCTGGCAGCCATTCAAACGAAAACGATTGAGTATAAACACGGCAATACTGTTTTAGAAGGTTATCTAGCTTACGACGATTCGATCAAGGGTAAGCGTCCCGGCGTTTTAGTAGTGCATGAGTGGAATGGTTTACAGTCCTTTGTTAAACAACGCACTGAAAAATTAGCCCAGATGGGTTATGTAGCATTTGCTGCTGATATTTATGGCAAAGGGATTAGACCAAACAATCCCCAAGAGTCAGGAAAACAAGCGACGATTTATCGTCAGGATAGACAATTATTGCGCGATCGCACTAACGCCGGATTAAAAGTTTTACGACAAAACCCCTTAACCGATATTCAACGCATCGCCGCCATTGGTTACTGTTTCGGCGGCGGTACAGTCTTAGAACTAGCGCGTAGTGGGGCAAATATTGCTGGAGTAGCAAGTTTTCACGGCAACCTCGATACTCCTAACCCCAATGATGCCAAAAACATCAAAGCCAAAGTATTAGTCTTACATGGTGCCGATGACCCCATTGTGCCAGACGAACAAGTGCAAGCATTTGCCACCGAAATGCGAAAAGCAAATGTTGATTGGCAATTAATCTCCTACGGTGGCGCAGTGCATAGCTTCACCAACCCAGAAGCCAACAATGCACCCCAATCACTTTATAACCCAGTTGTAGAAAAACGCTCTTGGCAAGCTCTCAAGCAGTTTTTTGCCGAAATATTTAATAAACCAAGGAGCTAACTCATACCAAACAAAAAACCTCAGCTTGGCAACTGAGGTTTCTGATTAGGAGAAGTAAGAATGACGATTTAGACACAACAATACAAAAAAGCGAAATTTTTGCTCAATTCCAAGGAACTTGATCAATAATGATTTACGTAGGTGCTTGAGGTATTTGCTAACTTATGTAAACAATATTAACAACTTCGTTACAAAGTGTCAACATAATTTACAAAACAGTTAGAAAACTGCGGTTAATTCTTTTCGCATAGCTTAAGCAGATGTATCTTAAAATACTTATTTTATAAGTATCATTACACATTTATTTGTGTTGGTCGTTGACTATTAACGCGTAATTTGTAATTTTCCTACTGCCAAAGTTTTATCCGCAGCAATACACTACTTTGCAAGTAAATGAACTACACATCTTAATATGATCAATGTTGTGGGTGAGCATCTTGCTGTTATGTACTGCAAGTAACACAAAGCAGAACAAGTCTACTCAAAGCGCCTGACTTCAAACCCCCGCAAACCTTCAAGTTTTTCATACTCCACAACAACCTCTTTCACCACCGCAGCCGGTGGGCCAGTATGACACCAGCGAACCATCTCTTCGACAACCACCCGCGCCCCTTCAAAAACTGCCTCCACACGGTTATCAGGGAGATTCCGCACCCAACCTGTTAAACCCAACTGGCTAGCTGTATCAACAGTTGCATAGCGATAGCCCACCCCTTGTACTCGACCGGAAATAAATACATGGGCGCGGACTATCTTGGGGAGTGATGTAGGATTCTGCATAGACAAGTCAATGCTTTACGATTTCCAGTCTACCTGTTTTGTGGACGCACAACCGAATTTTTCCCTCAAACACTAGTAGTTTTGGCGGATAAATTTTTAAGTAGGTGTATAAAGGAATAAAATCATTCTTATCTGTAGAAGTTTATCAAACTCAGCCCAACTACTGACCAAAATCCAATTTTTCCACCCGTAAATTATCAACTTTGAATTGCTTATGTCTAACTTACCACCACTAAATACAGAAACAATCTGGGCAATTCTTAATGAGCAAATTGATGATGCCATAGTCAATCAATTAGTCTGGCACTACTTAGGCTATCGCTATAACTCTTCAACTAATAAATGGGATAATAGCGAAGTTGCATCACAATGGCGAGATGAGTACCCAGAACCACCTGATTTTATTGATAGTCGCCCAGCAACAGTCAAATTAACTCGTTCTATTCCTCAAGAAAATAAACAAATAGCAAAAGAAAAATTGGGATTCAAAGGTTACAAAATTGGTGAATTTGGACCTCGACAGACTCGTAGAGCCACAGCCGCCAATTGGTTATTAAGTTATTTGCAAGAAACGAACGGCAAAATTGAATAAATTTGGTAGGAAAAATTTAAACTTGTTTTAAAACATTCTACCTAACGATAGTGGGCAGTATACCATATGACTTTTATTAAATTTTGCCAAACAACTCTCTCCCCCTGCATTCCTGCTTGGCTTTTCCCTGTTCCCTGGCTCTACGACTGATTTGAGGAATCAAATCGAATTGCCATATAATTTAATCATGAATAATTTAAGCAGTTAGTAATCAATAAACAATTCATTTTGATACATAGATAATCTAACTTGCGAGAGATGAATTACTTATCTAATTATCTCTAAAGAGTGATTGGCAAATTGATTAATAATTTAGAAGATATTCATATCTACAATTTCTAATCACAGTAATTTTATGGCAACCCCCGTTAAATTTAATTTATTTGCGCCTTACAACAAAGGAGCCGCATTAATTGGCTCCTTTTCTGATTGGCAAGAAATCCCTATGCAAAAAGGCGATGATGGCTATTTTCGCACAACTGTTGAATTAGAAGATAGCGTCTATGAATATAAATTCAGGGTTCAGTCAAATTCATGGTTTTTTGAACCGGAACAGTGGGTTGATGTTACAGACCCTTATGCTACTGACATTGATGAACTAAGTGGCAAAGATAATGGTATTGTCCGAATAAAAGATGGAGAAAGAATTGTTGATACTTACGTTTGGGAACATGATGATAAACCTCTACCTGCTGACCATGAATTAGTAATTTATGAATTGCACGTTGGTGATTTTTCTGGTGGTGAAGATGACCGACACGCGCGAGGAAAATATAAACACGTCATTGAAAAATTAGATTATTTGTGTGAATTGGGCATCAACGCTATTGAGTTAATGCCAATCAAAGAATATCCAGGAGATTATAGCTGGGGTTATAATCCCCGCTATTTTTTTGCCACCGAATCTAGTTATGGTTCTACTGCTGAGTTAAAGCAGCTAATTGATGAGTGCCACAGTAGAGGCATTCGGGTCATTATGGATGGTATATTTAATCACTCAGATGCTTCAAGTCCATTAACTCAAATTGACCATGATTATTGGTATCACCACTCTCCGCGTGACCCTGATAATAACTGGGGTCCTGAGTTTAATTACGAACATTATGACGAAATTTTAGACACTTACCCAGCACGAAAGTTTGTTAGTGATACAATTCGTTTTTGGATTGAAGAATATCATATAGATGGTATTCGCTATGATGCAGCCAGGCAAATTTCTAACTATGATTTCATGCACTGGATTGTTCAAGAAGCAAAAAATGCTGCTGGTACTAAGCCTTTTTATAACATTGCTGAACACATACCAGAAACTACTAGTATTACCAATATAGATGGCCCCATGGATGGTTGTTGGCACGACAGCTTCCGTCATACAATCATGGTGCATATTTGTGGTGACACTTTTGATTTAGAAAGCCTCAAAGATGTGATTGATGCTAAACGTCAAGGCTTTATGGGTACAACCAATGTGGTGAATTATCTGACTAACCACGACCATGAACGAACTATGCTAGAACTGGCTAATCGGCAGATTTTTGACGAAGAAGGTTTTAACAGAGCTAAGTTGGCAACAGCCATTCTCATGACATCTGTTGGTGTACCTTTAATTTGGATGGGAGAAGAATTTGGTGAATATAAACCCAAACAACCTGAATCATCCAAAATCGAATGGTCATTGCTAAGTAATGATCTAAATCGTAACTTATTTGAATACTACAAGGGGTTGATTAATCTGCGTAAAAATAGTCATGCCCTCTACACAGAAAATATTGATTTTATTCACGAAAACCTAGAAGCAAAGGTACTAGCTTATAGTCGCTGGAACGAAGAAGGTTCTCGTGTCGTTGTTGTCGCAAATTTTTCGGACAACTTCCTCAGTAGCTATCACATTCCTAATTTCCCCTGTGGTGGTACATGGCATGAATGGACAGGCAATTATCATGTTGATGCAGATGATGATGGTATGATTACTGACTTAGGACCATACGAAGCCAAAGTGTTTGTATGGCAGTAATTAAAACTGTTTAATGCATAAAAGGGGACAATAAGTCCCCTTTTGAAGTTATGAAAACAAAACAATTCTATGTCCGCAGTTATTGAGATGTTTATATTTTAAAAATCTATAAGTTCGTGTTGTAGTTTTGATTTAGAATAATATATTAACTTCATTCCTCAGTGGAATACAAAATCCCGCATTATGCTCTATGGACAATAAATTATTTAATACTAACATCAAGAACTCTCACGTATTATTAACACCCAATGAAATAAAATCAAAATTGCCTTTAACTAAATCGGCTGAACATACTGTTTTGCAACATAGACAGGAAATCAAAAATATCCTAGATTTTCAAGACAGCAGAAAATTTATTGTAGTTGGTCCATGCTCAATTCATGATACACAAGCAGCGCTCGAATATTCCCAGAGGTTGAAAGTTCTGGCTGAACGAGTGAAGGATAAACTGCTACTGATTATGAGGGTGTACTTTGAAAAACCCAGAACCACAGTGGGATGGAAAGGATTGATTAATGATCCAGATATGGATGATTCTTTCCATGTAGAAAAAGGTTTATTAACTGCACGAAGCCTACTGATAAAAATAGCAGAATTGGGTTTGCCTGCTGGTACAGAAGCACTAGACCCGATTATCCCTCAATATATTAGTGAGTTGATTACATGGTCTGCCATTGGCGCACGCACTACTGAGTCACAAACCCATCGCGAAATGGCTAGTGGTCTTTCTATGCCAGTTGGGTTTAAAAATGGTACGGATGGTAATATTCAAGTAGCTTTAAATGCTTTACAATCAGCTAAAAGCCCACATAACTTCCTAGGTATTAATCATAAGGGACAAGTCAGTGTCTTTGAAACGAAGGGAAATCCCTATGGTCATGTGATCTTACGCGGTGGTAGTCAGCCTAACTTTGAAGCCGCAAATGTCCAACTGGTAGAAGAAAAATTAAAAGCGGCTAATTTATCACCCAGAATTGTAATTGACTGTAGCCACGGAAATACCAATAAAGATTATACACTACAACCAAATGTATTAGAAAATGTCATTCAACAAGTAGTTGATGGTAATACATCAATAGTCGGTGTGATGCTGGAATCAAACTTGTATGAAGGTAATCAATCGATGACTAGTAAGCGAGAAGATTTAAAGTATGGTGTGTCTGTAACCGATAAATGTATTAGTTGGGATGAAACCGAAAAAAGTATTTTGGCTGCTTACCAAAAACTAAGTTAATTCGTAGTCAGGACTGAAGTCTTGATATGAGGGCTTAAGCCCTCATACAGCGAAGATTTGATTACTTCTAATTAATCTAACTTACTCTCGCTAGAAATTACTGTAAATAGTCGTGATTGGAGAATTTCTGCACGTATACCCATGAGAATTTTGCCAAGATGGTTTTGACCAGTGTTTTCTGCGCCGCAGCCCCAGAAATAATCGTTTGGCGAATTTTCGACCAGTGTTTCATTACCAGTTGACAGAAGAATTTCTTTAATCTCTAGATGAGTGAGAAACTTTTTGAATACTGCTTCTTGCATAATTTGAGTTTTGACAATTTCCCAGTCTGGACGGAGTTGGCGAGTGCAGCAACGTCCCAAAGCCGCAGCTTCTTCTGGGGTTTCGGCAGCATGGATAACGGGTATAATCACTGCATCCACGCTGCCCACAAACTTTTGCGCTTGATAATAATGTTCTACAGTTGGCCAATAAGTATCCTGAATTTGGATACCGTGGCGAGAAAAGTTAGAAAAACAGCCATAAGGCTGCCATACTTTGTAAAAGTATATGGTCATTTCAAAATTGCTCTTTATTATATCAATCTCTATGATGCCTGTAGATGCTAGCAAGAAGTTGTCAACTTTAGGTTGAAAGCTAGCACTTGTCTCTAGACAGAAGATATTACTGGGACAAAATTTTATTGTGGTAAAAAAGTTTGTCTGTGAGGTTAACAATGGAAGCAAAAAATGAAAATGACTATCATTCTATGCCAGTGATTATTGCCGGAATTTTCTTGGGACTGGGTTTAGGAGGCTTCGTTGATGGTATTCTGCTGCATCAAATTCTGCAATGGCATCATATGTTAAGCAATGTTCGTCCGCTAAAAACTGTCTCAAACATAGATTTGAATATGGTCTGGGACGGCTTGTTTCATGCCTTTGACTGGTTAATGACCGTGGTAGGAGTGGCATTACTGTGGCGGGCTGGAGGTCGTCAAGATGTTCCTTGGTCAACAAATACCTTTGTGGGGTCTTTGCTGATGGGTGCGGGTTTATTCAATTTTTTTGAAGGATTGATTGACCACCAAATTTTGGGTATTCACCATGTGAAACCAGGGACAAATCAGTTAGTTTGGGATTTAGGATTTTTACTTTCCGGCTTGCTTATGGTTGTGGTCGGTGCGATTATGCTAAAAAATCAAAATAAACATCTCCGACAAAGAATCTAGGGACAATTTATAGATTTTTCCAACAAGTGTTATAAAAGATGATAAGTTAAATTCGGTCGATGTCTAATAGTAAAAATAGCCAATTATGGCATAAAAATTTCATATATAACGCAGCTATTTGACTAAAGAGTTACACTTTTAACGCTATTATTGTATTTTTAGATAAAATTACTATTTATAAAAAAGGTGTTAAACATATCTTTAGTGATAAGTAGGTGGGCGTAAATAAAGTTAACTGGTGAGGGTTTCAGGCGTATTTACGTTTCATAATATAGTTTATTATTCCTTACTTATTTATACTAAGCAAGTAGGTATAATGGATTTTTATACTACTGAATCAAAAGTATTAACAAGCAAATCAAAACTTTATTCATTTAAAGTTTTTGTTAAATCTCTTATTATTTTTATTGAAAGTATATTCAAGTTTTATTTTTGAATATACTTTCATGTTTAAGCATGATTTTGTAAGGCTGGCACAAGAATTAAAACAACAGGCTTGTAGTTTGATTTGATGAATTTAGAGTTAATAAAATTATTTATGAAACCTAAATAAATCGAATTTAATACCCAAACTGTTGTGTTTTTCCTGATTTTTTTCATAAGACAACCGAAAAACTGCCTTCAGTTATTCTGCTGCTAACGATAGAAGTAGATCAACTTAATTAAAGATGAAACCTTCCTAGGGTGTGTTAAAGGCATTCTTTGTAATGTGCTTTATCTCTGCCGTGTTTTTTAAGTTGAGCTACTTAATTGATGAATTTATCTAAGCGATTGTGAGGAATAATTCTAATGAGTGAAAACAGTATCCAAGGTAATGGTAATTGGTACTATACAGATGGTCAATGGATATCTGATGAGGGTGCTGATTTAAGTGTGGCTGATGCCTTCGCTAGTGGAAACCCCCCAGATGGTTATATTCCCGATAATATTTCTGGTGGTACTAGTTTGGGCGAAAGTAGCGGCGGTAATCCCTTTGCTGCTGGTGGCGACAGTAGCGGCGGTAATCCCTTTGCTGCTGGTGGTGACAGTAGCGGCGGTAATCCCTTTGTTGGGGGTGGTGACACTAGTGGCGCTAGTCCCTCTGCTGGGGGTAGTGAAAGTAGCGGCGGTAATCCCTTTGCTGGGGGTAATCCCTTCATGGGCGGAGATGGAGGAAATGTGTCTACGACTAGTGAGGATGGCCAGTACACCTATAACTACACTCGGACTGAAGATGAGCGGAGTTTAGCCCCTGATGATAACAACCCCTTTGGTCAATTAGTTGAGATTCTGGGCGTTGATACTAACTCCTCTGATAGCGGTAGCAATGTCTTTGGAGGTGGAAACAACCCTCCTGAAAACTTGTCAAATGGTAGCACTGCACCCTCCTCAACAAATGAGAACTTGCTACCAGAAGCTCCTGAAGGTTTATCAGTACCATACAACAGTGATAATTGGATATCTGATCTCAAAGATTTAGAATCTGGTGAACCTGGTGCAAGTACTGAGGCTAACACAGGCAATGGAAACGGTAACTGGTTTTACGGAAGCAACAATACTGCCGATGGCAATGGCAATTGGTATTTTGGTAATAACAACGCTACCGATGGTAATGGTAACTGGGAGTTTGGTACTGGCAACACTACCGATGGTAATGGTAACTGGCAGTTTGGTGATAACAATGTTGCTAATGGCAACGGTAATATACCTAGTGGAGATGGCAACACTATCAACGGTAATAGCAACATACTCACTGGTAATAGCAGCAATGTTCTTGGTAATAACAACACTTCCAGCATTAGTAATGGTAGTTTAGTTGGTAATAGCATTGAGGCTAGTGATGATGGCAAAGTATATATTGGTAACGAGGATTGGTCTTTCGATATCCTTGACGAACTGAAATCCCTGGGTAGTGGTGTGTCGGCGGTTGGTAGTGATGTTAAAAGTTTGTTGAGTGATCCTGATCTAGTATCAACAACTATTAGTAAAGAAGGTTTTACTGATTCCCCCTTCTTAGCAAACCCGGATTATCAATTTAATTTCTAAAAGCTGCACATTCGTGACTAGAAGTTATGAGTTAGGCGCTCCATCTTTCTATGTTTAGAATTATTTTGGGGATAGCGATCGCCTTGATCCTATCCCTTTTGTTTAGCACTCTGCTTGCTCTTCTAATGCTAAATATCCTGCGGGAGTTTAATAGCGATTTTCTGTTGGTAAAACCAGATGAATGAATCGATTAAATCTGTTAATTTAGGGCTTGATAATTTGCTGGTGTAACAACCAAGATGCCTGTTATATCATGTTTGCCTCATTAGTTATAATTCCCGCATCTGTGCAAAAACTGCAAAATCATCTTTCCCCCTGCACCCTGCTAGAAAGCTCCCTGTTTCCCTGCGGCCTTAATGATCAGTCTTTCACCGGACACGATATTACAGGGGGCTAGAGAGCTTACCCCACAATATTTATGATGCAGTAAGTATTTTAACTGTTTAATTTCACTACGATTACTGAACAAATTTTGGTCGAGCTTTCCATGTTGACTGCAATTTTAATTCTAAAGCCACCCAATCTGACTGCTCAATTAAGTTAGTTAATTCATCAATATTTTGGCGATATTGTTGTAATGAATTCAGCAATGCTTGGCGATTATACTGCGCCATCATTACTCCTAATTCGGGATTACCTCCACCGACACGGCTGGTATCCCGGAAACCAGAACTAGCTAAATTTTGGGCTAATTGCCGCACTTGGTCATCAGTTTCACCCATGGAAGTAGCAATCAAGGACGAGCTGACCATTACGGGTAAATGGGAAATCAAACTCACGGCGCGGTCATGTTGCTCTGGCTGACAATAATAAAGATTAGCTCCAAGCGATCGCACTATTTCTTCTACGAGTGAAATCGCTGTCTTTGGTGTTGTAGAATCTGGTGTAAGGACATAGGGTTTATCCACAAATAAATGCCGTTGTGCAGCTTCTATGCCACTATCTGCTGTTCCCGCCATCGGATGACCACCAATGAAATTCTCCCACAGAGGAGCGATCGCCTTAACTATGGGTGCTTTCACTGAACCAACATCGGTAATTACTGTAGTTACAGGTAAATGATTAATTAACTGCTGGAATTGGGGAATAATAAGGCCAATAGGTGTACAAATAAAAACAACTCCTGCGGTTGCTAACAAACTCATTTCCACGGATGCTTCATCGACGCTACCCAGAGCGATCGCTCTTTCACAGGTAGACGAACGGCGACTGACTCCAAAAACATGATGCCCTTGCGATCGCAAATCATAACCCAAAGAACCGCCTATCAGTCCCAGTCCTAAAATACCAATTTTCATTTTTAGATTTTGAGTAAGTATTTTCTGCATACTTTACCAACTATTACAGTTGGTATCTGAGGAATTGCATTCATGACTGTAGAAGAATTACTAGAAAAATATGCAGCAGGAGTCATCAACTTTAGTGGTGTTGACCTTTGTGAAGCTAACCTATGTGGTGTCAAACTTAGTGGTATAAATCTCAGCGAAGCTGACTTGAGTGTAGTTAACTTCAGTGGTGCAAACCTGAGCGGCGCTAACTTGAGTAATGTCAAGCTGAATGTAGCTAGACTCAGTGGCGCAAATCTTGAAGGTGTTATCCTCAATAATTCTACTCTAAATGTTGCCAATTTAATTCGAGCCGATTTGAGTCGCGCTCAATTGCGAGGAGCATCTTTAGTTCGTGCTGAGTTAATTCGCGCTAACCTCAGTCATACTGACTTGTTTGAGGCTAACTTGAATAGTGCCGATTTACGAGAAGCTACACTCCGCCAAGCTAATCTCCGTTTCGCCAACTTAAGCGAAGCCAATTTAAAAGGAAGTTCATTGGTGGGAGCCAACTTGGAAATGGCTAACCTCAAGGGCGCTGACCTGAGTTCTACTGACCTCAGTGGTGCGAATATGCGAGAAACTGAACTCAAACAAGCTAATCTCCGTTACGCCAACCTCAGTGGAGCCGATTTAAGTGGCGCAAATCTCCGGTGGGCTGATTTAACTGGCGCAAATCTCCGATGGGCTGATTTAAATGGGGCTAAATTCAGTGGGGCTAACTTAGTTGGTGCGAACTTGAGTTATGCCAATTTAACAAATGCGAGTTTAGTTCATGCTAATTTAAATCAGGCTGCCTTAATTAAGGTCGAATGGATTGGTGCAGACTTAACGAGTGCGATTTTAACGGGGGCAAAACTTTATTCTACCCCCCGCTTTGGTTTAAAAACTGAAGGCATAACTTGTGAATGGATTGATCTAAGTCCCACAGGCGATCGCTCGATTATTCAAAAATTTGCCGGTGAAGATGCACGAGACTTTTTCAATGAAACAGCACCCACAATCCGGATTATTATTGATGCGCCCCTAGAACACGAAGCTAATTTTGCTCTGGCTGGTTCTTATTACCAAATTGCTCAAAAATATTCCGGGATTAAACAACCCCCCAGCTTAGAAATTAGTCGTCGTCGTACTGTCTTGACTTTCCCAGTAGACAATGACCAAGCCTTATTACCTACAGCTTGTATCGCTATTCTGCCATTTTTAGATGCTTTTAATACTCAAAAAAATATTTACAGAATGCTGGAAATGTTAGAAAAAGGAGATGTATTTCAGCTAGGGCTAAAAGCACCCGATAGAATCAAGGAATTAAATAACCTCATCCACGACGCTATTAGTCAGGCTCGGATAATTAAAGAAATGAAAAGAAATTTAGAATTAGCCGCGCAATTAAATTTCTGTAAAAGACCTACCAAGACCATATTGACAAATTCCAGCGATCAAAGTTTAACTGTGTATGATCACCCTAACTTTGGTAAACGATTTATTAATTCCTCTGATCCAAATACGATATTTTTACCTAAAATATCTAGCAAACCTGCTACATTCATACCACCTGCTGTAAATATGGTTGTGGATTTTATTAACAGCTTTCACTATATAAGTTAATAGTAGAGATATGATTTTGCAGTGTATGGATCAAAATTATGGAGGAAGCAAATGCGAGCGTTTAATAAAATGATGGGACGGACGCGCTATGTCGTCTGTCGCTTGTTTTTGCATTTAGCCGGGTCTGATGTCGCACCAATCCTGGGAGTCTTAAATAGTACAGCACGGTCAGCGATCGCATCTGATGGTGACTTGAAAGAGCTAGGAGAAGGATTAGTCGAAATTTGCGAAACTTTATTGCGATATGATGAAGCTTGGCTTTCCGAGTCCAATGAAGGTGAAGTATTCTGGGATGAAGGCGAAGCGGGAGATTACGTCAATGAATTATTTAGCGACTCTGGCGAACGCTACGGTGCAGCATTGGATGACAGTTCCGATTCTGGTTTAAATGAATCTTTTTCCGTACCTGTAACCCGTAACGTCATTGTCATGCTCACTGTAGCTTATGAAGGTGAAGTTCCCGATTTAGAAACTGACCTTTCCAACATCCCAGCCTTAAAGGATGCTTTAAAAGCTTTAATCAATTTGCACTTTAAAGAAAAACTGCGAGCCATTCAGGTACATTACTCCCCAGCACAGCTAGGTGATGAACTGACCAATGATCAGCTGTTGCAATATTACCCAGAATTAATTCCTTTGTAACTTGTTGGGTATTCTCTACATCACCACCCCAATTAAAGCTTGTTAAGCTGAAAAATAGGAAATAGTAAAATGCTCATGACAGTATTACGAAAATTTACAGTTGTGTTTTTAGCACTGACTTTGTGCTTAACAACTGTTGGCTGTGGAAGTTCAAACGAAACTAACTCTCAAAGTAGAAACGTCAGCCGCACCTCTACAGCTACAAAGCTGAGTGATGGTCAATATGAGGTGCAGCAAGCTACTTTTGACGATGGAACAGGGGAATATACACTGTTTTTACTCAACAGTACACCCCCAACCTTTAAAACCGAAAATTTGCAAATGGCACGGCTAACCGATGAAGAAATCAAGGAGGGAAAAAAGACTGCTTTAAAGGTGGAGAACGGACAACCCGCCTTGTATATGACAGAAGACTTCAAAATTGAATACGTTCACAACGTCACCGAAACACAAACCAATCCCCAAACAGGACAACAAGAAACAGTCGTAGTGCGACGAGAAAGTAACTTTTGGGCTCCTTTTGCCGGGGCTGTAGCTGGTAATATCGCTGGTCAAGTCATCGGTAATATGTTATTTAGACCCCAATACTATGTACCACCTGTCTATCAGCGTGGAGGAGTTTTAAGTGGCTATGGCGGTTATGGTAGTACCTACAATCAAGCGGTTAGTAACTATCGAACTCGCTACAATGCACCACCCGCAGTTGAGCGCAATCGCACAACCTTCCGCACCACAGGAAACATTAGAAGATCAGCTCCTGCTACTTCAAATGTACGACGCAATACACCCCGTACCAATACAGGTAATCGCCCTAGTGGTTCCGGCTTTGGTAGCAGTAATCTGAAACCTTCTAACAGATCCGGAGCCACCAGACGGAACACTGGTAGTGGTTTTGGTTCTGGGGGACGTTCTACAGGTAGTCGCAGTCGCTCATTTGGTTCTGGCGGCAGAAGGCGTTAAAAAATCCGAGTCATAGACATCGACTAAATTTGAATATGCCTCTTCGGTGAATTTTTGTAGAGACGTTGTACACAACGTCTCTACATTTTTTATGTCCAGCTGTCTAATGCAAAGCGGCAAAAATTAGGAATTAGTTACAGCAACAACTGGTTGCGGCCAACGTCCGACAGCCTTACCAATCACGCCTAATTGTTGCATTAAGTAATCAAAACGTTCTGGTGTCACAGATTGCGGTCCATCAGATAAGGCTTTAGCAGGGTTGGGGTGAACCTCAATCATTAAAGAATCAGTTCCAGCTGCGATCGCAGCCATAGCCATCGCCGGCACAAATTCAGACCAGCCTGTGCCATGACTGGGGTCAATCATAATTGGCAAATGAGTGAGTTTTCGCAATACTGGTACTACCGATAAATCCAAAGTGTTGCGAGTGTGCTGGCGGTCAAAAGTGCGAATTCCCCGCTCACATAAAATCACATTTGGATTTCCTGCTGCCAAAATATACTCAGCTGCCATCAACCAATCTTCAATAGTAGCAGCCATTCCCCGCTTTAAAAGAATTGGTTTTGGTTGCGCGCCCACTTTTTTCAGCAAAGAGAAGTTTTGCATATTTCTTGCGCCCACCTGGATGACATCAGCAACCTCAGCAATTATATCCAGTTCGGCAGTATCCATTACTTCAGTAATAATGCCCAAACCACTTACTTGCCGCGCCTTTGCCAACAATGCTAAAGCACTCTCACCATGACCTTGAAAGGCATAGGGAGAAGTTCGGGGTTTGTATGCGCCACCACGTAAAAACTTAGCTCCTGCGGCTTTAACGCGCAGTGCCGTTTCCACAATCATTTCTTCATTTTCTACTGAGCAAGGGCCAGCAACAACTACTAAGGAATGGTGTTCGCCAAATACCACATCGCCATTGGGAGTATTAACCACCACCTCAGAAGCTTCCCCGTGACGGAACTGACGGCTCGCCCGTTTGTATGGTAACTCTACCCGCAAAACTTGCTCAATCCAGGGGCTAAGTTCTTGAATTTGTAACGGGTCTAAGCTAGCTGTTTCACCTACTAGACCAATTACTACCTTATTTTGACCGATAATTTTTTCTGGTATTAGTCCCCAGCTAATTAGTTCATCGCTAATGCGGTTAATTTCCATTTCTGGACAACCGCTTTTCATGACTACAATCATTTTAAATTCCTTGATTAGTTGACTTAAACCTCAAACAAGTAGGAGCCAATTTATCTTGTTTTTTTGTATTTAATGGAAATTTAGTTTAAATATTTAGTGAGCCAAAACGAAAATTTTTATGCTGGTAAAACAGAGGGCGCTCAGTTATTTTGCGGCTGAGTATTATATTTTAGCAAACATCATTAATTTTTATTTGGTAATGTTGAAGTTAGGAAATTTCCACTTCAACATTAGCAGTTATTCTGGTATCTGAGCGCCAAACATCATACGTTTTTTTGCCGAGTTTCGCGCCAAACTTCCACCATTCGACCCCAATTGGTACTAAATTCACCCAAACCCAAAAGGCTTCCGGCTCTTTCTTCATCCCATGAGGCTGAGAGAACACCATAAGTTATCCCTACAACTCCTATACCAAATAATCCCATATTCACCAATAACACCGCAATCGGAGGCAATTGGATCTCGGAATAAATAGCCAGCAAATAGCTAACTACTAGGGTTGTAATCCCCAAAGCTGTTGGTACACCACAGAATCCAGCCACCCGCCGGATCATTCTTTGGCTAACAACTTGGGGAATTGCCATTTCTTCCTTATTAAAGGGTGGCTGCTTATTAGCTTGTTTTTGTGAAGGTTTTGGCTGTGCTTGTGGTTGGCTTACAGCTTTCGGGGGTTTTTGGCGCTTTGTTTTTGGTTCAAAAGGTAAGCTATTGCGCTCAGATTCTTCAGCAGACATAAGCGATAGTTCCTATCCACGAATACCGAGACGAGCAATTAAAGCTTGATATTTTTCCCGACTACCTTGCTGAATATAGGAGAGAAGACGCTTGCGCTGACCAATCATCTTCAATAATCCTCGACGGGAAGAATGGTCTTTTTTATTTCCCTGGAGATGTAAGCTTAGACGACTAATGCGGTCGGTCAGCATGGCTACTTGAACTTCGGCAGATCCAGTATCGGTTTCGTGAACTTGATAGTTCGACATTATTTCTTGTTTGCGCTGTTGCGTCAGTGCCATAATCGATTCACTTTCTAGTTATTTTAAATGTATGCAGCAGTCTCCTATGATATCACAGCCCTCAATTTGCGGGTATGACTCGGCAATGAGTATTTTTGCTGTATGGAAAAAGATAACTAAAAGTTAGATGTTGGTGGAAGCAACTGAGCTGGAGACATTGGTCACAGGGCTTTGATTCAATATGGGCTGACGGGTTTTGAGGTCAAATTTATAGCCAGGTGGTAGGATGTGAAGTTTTGCTCCAAAAATCGCCAATGGCTCATCTTTGAGGATTTCGCCCATATTGTTATATGTAGTTTCTGATTCATCAATAATTGTCACCGAACCTTCTCCAATGACTTCAATTTGATGATCAGTCACTACCATTGCCGTATTCTCATCGATGCCAAATCCTAATTCGGCGGGTTCTTGGACTAAAGCCGAAAGTAAGCGTCCCAAGCGTCCGCGCTGCGAAAAATGCTGGTCAATGATTACACCAGGGAGAAAACCAAGACCCGGAGCCATCTCCACAATTTCGATTCGCGGATGAGTTTCAGAATCGCCTTCCACAATCATTTTATCAGGCATGATTGCGGCTCCGGCGCTTGTCCCAGCTACAACTATACCTTCAGAGAAGCGTTGATGAATTGCGGCTTCTATTTCAGTATCTTTGAGGATGCTGGTGATGCGAGCCTGGTCTCCCCCTGTAAAAAATATACCAGTTGCTTGAGCGATCGCCTCCAAAGCTGTGGATGAAGACGCGTCCTCACGGGTTGCTGTGTCAATTATCCGAACACCTTCAGCGCCTAGACGCTCAAACACTCGAATATAATCCTCTCCTACATCCCTTGGTAGTTCTGTCGCCGCCGTCATAATTACAATTTTCGCCTTGATACCTCCAGCCCGGCGCACAAACTCCCGCAGAATTTGGGAATCTCCGTCTCTGTCTTCAGCGCCGCCAATAATCACTAGTTGGCGTTTAGTTGTACTGTCTGTCATGATCACTCCTGAGATAAATTAATTAATTTCAATAAAACATGACAATTAGAGCCAGAAAATCATCCGTTTGATAGATTAAAAAAAAGTAGTAACATTAACTTATCGATAATTAGCAGTCACTCAATTAGACCTCAATATTTAATAGCCTCTAGAGTTATCTCTAGAGGCATATTTGTGAGCCACTAGTGGGTAATTTTAGGTTAATTCTGCCATGAGTAAAAATAGTTTGTGGTTGAACAAAAGTTACTTTTGTAGAGTCCTCACTTGCCACCTTTACACTTGTTCGTAGTCACTCAGACTAATGACTATGGCATCTTTGAAGTCATAGCTTTAATTGAAAAGCTCTAATGAACTTGGCTTCTATGAAGCAAGTTAATTAAAAAAAACCGAGCTTGTTCGAGTGCGATATGCCTGGGCTTACCCTGGTAAACAATTTGATACTCATTCATGTCTGCTCCATCTCCATGACCAGAAATTAGCTTGCGGTGAAAAGCTTCATCAGCCAGTTCACGAACTTCATCTCTGAGAGCAGCTTGTGTACTGTTCATGGGTTGATTTCTCCTGGAAATTTATTTTGGTCATCGACCGAATTCAAATCAGCTTTATCCATGACCCTTGTACGGATAATTCATGTGTTGTTCTTTTTCACAAGATGTCTGATCGGAGTATAAAAAATTTGTAAATCAATTTCATCTTTCAAAAGTTATATATTTGATGATTCATCCTCTTTGATGACGGACATTTTTTACTTTATGAGTCGTGGGATGGAATTATGTTGTGCAGTGGTTGGAAATGCTGAGAAATAATTGTATAATTAATGTGTCAAAATGTGGTAGAAGGTAAAAAACCTAAATAAGTGCCAAATCATCATCTAAACTCGACTACAATCCATAAATCTAACTAATCAATAAATTAAATTACAGATTCAGGCTGTTTAGCTGAAGGTGTATTATCAATGATTCAACAGAAAAGCAACGGATTAGTCCGCATTAATGCTAGAAAAACTGATATATTCGATATTTTTAACTTCAAGCATTACCTGGGTCCTAACCCATATTTAGAGACAGGGGCGCTAGTATTTGACTTGGCTCTGATTTCGTCTAGACAGCCGCTACCCATTGCAGATTATATTTCGAGGATAGGCGATCGCTATCCGCATCTCAGCCAAGAAACTTACGAATCCCACGCCCATCTCTTTGCCAGAGTTGCCTCAGAAGTAGGTAAGTTAGACATGGGATTACACCTCAAGCGTTGGAGTGTCAAACCATATCCAGATTATGCGTGCATTAGCATTCAATCCTTGCATGAACGCACCACTAGAGCAGTAGTTTACCTTGTCTGGGATTGGTTTGAAGCCATCAACCAAGACAAAAATTTCTTCTTTGATCAAGAACTGCTAATTCTTCAAAAACGATTCCGCGAATCTGTCTACGGCGGTCCCACAGTTTACGCCCTGTTGCGAACAGCTTACGAAAAAGGTATTCCCACCATTTATCTGTGGTCAGAAGCACTCATGCAATATGGCTATGGCAAAAAACAAGTTCGTGGAATAGCCACAACCTTTGACTGCGATAGCCACATAGATTCAGATTTCACCACCCGTAAAGATGAATGCAAAATATTCATGCATTCATTGGGTTTACCAATACCAGAAGGTGATATTGTTTTTTCGGAGAAAGAAGCCTTGGCGGTAGCAAGAGAAATTGGTTACCCAGTAGCAGTTAAACCCGTAGTTGGTCACAAAGGAATTGGCGTTACAGCTGATGTGCGCGATTCCAGACAACTAAAATCTGCTTATAATCAGGCATTAGTAGCAATTCCCGAAGACCAACCAAGGCGGATAATTGTCGAAAAAAGCATTTCGGGAACAGACTTTCGCTTATTGTGTGTGAATGGTAAATTTGTCGCCGCCACGGAACGCCGTCCTGCATCAGTTATAGGCGATGGTTACTCAACTATTGCACAGTTAATCCACGCTGAAAATGGCCAACCAGCACGCTTAGATACACCCACCTCAGCGATGTCTAAGATACAGTGTGATGAAGCGATGGAACTTTACCTAGATCAACAAGGTTTTTCCTTGAACAGTGTGATTAAAAAAGGACGCACTGTTTATCTTCGCAAAGTTGCCAATCTTTCAGCAGGAGGCATGAGCATCAATGCTACATCCACAATTCATGATGATAATATTATCTTAGCCCAAGACATTGCTCAACACTTCCGGCTAACTTGCCTGGGTATTGATATCATTGCTGAAAATCTGTCAGAATCTTGGAAGATAAGTAGTAACTTCGCAATTTTGGAAATCAACGCCGCACCGGGAATTTTGATGCATCTGAATCCTACTGTTGGTGACAGTATTGATGTATCTTCCCGGATTTTAGAAAGCTTTTTTGAATCTGGGGTAAATTCGCGGATACCTATAATCACCTTTAATAAAATTTCCGTTGAGGAATTGCAAGAAACAATTGACCATATTCTCTCGCAACATCCTGACTGGACAATAGGTGCTGTTTGCCATGATGCAATGTTTGTAAATCGGTCACAAAAAGCATTATGCAACGATTACAATAGTAACGTCCAAATTTTGCTACGTAATCCCAAGCTTGATTTATTAATTACTGAGTATGAAGAATCGATTTTAGAAGCAGAGGGGATGTTTTACCAGGGAAGTAATATGGTGGTTTTAAATAATCCCACAGAAACAGAGATGATGTTAGCGCGGGATGTCTTTGATTATTCTACTGTGGTGATTAAGAAACAGAACGACGTTTCTATCCGTCGTCGGGGCTTAATTGAAGATTACACATTAGGAGAGCATGAACCATTTACTAGGGTGTATTTAAAAGAAATTGGGGCAATTTAATTAATTGCTATCACTTCCTCTGATAGCGGTTATCATTTGGAACCAATACACTTTGACCTCTCCTGTTACTCTCCTTCCCTTGTAGGGAAGGGGCTGGGGGTTAGGTCTATATTTATTGCACTCAAAAAGTTTTGTTTTACATCTCTGGTGGTGCAGCCCCTAGCTTACGGGCGTTCTGTCTGTGGATGGTATCCAATTGCTGTCCCTATAAAATACCAAAACTATTTTATGTCTGGTTTGTCTAGATTTATCGAGTTTTGGGAAAATTTTTTCGATATTAACGATTTTCAGCAAATTTTCTAGTTGAAATCACTGAATTAATGGGTGTTGAATGTTAAATTTGCGGAGGAGTGGTTATGATTATAGATAACCCATTGACGTTTTCTCCTCTGAATAGCCTGACTCTATACATTTCCCTATTGAAGATATAAGATTAAGTTATTCATAAGCTTTTATTAACCTGAGACCCGTTAAAAATCAGGAATGCTACTGAAAACTAGTATAGATTAAAAGGTTTCAAAAAGTCCTCGTATTATTTTTTAGTGTACCAGCAATGGAATTTACTGATAACGCCAAGGGTTTGCAGCCAATTTTTAACCAGGAAAATTTATTGCATCGGATCACAAACCAGATTAGGCGATCGCTTGAACTTCAAGAGATATTAGCCGCTACTGTTGCCGAAGTGCGTTTATTTTTGGCTACAGACCGAGTAATGGTGTATCGATTTGACGCAGATAGTAGCGGTGAAGTCATTGCCGAATCTATTGATCAACAGCGTCTACCATCGCTATTAGGGTTGCACTTCCCAGCCGATGATATCCCCTCAGAAGCCAAAGAGATGTTTGTCAAAGTACAGCAACGTTCCATAGTAGATGTGGCTGCGGGGAAAATAGGACTATCATCACCAATCAACTTCGGAGAAACAGACAAATACCGAACAGAGAATATTCATTATCGGCAGATAGACCCCTGTCACATTCAATACTTAAAAGCAATGGGGGTACAGTCTTCGCTGGTTGTACCAATATTACATCAAGACCCAGCAGTGAAACCAGCAAAACGGCAACTGTGGGGACTGCTAGTATCGCATCACAGCCAACCACGCACGATTTTGAAGCGGGAACTCAAAATAGTCCAACAAGTTGCAGATCAGGTCATGATCGCGATCGCTCAAAGTAATTTACTCACCGAAGCCCGTACCCAGCAAGAACGAGAAGCCACAATTAACAGAGTTACCACGCTGCTGCATCAACTACCCACAATCCAATTACAAGATGCACTAAAAGAAGTTATTACCGCATTTGGTGCCATAGGTGGAAGAATTTATATTGCTCACAGTAGTGAAATATACACATCAGGCGAACAGCCGCAACTCCTATATCACTTAAAAAACACCACCATTGAACAACATCCAGTCTGGCAAAACTGGATGGCGGAATTTAAACCGGGACATATTTGGGCAATTAGTGACCTCTACAAAGAACCACTGTTAAGAGTTTTGGCTACTGCATTCCAATCAACTCAGATTCGCGGACTCCTGGTAATTCCTCTACATGACCGCCAAAATTTTCTGGGTGTGATCAGTATTTTTCGCCCTGCATTTGACAGCGAAATTTTGTGGGCGGGACAGCATGATCCAAATCAGCGCCAAAAACTACCCCGATTTTCCTTTGAACTTTGGCGAGAACAAAGAAAGGGAGAAGCACGGGAATGGAAACCCGAAGAAATTTCCCTAGGACAAGCTTTGTCCTATCACTTTTCCATGGCAATTCACCAGCAGCAAATGTACCAACAAGTGCAGGCGCTGAATACCAACTTAGAATTTCGGGTAAAAGAACAAACTGCTGAACTAGAAAAATCATTACTGCTTACCAAAGCAATCAAGCAAGTTACAGAGCAAATCCGCAGTACATTGGACTTGAAAGCTACCTTGCAAGCCATTGTTGAGGAAGTCCGTCCCCTACTAAATGCAGACCGAGTAGTAATTTATCAGCTGATGGGTGAAGTTGGTGGCGGAGTCATTGTCGAAGAGATCCATGGCCAATTCTCGTCGCTGTTAGGAATGAACGCACCACTAGGATGCTTTTCTGATGAGATGGCAGGTTTATACTCGCGGGGCAGAACAAGAGCAATTAACAATGTTTCCAAAGAGATTTTAAGTGATTGTCATCGAGAGTTTTTGCAAAATCTGCAAATCAAAGCTAACTTAATTGTGCCAATCAATATTAGTCAGAAACTCTGGGGATTACTGATTGTGCATCAATGTCATGCTCCCAGAAACTGGCAGGATGCAGAAATTGATTTACTACAACAGCTTGCAGATCAAGCGGCGATCGCCATTCAACAAGCCGAACTCTACGAACAAAGCTGTAATGCCGAAATCCAAGCCAAGGCTAAAGCTGGACAATTAGAACAAGCTTTGTTGCAACTGCGAGAAACCCAATCCAAATTGATTCAAACAGAAAAAATGTCCAGTTTAGGGCAATTAGTAGCAGGTGTAGCCCACGAAATCAACAACCCAGTTAACTTTATCTACGGCAACCTATCCCACGCTAATAATTACATTCAACAACTACTAGAACTATTAAATCTCTATAAATTGAACTATCCCCAGCCCAATGAGCAAATTCACTCATTAATCGAAGAAATTGATTTAGAATTTTTGGTAGAAGACTTACCAAAAACAATATCTTCAATGCAAATTGGTACTGATCGTATCCGTTCAATAGTCTTATCACTACGAAACTTTTCTCGTTTAGATGAGGCTGAAAATAAGCCTGTTGATTTACATGAAGGCATTGAAAATACTTTATTAATTTTACAACATCGGCTAAAATCAACTGCCAATATGAGGAGTGTTCAAGTAATTAAAGATTATGCAAATTTACCCCGCATAGAATGTTTTGCTGGTCAGATGAATCAGGTATTTATGAATATTCTCAGTAATGCTATTGATGCATTAGAGTCATCTAGAATCATGGTCAAGGGCGAGAATTCTCAAACTCAACCGACAATTTGGATTTCTACTAAAATCGACACAGAGCAATCGCGGCTGCTAATTGGCATTGTAGACAACGGTATGGGAATGACTGAACAAGTGAAAACGCGCATTTTTGACCCGTTTTTCACCACCAAGTCAGTTGGTAAGGGTACAGGACTGGGGCTAGCAATTAGCTATCAGATTATTGTAGAGAAACATGAGGGATCAATGGAGTGTCTGTCGGAAATAGGCAAAGGTACAGAATTTTGGATTGAGATTCCCTTTAAACACTTCAGTCAAAGCAACGGGTAAAATGAATTTATGATCAAGCTACAAGCTCAAAATCGTTTTTGAATTTTCAATTGTTTACAAACACCGTATCCGACTAATGGGGATACACATTGGTGTCCCAGTAACTGGGTCTGTAACAATCTGGGAATCTAATCCAAATACTTCTTGCACAGTGGTTTTATTCATCACTTCTTCTGGCGTACCACAAGTATAAACCCTACCCTGCTTTACCGCCACCAAATAATCTGCATAACGACAAGCTTGGTTTAAATCATGCAACACCATCACTAAAGTTCTACCATGATTTTGGTTTAATTCCCATAGCAAATCTAAAACTTCAATTTGATGTGCCAAATCTAAAAATGTTGTCGGTTCATCTAATAGTAATATATTTGTATTCTGCGCCAATGCCATCGCAATCCAAGCCCGTTGTCGCTGTCCACCAGAAAGGGTATCTAACTCACGTTCAGCG
Organism: Nodularia sp. (in: cyanobacteria); assembly: GCA_035638855.1. Lineage (GTDB taxonomy): Bacteria > Cyanobacteriota > Cyanobacteriia > Cyanobacteriales > Nostocaceae > Nodularia. Next base: position 68,876 of record DASQZD010000058.1, on the reverse strand, counting down.
AGTTCTTTCATTCTAGTAGTTTCTAAGGCTATCTCTACAAACCGTTCATCTTCTTTAGTCCATTGCTGTAGCCAATTTTGATAAGGAAACCTGCCACAAGCCACTAAATCCCTTACAGTTAAACCTTCTGGTGCAACTGGACCCTGAGCCAGAATTCCTAATTTTTTAGCGACATCTTTTGTGGATAACTTAAACAAATCTGCCGCATCCAAATAAACTGTACCTCCGTGCGGTTTTAACAACCTGGCTAACCCGCGCAGAAGTGTAGATTTACCGCAACCATTAGCACCAACTAAGGCAGTAATTTTTCCTTGGGGGATAGTCAAATCTAAATTTTTGACTATAGTTACACCATCGTAACCTAAAGTTAAGTTGTTAGCTGATAGTTGATGGGCAATTTGAGTATCTAATTTCATTTTTTCTGAGTTTTTACTAATAGATATATGAAGTAAGGAGCGCCAATTACCGCAGTCACAATTCCACAAGGTAGTTCCACGGGAACGAAAATAATTCTGCCCAATAAATCAGCGATAACTACAAGCATCGCTCCCCATATCGCCGATACGGGAATTAAACCTTGATGATTACCACCTACTAACTGACGGGCAATGTGAGGCGCAATTAATCCCACAAAACCAATGGTTCCAGCAGTGGCGACTGCTGCACCAGAAAGTGCGGCACTAATTAATATTAAAAAACTCCGTTGCCACTCTACGCGACTACCTAAACCTTTTGCTATTTCATCGCCTAAAGCTAAAGCGTTTAATTGTGGGGCGGTAACTAAAGCTAAAGGGATAAATACAATCAACCAAGGTAATAAAGCTATTAGCTGTTCCCAACTGCGGCCATAAACACTACCAGCTAGCCAAACTAAGGCTTGAGTAACATTGTTAATCTCGCCAAATGTCACTAATAGGCTGGTACAAGCACCAGTGACAGCAGAAATTCCTACACCAATTAAAATCAGGCGAATGGGATGAGTCCCACTATCATAAGCTAGTAGGTAAATGACTACAGAAGCAGCTAAAGCACCAGCAAAGGCGGCTAAAGGCAAACTTCCCGCAGGTAAGTTGGGAAACAGCACAATTAAGGCCACGGCCGCTAAACCAGCACCTGCATTAATGCCAATAATACCCGGATCTGCTAAGGGATTTTTGGTGATACCTTGCATAATTGTGCCGGAAATTGCTAAGGCCATGCCCACAAGTCCAGCTGTTAATGTTCTTGGTAATCTGAGAGTATTGATTACAAAAGCATATTCTGGCTTTCCTGTATCTATGCCCAAAACTGTTTGAATTACGGCTAGGGGTGGTGTGGGATATTCGCCAATCGAAGTGCTAATTACCATTGTTACCAAAGTAATGATTACGAGGATGAGTAAAACAATGGGAACACGTTTTTGCAGGCGGAAAGAAATCGGAAATGTTTTAGAACGAAAAATTAAGCTGTTATTCCTCATTTTTTGATTTTATTTTTGGCTAAATAAATGAAGAATGGCGCACCGACTAAGGCTGTCATAATCCCTACGGGTATTTCTTGGGGTCGAATTACCAATCGGGCAAATATATCTGAACTTAAAAGGAGAATTGAGCCGAAAAGGGCGCTATAAGGTAAAATCCATCGATAATCTACCCCAACGAAGAAGCGCACCATGTGGGGAACCACTAAACCAATAAATCCAATCCCGCCAGCAACTGCTACTGCACTACCTTGCAGCAAAAAAACACTAATGGCGGCGGCGATTTTTATCCATAGGGTTTGTTGTCCTAATCCTTGGGCGATATCTTCTCCCAAACTAAGTATGGTGATTTGTCTTCCCAGCAGGAATGCCAAGATTAAGCCAATACAAATGTAAGGTAATACTTGAGTAATGAGACTGGCATCAGCACCAGCTAAGGAACCTGCTAACCAAAAGCGAATTTCTTCTAATGTGCTTTGACTGATAATTAAAATGGTAGTAATTAGTGATGCGAGTAAGGCACTAATAGCTGCACCTGCCATAGTTAGATTGAGTGGAGTTATGCCACTACGACCAAGGGAAGCTAAAAAATAAACGCTGATAGCGGTAATTCCTGCACCTGCGAAGGCATACCAAATATAAATACTGGGTGCAGAAGACCTACCAAAGATAAAGATAGTGATGACAATAGCGAAGGATGCACCGGCGTTAATTCCTAAAATACCTGGGTCGGCTAAGGGGTTGCGGGTTATACCTTGCATTAATGCGCCAGATACAGAGATGGCTGCACCTACGATGACAGCGAGGAGCGATCGCGGTAGTCTGACTGTACGAATAATTAAATGGTCTTTAGAGCCATCAAAGTCAATCAAGGCTGTATAAACTGTCTGCCAGGGGATCTCTGCCGCGCCGAAAGTAACGCTGAAAATGAGACATATTACGAGAATTAGCAATCCTAAAACTAAACCCCCAAGAGGTAAAATTAAGGACTGTAAAAATCCTCTGTTGAAAGAGGAAGTTAATTTACTCATTATCAATCTGATATTTCTGCTCAAGAAAGTTTAAATTAGTTGATAATTATCTTAAGTGCATATAAGACTTAATAGCATAAATTCTTATTTATTTAAAAATAAAAATTGAACTAACGCTCTCCTCTGAAACAGAAATGTTTCTTTACAACCATTACACGCGATCGCCTCTAATCAGCTTCTATTACTGCCATAGTTGTACTGTGTTCTTAAGCGCAAAGCGCAGGCTACGCCAACAAAAATCAAATATGAGTCCTATAGAACTTATTTGACATCGATGGACGATGTTATGAAATGTTGATAATTAACTCCTTAATAGGATAGTTTTGTTTTGATTTGTAAAAATTTATTACAATATTCAGTATTTGTGGACATAAAACTCTATTAAAATCTATATATTTTTTATCTACTTATCAAGAATAATTATTATTTACTGATATGATAAAATTTGATTTTTAAGTTGATGATGAAAAAATTCTTCTGTGCCGAAGAATCTTGAGAGTTTTCTTACAAATGAATACAATGTTTATTCCTACAAAAACTAAATTTGGTTATTCTCTAGATTGGCGAAAAAAATCACAAAGATTTTTACCTTTTTTACTTAGCATCATATTTAGTTTGGTGCTGATCTGCCAAAGTTTAAGTGCAGTCCCCAGAGCAACAGAAATCCTTTGGGATACTTACGGCATACCGCATATTTACGGTAATAACCCCCAGGGTGCATTTCAGGCATTTGGTTGGGCGCAGATGCAAAGTCACGCTAACTTGCTTTTACGCCTCTATGGGCAAGCAAGAGGAAGAGCAGCTGAATATTGGGGAGAGAAGTATTTAGAGTCAGACAAGTGGGTACTGACAATGGGTGTATCCAAACGTACTAGTTCTTGGTATAAAGCACAAAGTTCTGGGTTTCGCAGTTATCTAGATGCCTTTACTGCGGGGATTAATGCCTATGCCAAAGAACATCCTGATTTAATTGACGAGGAAGTAAAAGTGGTACTACCTGTTACACCCCAGGATGTACTTAGTCACCTGCAAAGGGTATTGCTGTTTACGTTTGTCGTTGATCCAGGAAGAGTTGCAGATATTAACGATACAAAGTCTGCTCCTGGTTCTAATGGTTGGGCGATCGCACCGAAACATTCTGCTAATGGTAAAGCGATGTTGCTGGCAAATCCCCACTTGCCTTGGGGAGATTTATTTTTATGGTACGAAGCACAAATTACCGCACCAGGAATTGATGCTTACGGAGCAACACTCGTAGGTATTCCCGTCTTAGCGATCGCCTTCAATGATAATTTAGGTTGGACTCACACCGTTAACACCCATGATGGCTGGGATGCCTACAAACTGAAATTACAGAAAGATGGTTATCTTTTCGATCACAAAGTTCTCCCCTTTGAAACAACAACCTTTTCACTAAAAATTAAACAAAAAAATGGCTCCTTACGAGAGCAAAAATTGTCAGTCAAGAACTCTATTCACGGTCCTGTAGTCAGCGAGACTAAAAGTGAAGCCGTGGCGCTACGGGTCGTTGGTCAAGATAGTGCAGGCATATTAACGCAGTGGTGGGATATGGCAACCGCAAAAAATCTCACTGCATTTGAAAGAGCAGTACAACGGTTGCAACTACCCATGTTTACTATCATTTATGCCGACCGTAAAGGACATATTATGCACCTATTTAATGGTTTAGTTCCCGTGCGTAAGGAGGGAGACTTTAAATATTGGCAAGGCATTATTCCTGGGGACACATCCAAAACTCTGTGGACTAAATTTCACCCTTATCAAGATTTACCAAAAGTAATTGATCCCCCCAGTGGTTGGTTACAAAATGCTAATGATTCACCTTGGACAACTACTTTTCCCACCGCTATCAAAGCCGATAATTATCCATCATATATGGCACCACGAGGTTCAATAAACTTCCGAGCGCAGCGTTCTGCCCGAATGTTAGCTGAAGATGACAGTATTTCCTTTGAGGAAATGATTACCTACAAGCATTCTACACGCATGGAATTAGCAGACCGAATTCTTGATGATTTGATTCCGGCTGCACAACAAGGAAATGAATTAGCAAAACAAGCGGCTGAGGTCTTAGCTAAATGGGATAGACAAGCAAATGCTAATAGTAAAGGTGCGGTATTGTTTGCTGCTTGGGCAGACAAATTAGACTTTGATGAAGCATTTAGTCAACGTTGGGATGAAACCCAACCACGCACCACCCCCGATGGTTTAGCTAACCCCCAAGCGGCTGTAGAACTATTAGAAAAAGTTGCACAGGAAATAAAAAAGACCTACGGTAGTCTAGATATTGACTGGGGAGAAGTTTTTCGGCTGGGTGCTGGCAATATCAATTTACCAAGTAACGGTGCTGAGGGATATTTGGGAACATTTCGAGTTGTTGATTTTGCTCCAGCAGCTGAGGGAAGTTTTCAAGCTGTGGGTGGTGACTCCTTTGTAGCAGCAGTAGAATTTTCTCAACCAGTCCGCGCAATGGCTCTTACCAGCTACGGAAATGCAACTCAACCGGGTTCGTCTCATATTAGCGACCAATTGCAACTATTCGCTGAAAAAAAGTTGCGTCCAGTGTGGCGAACAAAAGAGGAAATTAATGCTCATTTAGAAGGAAGAAAAGTATTTTGATGGGATGAAAATCCTCAGCAATTGGTAGGGGTTAAGCATTCCTAAACCCCTACGGTGACAATTAGTATGTGTTTATCTACTTGAGAAAAAAACTATTTAATGCAAATATTTAAATAGGTCATCTAAAACTTGATTAGCTCCAATAATTCCCCATCCAGAAACCCAGGTATCACCTGTAACTGGATAAATGCGATTTTGTTGTACAGCTTGTAACTGCGACCACAGAGGATGATTGGTGAATTTTTTCAACCTTGATTCATTGTGTCCTCCGAGAATTAAGAAAATAACATCACCACCGATTTGAGGAATTAATTCTAAAGAAATGTTTTCCTGAACTTTATCTTTATCTTCATATAGAGGACGAAGTAAACCGATTTCTTTGAGGATCGAGCCACTAAAAGAACGGTGCATATACAGACGAGTATAATTAGCCCAAAAATTAACTAAAGATACTTTCGTTTGGGAAAGGTTTTCTCCCATTTTTTGACGTAGACTTTCTATTCTTTGCTCATATTCTTGTAATAATTTCTCAGCTTTTGCTGTTTCTCCCAGCGCTTCCGCATATTTTTTCAACCAATCTTTCCATTCTCTTTCTTCATCTGCTAATACTGTTGGGGCAATTTGGGATAGTTGCTCATATAATTCAGCATCCCAAGAAAAACCTAAAATTAAGTCTGGTTTAAGATATAAAATCTTTTCTAGATTTGGTTGACCATTAGTACCAATTTTTTCAACTCCTGATGTTAGACTTTGTAAGTAACCAGGAAAATTCAGATCACTGAGTGTTGTGCATGCTATTGGTTTTACTCCTAAAGCTAAAACATTATCTAAGCCACCTAATATAACTACTCGCTGTGGATGTAAAGGTATTTTTGTTTCACCCATAGCGTGTTTTATTAATCGCATTTCTGAAGTTACATTCACAGAATTAAGGGTAACGTTTTTAGGGTTACTCAGTCCACAGCCAATAATTATTAAACTTGTGAATATACTGAATATAACTAACTTGATTTGACGATAACAAACTATGGAATGCAGGAGGGTAAACACCCTAATTAAGAGATTATGTTTAATTGACATTTTCTGGATTATAGGAATGATTACCCAACTTACATAAAAATAGTTTTACTTTTGATTAAACTACAATTAATAATTTTTTAATTTCCTCAATTTCTGTAATAACAAATTGAGGGAAATTTCCTAATTCATTGTGTCCGCATTGTCCTCGAAAAATCAAAGTTTTACTTTCATCTTCAATTACATTACATTTGTAATGGTTAACCATACCATCAGGTGTTGTAAAGGTTATTTGTACTTTATTAAAAGTTTCATCTTCGTTCTCCTCAATTACATGACCTTGAACTTTGTATTTAAACCAATCCCAACCATATTTTAGCATCAACTCTCTTTCTAAAATTTGCACTTGCCAAGGTAAAATTCCCCAACCGCGATAGACATTTTTTAAACATTGAATATTACCAGTTTGTCTCAAAATGGAAGTAAAAGATTGTTGGTCTAATCTACCATAATATCTCCCTTCTGGAAGGTCGATCATAGTTGGTGCAAAACGATGTCCACCAAAATGGCTACTTTGCCAAACTCGAACATGAGATAATGATAAATCTTTTACTGTTGCTAGGGCTTGACGATAAAAAGGATTGCCATATTTAGCGCAGCATTTATCATGGCTACCATGAGTACATACTAAAAAATCTCTAGTTTGAATATTTGTGTCTTCAAATTCTTCAATCAATTCATTTTTGATACACTTTTCTATGATTGATACTGCATCATCAATATCTGCTAGGACATATTCTTTTTTGCTATATCCTGAAGATGAATTTTCTGTCTGCTCATAGATAATTAGGCGAGTTTTCCCAATTTGGTAATAACTAGCATTGTAAATAAATACCAACCTTAGAGAACATTCGTTCTCATCAATAGCTGATTTCAAATCTTGTAATTTACTGCTAATGCCTTTGGAATCTAGGGGTTGAGATGTCCAAGGTGGTGGAAATTCGATTAAAATATAGTATTGGCGATTTAATGCACAACCAATCGGGTCTTCTTTTGCTTGACAAGATTCTTCTGCACAGAAAAAATTGTTCATAATTAACCAGACAATCAGAGTTGGTAATTTCAGTTAATTATAATTATTATCAATAATCAATGATTATTTTTGTTTACTTAAGTACAATTTTAAGGTATCTTAGCTGACTCTGGATATTCAACATTATGATCAGGTAAAATAGTTTCCACATTCCGGAGTTTCGGGTCAGCATATCCACTCAAACCAACTAACAATAAACCCAAAGAAGATATCACATACAAAATTGCCATTCCTGCGCCTTTTCCAGTGCCAAATAAACCACCAAACAAAGGTGTGAGAATACCTCCTGGCATCATTGCGGGTTCAAAAACATGGTCTGCAAGTAAAGCAGCAATAAAGACAGCGATCGCCGAAACAATTTGTTGAATACTAGATTCAGTAGCAAAAACTCTTCCTTGTACATCTGGTTTAACTTTACTTAACAAAATAGCTGTACTAGAACTTTTCAACATGGGAAAATTGAGAGACGAACAAAATTGCGCCGGTATCCAAATCATTAACCCTTGTGCGAAACCAAATACTGTTTTGCTGATTCCAGCACCAATCATTCCTAATAAAAAACCATTTATCCGTCGTTTAGAACCACCCCAAATAGTAAAAAGTATACTTCCTATCACCCCACCCAAGCCTGCTGCGGAAGATATACTACCTAAGACTGTGGCGTTACTATCTGTACGTGCTAAAATCATGGGAGAAAACAAGGTTGCACCGATATCATGAACGAACCAAAATAAAGAATTAGTTATGATAACAGCTAACAGACTTGGACGTGCTACAAGATAGCGAAAACCAAAGATTATTTCTTGCCAAAAACCAATATTTTCATGAGATTGTTTGTTGATTTTTGGTTGGGGAATATTGACTGCAAAAATAGTGGCGATCGCTATTGTAAAAGTCACAATATCAATAACTAAAATTCCACTGAACCCAATTATATAATATAGTACACCTGCCAACCCTGGAGCTATAATAATTGAACCGTAATGAATAGCAGAATTCATACTTGTAGCGCGGGTGTAGTGTTGCTTGGGAACTAGCATAGAAATTGATGTTGAATATGCCAGGGATTGAAGTTCACTAAAAGCTCCATTCACAGCACCAGTTAAGTAAAGATGCCAAATTTCTAATTGGTTATTTAAGTAAAGATAACAGATAATTACGGTAGATATAGCCGCTACTAAATCCCCAATTATCATCAATATTTTTTTGTTTATCCGGTCTACAAGTAGTCCCGAAACCATTGTAATTAAAATACTAGGAATCAGCGTAAAAAAGCTTAATAAAGCTAATGTTGTTACCTGATTTGTCAATTCCCAAACCCAGAGTTTGATAGCAAAATAGGTCATGTAGCTACCAATATTTGATATTAATTGACCAAACCAAATAATAAAAAAGGTACGCATCCTCAATATATTTCCTTCGTAAAACGACCCAGAATTAAATTTGCTAACTTAGATTGATTTTCATGAAAAAATATTTTTTATAGGTGAAAAAATATACACCTATAAAAAATAGTGAAAATTTACGTTAGATTGCAGGTACATCAGGTACAAAACTTTATTCCAAAGCCATACCATACAAATGTTTTATTTCTGGATGTATTTCAGTTATTACCAACTAATCCGATATCCAACACTTAAGGTTCTACCTTGACCAGCATAATTAGCACTATCAAACAAAGGAGCAAAGTATTGTGAGTAAACCGGGAAATATTGGTTATTAAATAGGTTCTGAATACCTATTTGGAGTTCTCCTTGACCTATTTTGATACTGCTGATGTAATCTACTGTGACGTAGCTGCTAATTTTGCCATCTTCAGATCCATCATCAAAAGCGCGATCGCGATTACCAGAATACAGTAGTTGTAGTCTGTTTCTCCAACTTTTGAGAGTTTGGTTTTCTACATAAGCTGTCAATTTGAAAGGTGCTACTGTAATACTATTGAGTGATAAAAAATTACCATCATTGTCTTGATCATTTTCACCTTCCGTCCAAGTAGCTGTACCACCCACTTTCCAACCCTCTGAAGGTTGGACATCAACAGCAGCTTCTATACCGTAAACTTTTTGAGGAGCGCGAACAGTCTCTAGGAACTGTGTTTCACTGTTAAAGCTAAAAGCTGAACCTAAGTCAGAATAGTTGTAAAAACCAGACACAGATGCTTGTAGATTATCCCATTGACCACGAACCCCAATTTCATAGTTGTCTACTTTCTGTGGTTCCGTCAGTTGCAAAGAGTCCAAAATATTGACTACACCTCCAGGGGGTCTGCGGAAGACACGACCCAAATCAGGAACGGAAAACCCTTGAGCAAAGTTACCAAAAACACTAACTTCTGGCGTAAATTTATAGACAATACCGCCATTAAAAACTGTAGAATCAAAACTGCGCTCGCCCCCTTGAATATTCCGACGGGGAGATTCTGCGGTTGTGTAATCCTCTAAACTCACACCTATATTCACATAACGTAAGCCACCACTCAACCGCAGATTATCACTAACCTCCCATTGCAATTCACCAAATATACCCAGTTCATTAAAGTCATACTCTGGAACAAAAACGCGCTCGTCAATTTTGCGATAAACTCGACCACCTGATGATTTAAATTCCACAGGATCAAAAATATTGAACCTTTGAGAACTTTGTTCTTTTTGATAGTCAACACCCCAAAGCAAGCTCACCGTTTTTTGAGAGTTGAAGGGAGTCTCAACTTGCAATCTTCCTCCCAACTGTTCAGATTCTCCTTCTGACTGAGTGATTGCATCTAATCTTCTACCCAAATTATCATCAGGAAGTCCTCCACCAAAACCATAATTACGATAGTAAGCTTGACCTTGTAGCTTGCTACCGAAAATATTTTCGTTATTGTAATTTAAACTCAATAAAGTATTCTTGATGAATGAGCCATCATCAGCACCAATCACAGTTGTGCCATCTGGTATCTTTAGAGCGCGCGATTTTTGAATTCCCGGAATGTCATCAACTGCTTCATCAGAAATAAAATTAGTATCTTGTTGTTGATTAAAATGATTGAAGGTAAATTGTAGGCGCTGATCTGGCGATAATGCTACTCCTACCTTTGCCAAAGCATTTATTTTTGTGCTGTCATCATCACCTGCAAAGTTAGCAATGCGATCGCCTTCTGCATCATAAAAACCCCCAGTTGTGACCAGAGAAACACCTACAGTATAGTCAAAAATCCCTTCTGTCCCAGATATTTGGTGCGACAGGTTATAGCCAAAACTATCTGCGGAATGAGTTAAAGAAGTATCTAAACCAATGTTTGTCGTGGAAGTTAGTTTTTGACCGCTTGGCCTCTTAGTAATAATGTTGACAACCCCACCAGTAGCTTGACCACCATAGATCGCATTGGGACCACGAACAACTTCAATTCGTTCAATCGCACTAGGATCGATGGTTGTGAGTGCGGCAGGAATTGATTGCAAGTTAGAATTTTGAGGAACACCGTCAATTAAGACGGAAATATTGCGACCTCGTAAAGTTTGCCCAAATGTATTAGTACGATTAGTTGGTGAAGCAAAGCCAGGAACAGTATTCGCCAGAATATCAGCTATATTGGTACTTAATTTAGATTGCTCCTCAACCTGTTCAGAAGTAATTACCGTTACAGAACGCGGAATATTTAGTACATTTTCTTCAGTACGAGTTGCCGTCACTACTAATTCTATGCGCTCATCCTCTTCTGATGGTGGTTCGCTCACTGTCTGCTCAGGTTGGGGTGACTGTGATTCTGTAGTTGGTTGGGGTGGTTGTGATTCTGTAGTTGGTTGTGGTGATGCTGTTGATGCAACTTCAAAAATCAAACCCTCGTCACCATCAAACAACTCAACGCTTGGTAATCCCGATTCTCCTGTCAGCGTCACCCGAAGAGTATTCTGATCCTCATTAGTTACTTGTAAGAGCGTAATTCCTGCTGTTGGCTGATCTTGACGGAATGTTGTCTCACCATTGGAAAGTTGCAATTGAGCATTGCGAATTTCAGTAATGTATGTATTACCCTCACTCTTGTCCGATAGTTGCAGTTGCTCCCCTTTGGAAGTCTCTAAAATAATCTCCACACCCTTATCGGTGCGATTTACTTTTACACCAGTAATTTGTATAACTGCTTGTTCTGTTAACTGTACTAACTTTTGAGAACCAGTCAATGGCAACTTGATCTTTGAGCGTTCGATCTGTTGCTCCCTTATACTTGTGTCACTGGTATCAAAAGGCTGTAATTCTATCTTTTGTCTCTCCTTACTAAAGACAGGAGTTGTTAACACCAAAGAAAAAGCACCTGTCAGCAACAGGCTTTGAAATAACCGATCTAGTTTCATTCTGCTCCTCACACCCAACGCTTACGCTTAACTTATACTGGTTTGTCCAGTAAGCTATTACAACTTATTTGCAATATCATATTAGAGCAAAGTTTAAATTATTACAATCCTTTGTCATTAACTAATAACTTTCATCCTACTTGAGGTGACAGAATATTTCACCAGGATATAGTCATTGAAATTCAAGCCCCAAGCCAATTTTACCGGAAATATTCCCAGTACCTAGTATTGAGTTCTAGAGAATCAAAATAATCAGCAGACCGGCTCATTTTTTTGGCTTAAATCCTTGCCTAACAAAGGTTTTAACTAAAAATAATAATTTTGTTTCCTAACTTTAAAGGTTGAGAACTGGGTATGAATAGAAATATCATTCTTCTACAGACATTTTGCTAATTTTTTGCAAAATAATAAAACTAATAGTTATCTCACTAATTGATAATTAAATCTTATGTATTAGTAGTTGCAAATTACTCCCAATTGAATTACAGTAATAGCTATTGATAGTAAATAGCATTAATAATATGAAGTGTCAGAACTTCTGAATGAAATATCTGTTTTTACTGCAATAGCAAAATTAGAGGCTTACGCAGAGAGAACAAAGTGATTGTCTCAGGTTCTTCTTTGAGATAACTGGGTAAAACTGCTGCTGTATTTAAAAAGACTTAGTTTGTATTAGGGTGCTGAAAGCGTAATGATTCAACCTGTTAATAACCTTGGAGATATTCCTCATCACTGTTTCACTCTCGTGGATCTACTGCGTTATAGAAGCACCAAACAAACAAATAATACAGACGCATTTACATTCTTACCAGATGGAGAAACACAAAAAATCACAGTAAATTACCAAGAATTAGATAGACTTTCTCGTGCGATCGCATCTCAATTACAAGTATTAAATTTAACTGGGCAACGGGCCTTACTGCTGTACCCACCAGGCTTAGATTACCTAGCTGCTTTTTTCGGTTGTCTGTATGCTGGAGTGGTAGCCGTTCCAGCTTACCCACCACGCAACCAGCGCAACACACCTAGAATTTTAGCCATTTTAAAAGACGCACAAGCCGCAGTCATCCTGACGACATCAGTTATATCATCACAAATAAAAAATTTACTTACCGATAAATTTGATACAGATAATCTTCATTGGCTGACCACCGATAACCTTAATCCTGGCATAGAAGCAGCTTGGCAACAGCCGTTAATTAATCAAGAAACTCTAGCCTTTTTACAATATACTTCGGGTTCTACTGGCACACCCAAAGGTGTAATGCTCAGTCACGGCAACCTGTTACACAATGCTGCTGTGACACGGCAATATATGGAACATACTTGCAGTAGTAAATTTGTAACTTGGCTACCTGCTTATCATGACATGGGACTGATTGGCGGCATACTGCAACCTTTGTATAGTGGCTTTTCTTGTATCATGATGCCACCAGCATCCTTTCTGCAACGTCCCTACCGTTGGTTAAAAACAATTTCTGATTACGGAGGAACTACCAGTGGCGCTCCCAACTTTGCCTACGAGCTATGTATTGAAAAAATCACCCCAGAACAACGGTCAACACTAGATTTAAGTAGTTGGAGTGTTGCATTTAACGGTGCTGAACCAATTCGCCAGGAAACTTTAGAACGATTTGCTCAGACCTTTGCTGAATGCGGTTTTCGTCCAGAAGCTTTTTATCCTTGCTATGGCATGGCAGAAGCAACCTTGATGGTTTCTGGTAGCGTCAAATCTGCCTTAGTCAAAACCAAGACATTACAAAAAACAGCTTTAGAATGCAACCATGTAATTGATGCTGCTGATAACGTAGACAATAGCATTCAAATAGTTAGTTGTGGTCAAGTTGTCCCTCAACAACAGATTGTTATTGCTAACCCAGCCACCTTAACCCGTTGTGTCAGCAATGAAGTTGGAGAAATCTGGGTTTCTGGTCCCAGTATTGGTTATGGTTACTGGAATCGCACAGAGGAAACAGAGCAAACATTCCACGCATACCTGCAAGATACCGGAGAAGGACCATTTTTGCGGACTGGAGACTTAGGATTTCTGCATAATGGTGAACTCTTCGTTACTGGACGAGCGAAAGATTTAATCATCATTAGGGGACGCAATATCTACCCTCAAGACATTGAACTGAGTGCAGAACGCAGTCATAAAATGTTGCGTGTCGGCAGTGTTGCGGCTTTTGCGGTGGAAGTAGAAAAAGAAGAACGGTTAGTAGTAGTACAAGAACTAGATTTTCGTGCCAAACCGAATACAGAAGAAGTTACGGCTGCTATTCGTCAAGCAATTACAGAAGAACATGAAATACAAGTTTATGCAGTTGTTTTAATCAAAGCTGGCACAATTCCTAAAACTTCCAGTGGTAAAATTCAACGTCGAGCCACAAAAGCAATATTTTTAGCAGGTACATTAGAAGTTGTTGGTAGCAGTATTCTGGAAATTAGCCAGACAACAGAACGAGAAGCAGTTCTCACACGCAGCGCCTTACTAGCAGTAGCATCAGAACAAAGACAGGAATTATTAAATTCTCACTTACAAAAATTAGTAGCTAGGGTTTTGAGAGTAAAACCTGAGCAAGTAAACAGAGAGCAACCTTTAAGTAGTTTAGGTTTAGATTCTCTCAAAGTTTTTGAGGTAAAAAATCGTATAGAAGTTGATTTTGAGGTAGCTATATCTGTAGCTGAATTTTTTGATGGTGCTGGTATCTCTGAATTAGCAAACCAAATACTAAATCAAGTTAATAGCAACCGTACTCATGTATATTTGCCTATTTCTAAGGTTGAGAGAAATACTCATCAACATCCACTCAGCTTTACTCAACAACAATTATGGTTTATCAATCAACTGCAACCGGGGACAGCTACATATAACATTTCTGTAGCGGTTCACATTCAAGGAAATTTAAATTTATCAGCATTGATTAACAGTATCAATGCAATTATTCAAAGATACGAAATTTTACGCACCAGTTTTGAAGTAGTAAATGGTGAAATTGTTCAGAAAGTTGTAAATGTTGTGAGCTTAACTGTACCGCAAGTTGATTTACAGCATCTTGAGCAGCAACAGCAAGAAATTGAAATCAAAACATTATCTTTGCAAGAAGCTCAATCATCTTTTGATTTAGGAGTAGCACCGTTATTGCGGGCAAAACTGCTGCACCTGCAACCAGAAAAATCAATATTAATTTTGACATTGCATCACTTAATCTGTGATGGTTCTTCAATCAATATTTTAGTTAAAGAACTATCAGCAATTTATCAGGCTTGCTCGGCTGGTAAAGCCTATCCTTTATCAGAAATGCTTTTGCAGTATGCTGATTTTGTACATTGGCAACGTAATTATTTACAAGGGGAATTTTTAGAACAGCATTTGGCTTATTGGCAACAACAGTTAGGCGGAAATCTACCTGTATTACAACTACCTAAAGACCGTTCTAGACCTCCAATACAAAGTTTTAAAGGAGCGCAGCAAAAATTTGTATTGTCAAAAACTTTAACTGAAGAAATCAAACAGTTAAGTAAAGGGGAAGATGCTACTTTATTTATGACCTTGTTAGCGACATTTCAAACTTTGCTATACCGCTACACAGGTCAAGAAGATATTCTGGTTGGTTCACCAATTGCAAACCGTAACCGTGCTGAACTAGAGCATTTAATTGGGTGTTTTGTCAATACTCTGGTATTGCGTACTAATTTAGCGGGAAATCCTAGCTTTAAAGAATTATTGGCACGAGTGCGAAAGGTGGCAATTGAGGCATATACTCACCAAGATTTACCTTTTGAAAAGTTAGTAAAAGCCTTACAACAAAATCGAGATTTAAGTTATAATCCACTGTTCCAGGTGATGTTTGTGCTTCAGAATTCTGCTTCAGATGCAATCTGGAAAACTGAGGAACTTGAGACAGGAACAGCTAAGTTTGATATCTGCCTATCCATGATGGAAAGTGAGGAAGGATTAACAGGAACACTAGAATACAATACTGATTTATTTAATGCAGATACAATTAACCGCCTATTGGTGCATTTCCAAACTTTGCTGGAGAGTATAGTTGCAAAACCACAGCAGAAAATTTCTGAGTTGCACCTACTGACAGAGCATGAACAACACCAGTTGCTAATAGAGTGGAACAATACGAAAACCGAGTATCCTCAAGACAAGTGTATCCATCAACTTTTTGAAGAGCAGGTACAGCAAACCCCTGATGCTGTAGCAGTAGCCTTTAAAGATCAGTCGCTAACCTATAGAGAGTTAAATAGTCGTGCCAATCAATTAGCACACTACTTACAAAAATTGGGTGTAGAACCAGAAAAGTTAGTGGGTCTATGTTTAGAGCGTTCTATAGATATGGTAGTGGGGCTGCTGGGAATTCTGAAAGCAGGTGGGGCTTATGTACCAATAGATCCCACATATCCACAAGAGCGATTGGCATTTATGTTGTCAGATTCGCAAGTCTCTGTACTGCTTACTCAAAAACGATTAATAGAACGGCTACCTCAGCATCATGGAAGTGTTGTGTGTTTGGATACCGACTGGGAAAAAATTGCTCATGAGCCTCAAGATGATTGTGTCAGTACCGTTGAGCCAGAAAACCTAGTTTATATAATATATACTTCTGGCTCTACTGGTAGACCCAAGGGAACACTCATTATCCACCAAGGGTTAGTCAATTATTTAAGTTGGTGTACCAAAACTTACGCAGTAGCAGAGGGGTCTGGCGCTCCGGTTAACTCTTCAATTGGATTTGATGCAACTATTACGAGCTTATTTTCTCCCTTGCTAGTAGGGCAAAAGGTATTACTCTTGCCAGAACAAGGAGAAATAGATGCTCTCAATAGTGAATTGTGTTCTCACAATAATTTTAGTCTTGTTAAAATAACTCCGGCACATTTGGATATTCTTAGTCAACTATTACCGACTGAGCAATTAGAGAATCAAACGAGAGCTTTGATTATTGGTGGTGAAGCCTTATCAGCCAATCACATTTCTTTCTGGCGTAATCACGCCCCTAACACTAGACTGATCAATGAATACGGCCCTACAGAAACTGTAGTGGGATGTTGTGTTTATGAAGTAAACAATCAAACTCCCTTATCAGGAGGAATTCCAATTGGCCGTCCCATTGCCAATACTCAACTTTATATCCTAGATCAGCATCTGCAACCAGTTCCTATTGGTGTCATAGGAGAACTTTATATTGGTGGTGCGGGTCTGGCAAAAGGCTATTTAAATAGACCTGAATTGACTCGTGAAAAATTTATTAATAGTCCTTTTGACTCAGAAAAACGCCTTTACAAAACAGGAGATTTAGCACGTTATCGTTATGATGGTAATATTGAATATCTGGGCAGAATTGACCATCAAGTAAAGATTCGTGGCTTCCGTATTGAATTAGAAGAAATAGAAGCAGCCTTGGCACAACATCCAGAAGTAAGAGAAACGGTAGTTATTCTTAGAGAAGACATCGCAAATGAACGTCGCCTAGCTGCTTACATAGTTCCTAATCAAAAAGCGGTAATTTCTGTAAATGAATTACGGGATTTTCTCAAGGAAAAACTACCTGAATATATGGTTCCTGCTGCTTTTGTAATGTTAGAGGCATTACCTCTAACTCCTAATGGCAAGGTGGAACTTCATGCTTTACCTGCCCCGGCAAGTCCAGATTTAGCAGCTAATTATCAGGCTCCTCAATCTGAAGTAGAAAAATCAATAGCTAAGGTTTGGAAACAGGTACTAAAATTAGAAAAAGTAGGTATTAATGATAATTTTTTTGACCTTGGTGGACATTCTTTATTGGTTGTAGAAGTAAACAATAAACTCAGGAAAATTTTGCAACGGGATTTATCAATTGTCGATATTTTTCAAAATCCCACTATTAAGTCATTGGCAGAACATTTAGGTAAAAGTTCAGAATCACAAACAACTTTAGGAAAAATGCGCGAAAGAGTGGATAAACAAAGAGAAGCTCTGAAGCAACGCAATCAATTATTAATGAAGCAACGGAATAATTTTAAGTAATTTGCAAGGTTGAGTTATGGAAAGTATTGCTATTATTGGATTATCTGGGCGGTTTCCAGGAGCTAAAAATATTACGGAGTTTTGGCAAAATTTATGTGATGGAGTTGAAGCAATTTCTCAATTCAGTGATGAGGAATTAATTGCTGCGGGAGTAGATCAATCATTATTCAATAATCCCAACTACATAAAAGCTGGGTCTGTATTAGAAAACATAGATTTATTTGATGCTGGTTTCTTTGGCTTTAACCCCAAAGAAGCGGAAATGACTGATCCCCAGCATCGGTTATTTTTAGAATGTGCTTGGGAAGCTGTAGAGAATGCGGGTTATGATGTTCAAAGATGTGAAAGTAGAATTGGAGTTTATGCGGGTTCTAGCTTTAATAATTATTTAAGTTTTGATATCAATAATGACCAAATCGGGTCTGCACATAGTTTCCAAAAATTAATTGGCATTGATAAAGATTTTCTGTCTACTCGCGTTTCCTATAAATTAAATCTCACAGGACCGAGTTTAACAATACAAACCGCTTGTTCTACTTCTTTAGTAGCCACTGCTTTAGCTTGCCAAAGTCTGTTGAATTACCAATGTGATATGGCTTTAGCTGGTGGTGCTTCGGTTCGTGTACCCCAAAAAACAGGGTATTTACATCAAGAAGGGAGTATTTTATCACCTGACGGTCATTGTCGCGCTTTTGATGCTCAAGCCAAAGGGACAGTTATTGGTAATGGTGTGGGGGTGGTGTTATTAAAGCGGTTATCGGATGCGATCGCTGATCATGATCATATCTATGCAGTCATTAAAGGTAGTGCTATCAATAACGATGGTTCTAGTAAAGTCGGCTACACTGCGCCTAGTGTTAATGGCCAAGCAGATGCGATCGCCGAAGCAATAGCTTTAGCTGACGTTGAACCTGAAACCATTACCTATATCGAAACTCACGGAACAGGAACTGCTTTAGGCGATCCCATAGAGATATCTGCATTAACAAATGTTTTTCGTGCAGAGACAGATAAAAAAGGTTTCTGTGCTGTTGGTTCGGTCAAAACAAATATTGGACATTTAGACGCAGCCGCAGGAGTGACAGGTTTAATTAAAACCGCTTTGGCTTTGCAACATAAACTAATTCCTCCCAGCTTAAATTTTGAACAACCTAACCCAGAAATTGACTTTGTAAATAGTCCTTTTTATGTTAATACTAAATTGAAAAAATGGAATGCAAATTCTACCCCGCGTCGTGCTGGAGTTAGTTCTTTAGGTATTGGTGGGACTAATGCTCATGTGATTTTGGAAGAAGCACCCTCTTTAAGAGAGCAGGTGAGCAGGGGAGCAGGGGAGCAGGGGAGAGAATATCAGCTATTAGTGCTTTCAGCTAAAAGTGATTCAGCTTTAGAAACAGCTACACAAAATTTAGTACAACATCTTAAACAAAATCCTGAGTTGAATTTGGCAGATGTAGCTTATACATTACAAGTAGGGCGTGCAGTTTTTAATCATCGTCGTGTTGTAGTTTCTCAAAGTATTACAGACGCAATAACTACCCTAGAAAATCCAGATCATCAACAAGTATTAACTCATTTCCAAGAACCCAATCAGCGCTCTATTACCTTCATGTTTCCTGGACAGGGCGCTCAATATGTGGAAATGGGTAAGGAAATTTATGAAACTGAGCCGAAATTCCGGGAACAGGTAGATAATTGTTGTTTGCTACTTGAACCCTATTTGGGTTTAGATTTACGAACCGTTATTTATCCACAAGAATCAGAAAAACAAGCAGCAGTAGAAGAATTAAAACAAACATCTTTAGCACAATCGGCATTGTTTGTAATTGAGTATGCTGTGGCTCAACTGTGG
The DNA here is from genome assembly GCA_035638855.1 of Nodularia sp. (in: cyanobacteria). Classification (GTDB taxonomy): domain Bacteria; phylum Cyanobacteriota; class Cyanobacteriia; order Cyanobacteriales; family Nostocaceae; genus Nodularia. The sequence goes on along the minus strand of DASQZD010000058.1, from coordinate 49,428 downwards.
ATATCTTGGGGTATTTCTCCTCAATCAATGATTGGCCATAGTATAGGAGAATATGTAGCAGCTTGTTTAGCTGGTGTCATGTCTTTAGAAAACGCCTTAGCTTTGGTAGCTGTGCGGGGAAAACTGATGCAGCAAATGTCACCTGGTGCAATGCTTTCTGTTTCTGCATCAGCAACGGAAATTAAAAATTTACTGTCTGAAAATTTAGATTTAGCTGCTAGTAATGCGCCTAATTTATGTGTAGTTTCAGGAAGTTATGAAGCTATAAAAGTACTCCAAGAAAAGTTAACTGCATTAAAAATAGAATCTAGTCGTTTACATACTTCCCACGCTTTTCACTCCTCAATGATGGAAGAAATATTAGAACCATTTATTGCGGAAGTACAAAAAATTACACTTAATGCTCCTCAGATTCCCTTTATTTCTAATTTAACAGGAACTTGGATTACAAAAGAACAAGCAACATCTCCACATTATTGGGCGCAGCATTTACGACAAACAGTACAGTTTTCATCTGGTTTATCAGTTTTATTACAACAAACTGAAAGCATTTTCTTAGAAGTTGGACCAGGAAGAACTTTATATACTCTCATTAAACAACATACCCAACAAGCAGCAGGACAGGTGGTTTTACCTTCTTTGCGTCATCCCCAGAAAGAAAAATCTGATGTTAATTTATTACTCAATATTTTAGGGCAGTTATGGTTAGCAGGAGTTGAAGTAAATTGGTTTGGTTTTTATAGCCATGAACCGCGTTATCGCGTACCTTTGCCCACTTATCCCTTTGAACGTCAGCGTTACTGGATTGAACCAGAAATACAAAAGAAAATAATAGATAAAGCTGGGAAAAAAGCTAATATTACTGACTGGTTTTATATTCCTTCTTGGAAACGAGTTCCCATTATCAAAACAAATAATATTACCTCTGATTGCTCATTAATTTTTGTAGACGAATCTGGCATAGGTTCAAAAATTGTGCAAAGATTACAATATCTTGGAGAAAATGTAATTTCTGTTAAAGTTGGAGAAAAGTTTAATCAACTTGATAGCAATACCTACACTATTAATCCAAAACAAGCAGATGATTATAATCACTTATTGCAACAGTTACGGGAGAAGGGTAAAACACCTAATACAATTATCCATTTATGGAGTGTTACCCAATCACAAACTTTATCGTGGGAAACAACTCAGAATTTAGGTTTCTACAGTCTTGTTTATCTGACGCAAGCGATTGGACTGCAACAGATAAGTGAAGAAATTCAACTTTTTATTATTGCTAATAATCTCTACGAGATTACAAGAAATGAAGAATTAAGTCCTGAAAAAACAACTATCTTGGGTGCTTGTAAAGTTATTCCTCAAGAATATCAAAATCTAAGTTGTCGTCTGGTTGATATCGAACTACCAACATCAATAACTGAAAATTTTATAAAGCAGTTATTAGCAGAATTATCAGCAGAATCAGAAGATTCAATCATTGCTTACCGTAATGATTACCGTTGGGTACAAACATTTGAACCTATTTCCCTAGAACCAGCTAACGAAGATAAAATTAGATTTCGACAAAACGGAGTTTACCTAATTACTGGTGGTATGGGAGGTATGGGTTTCACTTTTGCTGAATATCTAGCCAAAACTGTACAAGCCAAACTGATTTTATTAGGTCGTTCTGTAACATCTGGAACTGATAAAATTAAGGAATTAAAAGCTTTAGGTGCGGAAGTATTGCTACTTTCTGCTGATGTGACAAATTATGAGCAGATGCAGAGTGCGATCGCTCAATCGTTAGAACGTTTTGGTATAATTCATGGTGTGATTCACACGGCTGGAGTTGCTGCTGCGGGGATGATTCAACTCAAAACCCCAGAAATTGCCGAAAGTGTTTTTGCGCCTAAAGTGCAAGGAACAATAGTTTTAAATAATGTTCTCAAAGCTCAGGAATTAGATTTTTTAGTTCTTTGTTCATCCTTAAGTTCAATTCAAGGAGGATTTGGACAAGTAGATTATTGTGCTGCAAATACATTTTTAGATGCCTTTGCTCATTGGAATACAGAAACAAATAACAAACTGACAATTTCTATTAACTGGGATGCTTGGCAACAAGTTGGCATGGCAGTTAATACTACTGTTCCTAATGAAATTAAAAACTGGCGCGAAAGAACTTTAAAAAATGCTATTCTGCCCGTAGAAGGAAGTGATGTCTTTAGCCGAATTTTAGCTAATTCTTTACCTCAAGTTATAGTTTCTACCCAAGATTTACAAGCAGGAATTGAGCAAATTAACCAATTAGTTTTATCCTTATCTTTTCCTCAAAAAACAATAAATTCTCATCAAGCATCTGCCAGCAGAGATTCACGCACTCTGCAAGAAAATACTTATGTAGCTCCTGGTAACGAAATTGAACAAACTATAGCTAATATCTGGGAAGAACTCATCGGCATTCAAAAAGTAGGAATTCACGATAACTTCTTTGAATTAGGTGGACATTCTTTACTAGCAGTACAAACAATTGCACGTATCCGCGAAGCTTTTCAAATTGAATTACCACTGCGTACCCTCCTCTTTGATGCTCCTACAGTTAGTGAAATATCTCATATTATTGTCGAAAAACAAGCATCAGAGGAAATAGACAATATAGAACATCTATTAGTAGAAATTGAAAATCTTTCTAGTGAAGAAATCAAAATGCAACTTAGTAATTAATTACGAATTAACGGTTAGCAATAAAATCATATTTATTGCTTAAAAGTTGTAGAAATAGTCAATATTTATTGTTTAGATCAGGTGAATAATGGTGAAAGATATAAATCAAAGAATAGCGGCTTTGTCTCCAAAACAAAAAGCATTATTAGAAAAACGTTTACAACAACAAAAAAGCCAAAATAATCTGACGATTGCTCACAGAAAAGTGACCGATACCTTGAGTTTATCTTTAACTCAAGAAAAATTTTGGCTGCTGCAACAATTACGACCAGATTTGACTGCCTACAACGAGTCAAATATGTTATTATTGCAAGGCCAACTTAATATAAACGTTTTAGAGAAAAGCCTTAAAAAAATTACTAAGCGGCATGAAATTCTTCGCACTAGCTTTCAATCTATCAATGAAGAACTCGTCCAAATAATTGCGCCAGACTTAAAAATAGACTTACCTATTATAAACCTAACAGGATTTTCAAAACCTGAGCAAAATGCTAAGGTTCAACAACTTGTATTAGATTACTATAGCAAACCATTTAATCTAGCAAAACTTCCCCTATTCAAAATTATTATTATCCAATTACAAGCAGAAGAATATATTTTATTTTTAAATATACACCACATTATTTTTGATGGATGGTCTAGTGGTATTTTTTATCAAGAGTTAGCAGCACTATATCAAGCATTTTGTAAAGGTGAATCTTCACCACTGCCAGCATTACCCATTCAATATGCAGATTTTGCACTGTGGCAAAAACAATCACTACAAAATAAGTCACATCTGCTGAATTATTGGAAGCAGCAACTAAAAAATGCACCACCAATACTCAACTTACCAACAGATTATCCCCGTCCTGTACAGCAAAGCTTTCAAGGTGCGCGTGCAACTGTAATTATTCCACAAACATTAACAGATGCACTCAAATCTTTAAGTAAACAGGAAGGTGTTACCCTGTTCATAGTATTGTTGGCAGCATTTAAAACGTTGCTTTACCGCTACACAGGAGAAACAGATTTATTAATTGGTACTCCTGTTGCAAATCGCACTCACAGCGAAATTGAGAATTTACTTGGATGCTTTGTAAACACTTTAGTTTTACGAACTGATGTATCTGGGGAACTCAGTTTTCAAAAGTTGGTAAAACGAGTACGTGAGACAGCTTTAGCTGCTTATGCTCATCAAGAAATTCCCTTTGAACAGTTAGTCAAGGAACTACAACCAGAACGGGCATCAAGTCACACTCCTCTGTTTCAGGTAATGTTTGTCTTTCAAGAATCACCAATATTAGCTTTACAACTGCCGAATTTAACCTTGGCTCCTTTAATGATAGATAACGGGACAGCTAAGTTTGATTTGACTTTGTATGTGGAAGATACCAAGCAAGAATTAAGAGGATTTTTGGAATATAACAGCGAGTTATTTCAGGCTGATACTGTTAACCGGATGTTGGGACATTTGCAAACTTTATTAGAGGGGATAGTTGCAAATCCCCTGCAACATTTGGGTGAGTTACCATTGCTAACTACTGGCGAGCGTTACCAGTTATTAAAACAGTGGAATAATACACAAGTTGATTATCCTCAAGAGCAATGTATTCATCAATTATTTGAGGAACAGGTCGAAAAAAACCCTGATGCTGTTGCTGTGGTCTTTGAGAATCACCAATTGACATATCGGGAACTCAACACCAAAGCAAATCAACTCGCACACTACCTGCAAAGACTGGGAGTCAAGTCAGAGGCATTGGTAGGGATTTATGTTGAGCGATCGCTTGACATGATCATTGCTATTTTAGCAGTTCTCAAAGTAGGTGGCGCATATATCCCACTAGATCCGGCATTTCCTCAACAGCGTTTGGCTTTGATGTTAGAAGACTCACAAACGTCAGTTTTGTTAACCCAGCAACATTTATTACCCAATTTTTCCGCCCATAATGCCCAAACTATTTGTTTAGATAGGGACTGGGAAAACATCGCTACTCAAGAAACCAACAATCCCAAGATTAACATTCAGCCGGATAATTTGATCTACACAATCTATACTTCCGGTTCTACAGGTAAACCCAAAGGAGTACAAATTACTCACAGCAATGTAGTAAATTTCCTCACTGCTATGCACCAGGAGTTACATTTAAATTATTCAGATAGTTTACTTTCAGTTACTACCCTATCTTTTGATATTGCAGGGTTAGAAATTTTTCTGCCCTTAATCATAGGAGCTAAATTAATTTTAGTCAGTCGAGAAGTGGCAATGGACGGCATACAGTTATTAAAACAATTAAATAATACTTCTACCACTGTCATGCAAGCTACCCCTGCCACTTGGCGAATCTTATTAGATGCAGGTTGGCAAGGTAAATCACAATTAAAACTTCTCTGTGGTGGCGAAGCATTAACTCAAACTTTAGCTGACCAATTATTCTCAAAATGTGAGCAAATTTGGAATTTATACGGGCCAACAGAAACAACTATTTGGTCTACAATTAATCAAATTAAAGATCCTAAACAAACAATTACTATTGGTCGTCCTCTGGCTAATACCCAAATATATATTTTAGATAAATCTTTACAACCTTTACCCGTAGGCGTTGCTGGAGAAATATATATTGGCGGTGCTGGTGTCGCACGGGGTTATTTTAACCAACCAGAATTAACTAAGGAAAAATTTATTTCTAACCCTTTTAGTCAAGAACCAGGCGCAAAGTTATATAAAACAGGTGACTTAGCTCGTTATCTTGTCAATGGAGAAATAGAATATTTAGGACGCATTGACTATCAAGTAAAACTGCGCGGTTTTCGGATTGAATTGGCAGAGATTGAAGCCGTTATTGGTGAATATCCATCAGTCTATGCAACTGTGGTTGTTTTGAGAGAAGATGCACCAGGAAATAAAACCTTAGTAGCTTATCTGACTTTACAGCCAGAACATTCATTAACAATTGCAGAATTGCGTCATTTTTTAGAGACGAAACTGCCTAATTACATGATACCTTCTGCCTTTGTAATTTTAGCGACGCTACCATTAACACCAAATGGCAAAATAGATAGAGCATCTTTACCAGCACCTGACCATACACAACTCATACAATCATCTATTTTTGTAGCCGCTTCCACTCCAATAGAACATCAACTGGCTGAAATTTGGATGGAGGTACTTGGTATTAACAAAGTCGGAATTCATGATAATTTCTTTGAGTTGGGTGGACATTCCCTCTTAGCTACTCGTGTAATTTCACGCATACAGCAAGTATTTAAAGTAGAAATTCCTTTGCGGCGCTTGTTTGCTGAACCTACTATAGCTGAACTCGCTCAAGCTATAGAAACAGCTACGAAGGCAGGTTTATTATTAGAAATACCGCCCATTAATTCTACTTCCAGAATGGAAAATTTTCCATTATCCTTTGCTCAACAAAGATTATGGTTTTTGACACAGTTACAGCCCAATAGTCCCTTTTACAACATTTTTGCCGCCATCCGCTTACAAGGAAAATTAAATTTAGCAGCATTAGAACAGAGTTTTAATCAAATTCTTCACCGTCACGAAACTTTAAGAACCAATTTTCAGACAGTAGACGGACAACCTTTAGTAATTATTTCACCAGAAAAATCACTGCTAATACCAGTAATTGATATTTCAGCATTACCAACTACCCAAAAAGAAGCTAACGTTAGAGAACACATACAAACTGAGGCTCAAAAATCCTTTGATCTGAAAACAGATATCTTATTAAGAGTCAAATTACTGCGTTTAGGAGAAGAAGAATATGTAGTGCTATTTACCATGCACCATATCGTATCCGATGGATGGTCAATCGCAATATTGATCCGAGAGTTAGGAGAACTTTACCAAGCAATCAGCAAAGATCAAGCACCATCTTTGTCAGAACTACCAATACAATATGCAGACTTTGCAGCTTGGCAACGACAGTGGTTAACCACAGAAGTGCTAGAATCTCAGCTTAACTACTGGCTGCATCAATTAGCAGGTGCGCCAACACTCCTAGAACTACCAACAGACAACCCACGACCCGCAACTCAATCATTTAAAGGAGCTAGTCACAGTTTCCAGCTATCAGCTGAGTTATCTTTAGGACTGAAAAAATTAACCCAGCAACAAGGAAGCACCTTGTTTATGACCTTGTTAGCAGCCTTCAAAACGCTGCTATATCGCTACACTAACAGCACTGATATTGTAGTTGGTTCTGCGATCGCCAATCGTCATCACAAACAGATAGAAGGATTAATTGGCTTGTTTGTCAATAATTTAGTCTTGCGTAGTGATTTATCTGGTAACCCCAGCTTTATAGAACTCCTCGCTCAAGTGCGCGAAGTAGCTTTAGGAGCTTATGCTCATCAAGATTTACCCTTTGAACGATTGGTAGAGAAATTACAACCAGAGCGTAACTTAAGTCATACACCTTTATTTCAGGTGATGTTTGTACTTCAAAATGCGCAAGACTCACAATTAGAATTAGCAGATTTGACAGTAACTCACCTAGAAACCACCAATAACACCGCCAAGTTTGATTTAACACTGGATATGAAAGAAACCGTGACGGGGTTGGTGGGAGAAATTCACTATAATACCGATTTATTTGTGGTTGATACTATAGGCCGCATGGTAGAACATTTGCGGATATTATTAAACGGAATTGTTGCTAACCCTCAAGCTAAATTATCGGAATTACCACTTTTAAATGCAAATGAGTTACATCAGCAATTAGTAGAGTGGAATGATACCTACGCAAATTATCCTTTAGAAAATTGCCTCCATCAATTGTTTGAAACTCAAGTAAATCAGACACCTGATGCAGTAGCAGTGGTATTTGAAAATCAACAATTAACATATAAAGAACTCAACCAAAAAGCCAATCAACTAGCCAATTACCTGCAAAAATTAGGAGTAGTTGCAGATACTTTAGTGGGAATTTGTGTAGAGCGATCGCTAGAAATGGTAATTGGGCTTTTGGGTATTCTCAAAGCTGGTGGTGCTTATGTTCCCCTAGATCCCACCTATCCCCAAGAACGCTTGGCTTTCATGTTGGAAGATTCCCAAACCGCAATTTTGTTATCCCAACAGCACTTAGTACAAAACCTTCCCCCTCACAAAGCTGAAGTCATTTGTTTAGATAGCGACTGGGAAAAAATCGCTGATCAAAGCTCAAAAAATCTTACCTGTAATCTCAACCCCCATAACCTAGCTTATGTAATTTACACATCAGGCTCTACAGGCCAACCCAAAGGAGCAATGAACACTCATCAAGGAATTTGTAATCGTTTGTTATGGATGCAGGAGCAATATCAGCTAACCAAATCTGACAGAGTATTACAAAAGACTCCCTTTAGCTTTGATGTTTCCGTCTGGGAATTTTTCTGGACTCTGCTCACAGGAGCTTGTTTAGTAGTAGCTAAACCAGAAGGACATCGGGATAGTAGGTATTTAGTTAAGCTAATTAAACAGCAGCAAATTACCACTGTACATTTTGTTCCATCAATGCTGCAAATATTTTTAAATGAAGAAGAAATAGACGAATGTCAACACCTAAAATGGGTAATTTGTAGCGGGGAAGCTTTATCTTTTGAATTGCAATCAAAATTCTTTACCCGTTGTCAAAATATAGAATTACATAATCTTTATGGGCCAACAGAAGCAGCAATTGATGTTACCTTCTGGCATTGTCAACCCCATGATCAACAACGAATAGTACCAATTGGTCGCCCCATTGCTAACACGCAAATTTATATTTTAAATCAACAATTACAGCCCGTAGCGATTGGTGTACCAGGAGAATTACATATTGGAGGTATAGGTTTAGCCCGTGGCTATCTCAACCGTCCCCAGTTGACAAATGAAAAGTTTATTGCTAATCATTTTAGTAATCAATCCGGAGCAAAATTATATAAAACAGGCGATTTAGCCCGTTATTTACCAAATGGAGAAATTGAATATTTAGGACGTATTGATGACCAGGTAAAAATTCGTGGTTTTCGTATAGAATTAGGAGAAATTGCTGCCGTTATCGAACAATTTACAGACATAAAACAATCTGTAGTTATAGTTCGTGAAGATGAATCTCAAAATCAAAGATTAGTAGCTTATATTGTTGCCAATTCTAATTTAGAATCTCAATTTTCCCAACTGCGTAAATTTCTACAACAAAAGCTACCTGATTACATGATTCCTTCAACTTTTATAGTAATTGATAGCTTACCTTTGACACATAATGGTAAACTGGATCGTCGGGCTTTACCTGCACCAGAAATAACTTTAAAACCCAATCATCAACACTTATTACCACGTAATCCCATTGAAGAGAAATTAGTAGCAATTTGGGCTGAAATACTGAATTTAAAACAGATTAGTATTGATGATAACTTCTTTGAATTGGGTGGACATTCATTACTAGCAACTCAAGTAATTTCCAAAATTCGTCAAACATTGCAAATCGAATTATCCTTAAGTCGGTTGTTTGAAATGCCCACAATTGCCACATTAGCTGAGGAAATTTCTCAAGAATTAGAGCAGAAACAAGAAAAATCTATTATTGCTCCTCAACGTCTATCCAGAGAAGCACGTCGCGTCAAACTATCCTCCCTTAAAGCAGATTCCAGTAACTCGCAATCTTAATTCCTCTCCGCGTCTCCGCGTCTCTGCGTGAAAAAAATTATTTTATTTACCTGACCATGACATTACACACCTTCAATAATCAAGAAACAGAAGTTTATGTTTTCCCCGCTTCTTTTGGACAAAAACGGTTGTGGTTTTTAGACCAATTAGAACCTGGTAGTCCTTTTTATAACTTACCCTATGCTGTACGGTTAACGGGTTCATTAAACATCACTTTATTAGAAAAAAGTTTTCAAGCTATTATCCAACGACATGAGGCTTTAAGAACTAGCATAATTACCGTTGATGGAGAACCTGTACAGGCAATAAATCCTAGTGTAAACTTAGCAATTCGGGTAATTAATTTAGAATATTTACCGGAAAATCAGCGAGAAATTGAAGCTCAAAAAATAGCGATAGAAGAAGCAAAAAGACCCTTTATATTATCGGAATGTCCCTTATTACGTCTGAATTTGCTACAGCTAAATAAGGAAAATTATATATTATTACTAACTATACATCATGCAATTTTTGATGGCTGGTCTATAGGTATATTATTAAAAGAACTATCATTAATATATAAAGCTTTTAGCGATGGTCAAACATCTAAATTACCAGATTTACAACTTCAGTATGCTGACTATAGTGTGTGGCAGCAAGAATATTTACAGGGAGAAGTTTTAGATAAGCAATTATCGTATTGGAAACAACAACTTGATGGTATTTCTACATTACAGTTACCCACAGATCGATCACGTTCAGCATTGCAAACATTTGAGGGAAAAACCTACTCTTGGCAGATTCCCCAAGATTTAACAACAGCATTAGAAATTTTTAGCCAAAAAGCAGGCGTAACTTTGTTTATGACTTTGCTAACGGCATTTAATACCTTACTGTATCGTTATACAAGCCAGGATGATATTATAGTTGGTTCAGCGATCGCTAATCGTAACTGGGCAGAAAATGAAGGCATTATCGGCTTATTTATCAACACTTTAATACTACGTACTCAAATTAAAAATAATCAAAGCTTTAGTGAGTTGCTAACTCAAGTGCGAGACACGACTTTAAAAGCTTACGCTCATCAAGATTTGCCTTTTGAAAAATTAGTAGAAGAAATACAGCCAGAACGAGATTTAAGCCGTAACCCATTGTTTCAAGTCTGGTTCGCTCTGCATAATTTCCCCATACCAACTTTGCAAATAGGGGATTTAACTTTAACACCTATTGAAGTAGAACGTGGAACAACTCAATTTGATTTGAGTTTAGATATATATATTGGAGAACAAGGGCTAAAAGGAGCAATTGAGTATAGTACCGAGTTATTTGAAGCAGAAACTATTGCCCGGATAGCACAACATTTTCAAACCTTACTTGAGGGGATAATTGCTAATCCCCTAGCCAAGCTGTCTGAGTTACCGTTATTAACTCCGGCTGACAAACATCAACTATTATTTGAATGGAATAACACCCAAACTAACTGGGAAGAATTTGGTAGCGTACATCAAGTATTTGCAGAGCAAGTTGTAAAAACACCTGATGCTATTGCTGTAGTTTTTGGACAACAACAATTAACTTATGCTCAATTAAATAAAAAAGCCAACCAACTAGCTAATTATTTGCAACATCTAGGAGTAAAGCCAGAAGTATTAGTTGGAATTTGTGTAGAACGTTCTATGGAAATGATTGTCGGAATCTTAGGTATCCTCAAAGCTGGTGGTGCTTACGTTCCCATAGATCCAAGCTATCCGCAAGAACGTTTAGAATTGATGTTAGAAGATGCCCAAGTATCAGTGCTAATTACACAAAAGCAACTTATCGCAAAATTGCCAAACCACAACGCCAAAATAATTTGCTTAGATGATGATGACTGGCAATTACAGACAGATAAATATGATCAAAATCCTATTAGCAATACCACACCAGAAAACCTAGCTTATGTGATTTATACTTCTGGTTCTACTGGCAAGCCCAAAGGCGTTATGATAGAACATAAATCTTTAAGTAACTTTACACAAACTGCTATTAAAGAATATGAAATCAAGTCTAGCGACCACATTTTACAATTTGCCTCCATCAGCTTTGATACGGCTATAGAAGAAATTTTTCCTTGTTTATTAACAGGTGCTACCCTTGTGATTCGTAGCGATGAAATGATTGGTTCGATACCTGATTTTCTCGAAAAGTGTCGTCAGTATTCTGTGTCAGTTTTAGACCTACCCACAGCATTTTGGCATCAACTTACATTGGGATTATCAACACAAAGCTTGGTTTTACCAGAAACAGTAAGATTAGTAATTATCGGTGGAGAAACAGCCTTACCCCAACAAGTATTAAATTGGCATCAAAGAGTAGATCCGCAAAAAGTGCGATTAGTAAATAGTTACGGTCCGACAGAAACAACTGTTGTTGCTACTGTTTGTGAGTTATCAACAATAACACAAATAAAACGAGAAGTACCAATTGGCAAAGCCATTTCTAATTATCAAACTTATATATTAGACTCCTATTTACAACCCGTACCCATCGGCGTAACTGGTGAATTACATATTGGTGGTATTGGTTTAGCTAGAGAATATTTAAATTATCCAGAATTAACAGCAGCAAAATTTATATCCCATCCCTTTAGCAATCAACTAGGAGCAAAGTTATATAAAACAGGAGATTTAGCCCGTTATTTACCAAATGGCGAAATTGAATATTTAGGGAGGATTGACAATCAAGTCAAAATTCGAGGTTTCCGAATTGAATTAGCAGAAATAGAGACGGTATTAGCTTGTTATCCAAAAGTAAAAGAAAATGTAGTAATTGTGCGAGAAGATGAGCCTAGTAAAAAACGCTTAGTAGCTTATGTTGTTCCCATTAAAAAATCAAATCTATCCACTCAGGAACTGCGTCAGTTAATTAAGCAAAAGTTGCCTAATTATATGGTTCCATCTGCCTTTGTGATTTTGGATGCTTTGCCTACTACACCCAATGGTAAATTAGATCGGCGTTCATTACCAATACCTGAAATTAATAGACCAAAAATAACAGCAGATTTTGTAACTGAACAAAACCCAGTAGAAGCTCAATTAGTACAAATTTGGACTGAGGTACTGAATGTTAAACATATAGGTATTTATGATAATTTCTTTGATTTAGGCGGTGATTCAATTCTCAGTATTCAAGTTGTTGCCAAGGCTAACCAAAAAGGTTTACAATTAACACCTAAGCAACTATTTCAGAATCAAACAATTGCCGAATTAGCAATGGTTGTTGGTACAACTATAACAATAGAAGCCGAACAAGGTTTAGTTACAGGTGATTTAGCACTAATACCGATTCAACACTGGTTTTTTAAGGAAAAATTCTCTCAGCCACATCACTACAACCAAGCCAATTTATTAATAGTCAAAGACTCTCTTAACCCTGAGTATTTACAGCAAGTTTTACAGCAATTAATTGTCCATCATGATGCTTTGAGAATCCAATTTACAAAAACAGCTTCTGGTTGGCAACAGCTAAATACTAGTGCTGATATTACAGGAGAATTAATTCAATTTAATTTATCAAAATTATCGACAATAGAGCAAGAATCTCAAATTACAGCACTTGCTGAACAATTACAAGCAAGTCTCAATCTTGGGAAAGCGTCTTTGATGAAAGTGGCACTGTTTAATTTAGGTAAAGACAAACCTAACCGCTTGCTGTTTATCATTCATCATTTGATCATTGATGGTGTTTCTTGGCGAATTTTATTAGAAGACTTCCAAACAGCTTACACTCAATTAAGTCAGGGACAAGCAATTAAACTTCCTGCGAAAACAACTGCATATAAACAGTGGGCGCAGCGATTGGTAAATTATGCAAAATCACCACAAATTGAACAAGAACTTGATTATTGGCTTACAGAAAGTCAAAAAAAGATTGCTTGTTTACCAGTAGATTTTAATAACGGAGTTAATATTGTAGAATCTGCTGGCAAAGTATCCATTGCTTTGAGTGAGTCAGAAACTCAAGCTTTACTCCATGATATTCCATCAGCTTATCGTACCCAAATTAATGAAGTGTTGCTGACGGCATTATCTCAAACTTTTACCAACTGGACTGGAGAAAATTCTTTATTAATTGATTTGGAAGGTCACGGACGAGAACCATTATTTTCAGATGTGGATTTATCCCGTACTGTAGGTTGGTTTACATCTGTATTTCCTGTATATCTAAATTGGGATAAAACTGGTGATTTAATCCAGATACTCAAAGCAGTTAAAGAACAATTGCGGCTGATTCCCAATCAAGGTATTGGTTATGGTTTACTTCGTTATCTGGGAAGAGAAGAAATTATTAAAAAATTGAGCAATGTACCACAAGCAGAAGTGAGTTTTAATTACTTGGGTCAATTTAATCAGGTTTCTAACCAGTCTGAATTTTTAGCACTTGCTTCTGAATCAATTGGTTCTGTTCATAGTCCTCAAGCAAGGCGTTCTTATCTGATGGAAATTGATTGTTTAGTAATCAATAATCGCCTCCAAATTGATTGGACTTATAGCCAAAAATCACATCGTCAAAGTACGGTAGAAAATTTAGCCCAAGGATTTATAAAAGCATTACAATCTCTAATTAATCGCAGTCAAGCTCCAGATACAGGTAGCTATACACCTTCCGATTTCGCTTCTGCCAAAATTGGTCAAAAAGATTTCAAGAAATTACTAGATAAACTCAATCATAAAGGTAGTAAATAAAATATATGAATAGAACAAATTTAGAAGATATTTATGAACTCTCTCCGTTACAACAGGGGCTACTTTTCCACACAATTTATGCTCCCAATTCTGGGGTGTATTTTGAGCAGTTTAGCTGGACTTTGCAAGGTAATTTAAATGTTGATGCGTTTAAAAAATCTTGGGAACGAGTAGTAGAAAGACACCCAATTTTACGGACTGCATTTTATTGGCAAGACTTAGAAAAACCTTATCAAGTTGTATATAAACAAATAGAACTTCCTTGGAATCTGCAAGATTGGCGAGAATTTTCTACTGAGGTGCAACAGCAAAAGTTAGAGGCTTTTTTGCAAGTAGATAGGCAGCGTGGTTTTGAACTTTCCCAAGCTCCATTAATTCGGTTAAATTTGTTTTGTTTGGATGATCAAAGTTACGCATTTGTTTGGAGTAGTCACCATTTATTATTAGATGGTTGGTCGGAATCCTCAGTTTTTAAAGAAGTTTATGCTTTTTATCAAGCTTTTTGCCAAGGTCAAGATTTAAACTTAAATTCACCACGTCCCTATCGAGACTATATCACTTGGCTACAACAACAAGATTTGTCTCAAGCAGAAGCTTTTTGGCGCAAAACACTCGCAGGCTTTAGTAAACCTACAACTTTACTGCTAGACCGCGCTCCTGGGATTTTACCCAGTCTAGACGAAGACTATGATTGTCAGAGGATTGAGCTATCAAAGGCAACCACGACAGCCTTACAATCCCTAGCACGACAGCACAAATTAACTTTAAATACTTTTGTTCAAGGGGCTTGGGCGCTGCTTTTAAGTCGCTACAGTGGTGAATTAGATATCGTTTTTGGTAGTACTTCTTCCGGTCGTCCTCCCACTTTGACAGGGGTTGAGGATATGGTGGGCTTGTTTGTGAATACCCTACCTCTGCGGGTGCAAGTGACACCAGATGCGTTATTTTTGCCTTGGCTGCATGAATTACAAAATCATCAAATCGAGGTGATCCAGTACGAATATAGTCCACTGGTACAAGTGCAAAGATGGAGCGATGTCAATCGTGGTCAGTCTTTGTTTGAGATTGGCTATGTATTGGAGAATTATCCAGTTGATGCGGCCATATCGGAGGGAGTAGATGGTCTGAAAATAGAAAGCGAGCAGTCTTTTGAAAAAACCGATCATGCTCTCACCTTGATAGTAGCACCAGATGTTGCTCTCACATTAAAACTTTTGTACGATACTCGTCGATTTGATCAGCAAGCGACCGCACAAATGTTAAGGCATTTACAAAATTTACTGATGGGCCTGATAACAAATCCTACTGTCAAATTATCAGAGTTATCTTTGCTCAGTTCAGAGGAAAAACATAAACTATTAGTAGAGTTTAACAACACTGAGGCTAATTACCCACAAAATAAATGTGTACATCAACTATTTGAAGAACAAGTAACACGAACACCGGATAATTTAGCTGTTATATTTGATGGTGATTCACTGACTTATAAACAATTAAATGATCGCGCTAATCAACTCGCACACCATCTACAAAATTTAGGTGTTGGTTCTGAAGTTTTAGTAGGTATCTGCATTGAGCGATCGCTAGAAATGCTAATTGGCATTCTTGGCATTTTAAAAGCTGGTGGTGCTTATGTGCCATTAGATCCTAGCTACCCACAAGAACGTTTAGCGTTCATGCTCAATGATACTCAAGCCGCAGTATTATTGACCACCCAAAAGCTACTTACAGACTTACCAGAAACAAAAGCTCAAGTTGTTTGCTTAGATAGTGATTGGGAAGCAATTAATAATCACAGTCAAGAAAATCCACAAAGTAGCGTCAAGGCACATAACCTAGTTTACGTTATCTACACCTCTGGTTCTACAGGTAAACCCAAGGGTGTATGTATGCCTCACTCTCCCTTAGCTAATTTGATTAATTGGCAAGTAGATAATTCTTCTATATCTTTTAATCAGAAAACGCTACAATATAGTCCGATTAGTTTTGATGTTTCTTTTCAAGAAATCTTTTCAACTCTAGCTCAAGGAGCTACTTTAGTCTTAATTACAGATGAAAATCGGCGAGATAGTGTAAAGCTATTAAAATTTATAAATCAAATAGGTATACAAAGACTTTTTTTACCTTTTGTAGCTTTACAAAACTTAGCCCAAGTTACTCAAAATAGAGGTATTATTCCTCATAGTTTATGTGAAATTATTACGGCTGGAGAACAGTTAAGAATCACACCAGCGATCACACATTTATTTAGTCATTTACCTAATTGCAAACTACATAACCACTATGGACCATCGGAAACTCATGTAGTTACTGCTTTTACAGTAACAGGGTTAACTCAAGATTGGCCAGTATTACCCCCCATTGGTAAACCAATTTCCAACAGCAAAATTTATTTACTTGATGCCAATTTACAACCCGTTCCTATGGGAATTGGTGGAGAAATATATATTGGTGGTATGAGTGTAGCAAGAGGCTATCTCAACCGTCCTGAATTAACAAAAGAAAGGTTTATTATTGATCCCTTTGCATCTAAACAAAATCAATACTTATATAAAACAGGTGATTTAGCCAAGTATCTTCCAGATGGCAACATTGAGTATCTAGGGAGAGTAGACCAACAAGTAAAAATTCGTGGTTATCGGGTTGAACCTGGAGAAGTGGAAAAAGTTTTAGAATCTCATCCTTTAGTACACCAATCAGTAGTAATAGTAAGAGATGACGCACTAGGAAATAAATGTTTGGTTGCTTATTGTGTTTGCCATTCCTTAGAAAACCAAACATCTATTACTGAAACGTTACGTCAATTTTTGAAAACAACTTTACCAAAATATTTACAACCAAGCACCATTGTTTTACTAAAAGAATTACCACTAACTCCTAGTGGAAAAGTACACCATAAATCGTTACCTGTTCCCCATAGTGTAGAACCGCAGGATAATGTTATCTCACCCCGAACTTCTATTGAAGCTAACCTAGCGAAAATTTGGCTAGAGGTATTAGGGTTAAAACAAGTTGATATTCACGATAACTTCTTTGAGTTAGGAGGACATTCACTTTTAGCAACTCAGGTAATATCTCGTATTCAAGAAACATTTCAGATTGAGTTACCATTGCGCTGTTTGTTTGAGTCATCCACAATTGCAGACTTATCAGCATCTATAGAAGTAGAGATTAAGGCACAGCAAGGTTTACAAGTTCCACCACTCGTACCAGTGTCAAGAGATACAGAAATACCGCTTTCCTTTGCTCAAGAAAGATTCTGGTTAATGTCTCAAATCGCTTCAAATAATGCGCTGTATAATGATGCTGTCACTTTAAAAATTAGTGGACAGTTAAATATTACCGCTTTAGAACAAAGCATTAATGAAATTGTCCGTCGTCATGAAACCTTACGCACAACATTCCCTATAGTCCAAGGACAACCTAAAATTGCTACAAGTTCTACACTCAATGTTAATTTAGCAATCATAGACCTACGGGAATTAGACGCACAACAAAAACAAGAAAGAGTTTTACCAATAGCTAAACAAGAAGCAAAACGACTATTTGATTTAGCACAAAGTCCCCTGATAAGAACTACTTTATTATGGCTAGATAGCACAGAATATATCTTGCTATTAAACCTCCACCATATCATTTCTGATGGTTGGTCAATGGGAGTTTGGTTAGAAGAATTAACCGCACTTTATCCAGCTTATTGTGAGGGTAAAACATCACCTTTACCAGAGTTAGCAATTCAATATGGTGATTTTGCAGTCTGGCAACGTCAATGGTTACAAGGGGAAGAACTACAGAAACAATTAAATTACTGGAAACAGCAATTAGGGTCAGATTTACCACCTTTACAATTGCCCATAGATAAACCCCGTCCTCAACAAAGTAGTCAACAAGGTAAGAAAATAGATTTTTCATTACCACTCGATTTAAGTAAGCAATTACAACAGTTGAGTCAACAAGAAGGCGTAACTTTATTTATGACCCTATTAGCAGCTTTTAAAGCCCTGCTTTACTGCTATTCAGGACAAACTGATCTCAGAGTTGGTTCACCCATTGCTAATCGCGATCGCACTGAAATTGAAAAATTAATTGGCTTATTTATTAACACTCTCATTTTACGTACAGATTTATCTGGTCATCCCAGCTTCCGAGAATTATTAGGACGAGTCAGGGAAGTAACATTAGGTGCTTATACTCACCAAAACTTGCCTTTTGAAAAAATTGTTGAAGAACTACAACCAGACAGATACCAAAGCCATTTACCTTTATTTCAAGTGTGGTTTGTTCTCCAAAATGCTCCTTTAGGCTCTTTAGAATTACCCAATTTAACCTTACAACCCTTAGATATTGATAACGACACAACCAGATATGATTTAGGGCTTTTCCTCGAAGAAACATCAGCAGGAATTAGTGGTTGTTTTGAGTACAGCACCGATTTATTCTTTGGTGACACAATTAATCAAATGGTTAATAATTTTCAAACATTACTCACAGAAATTGTAACTACACCAGACTTGAACATAGATGAAATATCAGCCAACTTTAACGAATCTCAAAAAGCTCAAAAAACCATCAAAGCTAAAGAATTAGAATCTACCAATCTCCAAATGTTAAAGAATATCAAACGTCAGCCCATTCGCCGTTTTTAGAAGTTGTTTAAAGTTTCAAAGCCTCTCCAGTAATAAAAGTTATTCCTTTTTCGCTCTTCTAATAAGAAAGGTTGGAAGAGGGGTTATTTGGTAAACTTGACAGGTTTTCAAACATCATACAAATATACAATAAAACCTCCTATGAACCATCAAGAAGTTGCTAAATTAAGTTTAAAAAATTTAGGCATTAGCCGGAAATCTGTCAAAATCTCACCAGCAGAATTAATCCATACTAGCTACCTTTCAGATGGACAACTTATACCCTTAATAGTTGAACCTGCTGTAGCAAACGTCAATCTTTTAGAGTGGGCGAGCAAAAATAAAGAAACTATCCAAGCACTTTTAATTAAACACAAAGCCTTACTTTTTCGAGGTTTTGATATTAATTCACCAACGCAATTAGACCAATTTATCAAAGCCACATCAACAGGAGATTTAATTAGTTATAATGATCGTTCCTCACCACGTCACGAAATTAGTGGTAAAATATATACTTCCACAGATTACCCTGCTGAACAAAGTATTTTTCTCCACAATGAAAGTACATATTGTCTAACTTGGCCACAAAAAATTTACTTTTGTTGTTTGCAAGTTGCCCAACAAGGAGGAGAAACACCAATTGCTGATTCTCAAAATATTTTTCAGCGAATTTCTCCTCAAGTTCGTGAAAAATTTATAGTTAAACAAGTGTTGTATGTCCGTAACTATAATGATGGTTTTGGACTGCCTTGGCAGAATGTATTTCAAACATCAGATAAAGCAATTGTAGAAGAATATTGCCGTAACAACGCGATTGAATTTGAATGGAAACAAGGCAACCGACTGAGAACTAGACAAGTGCGCCCTGCTGTAATTAAACATCCAATTACAGGTGCAGAAGTTTGGTTTAATCATGCTGCCTTCTTTCACGTCACAACCTTAGAAACAACAATTTATAAAGCATTAATAGCAGAATTTTCAGAAGCTGATTTACCCCACAATACCTATTATGGTGATGGTTCTCCCATTGCATCAGAAAAATTAGCAGAAATTCGAGCTGCTTATGCACAAGAAACAGTAACATTCCCTTGGCAATCTGGTGATATTCTCTTCTTAGATAATATTGAAGTTGCTCACGGACGCAAACCATTTCAAGGTCATAGAAAAGTCATAGTCGGAATGGCTGAACCTCGTAGTTATCCGAATTTTTAATAAAAAAACTAAGGATGAAAATATGCAAGATACAAATATAGAAACCTCTCAAGAAACAGTAGAAGGTTATCAAGTATCACCTCAACAAATATATCTATGGCAATTACAAGAACATGATCATAATCAGCCTTATCGTCTTCAGATTTCTGTAATGATTGCAGGTAATCTCAAACAGAACGTGTTTAAATTAGCTGTTGAGAAAGTAGTCAACCGTCATGAAATCCTGCGTACTAATTTCAAAAATGTACCAGGACTGAAATTACCTCTACAAATTATTAATGCAGAAAATACCTCATGCTATCAAGAATTAAACATAAGTCAATTAGATTTACAAGCACAACAAGCAAAGATTGAGGAACTGTTCCAAGAATTTAAAAATATCAGTTTTAACTTTGAACAAGGTTCACTCTTACATATATATCTCTTAGTGCTTTCTCCTCATCAACATTTGATGTTGATATCCTTACCTGCCCTTTGTGGTGATGTCAGAACATTACAGAATTTAGTAAGTGAGATTAGTACTTTATATAGTGATAGTTTAGAATTAGCAGAAATTACTGAACAACCTTTACAATATGTAGATATTGCTGCATGGCAACAAGAATTATTGACATCAACAGATGGAGAAGCTGCTAAAAATTATTGGCAGCAACAACATATGTCTGCTGGTATTAAACTTAAACTACCCTGGGAAAAACAGACTATTGAGAAAAGAAAATATCAACCAAATATTTTTAGTCAAGAAATAAGTTCTAGCTTGGCCGGAAAAATTAATCTTTTTGTAGATAAATTTACAACTTATCAAGATAATCTCTTATTTGCCTGTTGGTTAATTTTACTTTGGAGACTCACCAGCGAATCAGAATTAATAATTGGTACAGCTTTTGATGGCAGACCCTATCAAGAGTTAGAATCAGCTATGGGATTGTTCACCAAATATCTACCAATTAAAATTAAATTAGATAAACAACAAACAATTACTAATTTAATAGAACAGATTGCCGAAAATAAAGGAGAAGCTAAACAATGGCAGCAATATTACAATTGGGAACAGATTGTTAACGTTGATAATTTAGCTTTTGGTTTTGATTATCACCAACTAGAATTACAACTAATTAATCAAAATACTAATTGGTTTATTGATAAAGTTGAATCATGTTTAGATAAATTCAATTTGAAACTATCTTGTATTGAAAATCAAGGTAATTTACAACTGAATTTTTATTATGATCCTGATTTATTGACATCTGAAAATATTGCCAGTTTAGCAGATCAATTTGAAACTTTATTAGAAAGTGCATTATCTGAGCCGGAAGTAGCAATTAATAAGTTAAATATTCTCCCACGAAAAGATTACCAACAACTACTATATGAATTCAACAAGACCCAAACAGAATTTAATCAAGATAAACTCATCCATCAACTATTTGAACACCAGGTAAAAATCAACCCAAATCACATTGCTGTTGTCTATGAAAAGCAGCAACTCACTTACAGCGAACTCAACACCCGTGCTAACCAAATTGCTCATTATCTGCAACAAAATGGAGTAGTGCCAGAAAGCATAGTTGCTATCTGCTTAGAACGTTCCTTAGAAGCAATTATAGCCATTCTTGCCATACTCAAAGCCGGAGGAGCATACTTACCATTAGAGCCAAACTTTCCCACACAAAGCTTACTTACAAGATTAGAAGATGCTCAAGTACAAATATTATTAACCAATTCTTCTATTCAACAACAACACCCCACACTCACAGCAC
Organism: Nodularia sp. (in: cyanobacteria); assembly: GCA_035638855.1. Taxonomy (GTDB): domain Bacteria; phylum Cyanobacteriota; class Cyanobacteriia; order Cyanobacteriales; family Nostocaceae; genus Nodularia. Next base: position 27,797 of record DASQZD010000058.1, on the reverse strand, counting down.
CTGTTGTCCTTTATTTAGATACAAACCCAGAAGAAATTACTAAGCAAAGTTCAGAAAATCCAAATAGCAAAATTACAGGGAAAAATTTAGCTTATATTATCTATACCTCTGGTTCTACAGGTAAACCCAAAGGAGTAGCAATTGAACATCGACAAATTCTCAATTACCTATACAGTATTCAACAAAGATTAAACCTACCAAAAATAGCGAGTTTTGCCTTAGTTTCTACCTTAGCAGCAGATTTAGGAAATACATCTATCTTTCCGGCTTTGTGTAGTGGTGGTTGTTTACATATTATCTCTAATGAACGTGCAACAAATAAAGAAGCATTAGCTGATTATTGCCGGGAAAATCCTATTGATTGTTTAAAAATTGTTCCTGCACATTTAGAGGCTTTATTAACTTCAGAATCTGCTGTTGATTTATTACCAAAAGCGCGGTTAATTTTAGGAGGAGAAGCTTGTAGTTGGGAGTTAATAAAAAAAATTCAATCTTTCAATCCTGAGTGTATAATTATCAATCATTATGGGCCAACTGAAACAACAGTGGGAGTATTAACTTATCAGGTGGAACATATTGATTTAAATTCTCAAACTGTGCCTTTAGGTAAGCCATTAGCGAATATACAAGTTTATGTTTTAGATGCACATTTGCAGCCTGTACCCATTGGCATACCAGGAGAATTATATATTGCTGGTGTTTCTTTGGCTAGAGGTTATTTCAATAATTCTGAAATTACAAATGAGAAGTTTATTGATAATCCTTTTAACCAATCAAAATCAGAATACCTTTATAAAACTGGTGATTTAGTTCGCTATCAAGCTCATGGTAATTTGGAGTTTTTAGGCAGAATTGATCACCAAGTAAAAATCAGAGGTTTCCGTATTGAGTTAGGAGAAATTGAGGCTGTTCTTTGTAAACATTCTAGTATTAAACAAGCTGTAGTCTTGTTACGACAAGATGATGAAAATAGTCAAACATTAGTAGGCTATATTGTTCTTCATCCCCAACTTCAGCCAACTTATAATGAATTACGAAATTTCCTCAGACAAACCTTACCGGAATACATGATACCATCAGCTTATGTGTTTCTGAAGGCATTACCTTTAACAGCTAATGGTAAAATTGATCGTCAATCTTTACCTGTACCAGAACAGGTTAAACCAGAATTAGCAGCAACTTATGTACTACCTGAAACTGAGATAGAAAAAGCCCTGGCAGAAATTTGGGTTGAAGTATTAAGGTTAAAAAAAGTTAGTATTTATGATAATTTTTTCGATTTAGGAGGGCATTCCTTACTGTTAACTCAAGTCACTTCACGATTGTATAATGCTTTGGGAGTTGAGTTATCTTTACGGCAAATTTTTGCTACTCCTACTATTGCTGAATTGGCGGTACTTGTTGCTGAAAAACAGATAGAACAAATGGACGGCAAATTATTAGAGCAGATATTGGCAGAATTAGAAGATTCACCAGAATCACAACTAAATAATATTTAATAAAAACTGTAGGTTGGATTAAGCGACAGCGCAACCTAACAAAGTCTATCCAATAAAGCTTATAAAATGTTGGGTTTTCTTAGGTCAGCCCAACCTACTTACAGCGCTTTGCAAGTCAATGAAGTACACACCTTAATATTATAAATCTTGTGGGGTGGGCATCCTGCCCGCCCTTGTGTACTTCGCTCAAATGAAATATGCTGTATAAATTAAGCTTTATCTTTAATAGGAAACTTATTCACTTATCAAGAATAACAGTTAAACAGTTAATTAGGAAGAAGAAAATGAGTGATATTTCCCAACGAATTGCAGCCCTTTCACCTGAGAAACGTGAGTTACTTTTGCAAAAAATCAATCAACAAACACAGAAAGTTACGACAAATATTATTAAACCCCAAAGTCGAGAGTCTAATACTTTTCCTTTATCCTTTGCTCAAAAAAGGTTATGGTTTTTAGATCAATTACAACCAGGAAATCCTTTTTATAATATTCCCGGTGCTGTGCGACTGGAAGGGAAGTTAAATATAGCAGCTTTAGAGCAAAGCTTGAATGCAATTGTTCAGCGTCACGAAATTTTGAGAACTAGATTTAAAACTGTAAACGGGCAACCTATGCAGCTGATTTCTGCATCTTTACACTTGACAATACCAGTAGTTGATTTAAGTAACTTTGCATTTCCAGAACAAGAGTTACAAAACTTAATTAATCAAGAAGCTATTTCACCTTTTGATTTAGAATCTGGTCTATTATTGCGGGTGCGTTTACTCCAACTAAGTCAAAGAGAATATGTGATGTTATTCACTCTACATCACATAATTGCCGATGGTTGGTCAATGGGTTTATTAGTAGAAGAATTAGCTACACTTTACCCTGCTTTTTATATTGGGGAGCAATTATCATCTTTGCCGAAATTACCAATTCAATATGCAGATTTTGCAATATGGCAACAAGATTGGTTACAAGGTGAAGTTTGGGAAAAACAGCTTAGTTATTGGAAACAGCAACTTGATAATATTGCCCTGTTGTGTTTACCCACAGATAGACCCAGACCAAAAAATCCTAACTTTCAAGGTGCAACCCAATCTTTTTTCCTACCGCAAGATTTGACTCAAGAATTACATTCTTTAAGTCGTCGACAAGGTGTAACTTTATTTATGACTTTGTTAGCTGCTTTTAAGGTGTTGTTGCACCGCTATACAGGTCAGGATGATATTTGTATTGGTTCACCTATTGCTAACCGTAACCGAGCCGAAATAGAAAAATTAATTGGCTTTTTTGTTAATTCCTTGGTGCTGCGGACTAATTTATCAGGTAATCCTACCTTTACAGAATTATTAGCTCGTGTAAGGGAAGTAACTTTAGGAGCTTATGCTCATCAAGATTTGCCTTTTGAAAAGTTAGTAGAAGAACTGCAACCAGAGCGAAATCTTACCTATAATCCATTATTTCAAGTAGCCATTCAACTCCAGAATACGCCTGCACAAACTCTGGAGTTACCAGAACTAACTTTAAGTAAATTAGATAATAATGAAAATCAAACAGCAAAGTTTGATTTGGATTTATCTTTATCAGAAACAGGAGCAGGATTAATTGGACATTTAGAATATAGTTCTGAGTTATTTGATGCTGCTACTATTGCGAGAGTGGTGGAACATTTCCAAACTATACTATCTAGTATTGTTGCTAATCCCCAAGCTAAAATCTCTGAGTTGCCATTATTGACAGCAAATGAACAATATCAATTATTAATTAATTGGAATAAAACTCAAATAAATTGGGGACAAGATGTTTATATTCATCAGCTAATTGAACTACAAGCACAAAAAACACCTGATAGTGTGGCTGTAGTCTTTGGTGAAAACAAGTTAACCTATCAAGAACTTAATCAAAGAAGTAATCAATTAGCATATTATTTACAAACTTTGGGAGTTAAACCAGATACTTTAGTAGGAATTTGTGTTGAACGTTCCTTAGAAATGGTAGTAGGACTTTTGGGGATTCTTAAAGCTGGTGGTGCTTATGTACCCCTAGACCCAGCTTATCCCCAAGAGCGTTTATATTTAATGTTAGAAGATGCTCAATTGAAATTTTTATTAACTCAAAAGCAATTATTAAATCATCTGCCTCATCATCATGCTGAAATCATTTTTATAGATACAGATTGGGAAAAAATTAATAATCAAGTCCCGAATTTAAAACCGCAAAAGCTCAATTTTTCTCACCTGGCTTATGTCATCTACACTTCTGGTTCTACAGGTAAACCCAAGGGTGTACAAATTAATCATAGTAGCGTTGTTAATTTCTTGCAATCAATGCGACATCAGCCAGGATTAACTGAATTTGATACACTTTTAGCAGTTACTTCTATATCATTTGATATTGCCGCACTGGAATTATACCTACCATTAATTTGTGGCGCACGTCTGGTATTAGTCAGCCGTGAAGTAGCAATGGATGGTGAATTATTAAGTCAAAATATTGCCGCTACTGGTGCAACTGTCATGCAAGCAACTCCAGCTACTTGGCGAATGTTATTGACATCTGGTTGGGTTGGTAGTAAACAATTAAAAATCCTCTGTGGTGGTGAGGCTCTTTCTAGAGATTTAGCACAAAAATTATTAGCAAAAGGTGTTGAACTATGGAACTTATATGGACCAACAGAAACAACCATTTGGTCAACGGTTTATCAAGTAGAAACTGGCAAATTATCTAAATCTTTAGTTTCTATTGGTCGTCCTATTGCTAATACCCAAATTTATATTTTAGATCAGCAATTACAGCCTGTACCAATTGGTGTACCAGGTGAGTTGTATATTGGTGGTGCAGGACTATCACGAGGCTATTTAAATCGCCCAGAACTAACAACGGAAAAATTTATTTTTTCTGTTTTTAATCAGAGGTTATACAAGACTGGTGATTTAGCTCGTTACTTAACAGATGGGACAATTGAGTATATTGAGCGCATTGATAATCAGGTGAAATTGCGCGGTTTTAGGATTGAATTAGGGGAAATTGAAACTATTCTCAGACAACATTATGCTGTGCAAGAAGCGGTTGTTGTAGCTAGGGAAGATGTACCAGGAAATCAGCAATTGATAGCTTATATTGTGCCAACATTATCGGCTGATACTTCCCAAATGATAGCAAAAGTGCGTCAATATCTACAGTCAAATTTGCCTCAGTTTATGATTCCATCAGCTTATGTGTTGTTGGATAAATTGCCATTAACACCTAATGGTAAAGTAGACAGAACATCATTGCCAAATCCTGATACATCTCAACCAGAAAAAGAAAATGACTATGCCGAACCTCGTAGTTATAGTGAAGAAAAGTTAGTTAGAATTTGGTCAGAAATTTTAAATATAGAAACGGTGGGAATATATGATAATTTCTTCAGTTTGGGTGGACATTCGCTGTTAGCTACGCAAGTAATTTCACGAATTCGAGATGAATTTAATATGGCTATTCCTTTACGCTGTTTATTTGAGTCACCAACAATAGCAGGACTGGGGGAAATTATTGATAGTAAATCTACAAATATTCGGGTTGAATATCCTTCTATTCAGGTGGTTTCACGAAATGAGGAGTTACCACTTTCTTTTGCTCAACAACGTCTGTGGTTTTTGAATCAACTAATTCCTAATAGTCCTTTATATAATATTTCTGCTCCCGTGCGGTTGACTGGTTTACTTAATATAGATGCACTGGAAAGAAGTTTAAATGAGGTTGTACAAAGACATGAAAATTTGCGAACTAGCTTTATTTCTATAGAAGGTAAACCAATTCAAGTTATTACACCTGATGTAACTTTAGCGTTGCCAATTATTGATTTACAATCTTTTACATTAACTGAGCAAGTTAACCGAGTTCAACAAATAGCTACTTCAGAAAAGTTACAAGCATTTGATTTAACTGATGTGCCTTTATTACGCGTCAATTTATTAAAGTTAGCTTCAACAGAATATGTTTTGCTGCTGACAATGCACCACATTATTTCTGATGCTTGGTCAATGGGGGTTTTAATTCAAGAAGTTACTAGTTTGTATGAGGCTTTTTGTGCTGGTGAAAGTAACCCACTGCCACCTTTACCAATACAATATGCTGACTTTGCTGTGTGGCAAAGGCAATGGTTACAAGGGGAAGTTTTAGAATCTCAATTAGCCTATTGGAAACAACAATTATTAGGTGGTAATTTACCAATATTAAAGTTACCTATTCAGCGTCCCCAACCCTCTGTTCCCACCTTTAAAGGTGCAAGTTACAATTTTGAACTATCTGGAGATTTATCACAAAAGATTCTAGGATTGAGCCGCCAGGAAAATGCAACTTTATTTATGACTTTACTGGCTGGTTTACAAACTTTACTTTATCGCTATACTAACCAAGATGATATTGTAGTTGGTACTGATATTGCGAATCGTACTCAGAGCAAGACTGAATTACTAATTGGGTTCTTTATTAATTTGTTGGTTTTACGCACCGATATGCGCGGTAATCCCAGTTTTCGAGAGTTATTACAACGAGTCCGTGAAGTTACATTAGAAGGTTATGCTCACCAAGATTTACCTTTTGAAAAATTGGTAGAGGAGTTAAGAAATGAGCGAGATATACAACAAACGCCTTTGTTCCAAGTATTGTTTGTTTTGCAAAATACACCAAGACCAGAAATTGAGCTTTATGATTTAAAATTACATCCTCTAGAAATTGAAGATGGACAGTCTAAATTTGATTTAGCTTTATTTGCGGTAGAAACAGAACAAAAAATTTTACTTGGCTGGAAATACAAAACAGATTTATTTGATCAAACAGATATCGCTCGTCTATCGAGTCATTTTGAAGCCCTTCTCACTAGCATTGTCCTGGAGTCTGATACCAAAATAAACTCTTTAAATATGCTGACTCCAGAGGATAAACAAAAACAAATTAGCGAAAAAGCAAAACGTCAGTCTGTTAACTTCCACAAATTTAAAATGGTGAAACCAAAGACTGTTAGCTTTACTCAAGAACAATTAGTCAAAACTGATTATCTTCAGCCTGGAGAAACTTTACCTCTTGTTTGTCAACCTACTACATTTGACCTCGATTTTATAGATTGGGCTAAAAGTAATCAACAATTTATAGAAACTAATTTAGTTAAACATGGTGCTATCCTATTTAGAGGATTTAACGCAAAGTCAGTATCTGATTTTGAAACCTTTGCTCAAGCTGTTTGTCCAGAATTATTTGGTGAATATGGTGATTTACCAAGGGAAGGTTTAGGTGGTAAAGTCTATGGTTCTACTCCTTATCCCGCAGATAAAGCAATTCTCTTTCACAATGAAAGTTCTCATATGCACAGATGGCCAATGAAAATTTGGTTTTACTGTGTACAACCAGCGCAAGAACGGGGAGAAACACCAATTGTTGATTGTCGAAAAGTTTATCAGTTACTAGATGCTGAAATTAGAGAACAATTTGCCGATAAGGGATTAATGTATGTCCGTAACTACACAGATGGACTAGATGTAAGTTGGCAAAAATTCTTTCATACTACTGATAAAGCATCAGTAGAAAAATTCTGTGATCAGAATGGAATTGAGTGGGAATGGAAAGCAGATGGAGGATTAAAAACTAAGGAAATTCGCCAAGCGATCGCTAAACATCCCAAAACAGGTGAATGGGTCTTTTTTAACCAAATTCAGCTACATCATATCACTTATTTAGATTCATCAGTCCGTGAATCTTTGTTGTCATTGTTCGGTGAAGAAAATTTACCAAGAAATGTTTATTACGGTGATGGTACACCAATAGAACAGTCAGTAATTAATGAGGTTACATCTGTTTATCAGCAAGCTGAAATTGCTTTTCCTTGGCAGAAAGGTGATATTTTAATGCTCGATAATATGCTCACTGCACACGCACGTAATCCTTATGTTGGTGAGCGTAAAATTGTTGTAGCAATGGGCGAAATCGTGAATAGTAAAAATATTGAAATTAAGGGAGATAACTAAAATGCAAGTACAAGAAAAAGGCATGAATGGTTTTCGGCTTTCCCCTCAACAAAAGCATCTTTGGCATCTCCAAAAAGATAACTCAGTTTATTGTGTTCAAGGTGCTATTTTGCTTGAAGGAAACTTGAAAATAGATGTCCTGAGATTAGCCCTAGAACAAGTCATCAATCGTCAAGAAATTCTGCGGACAAATTTTATCAAACCAGCAGGAATAAAAACTCCTATGCAGGGAATAAATGATCAAGGATTTCTGGTTTGGCAAGAAATTGATTTAAGCGAGAGTGAAGATCAGAAACAATTAAATAAGGTCGCATATTTGCTACAACAAGAAAGATTAATACCTTGGGATTTTGAGCAAGGTTCACTGCTGCGTTGTTCATTAATTAATTTATCAGTAAACAAGTATATGTTACTGATGACTCTACCTGCAATTTGCGCTGATAGCTGTTCAATCAAAAACTTAGTACAAGAAATTAGTCAGTGTTATAGTGCTTGCTTGCAAGGTATGAAATTAGATACTGAAGAAGTTGTACAATACTTGCAATTTTCTGAGTGGCAAAATGAATTACTAGAAGATGCAGATGCAGAAGTAGGCAAAAAATATTGGCAGAAATATGATTTGTCTGCATTACCAGGATTGGCACTGCCTTTTGAAAATAAACTGCTAAAAGATGCTTCTAAATTCAGCATCGGCTCTTATGAGTGGAAGATTGAATCTAACTTGCTGGCACAAATAGAAGTAGTGGTTAAACAATATGAATCATCAATTTCTAATTTCTTGGTTAGCTGTTGGCAAATTTTATTGTGGCGTTTGATTCAAGAAACAAAGATAGTCATTGGTATCGCTGCTGATGGACGTAAATATGAGGAGTTAGAAACAGTAATAGGACTGCTGACAAAATATGTACCACTATCAGCAAATTTACAAAATGACTTATCATTTAGAGAAGTATTACAAATAGTTAGTCAATCAGTACCAGAAGCCTGGGAATGGCAAGAATATTTCTCATGGGAAAATTTGCCTGAATTTATAGATACTAATCTTGATTCGGCTTTCTTACCTTTTAGTTTTGAGTTTCAAGCCGAACCAGCAAAATATGTTGCTGATGAGGTTTTATTCTCAATTTTTAAGCAGTTTGCTTGCACTGACCGTTTCAAAGTCAAACTTTCCTGCTACCAAAAAGCTGATTGTTTAATGGCTGGGTTTGATTATGATGTCAATTTATTTAGTGCGGAAGTTGTTCAACGTTTAGCTGGATATTTTCATACTTTAGTAGTAAGTGCTGTTGATTCTCCCGAAACTCCAATTAATAAGTTAGAGCTATTAAATGAGAGCGATCGCCACCAACTGTTAGTAGTATTTAATAATACTCAAGTAGACTTTTCTGAAAAAAAATGTTTCCACCAACTATTCGCAGAACAAGTAGCACGTACTCCTGATAATATTGCCGTTGTATTTGAGAACAAAAAATTAACCTACGCCGAACTAAATTTTAGCTCTAATCAATTAGCACATTATCTCCAAAAACTGGGAGTTAAACCAGAAGTATTAGTAGGGATATATATGAATCGTTCCCTAGATATGATCATTTCCCTACTTGCTATTCTTAAAACTGGTGGTGCTTACCTACCCATAGATTCTGATGTGCCACTAGAAAATTTATCTTTAAGGTTACAAGATTCTCAAACAAAAATTTTATTAACTCAACAGCAGTTAGTAGAAGATTTAGAAATAGAGACAGTACAATTAATTTGTGTAGATGAAATAGGTGATATTTTAGTAAGTGAAAATCAGGAAAATCCACAAACTGATACTAGCATTGAAAATTTAGCTTATGTCATCTATACTTCTGGTTCTACAGGTAAGCCTAAAGGTGTAGCAGTTGAACATCAACAACTAATTAGTTATCTTTACGGTATCAAGGAACGCTTAAATCTATCCCCCATATCTAACTTTGCTACAGTTTCTACCCTAGCTGCTGATTTAGGTAACACAGCAATCTTTCCTGCACTATCTACAGGTGGCTGTTTACATATAATTAGTAAGGAATGTGCTACCGATCCACAAGCATTAGCTGATTATTTCAGTATCAATACTATAGATTTTTTAAAGATAGTTCCTTCACATTTAGAAGCTTTACTTACATCTGTTAATTGCAAGTCAATTTTACTTATTAAAAGATTAATTTTAGGAGGAGAAGTAGCTAGTTGGAATTTAATTAATAAAATTCAAAAATTAGCACCTGAATGCACAATTATTAACCACTATGGACCAACAGAAACAACTGTCGGTGTACTCACATATCAATTAAATTCAGATAACTGCAAATACCAATCAGCAACAGTACCTTTAGGTCGTCCTCTGGCCAACACCCAGATTTATATCTTAGATGAACAACTGCAACCAGTTCCTATTGGTGTCAACGGAGAATTATATATTGGTGGTGCTTCTGTCACACGGGGTTATTTACACCAGCCAGAATTAACACAAACAAAGTTTATTAGTAATTGTTTTAGTGAGGATGCTAAAGCATTACTGTATAAAACTGGAGATTTAGCCCGTTACTTGCCAGATGGTAACATTGAATTTTTAGGAAGAGTTGACAATCAGGTAAAAATTAGGGGCTACCGGATTGAATTAGAAGAGATTGAAACAGTATTGAATCAAACTCCAGAGGTAGCACAGGCTGTAGTTATACAACGAGAAGATACACCAGGGGATAAGCGTCTAGTAGCTTATATAATTGCCCAACAAAAGCGATCACTTAATGCTAATGAACTACGTAGCTTTTTACAGGGTAAATTACCAGAGTATATGATTCCTTCAGCCTTTATGCTGATCAAATCTCTGCCACTGACAGCCAATGGTAAGGTAGATCGCAAAGCTTTACCAATACCAGTTATAGGTAAATTAGAAAGCTTTATTGCTCCTCGCACTCCTGTTGAAGAAGTATTAACAGGAATTTGGGCAGAACTTTTGGGTTTACAGCGAGTCAGTGTTGAAGACAACTTCTTTGAATTAGGAGGACATTCTTTACAATTAACTCAGCTTGTAGTTCGGGTACGCGAGGCTTTTCAAATTAACTTACCATTAAGCATTTTATTTGAAACACCTACTGTCTCCGGACTAGCGGAACGCATAAAAATTAGTCTCACGACAGGTGAGATCAAAGCTATTTCTTCCCGAATAGATCTGAATGCAGAAGCTGTTTTAGAACCAACAATTTCACCAGAAAAGCCTTACATTTGGTCAATAACAGCACCAAAAGCTATTTTCTTAACTGGTGCTACAGGCTTTTTAGGTTCATTTTTATTAGCTGAACTTTTACAGCAAACTCAAGCAGATATTTACTGTTTAGTACGTGCGGCTAACCCAGAAACAGGAAAACAAAAAATTCACAGTTGTTTAACAACTTATTCCTTATGGGAGGAATCGTTTAATTCTCGAATTGTTCCTGTTATGGGAGAATTATCCCAACCGCTTTTAGGGCTAACAAAGGAAGAATTTACAGCACTAGCAAGCCAGATAGATATCATCTATCACAATGGGGCAATGGTGAACTTTGTTTATCCATATTCTGTACTTAAACCTACTAATGTGCTGGGAACACAGGAAATTTTGCGCTTGGCCAGTCAAGTCAAAATCAAACCAGTACATTTTGTTTCCACAACTAATGCTATTTCCCCAAGCACAGGTTCGGGAGTCAAGGTAGTTCGAGAAAATGATGTTATCAATCCCAAAGAAGTAATGGACACAGGGTACGCGCAAAGTAAATGGGTAGCTGAAAAATTAATTAACATTGCCCGCGATCGTGGTTTGCCTATTTCCATTTACAGACCAGGACGTATCGTTTGGCATAGTGATACTGGTGTTGGTAACACCAGCGATAACACCTTCAGGATGCTGAAAGGGTGTATTAAAATGGGAAGTGTACCTCAACGCGATGGAATGCTAAATTTAATTCCTGTAGATTTTGTTAGCAAAGCAATTATTCATTTATCCAGACAACAAACATCATTAGGCAAGGCTTTTCACTTAATCAATCCTAACCCTGCTCCTTTCCAAGAAGTTGTGAATTGGGTACGTTCTTATGGTTACCAATTACGAGAAATTTCCGATAATGAGTGGCGAGAAGAATTAAAGACTATTGTTAGCAAATCTCCAGATAATCCTTTGTACCCACTTGTACCTTTTTGGGCTAAAGAGCCAGATCCAAATATTACCTCTCCTACTCTCAAATTTGACTGCCAAAATACTCTGGATGGACTGAAGGGAACTAATCTTAAATGTCCGCCTGTGAGTAGGGAGTTATTTAATAAGTTCTTGTTTTATCTGATTCAAAACGGTTTACTGGATTCTCCTCAGTCGATGAATTAGTGTACAGCAGGTTTCATGTATTTAGACCACGTTAAAGAAGCGATCGCTCTTTTCTTACCGTCATCGGTACTTCTGGAAAATGCTCAGGAATGTCTGCGGTTAAGCTTCAATTGTTTAAATTTTAGCAAATGGCATCTATCTAATACCATTGCTCCCATAACCGCTTCAGTTCAATGTAGAAAATATCAAGATTACAATAAAGATAAGCAGGGAAGGCTTGAGTTATGTAAAAGTAATAGTGCAAACTTAGAAGTATGAACTATGACTACTCAAGCAGTATCTCCAGCCTTACTCAGTCAATTTCAACTGGGAGATTTAACACTAAAAAATCGCGTAATCATGGCTCCTCTGACACGCTCAAGGGCCGGTGTAACACGTATGCCCAATACCCTAATGGCAGCGTATTACGTTCAACGTGCTGCGGCAGGGTTGATTATCACAGAAGCAACTGTAATTTCTCATCAGGCTCATGGCTGGGAAAATACTCCAGGCATTTATTCACAAGAACAAGGCGAAGCTTGGAAAGAGATTGTATCTGCTGTTCACGCTCAAGGAACGCCGATTTTTCTACAATTATGGCACTGTGGGCGAGCTTCACACAGTAGTTTTCAAGAAAATGGTCAACTGCCAGTGGCACCATCTGCAATTAAGATCAATGCAGATTCCATTCACACCTCTAATGGCAAACAATCCTATGAGACCCCACGGGCGCTGGAAACGGATGAAATACTGTTAATCGTCGAAGATTATCGTCAAGCAGCTCAAAGAGCAAAAGCAGCAGGGTTTGATGGCGTTGAAATTCACGCTGCAAATGGTTATTTAATTGATCAATTCCTTCAATCCAAAACGAATCAGCGAACTGACGAGTGGGGAGGAGATGTGAAAAATCGCTATCGTTTCCTCAAAGAAATTGTTGAGGCGATTTTGACCGTATGGCCATCAAATCGGATTGGAGTCCGCTTATCTCCTAACGGTGTTTTCAATGATATGGGTTCTCCAGATTACCGAGAAACTTTTCTCTATATAGCTGAACAATTAAATACTTATGAGTTAGCTTATCTTCATCTACTTGATGGGCTAGCCTTTGGCTTTCACGAGTTAGGTACACCCATGACATTAGCAGAATTTCGAGATGTGTTTACAGGGACACTTATGGGCAACTGTGGGTATAGCCAAGAACAGGCAGAAGTAGCCATTAAAAGTGAAATTGCCGATTTGATCGCCTTTGGTCGTCCGTTTATTAGCAATCCTGACTTGGTGGAACGTTTTACCAATAACTGGCCACTGAATCCGCCTGCCGAGATGAAAGATTGGTATTCCTTTGTACCATCCGGGTACATCGATTTTCCCACTTATCAGGAATCATAACTTCCTAAAAGTTTGTATTTCACTTCACCTTTTTCTCAGGATTTAAATATAGTGAGATCATGATGAAATAAGCTGGGGCAGCTGGGGGAGAAAAGAAAATAATTTTAATTGCCGACTAAATAGGCAGATAACGTTGACTTTTCTCACCAGTCTGCTGATTGAGAAAAACTTGACCTCCCGCTAACTCCCCAGCAGCAAATCCATTTTTTGAAGTGCAAGTTAACCTTTGATTTCGACTTTTTCAATTTAATTTTTCGGAATATGCTTTTCGTAGAGTGAGCGCATAACAATCGCTCAGATGGCTGGTGAATTTTCAGGACCTTGTCATGAATCCCTACACTTCTAGCAATGCTCCCATCAGACTCAGCCGTGCTATTTATAATTTGTTCTTCTAATTATAGATTCGTGGAAATAGCCTGTACCGGACAAGTAGGAATACACTGTTCACAGACGATACAGCGCGATCGCGTAAAAGTCAACTTGGATGTTTCTGGGTGCAAAGTCAGGGCTTCCGTCGGGCAAACCCCAGTACACAAGCCACAATGGACACAGACATCTTCATCAACGACAATTTCACCTAAGTTATGGGAAACATTGATATGGCGCGATCGCATCCACTCAATAGCTTCATCTAAACGATCAATATCTCCTGATAATTCTACCACCAGTTTACCAATTTGGTTTGGTGCAACTTGGGCGCGGATAATATTTGCAGCCACGTTAAATTCCTTTGCCAGTAGGTAAGTAACCGGCATTTGAATAGCACGTTTGGGAAAAGTGAGAGTAACTCGTTTTTTCACAGGTTTAGCAGAGAGTTGTTTCTGTTCTAGCTTAGTCCGGACTGCATTCGCGTTAGCGTCTCCCCCAGAGAGAAAGACGCACCAACGGAAAGCGTTAAACTAAGGAGTGACAATACTTAATAAGTTTTAATAAATTGGCTATGACTACAGAAACCCCTATTAATGCTACCCCTAAGCCTGAAACCACATCTGGGGCGCGGGTGAGGAATTTTTTAATTGCCATAGTGGCGATCGCACTCAGTGTAGCCTTAGTCTTAGGATTGAGAACAGAGACAAATTCCGCTTCTTTAGCCGACTTAGATCAAACATCCACCCCCCTAGAAGTAGCCATTAGCAACGGTAAACCCTCAATAGTCGAGTTTTACGCTAACTGGTGTACTGTCTGCCAAAAAATGGCTCCTGATATTGCCGAACTCGAACAGGAGTATGCTGAAAAAGTGAACTTTGTGATGTTGAACGTAGACAACACCAAATGGCTACCAGAAATGCTCAAATATCGAGTAGATGGTATTCCCCACTTTGTATTTTTAGCTAAAGATGGCGAAACCATCGCCCAAACCATCGGCGACCAACCCCATACAGTCATGGCTAGTAACCTAGACGCGTTGGTGGCTGGTTCTTCCTTACCCTATGCTAAAACAAGCGGACAAGTTTCCCAATTTCGCGCTCCCGTTACACCCGCCAACAATCAAGACGATCCTCGCAGTCATGGTAGCCAAGTAATTAATTAACTCGTAATTCCTAATTCTTAATTTAGCCCGCCTTTGAATTGAGTCAAAAACTTCCCTCTCCTTAGCAAGGAGAGGGGCTGGGGGTGAGGTTCTTTTAATACTACTGAAGGCGGATGGAAACGCTACCGCCATGAGCTGGTAAACCTTCGGCTGCTGCGAGAGTGACGGCGGCTTTACCGATTGCTTGCAGTGCTTGTTGATTACATTCTAAATAAGTAATGCGCTTGAGAAAATCGTAGACACTCAAGCCAGAGGCAAAACGTGCAGAACGGGCGGTGGGTAGGACATGATTTGGTCCTCCTAAATAATCGCCAATGGCTTCTGGGGTATATCGTCCCAGAAATATACTCCCAGCACACTTAATTTGATTAGCAAGTTCCTGGGGATGATCTACGCATAATTCTACGTGTTCGGGAGCTAACTGATTTAGAAGTGGAATGCTATCAGCTAAATCTTCCACTAGAATGATTGCACCATGTTGTTTCCAACTAGCACTAGCTACTTCCTTTGTAGGTAAATTTACGAGAATTTGCTCAATGGCTGCAATCACTTTTTGGGCAAAAGATTCCGAATCAGTAATTAAAATTGATTGGGCGCTGGGGTCGTGTTCGGCTTGCGAAAGTAAATCCCAGGCTATCCACTCCGGGTTATTTTGGCTATCTGCTACCACCAGAATTTCCGAAGGACCCGCGACGCTATCAATACCCACAGTCCCAAATACCTGCCGTTTGGCTTCGGCTACATAGGCGTTACCAGGGCCGACAATTTTATCTACAGGACTGAGGCTTGTAGTACCATAAGCTAAAGCTGCGATCGCCTGCGCCCCACCCATACTATAAATTTCCTTCACCCCAGCAATTTGAGCAGCTGCAAGCACAGCCGGATTAATTTGACCACCAGGCATAGGTACAGCCATGACAATTCTTTCCACACCCGCAATTTTGGCAGGTAAAGCGTTCATCAGGACAGAACTCGGATAACTGGCGCGTCCTCCAGGGACATAAATCCCCACCTGGGATAAAGCCACCCAATTTAATCCTAGTTTCACTCCGACTGTATCTGTATAGCCAATATTTTCAGGTAGTTGCTTTTGATGAAAAAAACTAATTCTTTGAGCAGCTAATTCCAGCGCTGCCTTGACATCTGGCGGACATTGTGCTGCGTGTTCGGCAATGAAATCAGCGCTCAGATGCAGAGATGGGGGACTGTAATGATCAAATTTGGTAGTATATTCCTGAACTGCGGCATCACCGCGCACTTTCACATCAGCGAGAATATCTTTAACTGTACCACTAACATCAACCGTTGCTTCCCGGCGATCGCTCACCAGTGCTTTAAATCTCACAGAAAAATCTTTGGCGGTTGTTTGAAGTAGCTGCATGAAATATCTCTCTGAAATAATGCGGATTTTGCTATCATAGTAATTTTAGTTCACCACTCCACTTGTTATCTAATTTGTCAATAGTAAGTTCTGTCTAGATCGGGGACTCAGTTTTAAATATGCTAGAAGTAGAGACATCAAAGCTCAATAGATAAAAAAATAATTTGCCGAAACCTACTCGGCTACAAATAATGAACTCTCGATCCAACTCTTCTGACCGGGAACAGGTGAGTCAAAACGAATTATTTCCCATAGTGGGAATGGGTGCTTCTGCGGGAGGATTAGAGGCATTTAGAGAACTACTCAGCCATTTACCTGTTGATACAGGTATGGCCTTTGTCTTAATTCAGCATCTCAGTCCCCATCAAAAAAGTTTGTTAACAGAGATTCTCTCTCGGACAACCAAAATGGCTGTGGTGGAAGCAGAAAATGGCATGGTTGTAGAAGCAAATCATGTTTATGTGATTCCGCCCAATAGCATGATGACCATTAGTCAAGGAATCCTGCAACTGCGTCCACGCGAAAAGATCCGTGGATTTTTCATGACCGTTGATACTTTCTTTCTTTCCTTAGCAGAAGAACGGGGAAACAAAGCCATTGGCGTTGTACTCTCCGGGGGCGACTCTGATGGCACAAAGGGACTGGAATCAATCAAAGCAGCTGGGGGCATCACTTTTGCTCAGTGTGAAGCATCAGCAAAAGTTGATAGTATGCCGAATACAGCAGTGGCTTCCGGATCTGTAGATTTTATTCTGACACCACAAGAAATAGCCGAAGAATTAGCCAATATCAGTCATCATCCCTACATTAATCATCCCACCTCAGCCAAAGCCATAGATACAATACCTGAAACCGGAGATGCTCTGACAAACATCTTCAGTATGCTGCGAACTGCGACAAAAGTTGACTTTAGCCATTACAAGAAAGGAACCCTGAAGCGGCGCGTCGACCGACGGATGATGTTATGTAAAGTAGACAAGCTAGAAAATTACGTTAGTTATATCCAACAGAACCCCACAGAAGTTAAAGCTTTATATCAAGATTTATTAATTACTGTCACCAGTTTTTTCCGCGATCCCGAAGCCTTTGAAGCCTTAAATACAGAAATTTGGCCGATAATTACCAAAAATAAAACTCCAAACTCACCCATCCGTGTTTGGGTAGCTGGTTGTTCTACAGGTGAAGAAGCCTACTCTATCGCTATCTCCTTGTTAGAGTTTTTAACTACTCATGCACTTAATATTCCTATTCAGATTTTTGCCAGTGATATTAACGAATTAGCAATTGAACAAGCGCGGATCGGTATTTATAAAATAAATCAAGTAGCAAATGTTTCAGGAGAACGGCTCCAGCGCTTCTTTCTCCCCATCGAGGGCGGTTATCAAATTAGCAAGGCTGTGCGGGAACTGTGCGTTTTTGCCAGACAAAACCTGATTGGCGACCCCCCATTTTCCCGGTTGGATTTAATTACCTGTCGCAATGTGCTAATTTATTTGAGCAGCGCCGTGCAGAAAAAATTGCTGCCCATTTTTCACTATGGTCTGAATTCCAATGGTTTTCTGATGTTAGGCACATCAGAAACAGTCGGTGAGTTCCTCGACTTGTTTGCTTTAGTGGATAGAAAGAATAAGATATATTCTCGGAAAATCAGTACAACTCGCTTGGGAATTGATCTGATTACCAACAATTATCCTTTAAAAACTGTTGAGATCCAGCCACCAGTAAGCGCTGATACGTGGAATGATATGGACTTGTATAAAGCTGCTGACCTGATTGTGTTAAATGACTACGCTCCGGTGGGTGTAATTATTAACGAAGATTGCGAAATTTTGCAATTCCGGGGATATACCAGTCCTTATCTGCAACCACCACTAGGCAGACCCAATTTTAACTTAATGAAGATGGCGAAAGACGAATTACGGTTAGAGTTACACACCGCTATTCATAAAGCCAAAAATCGAGAAGAGCCGGTCAGCAAGTCAGGCATAATAATGACAGATAATGAGCAAGTCAGGCAGGTAAAAATTGATGTTGTGCCATTTAAACCTTCTGGGGTTAAAGCATGGTACTTTGTAGTGCTGTTTGCATCTACATCCTCCTCAACCGCTATTTTAGAAGCAGTTAGCCCTCCTGAGCAGTCTAGACGACGCAAGCCCAATGCTCAAGACCAGGATATTAACCGACTCAAACAAGACTTAGCAGCCAATAAAGAGTATCTGCAATCAATTATTGAAGAACAGCAAGCCACCAATGAAGATTTACGAGCGGCTAACGAAGAAATTCTTTCGAGTAACGAAGAATTACAAAGCACCAATGAAGAACTAGAAACAGCCAAAGAAGAAATTCAGGCTACTAACGAAGAACTGAATACGATTAATGATGAACTGCAACGGCGTAATATTGAGTCAAACCAAGTCACCAACGATTTACAAAATCTCTTCAGCAGTATTAATATTCCCATCCTGATGTTGGGAGGACATCTGCAAATTCGCCGCTATACCCCGGTAGCTGAGAAAATATTCAACCTAATTTCCACTGACATGGGGCGACCAATTAGTGATATTAACCACAACTTGAATATTCCTGACTTAGAGAAACAAATTTTAGATGTAATTAATACTCTTAATTTTAAAACACAAGAAGTTCAAGACAAAAACGGGCGTTGGTATGACCTGCGGATTCGACCTTATCGGACAATAGACAACAAAATTGATGGTGCTGTGGTGATTTTAGTTGATATTGACGACCTCAAACGCAGTTCGGAGGAGATTAAAACATCCAGAGATTATGTGCAGGCTATTGTCGATACCATGCGGGAACCTCTAATGGTGCTAGATGTCAACTTACGAGTCATCAGTGCCAATCAATTTTTCTATGATACTTTCCAGGTTCTACCAGCACAAACAGAACAACGCCTGGTTTACGAAATCGGGAATCGACAGTGGGATATTCCCCAATTGCGATCGCTTTTAGAAGAAATTCTCCCCTATGAAAACCAGTTTCAAGGTCTGGAAGTTGAACACAACTTTGAGCAAATTGGACCTAAAATCATGCGGCTCAATGCCCGGAAAATGACACTAGTAGATAATAGAGAAATGATTCTGCTGGTAATTGAGGACATTACTCTGCACAAGCAATTTGAAGCAGAACGCACCCAATTATTGGCTCAAGAACAGTCAGCTCGCAATGCCGCAGAAGCAGCCAACCGCGCCAAAGATGAATTTTTATCGATTCTCTCCCACGAACTACGGAACCCGCTTAATTCCATGCTAGGTTGGGCGAATTTATTACAGAAAAAGCAATTTGATCAAGCTACAATTGATGTCGGTTTGGCAGCCATTGAGCGCAGCGCCCAGGCTCAAGCTCATCTGATTACCGATTTGTTAGACATCTCCCGCATTAGTGTAGGTAGACTGCGGATGGATGCCCAAAAACTTGATCTAGTCTCCGTAATTGAATCCGCCATTGAAGTTGTGCGGTTCTCGGCCGAAGCCAAAAATATTCAAATTCAATCCCAGCTAACTCCCGTACCCAAAAATATGGTAGGCGATGCAAATCGCTTACAGCAGGTCTTTTGGAATTTACTTTCTAACTCGATTAAATTTACCCCAAACGGGGGCAAAGTTACTATCACACTAGATTACACTGATTTTCAGGCTCAGATTCAAATCAGCGACACTGGTTCTGGCATTAGTGCTGACTTTCTTCCCTACGTCTTTGAGCGATTCCGTCAAGCAGATGGTAGCAGAACCCGCTCCAACCCTGGCTTGGGACTGGGGCTTTCCATTGTCCGCTATTTGGTAGAACTCCACGGCGGTACAATTGATGCCGAAAGCCCGGGTGAAGGTAAAGGGGCAACTTTTACTATCAGCCTACCTCTGCAAGCTCCCAAAGAACAGATATCTCTGCCCACATCCACAGAACCAGCAGCCTGCATAAGTCCCCTAGAACTGCCAATGGATGAAATTCCATCTCTAGAAGAAGTGCGGGTCTTAGTTGTGGATGATCAACCAGAGATCATCCAATTATTTAAAACAGTGCTAGAAGATTACGGAGCAGAAATGACAGGAGTAGAATCAGCAAAAGAAGCTATGGCAACACTAATAGCAAACCCCGGTGGGTACGATGTACTTTTATCTGACATTGGTTTACCAGAAGAGGACGGTTATAGTTTAATTCGTCAGGTGAGAGAGTTGAGTCCTGAAACCGGTGGACAAATTCCCGCCGCCGCTATCACCGCCTACGCTGAATATGCAGACCATAGAGAAGCTTTAGCCGCAGGTTTTCAAATGCACATCGCTAAACCCATTCCACCCGCTAAATTATTATCCATAGTCGCTACCTTAGCGGGCAAATTGAAATAGGACTTAGGGAAAATTATGAAAAAACGAACCGCATTGGCGCTAGCCTCTCCCCTTAGGAGAAGTTCGCAAAGTTCGCCAAGAAAGAAATTGCTTTGGTGAAGTCTTGAGAAAAACTTAGCACTTACGCAAAAACTCTAGTAAAACCTCTTTCCTTCTCCCAAGGGGAGACGCTACGCGAACGTGTTCTTGGTGTCCTTTGCGGTTCGTTCCTCCTAAAAAACATATTTCATCCCAACGCAAGATGTAAAACTTGTACCTCTGCTTGTGGACAAATCACTGTTTGACCCACAGGCAGTATTGCTAAAGCATTAGTTTGTGCTAAATTAATTAAATTAGCCGAACTGTGACTTCCACCAGCTTTGTGAAATTCATAAACTCCATCAATTAAATACAAGCTACCCCAAATGTAAGTTTCCCGCTTACCATTGGATTTTAATTGATCATGCGATCGCACCTTCAGAAATTCCGGTTCCCAACCTCCAGCCAACCCCGAAAGCTTTCTAATCGCTGGCTGCACAAATCGCCAGAAAGTTACCAAAGCCGAAACAGGATTTCCCGGTAAACCAAAGTAAATTGGGGAGTGGGGAGTGGGGAAAGTAGCAACGGTGAGGGGTTTACCGGGACTGATAGCTACAGAGTGAATATGAATTTTAGCTCCCAGAGATTCTAAAATTTGCTCAATATAGTCATAATCGCCCACAGATACACCGCCAGAAGATAAAACTATATCAGCATGATCTCTGGCGTAGGCGATCGCTCCTCTGAGAACATCTGGATCATCTTTGATAATACCCAATAATAAAGGTTCTGCTCCCGCCTCCCTGACTAATGCGGCTAAAGCATATTGATTAGAATCGACAATTTGACCAGGTTGCAGAATTTGATCAGGTGTTACCAATTCGTCACCACTGGAAAAAATTGCCACACGAGGACGACGGTAAACACTTAATTTTGCACATTGCGCCGCCGCTAAAACCGCAATTTCTGGAGGATTTAATTTAATTCCTCTGGGTAAAAGTTGTTTTCCAGCTTGGTAAAAAGCCGCTTTATATCTGACAAATTCTTGTGGTTGGGGCGCAGCCAAAATATACACCCGGTTTTCTTTTCGCCGTGTCCTCTCCTGCATCACCACAGTATCCGCTCCCCTTGGCATCACCGCACCTGTAAAAATACGCGCAGCTTGTCCTGGTTGAACTGTAGACTGGGGTAGAGATCCTGCGGGAATTTCTTCAATAATTTCTAAAATAGTTGGCTGTGCTTCGCTAGAGTGCTGAACATCTTCATAACGAACTGCATAGCCATCCATAGCAGAGTTATCCCAATGGGGAAAATCTAATTTACTCGTGACGGGGGTAGCAATAATCCGTCTGTCTGCTGCCAATAAATCTATAATTTCTATATCCCGTTCCTGATCTAACGGTTGCACTAAATTTAAAATAATTGCCTCGGCATCGCTGACTGATAGCATGGCTAATGACTTTAGTTTTGACATCTTCAACTGCAAATAAATGCCTATTTTTTATGACTATAGAACGAGTCCCCGAAATACACTATCCCAAAGCTGATATTGTCCGGCGAGGAATGGCATTAGGGCTAGATTTCCTGGGAGTCTGGTTAATCAGTTCTATATTGGGAGGCAATCAAATCGGTATTCAGTGGGTGCAAATTCTGGTTTTTCTGTTCTGCTGGGCAATTTTTCGGATACTGATAGTTTATAACAATCAAGGACAGAGCTTAGGGCGTTGGGCTTTTGACCTAAAAATTCTCGAAGTCCGCAATGGCGAAATTACAGGCAGAGTTCCCACCTTGCGATCGCTGCTCAAACGAGAAGCTATAATCGGATTTGCTACGCTTTTGGTGTCAATTGCCCTGAGCAACATCAGAGCTAACCCCACTGCTATACTGCTATTGATTCCCCTAGCAATTGATTGTGGCGCTGCTTTGTCTGACAACCAGATGCAGCAAGCCCTACACGACCGCTACGGTGGTAGTTTCATAGTTTCGTCGCGCCGGGGCTATTCGCTCGATCTAAAAATTAAGCGATTAGTTGGAAAAATGCGCCGAAGTGTGAGAAGATAGTAATTTGTGTTAATTCTCTTCAGGCTTGAGTGTTTGTAAGATTATGGCTAAGAGTAAAGGTGCGCGTATCATAATGACACTCGAATGTACAGAGTGTCGTTCTAACCCAGACAAGCGATCGCCTGGTGTTTCAAGATATACCAGCACCAAGAACCGTCGCAACACGACCAACCGTGTAGAACTGAAAAAGTTCTGTACACACTGCAACAAACATACTGTTCACAAGGAAATTAAGTAAAGATGAGCTACTATCGTCGTCGCCTGTCTCCCATTAAGCCAGGAGACCCAATCGATTACAAAGATGTTGATTTGTTGCGTAAGTTTATTACCGAACGGGGCAAAATATTGCCACGTCGGATTACTGGGCTTACCTGTAAGCAACAGCGAGATTTGACATTAGCAATTAAACGGGCGCGGATTGTGGCTTTATTGCCATTTGTCAATGCGGAAGCTTAAGAAAAATTCATGAGTTATGAGTGATGAGTTAAGAATCAAAACTCCTAACTCTGAACTTAAAACTATAAAAAATGTTCACCAATAATTGCGAGAGTTGTGGATAAGGGTACGCTAGTTGAATTTAGGGTTCAAGGCGATCGCCGTCTGGGAGTAGTAGACCGCCCGGACGGCAAAACCCGTTGGTTTGTGGTAGATGAACGTGGTCAATCTCACAGCCTCGCGCCTAGACAAATTAGTTATACAGTTAACGGACAAACTTATAAGTCCTCTGAAATTGGCAGTTTTCAAGGGCAGGTTAAACCTTATATAGATCCCTCTAGTCTGGAAGTAGCTTGGGAATTACTGGTTGAGGATGGGGAAACAGTCACACCAGCCCAAATGGCTAAACTGTTGTTTTCGGAATCAGAACCGGCTGCTTGTTATGCCGCTCATTGCTTGCTATCAGAAGACAAACTGTATTTCAAGCAAAAAGCAGAAGCTTATGAACCACGAACTGCGGCGCAGGTAGCAGAACTCAAACACCAGACAGAAGTCAAGGCACTCAAAGCCAAGGGACAGGAAGAATTTTTGGCTCGTGTAGAACAAGCCCTCCAGGGTGACGCAGTGGAATGGCAACGCCACGACCGCCAGCGATTAGAAGCACTGGAAAAATACGCAGCTTTGCTCGCTGATGTTGTGCGAATGGGAGTAAATTATGATACCCTCGCCCGTGCTTATCCTCCCCCAGCCCCAGTGTTAGAAACAATGAATATGCTGGGTCGTCCGGCAACACCTCCAGGAGCCTTTCAGTTATTAATAGACTTAGCTTGGTGGGATGCCCATGAAAACTTGTTTCTGCGTCGTTCGTCAATTCCGGTTCAGTTTCCTAGCAAGGTATTAGAAGTGGCGCAACAAGATTTGGATTTCCCTCCCACCGACTTAGATACAAATCGCCTAGATTTGTCTCATTTAAAGGTCTACACAATTGATGATGAAAGCACCACTGAGATAGACGATGGTCTAAGTTGGGAATTACTTCCAGATGGGCGAGAACGGTTATGGGTGCATATTGCCGATCCTACCCGGTGGTTAGTGCCAGAAGATGAGTTAGACTTGGAAGCTAGAAAACGGGGCAGTACAGTATATTTACCGACGGGTATGGTTCCCATGTTCCCCGAATTATTGGCAACTGGCCCCATGAGTTTGGTACAGGGAAGGATTTCTTGCGCCTTGAGTTTTGGAGTAATTTTAGATGCAAGCGGGGGTGTAGAAGATTACAGCATTCATCCTAGTTTTATTAAGCCGACTTATCGCCTCACCTACGAAGATGTCGATGAGATGTTGGAATTGGGTGTAGAAGCAGAACCAGAAATTGAGGCGATCGCTAACTGGGCAAAGCAGCGCAAATCTTGGCGGTATACTCAAGGAGCCATCAGTATCAATATGCCAGAGGCGACGATCAAAGTCAAAAACGACCAGATCGATATTGATATTTTAGATGATTCCTCATCGCGGCAATTGGTAGCGGAAATGATGATTATGGCTGGTGAAGTAGCAGCCCGTTACGGTCAAGCTCACAATATACCTCTGCCCTTTCGTGGTCAACCACAACCAGAATTACCTCCAGACGAAGAACTGCTGTTACTCCCAGCCGGATTTGTTCGCTCCTGCGCCATGCGTCGCTGTATGCCCAAGAGTGAAATGAGCATCACGCCTCTACGCCATGCAGGTTTAGGTTTAAATACTTACACTCAGGCAACTTCTCCCATCCGCCGCTACAGTGACTTACTGACTCACTTTCAACTTAAAGCTCACTTACGTGGTGAAAATCTGCCCTTTACAGCAGACCAACTCCGAGAAGTGATGATGACAGTCACCTCTACCACCCAAGAAGTGACAATGGTAGAACGGCAAACTAATAGATATTGGGCTTTAGAATATTTGCGCCGTCATCCGGACCAAGTTTGGGACGTGACAGTGTTAATGTGGCTACGAGAAGACAGCAACTTGGCACTAATTTTGTTAGAAGATTTAGGCTTACAGTTGCCGATGTTCTTTAAACGTTCCGTAGGATTAGGAGAACAGGTATTAGTCAAAGTTAGTCACGCTGATCCGCAAAAAGATATGATTCAGTTTCAGGAAATCATTTATCAAGAAAGCCATCAAGCAACGAATTAGTTATTGGGAATAATGGGGAGATTGATACTTCGTTAATAACTAAAGCATCAGAGTTAGTTTTACAGATAAGAGCCTAATAAGGCTGGTTATTTGTAACATAATCTAAAATTCTTTAGCATGAGGAATTGTCAGATGAACGCTCATAAAATCGAAGTTATTTTAACTGAAGATGGAACTTTGACATTGCAAGGTTTACCCTTTCATGCTGGGGAAGCTGTGGAAGTGATAATTTTAGAAGCTAAAACGCTACAAAATCAAGCAGATCCAAAATCCCAATTAGATAAAAATCTTTATCCTTTGCATGACACACAGCCATATCAGTATGATGACCCCACAGAACCTGTTGCTTTAGAAGATTGGGAAGTTTTGCAATGATTGTACTTGACACTATTGACAAACTTCTGGATAAAAAAGAATGTAGAGACGTTGTATACAAAGTCTCTACAAAGATTAATCTAAGAAGAATATTTTAACTAACTAGCGATCGCCTCGGCTTTTTCTTCAGCCTTTTTCTCTACCAATACATAAGGTTCTTCTTTACCTTGTGCTAAATACGCAGCTACCTGACTTTCTATTTGCTCGCGGACAATTTGGCGATACTCTAGAAAATGCTCGTTGTGAGCGCAGGCGGAAATATAATGTTCCAGCACTCCAGGATTACGCTTGAGGATACTAAACAAGTGATGCCAGAATTTCCAGCGAGTTTCGCGTTTAATACCTTGTCGCCAAATTACAATTAGTAACGCCTTCACAACTATCCATTCCGGCATTTTGGCGGGTGCTTTCCATTTTGGCAAACCCATCATTAAGAAACAGCGATAGGTACGATCCAAATAGTTGATTGGATCATATAAAGTGCAGAACGCTTCAATGTATTCTCTGCCAATATCTTCTAGAGGACGGGTAGGAAGAAAATTCATCAACGTTGTTTGGTTGATGTTACCATCTTGATTTTCCCGCAGTCGTCCTTCTCTGGTCAGACGATGCCACAATGCTGTATTGGGTAAAGCTTGCAACATAGCGAAGGTAGTAGAGGGAATTGCGGCTTGTTCCGCAAATTTGACAATGCGATCGCCTGCGCCTACTTTTTCGCCATCAAACCCGATAATAAACCCAGCCATTGGCCGCAATCCAGCTTTGATAATGGTTTGCACTGCGTCGGCTAAGGAACTGCGAGTATTTTGAAACTTCTTCGTTAATTGCAGACTTTCTTCATCTGGTGTTTCAATTCCTAAGAAGACCGCAGAGAAGCCAGACTCAACCATCAACTCTAGCATTTCTGGATCTTGTGCCAAGTCAATAGAAGCTTCGGTATCAAAGCGGAAGGGATATTGATGTTCTTCCATCCAGACTTTCAACTCTTTCAGCAGCAATTTCACATTGCGCTTGTTACCAATAAAGTTGTCATCTACCATAAACACACCACGCCGCCAACCCAACTCATAAAGACAATCTAACTCTGCTAACAGTTGTGCAGGGGTTTTAGTGCGCGGCTTGCGTCCATACAGAACAATAATGTCACAAAATTCGCACTGGAAAGGACAACCGCGCGAAAACTGTACCGACATCATGTCATAAGCATTCAACTCTAATAAATCAAACCGGGGAATTGGTGTACTTGTGACATCTGGTTTTTCTGTGGCGCGGAAAACGCCAGATGTTTCTCCCCGTTGCAGCGCCGCAATAAACATGGGTAGGGTGAGTTCCCCTTCATCCAGAATCAGAAAATCTGCACCGACATTTTCCACTTCATGAGGCACAGAAGTAGGATAAGGACCACCCACAGCAACTAACTTACCACGTTGTTTTGCTTCTTGAATTTGCCCTAACAAATCTTCCTTCTGGACAATCATCGCGGAAAGAATTACCACATCTGCCCATGCCCATTCTGCTTCTGTAATGGCGCGAATGTTGCGATCAACCAGCTTAAACTCCCATTCTTGGGGCAGAATTGCTGCTACCGTGACTAAACCCAAAGGTGGTAACAAAACCTTGCGATCGACTAACTCTAGAATTTTTTCATAAGACCAAAAGGTTTTGGGAAATATTGGATATACCAGTAAGATTCGCATATAGTATTAATCCTCACACTGTGATTGTTATCCCAACTTTAACGAAAATTAAGACTTATTGACTTTTTATGAAATTTGCTTTAGTTTACCGTTATTTTTTTGACTTGGCAATTACACTACAGTGACCTGATACCCAAGTTTTCTGTTCCAATTAAGAATAAAGTTATTGCAGAGGTTGTTTAGAATTGTAGGCGATCGCATTCAGTGTGACCTAGTAATCGCTACCTCATAGCACATTATTTGACATTCTTGCTCAGAAAAATTAAATAGTTACAATAAGTGATATCATTAGTTGGTTCCAAGAACCTATCCCACTAATAAAATTCTTTGAATCCAAATATGAATAGAAGCAAGATCAAGAAAAGCATCAAAATATACTTTTCGACGTTCCCAGCGAACAACTAAACGACGATATTTACGTTGATACCAAGCAAAACAACGTTCTTGCTGGTATCTCGTGACAGATATCTTGATGGGTCTACCTTTATTTTTCTTAGTTTTCCAAACCCTTTTTGGTATTTG
>DASQZD010000057.1:0-15710 GCA_035638855.1 Nodularia sp. (in: cyanobacteria) | reverse complement strand
ACCGCTCGGAAACTAGGCATGACCACTGTTTGAGATGTTTGTTGTTCAGCATTTTGAGAATACATCCCTAGTTTCTAGTTTCATTCTCTCGCTTTCAGCAGTGAATACTCATACCCACGTAAAAAACCTACACCTGTCAGACTCCCCTTCCTCCCCAAAATATCTACTTACTTGCGTTGTGGACATAGTGGTTGCATTATTTGGGGAAATTGCCCACATAGCTGTGAAAATGCTTGAGGACGAAATTGGAATAAAGCCAATAAACCCAAACTTGTACCCCCCACAAGCACAGCCAATAATCCTCCAATTAGCATCATAGGCTTACGCCGACTTCGTGGTTTGACTGGAGTGGGGATGGGGGACTCAGGAGAATTATCAAGTGTCAAATCCAAATCCAGTAATGCTTGGGAACTTTCCGCCAAGGAAGATTCTGCATCAAGTTCTTCTGGTTCTTCGAGTTCTTCGAGTTTTTCTGGTTTTTCTGGTTCTTCTGATTCTTCGAGTTTTTCTGGTTCTTGAATTTTGATAATTTCTGCTGAAAGCAATGATGGAGTTACTGGTACTAGATATTCTCTGGATACTCGGCAAAGAGTCATCACGACAGAAGTATTATCATGACCATTTTTTTCATTTGCTAAATTAATCCAATTCCTGACAGCATCTTCCACTGAAATTTGACCTGCTAACAGGGGTATGACATAATCCTGCCAAGATTTTTCGACCAAATTATGATCACTTAAACCATCAGAACATAGCAGCAATACCCCGTCTTCTTCCAAGATAAAGCGTTTAATAGCAATGTGTAAAAATTCAGCATCTTTTATCCCCAATGCTTGGGTGAGGGCAGTTGCATCTATGCTTTCAAGTGCTGAACGATACAGACTGCGAGCAGAACGCACTTCTCGCGTTGCCACAATATCATCTACTGTGAGTAGCTGGCAGTAGTTGGGAGTTATCCAATAAGCACGACTATCGCCAATATTAGCTAAATAAAGTTCATGGCCATTATCTGACTGCCATCCAGAGGTAGTTGGTACTCGTTGCGGCACTTGTACTGCCATCACGAGGGTTGTGGCCATGCGTTCTCTGCCTTGGCGTTTCTGTTCGTCATTACAAGCACATAGAACGTTATTCACCACCCGCAAGCTGGCTTTCAGTTGTGACTGCAATAAATCCGGCTGAACGAGTTCAGTTTGTTCTCCTACTTCCCTTAACAAAGCCCGGATTTGCAGTTTTAGAGACTGTACAGCCAATTGACTGGCAACCTCACCGCCTTGGTGTCCACCAATACCATCACAAAGAATGGTTAACCGTGGCAGTATGGGGTCATCTAAGTCACTAGCAGTCAGGGGGTAGCAATTATCTTCATTGTGCCGCAATTCCGGACCAATATCGGTTGCTGCTGCGACTTTCAGACTTAATGGTAATTCTGCTGCCGATGAAAGTAATAAGGCATTGAGTTGAGTAGAAATAATTTCTAACTCCGCCTCAGTGCTATACATCTGTTGAACGATATTTTCTAATTCTTGAGATACGGGGGTATTTACAGATGCCACCCAAGGCTGCCAAGATTGACCCAAATCCTGTAAACTCGGTTTTTGAGTATCTGGTGTTTGGTGAAGTTCCAATAGTCGGACACACCAACCGTGCGATCGCACGTTATCTGGAATCAATAAACTATAGGCAACTCCTAACTCTGATAAAGGTTTCCACAATTGGAGAATTTGCCATAGCCAGTAAACTTGTCTGACAGCCGTTGCTTTTTCCCATGCATTAGCAATAGTTGGATAGAGATTTCCCGTCTCATCTATCGGCACATTTTCCAGCAAGAGGATATCATCCGCACCTGCTTCTGGGGTGTGAACAAAGCCATACACTTCCGGCAGGTGTAACCGTTCTTGGTATAACCTTAAATAAGGCATAACTGCTGTTGGTAACTCTTCCGGTACTGTAGGCGCTAAGGCCGGCTGAGTATCTAACCAAATTTGTTGTGTAATTACGTCATACCTATCTAGCACTTTAGTTGTGGATGAAATTGCGGCTGCTAAGGAACCACTAGCCCAGAGATAGCGGTGAACTAAAGGAGTTTGGCAACTTGCACAAATACATTCCCCCACAGGATTAATGGGGTTAGTACAGTCTGCATTGACGCAATAAATTATTCGCTGTGTCGAAATCATGAATGTATAAAGTCAAAAAATAAATTAACTTGTGAATTTCGATTAAATTTAAGTTTCTCAGACTTGAAGGCTAGAATATACTGGATTCATGTACCCATGACTACAGCTTGTTACTGAAATTAATCAAACATGATTCTACAAATATCAAGTTTTGCTTTCCGTAAACAGTCACAGTCTGGGTGTATCTAATCTCAGAAATACATTGAGATGAATGTAGAGTCTAGGATGGCGCTATGCCTATGCCAAGTTATACCTTAATCTGGCTCTTGGCAGGATATGTTCTGTGTTTATGTGAATAGCGATAGGGGTAAGGCTGAGGCGCAAATTTTGGACGCTGAAGCTCGCCAAAAATGCACGATTCTCCCAGCAGAAGCGCAACAAAAATTTCTTGTGTTGCAAGCCCAAGCTGAACGCCAGCAACAAGTTCTCAAGGCACAAGCAACATCAGAAGCACTACAAATCATTACCAAAACTCTGAATAGTGAACCAGGCGCACAAGAAGCGTTACAATTTTTACTTGCCCAAAGTTATTTGGAAATGGGTACGAAGATTGGCAGCAGTGATAGCAGTAAGGTGATGTTTATGGACCCCCGTAGTATTCCTGCTACTTTGGAGGGGATGCGTTCGATTGTTTCCGATGCTTCTGCTAACCCCTCGTTTGGCGGTGAGATCCAAGGGGGGAATCAGAATCGTTCTAGCTAAGAAAAGGTGACGAGTTAAAAGTTGAAATTTTTCAATTAATCACCTTTAACTCATAAATTTTCTTAATCTATTCTTACACCAGCCGTTTGATTCATCTGGCATTGACTACATAAGCCAAAAAATTCAAGTGTGTGGTAAAAAATTTTAAACTTATGGCTGGATTCTAACTCGTCTTCGAGGTTATGGACGGGACATTGATGAATGGGAATCGAAACGCCGCACTGTAAACAAGTCAGGTGGTGTTTGTCTTGCTGGGCTAGGTTATAGAGGGCTTCACCGTTAGCCAAAGTCCTGACCTGCACCATACCTTCTAGTTTTAAGCCTTCCAGGGAGCGGTAAACTGTGGCTAAACCCATGCTCTGATTTCGATTACGTAATTCTACGTAAATATCTTGGGCAGAAATGCCTTGTTTAATGGTTTTCAGCAGGCTCAAAATCCGCTCTTGACTGCGGGTGTGTATGGCTCTCATAGACAATTATTTATATTCGCCACTGTAGTGGAAGCTGTTATAATTGACAACTAATTAATTAACTGTAACCGCTTCGTAATCTTATTTTCACTCAGTTGGGGCAGAAAGTTATAGTATAGCGATCGCAGCATTCAGCAAAAAGCCTGTGCAAAGGAAGTATATAGCTAAAATTTTCGTGACGCTTCGTCCTTCAGTCTTAGACCCTGCTGGTGTGGCTGTACAATCAGGTCTCCAGCAACTGGGATACAACAATGTTGAACAGGTGCGGATTGGTAAGTACATTGAACTAACCATCACTTCGACGGAAGAGACTAAAGCGCGTCAAGACCTTGAACGTATCTGTGACCAAATGCTAGCAAATCCGGTGATTGAAAATTATCGCTTTGATTTGATAGAGGTGGAAACACAAACGGGAGTCATTTAACAGGGGTTGGGGTATTGGGTAGGAAAAAACTCTTCCCCAGTCCCCAGTCCCCACTCCCATTGACTAATGACCAATGACTAATGACTAAATCATGAAATTTGGGGTTTTGGTTTTTCCGGGTTCTAATTGCGATCGCGATGTGGCTTATGTAACCAGAGAATTGCTGGGTCAACCGACTCGCATGGTTTGGCATCAAGAAACAGACATCGCTGATGTGGATGTGGTAATTGTACCTGGTGGTTTTAGTTACGGCGATTATCTGCGTTGTGGTGCGATCGCTCAGTTCTCGCCTGTGATGCAGCAGGTGATTAACCATGCTAAAAAAGGTAAATTTGTCCTCGGTATTTGCAACGGTTTTCAGGTATTAACTGAAGCAGGGTTGTTACCAGGGGCATTAACGAGGAATCGAGATTTGCATTTTATATGCGATCGCGTCCCTCTAAAAGTTGAGCGTACCGATACCAATTGGACGCAAGCCTATACAACGGGTGAAACGATCACCTTACCCATCGCCCACGGTGAAGGGCGATTTTATGCTGATTCAGCCACCTTATCAGCCATTGAAGATCATGGGCAAGTTCTCTTCCGCTATGTAGGAGAGAATCCCAACGGTTCACTCAACAACATCGCCGGCATTTGCAATCGACAAGGCAACGTTTTGGGCATGATGCCGCACCCAGAAAGGGCATCTGATGCCGCGCTGGGGTCTAGTAACGGGTTGAGGTTATTTCAAGGGTTGTTAGAGCAAATAGCAACTTTGGCGTAGAGTTTTATCTCCGCGCCTTTCATGGCAAACAAGGTAGGGGTGCAGCAATGCTGTACCCTTAACTATTTTGTATAGCCCTAAGTTCATTTTCAAAATTTAGGAGATATCTTCACACATTATTTTATCTATATTGTCATTAATTACCCTGTATATTGTGGCAAAATCTTTTTCAAGAAAAGTATCCCAAAATGACTGAACCTTAATTATTAGCTCTTCCACATCACTATCTTCATAATCCTTAGATGTAAGAATTTGCTTTTTATAAATAGTTGTCCATTTTTCTGTCCAACGATTTGGCTTAAAAGGCGGTATATTATGTTTAGATAATTCATAGATATTTTTGCGTTTATATTTATGTTCATCTTCCGCCAGTCCAATTTGTACCTTGATTACAAGAGAAACAGGATTATTTTCAAAATAAAAATAAAGTGGTAATTTTAAATCTCTCCATTGTGTAAAGGCAAAATCTACCGATTTTTTGCTAGAAAGTTCTACAAATATTTGTTTGGAATCACTATATTGACTTACTATTTCATAAATCTTGGTAGCCATTTCTGCTTGTAAATCAGGACGATGTTCAAAGATTAAATCTAGAGCCTGCTTATGTTTAAAGTATATTTTACGGCAGAGTTCAGCAACTTCTGAATCACTCACAATATGCCTCCTAAGTAATGTAGAATAATGAGTCAGTAACGTGTAAATATCTGTACCAAGTATGGATTTATATCCTGTACAAATATTATCAATTATTTTAACTAATTTAGAATAGCTATATATTCTCCAGTTTTCATCTGATGGTGATATTCCTTCTGGTGTTAAATAAATTAAGATTACTTGACAATCTTTATATTCCTGTTCAATAATTTTTCGGTATCTTTCTAAATTACCTATATATTCTCCTGCGTCAACTTTGTTCTCTATTGCACATACTATTTTGTTCTGTGGAGAGTATATTAAAATATCAATATTTTGCCATTCTCGTCTAATCTCAACGTCTGTTAAATCAGCAATGTCTATATCAACAGGACTAATTTTTGTATACTGGATATCTCTAGGCTCATACTCTTCTAAAAGTACTAGCTTGAGAAAGCGCTTGAGAAAAATATCATTGAGCCTGTGGTTTTCAAATGGATTTAACAGAAATGCTAAAAAATTTGAATGCTTTAATTCTTGACGCACTACGCCAATTGCTTCAAAAATATTAAATCCAGCAAGTTTTGATTCTAGATTCTCTAATTCTTCATTATCAACAAAATTTTCTAGCAATCCTCGTTCTGTTGGGGGCATTGTTATTACTACTGAATTATTTACTGGGATGACAGTTCTATTGTTCCCATAAATTCGGCAAGAATATATTATTTTACAGCGCATAATCAAACAAATATATAATTTTCACCCAGATTCCGTGGGTGCGATCGCTATTCTCCTGCTAACAATAAGACTTCAGCATACAACTTTTCACGAATCCAGAAGCCATTGGCAATCAAATCATCTAATATCGGTCGTACTTGTAGCACAAACCCTTGTTCTTTAGCAGCTAGCTTACTGATTAGTGAAGTGTTACAAACAATAATCATCGCCAATTATTGGCTTCCAAACTCTTCACGTCCTCCCTAAGTTCGGCTATATCATAGTGCAGAGGAATTTGAGGATTAGCAAGTAACCTCTGAAATTCGAGTTGATTCATCCGCGCAAAATTACTCGCCTGTCCCAAGGTAAAACGCTCTTGTTGAAAAAGCATAACTGCAATTTTTTTCAGCAATTCAGTGTCAGACATTTGGATTGTCTGCAATATATCGTCTGAAATCACAATAGTCATATTTTCATTGCCTAATTATCGCCTCTAAATTCAGCATATATCAACCCTACAAAGGCGAGGTGTTTCACTGTAAACAACGAATTCTTATATTAAACTATTCCTAGTTCCGAGAATAAATTCAATTATTCTCATGTCTTACTCTCTGCGCCTCTGCGTGAGAAAAAACATCACTGCAAACAACGAATTGCTATCAACAACCCTCGCGCCTTATTCAAAGTCTCCTCATATTCCTTCTCAGGTTCAGAATCAGCCACTAAACCTGCACCAGCTTGGACAGTTACTGTATTATTCTGCAATACCATTGTGCGAATTGCGATCGCACTATTCAATTGACCTTCAAAATCGTAATAACCATAGACACCAGAATAAACACCCCGGCGACTCGGTTCTAATTCATTGATAATTTCCATCGCCCGAATTTTAGGCGCGCCACTCACAGTCCCCGCAGGGAAACAAGCCTTAAGTAAATCCCAAGCTGTTTTATCTGGTGCTAACTTACCCACCACATTACTCACAATGTGCATGACATGGGAATAACGCTCAACTATCATTAATTCATCAACTTTGACGCTACCACTTTCACAAACCCGCCCCAAATCATTCCGCCCTAAATCAACCAACATGACGTGTTCCGCAGTTTCCTTGGGGTCTTGGAGTAAATCTTCGGCGAAAGCTTCATCCTCCTTTGTTGTTTTCCCCCGTGGACGTGTTCCCGCAATGGGGCGGACTGTGGCTATTACCCCACCATCTGCATCACGTTCGGCTTTTACCATTACCTCTGGACTGGAACCGATAATTTGCCAATCCTGGAAGTTAAAGAACGCCATGTAAGGCGAAGGATTAATCTGGCGGAGGGAACGATAAAGGGCGAAGGGGTCGCCTGTATATTCTGTTGATAAACGCTGGGAAATTACGACTTGGAAAATATCGCCAGCTTTAATATATTCTTTCGCTTTTTCTACACTGGCGCAAAATTCTGGGCGAGTGAAGTTGCTGGTATATTCCTCAATTCCCCCCACATTCTGCGTTCCTGGGGGTGTCCATTCTAAAATGGTTTTTTGCGGCGACACTGGTAGAGATAACTTACACAGCATCTGTGTGACGCGATCGCACGCTTGTTCATAAGCCTGTTGCAAATTCACATCCGGGTCACGTAAATCTGCATAGGCGATCGCCCAAATTTTCCGCTTCACCTGGTCAAAAATCAGCAGGTGGTCTACCTGCATCCATAATCCATCAGGGATATTACGCTCATCAGGTGAATGAATTGGCACACGTGGCTCAATCCAGCGAATCAATTCATAGCCCCAAAATCCAAACAATCCCCCAATTCCTGGCGGTAGTTGGGGTAAAGTCACTGGTTTAAAAGGTTCCAGACATTCAGCCAAAGCTGTAAACGGGTCGCCTGTAAAAACAACTTGTGAACCGTCTCGATGTGTCTGGGTTGTAGTGTCACCCCTTGCGGATAAAATCCAGAGCGGATTGCAACCGAGTAAACTATAACGTCCGATTTTTTCCCCGCCTTCCACCGATTCCAGCAAAAAACTATACGGCTGACCAGCACAAACTTTATACCAAGCTGAGACAGGCGTATCTAGGTCTGCGACCCATTCCTGATACACTGGCACAAAATTACCTTGTAAAGCGAGCTGAGAAAAATCAGAAAAATCGGGGAACATCATGATGGATTGAGGGAATGGGGAAATGAGAAAATGGGGGGAAGGGAAATTAGAGAATAGAGAATGGAAAATTGGGTATCAAATTTGTCCCCTTCTTTTCACTACTCCCTACTCCCTACTCCCTACTCCCCACTTTCTAGCGTCTAAGCATCGTGGGTAGCTTTACCACTGAACTTAAGTTTTGCGGGACTGGGGTTTTCCCCAATGCTGCGAGGTACAAAACGTACTTTTTCGCGTCCTGCGTTGACTTTTTCTGGAAAGACACCATCAGCCGGGTGAATGCAAGTGGTTTCTCCAGAGGGTAAAATCCGGTAAATTTTGTAATCTGTGATTTTGAATTTCCGGAGTTGACCGCCCAATACGATACCATATTCTTTACGAGCTATGTATAGCAGGTTTTCGCCTTTGAGCATAGTGGCAGAACCACCTGTAGGCATTTCAAAAACTTGTTCTTTGGGGCTAGTCCAAGTGATAGCGTACTTTTCTTCTTCTTTTGCTTTGGTCAGCAAACCGCCAGTGCTACCACCAAATAGCGGAGTTTGTCCAGAAAGTGTTTCTGCCATAAAGGTGTGTCTCTCTCAACGTTTTTACGGCATCCTAACACTGCCAACATGATCTTATGGCGATCGCGTCATAGACTGTAACAGTTTTTAGTCATTGGTTATTGGTCATTGCTGATCAAACTCTCCCCTCTCCTTACTAAGGAGAGGGGCTGGGGGTGAGGTTCCATATTTTCTCAGACTTACAACTTACTCTTGACTTTGGGTCGCTTTTCCTCATAACTCACCTGAGCGATGGGAATAGTGAAATGAAACTGACTACCTTGGTCTTTACCATTTGATTTAGCCCAAATTTCCCCACCCCAGCCCGTGACAATTTGACGACTAATAGCCAATCCTAAGCCCGTCCCGCCAGTGGTACGCCGCAACGCTCCTTCTTCTTGATAGAAACGGTCAAACACGATTTCTAGGCGATTGGGTTCGATACCACGTCCAGTATCAGCCACAGTCACCTCAACCATCTGATTGCTGTTTTGGGTGGCTGTAATTGTAATTTGGCCTTCAGGCACTGTAAATTTACAAGCATTATCGATCAGTTTTGCAATTACCTCCA
The DNA here is from genome assembly GCA_035638855.1 of Nodularia sp. (in: cyanobacteria). Lineage (GTDB taxonomy): Bacteria > Cyanobacteriota > Cyanobacteriia > Cyanobacteriales > Nostocaceae > Nodularia. The sequence goes on along the minus strand of DASQZD010000057.1, from coordinate 6,557 downwards.
CCAGCCAATCACCATCAGCTCTCACTAAAGGCAGATTTTCGGCAATGTGAGTTTTGATTTGGGGGGGTTTATCGGCTGAAGAACGGGTGCGAAGTCGGCTGAGGGCTAAATCCACACACTCTTGTAAAGTCAGGGATTCTGGATGCCATTCTACCCGTCCGCTTTCTAGGTTGGAAAGGGTGAGAAAATCTTGCACCAGTTTCCGCATTCGTTCTGAGTCGGAAAGTGCAGTACTCAGCATCACCTGTTGCAACTCTAAAGGCATATCCGGTTCAGTCGCCAGACTTTCTAAGCAGACCTGAATTGTAGATAGGGGCGTGCGGAGTTCGTGTCCCGTGATGGCGATTAAGTTGCTGCGCGTGCGGTCAAGGGCTTCTAGCTGCTGGTTTAAGTCTTCTAGGTTGGCGTAAGCTTCGGCTTGAATTAACGCCGCGCCCATTTGGGTGGCGATCGCCTTCACCAAGTCTAGTTCTCCTGGTTGCCACTCATGGGGTGGTAGACTGCAATAATGCAATTCCACAATGCCTAACAACCGTCCTTGAAATAAAACTGGTTCGATTAACCAAGAACGAATGGCAAATTTTTTGGCAATTGATGACAGTTTTTTAGACGTGGTAACACGAGGGTCACTCAACGTATCAGCGACACAAACGCCCTCGCCGTTTTGGATTGCTTCTTGAAATAAATGATTTTCATCTAATTGCCAACTTTGCCCACCCACAGGTAAAACACCAGGAATCAAAAACTCATGTTTAATATCTGCATGGGCATCTGTAGCTTGAGCGCGGTAGATTAAACAGCGACTAGCCCCTAGATGTTGTCCTAGTTCTTGTGCCGCCACTTGTAGGACTTCGTGGGGGTCAAGCGATCGCCTAATCGCAGTACTAATAGAGTTGACTAAACGCTCTTTTCGTGCTTGGGCAGTGATAGAACGATAGGCTTTATGCAATTTGTACTGGCTAGCTTGTAGATAAGTCACCAAGCGCTGCACAAAAGGATCAGTGTCGATATCACAAGCAAATTCAGTCACTTGTTCGGCTGGGGAATAATTTCTCGTTTCCCCGATCCCAAACCTCTGGCGAGCCTGTTTAATTTTGTCTACTAGGTCTGGTCTGTAAACCGAAATTCTGTCTAACAGCAAATCAGCTGCTTTGATGCTAACTCCCCGTTCTGATGTCCAGATACCCTCAAACCTCCGCGCCGTATCCATATCTAGACTAGGGCTAAACTCTGGTAACTGCTGGTTTTTGGAAATCGAACCCAGGCTTTCCCGGCACACCAAGCAAGTAGCATAGTTATCAGCAATTACCACCAAATGCCATTCTTTACTTAAGGCATCTTCTGGCTCAAAGGCTACCTTTTCATAATATTCTGAACTGTTGATAAAATCCGTCTCTGGTGCGGATAACACGTATATTTGATTACTCCGCAGAGCCAAACGCTGATAGCGATGAGCTTCTTGGCGATAGTATCGCTCTCGTTGAAAGCTAGCAATTATCAATGGCTGCTCCAAAGTCGCAGCCAAAACCTGATCTTCCATCGCGTGGGAAAGGGCTGTTAATGAAGCCTTGAAATATAGCTGGGGTCGCAGGTAGGGTATAGATTGTAGCAGATCACTCAGCACGGAAGACGAAATGCTCATGAATATCGTTAAAGAAAAGCCCAATCACAAAAAAGATTCAAGTCATAGCTGCATTGTACAAATTACAACGGACTCTCAAGTGCAGCAGACAGTTGAAATATGTAAAGAATCGTTAACAACACATTTCACAAAGGTAGTGACAGCGTTGAACTAATTTGCACAACTAGATCAATAAAAATAGTACATTCATTGCTCGTATCCTTTCAGATAGAAGTGTTTTACTATATTGTCTTCATATTTATTTTGCAGCTTTTTTTGTATCATTTCCTGGCAGCATCACGTTTAAAAGCATAGACTACTAAGTTCAATATACATTCAACAGACAGCTTTACGATCAACCTTAGCCACAGTGTATTTACCTAAAATTGTCCATAAATGGAAAATCAGCCAGTTTTAAATTCTCTCCCTGGCTAATTTTATCAACTTTTTGCCAAATAATATTTGAGTACCTATACTACACACAGTTTAGAGAATTTACACATCTGCTAAATCCAAATTCATCTGTGTTCGATTCATTCTATGGCTACGCGATGCAAGCTAGCCCATTGTTAAACTCATAAATTAATTTAACCTCTGCCAACTAATAACTGCTAGCAAGTCCAAAATTTGGGTAAATGTTATGAACGCATAGCAAAAATAATCTCATTTCAAGTATTTGCTAATTGTTGATTATCTTGTAATTTACTAATAATTGATTTTATTTAATTTAAGCAAGTTTTTATATAAATCTGTTGAAGAAGATACAAGAATTATTCAACATTTCCCAATGAAATTCTGATAATTGGCAAGTTTAGCATCTTGGCTAAGTATTTTCTGTCCATGAGGAGTCAGAAAGGTTAAAGTTAGATGGATTAGCTAAAAATCAGCATTTTTCAGCCTTGACTTTAAATATAGAAAATATACTCTGATAAAGATTTGTGTTCAAATTTCTGTCTGCGCCTTTGCCAAAAATCTGTGAATCTTAATTGGACTATAAAAGACTCAAATCGCCTCATAGAAGCACTTTCCCCTATTGACCCCATTCACACATACCTGAAAAAAGGAACTTTGGCTCATGACACAGGATACACTGATGACCCCGGAAAAAATTTCTTTAGATGGCAAAACTTTTACTCTTGCAGCACAATTACCTATACCGGAATGGCCTTGTGTTGTTAGTGAAAGACCACAACCAATTCTGACGGTTAAAGATGATGATCTATTTTTGGTAACGGATACAATCGGGAACATTTCTGGCTGTTCACTCCAGGATGGGAACCCCAATGTGGGATTATTTTGTGCTGACACCAGATTTCTCAATCGTCTAGAGTTGCAAATTGGCGGGCGATCGCCTATTCTTCTGAGCAGTACTGCTGAAAAAGGATTTTCAATTTCCGTTCTGTGTACTAACCCGAATATTGACGAACACCTGAAAGCCGAAACCATAGGTATTTGCCGAGAAATTGTCCTCAATGGGGCGCTATTTGAAGAAATTGAAATATCTAATTACAGCACAACCAACGTTAGCTTTGAATTAAGTATCAGCTTCGATGCCGATTTTGTTGATTTATTTGAAGTTCGCGGTGCCAAGAGAGAACAACGGGGTAAACTTTTACGTTTAGTAGAATCCACATCTGAAGAATCCTTGACCTTAGCTTATCAAGGTTTGGATAACTTATTAATGGAATCTCGGATTCAATTCCAGTATCGCCAACCAGACGATTTCAAAGGTTACACAGCTATTTGGCGGTTGGAATTGGCTTCTCACGAAACCCAAAAGCTCGGTTACAGAGTCAATATGTTCACCAACAATCAGCCAAGTTCTAAGGTGAGTGCAGCTTTCACCTTAGTACAAGCCAAAGCGGCTGAGTTGATGGAAGAGCAAGAATGGATACAGAAAATTACACAAATTAGATCAGATAAAAGTCTCTTTAATAGTGTAATTGAGCGCGCCGAGCAAGATATGTATTTGTTGCGCCAGTCTTTTGGAAAGTATAAGACTGTTTCCGCCGGGGTTCCTTGGTTTTCGACCTTATTTGGGAGAGATTCGCTGATTACAGCCTCCCAAACCTTGATGTTAAATCCCGAAATTGCCAAAGAAACCTTGATGATCTTAGCGTCATACCAAGGTAAAACTGAAGATGATTGGCGCGAAGAAGAACCAGGCAAAATTTTACACGAGTTACGGTTAGGGGAAATGGCTCGGTGTGAAGAAATTCCCCATACACCCTACTACGGCACAGTTGATGCTACTCCCTTATGGTTGATGTTGTATGCTGAATACTACGCTTGGACTCACGATCAAGAAACTCTAGAGAAACTTTGGCCGAATGCTCTAGCAGCGATGGAATGGATTGATCGTCATCTCAAACACAGTAGCTATTTAACCTATTACTGTAAATCTAAACGTGGTCTGACTAACCAAGGATGGAAAGATTCTGGCGACTGTATCGTAGACCATAAGGGTGAGTTAGCTAATGGCCCCATTGCTTTGAGTGAGGTACAAGCTTACGTTTACGCAGCTAAAATTAAGCTAGCAGAAGTTGCTAAGATGAAGAAGCGGCTAGACTTAGCAGAACGCTGGCTCGATGAGGCCAGACAGCTCAAGGTTCGTTTCAATCAAGACTTTTGGATAAAAGACCAAGATTTCTGCGCCTTGGCTTTGGATGGAGACGGTAAACCAGTAGATAGTATTACATCTAATCCTGGACATTGTTTGAATTTAGGGATTTTTACACCGGAAAAAGCCTACAGTGTGGCGGAACGATTACGAGCGCCAGATATGTTTAATGGTTGGGGGATTCGGACTCTGAGCAGTTTGTCACCAGCATATAATCCGATGGGTTATCATATTGGTTCAGTTTGGCCTCATGATAATTCTCTCATTGCCATGGGATTGCGATCGCTCGGTCTTATTGATCAAGCTTTAGAAGTGTTTCAAGGTTTGTTTGATATGAGTAGCCAACAACCATATCAACGTCCTCCCGAACTTTTCTGCGGTTACGAACGGAATGGAGACCATGCGCCCGTAAAGTATCCAGTTGCTTGTACACCACAAGCTTGGGCGACGGGTACTATATTTCAACTGCTGCAAATGGTAGTTAATTTAGTCCCTGACGCTCAAAATAATTGCTTACGAATTATTGATCCGACTTTACCAGAATCAATTAATCGTCTGTCATTCCATAATTTGAAAGTTGGCGCTACTATACTGGATTTGGAATTTGAGCGCGCTGGAAGTACAACAGCTTGTCGGGTTGTGAAAAAACGCGGTAATCTCCGGGTGGTTATTGAAGCGTAACCAGGAGATTTTATAGGGGTTTAGTTATGCGTAGACCCCTATTTTGATTATCTCACGCAGAGGCGCAGAGGCGCAGAGAGTAAGGATTGAGAATTTCTCAATAAGAGTAGGATATTATCTGTGGCTGAGGACAAATATCAACCAACTTCGCAACACTAAATTAGCTAAAAAATTGATTTATCTGCGTTTATCTGCGTTTAATTTTTCTTTTCTAGACTCTAGTTCCATAAAGGGGTTCATTGCTAAACCCCCAATGCTACAAATACTAAAATTATGACTGTGAAATATTAACCCTCTTCTTGACGGTCGATTTTTTGTCCTGGAGAAGATTCATAAAGAGCATCTAACTGTTGACGAGCATCCTCAACGTTAACTGAACGCATTACTAACAAAGGTTCTTTAATTAAATTACCCGCGTTATCTAATAATTCTGGGTGGGGAATAAATTGTTTTCTCGAAGAGAGATAGCCTTGATTATCCATTGATGAGTATTTACCTGGATAAACGCGCTCTCGATCAAAACTGAACATAATCAAGTTGCGGATTAAGTTAGCCACGGCTAGAGAAGCCAGAATTGTAAAAGCCAGAATGTAAAGTAGGTGTAACATCGGATTTTCCTCCAAGAGCAGCAAGTTTTAAATTTTTATTCGGTAGCCTTTTGCTTCGCTTATATTGTCAGAGCCGGCGAAGATGAATATCTCACGCACCCTTGGTGCGCCTATATTTTTATGGAAAAATTTGTTAATCTATTCAAACTAAAGTAGCATAGGATACATTATTTTTTAATAAAAATAATGTTAAGGATTTTGAATCTTGAATGCGACTTGTATAGGGTCTTGTTCTGATGCCAATCAGGCTGTAAAAAATCAACCAGCATTCAAGTCTGAGACGACCTGTGTCTGACGAAAGCGCATTGATACATTCCAGCATTCTGTTACCAATTGGTGCCAAGGCATTAAGGTAGTCATCTCAATCCCCACTTGTCCATCCGTGGCGGTAAATAGCATCTTGGCTGCGTTTAGTTCCTCTTGCCCTTGCTTGACTCGCAAAAGTAAATCTGATTGCTCCTCGTGACTCATAAATGAGAGTTGCCCGGTTTCTAACAATTCACGCGATCGCGCAAACCAATAATTAAAATCCTCCAGCAGAGGTTCTAATACCGTTTTCAGCATCTCAGCCCCTGGTAAATTCGAGTCTCGCATAAATAAAAAGTATATTTCTAACTTCTCTAAAAATATTAACATTTTTCACAAAATTTAACATTATTTTGGAATATCTCCTCAGATAGATTGTGGAAAAATCTGTAGTAATCGCTACGAAATACACTATGATCATAATTTCCGTCAGGTTTGTCTAAAATTTAGAATAAACAAAAAAGCCATACAGCTATATAGAGTCAAAGTCTTATCTCTAGGGCATTAGCCTAGCTCACCAGAGGTATGATGAGCCAATAGTGGATAATTTCCTAGCTTGGTGCTGAGTCCTTAACACGCATTTACTACAATTTATGAGAAAAGCTTTAATTTCCGAGAAATATTAAAGTCAACTGGGCAGTAATGAAAGTAATTAAACTCGTTATATTTGAAGCAGTACTGGTGAGTGCTGACTTAAGAAGCAGGGGAGCAGGGAGCAGGG
>DASQZD010000056.1:0-9428 GCA_035638855.1 Nodularia sp. (in: cyanobacteria) | reverse complement strand
TTTTTAAGAAAATATCTGCTTATACATCAGGAGCATCCCATTTTTGCGAAAACATCAAATAGCCAGTTGACCATTAAGATAAGCACAGCACAATTGTAGTATTGGTGGTACATTTTCAGCACGCCACTGAGCACCGCAAAGTTTTAACCTGATGCTATAAGAGGTTGTTTGAAAAGTGTTTCGCTGTGGCTTTAGGCACTTTTAGATCCCCCTAACCCCCCGATAAATTGGGGGTAACTGGAATCAAAGTCTCCCAATTTATGGGGAGATTTAGAGGGATCTAAAACTTTTTATACCGAGAAGAGGACTTTTCAAGCATCCTCTAAGATTTTCTTTATCGAACAGAATTCAGGAGTCAGGAGTCAGAATTCAGCATGAATTCTGTACGACTGGCGGATAGCGCAGCGTTAGCGAGTCTGCGAGCGTCTGAATAACCGGGTTTAAGACCCCCACCAAATTTTAAATTTGGTGGTCTTCAATCAGGCGCGGGTCTGAATCCCCGACTGATAGCGTTCGCGAAGCGTCTCGTAGAGAAGCGTTAGCGAGTCAGACGCTCCTGCGTCGCTAACGCTGCGCTATCGAGCGTCTTGATTCTGATGCCTCGGCGGAGCGTCTCCGGCTCCGCTCCTGAATTCTGACTTCTTCTTCAATGAGATTGATTATTCTGCAAAACATTCTCAAGCATAGATGCTAATTCTTTATTCAACCGACCAGATTTGACAAATTCTGCATAAGTATCTGCCTCAATTGCCAACAGTTCTCCTCGAAATTGTTCAGTCGTAAAGCTCTGAAGATTCGGATATTCACCCTGTAATTTGTCAATTTCCATCCGTAAATCTACAAGTTCGCCTTTGATTAGTGTCTCTTGGTAACGGCGAAACTCTGGGTCAATACCGGGGCGTTGGTCTGCCTGGAGGTGTTCTAAAACGCGTTCTAAGGCAACATGACGGGCAACGAATTCTAAATATTGCTCACGTAAGGGTGCATCACCTAGCAAATTGAGTTTTTCCAGCAAAGGTTTGATGGTCAATCCCTGAACAAGTAGAGTAAATAAAACTACTCCAAATACCGTTGCAATGATTTTTTCTCGCTCTGGCAGTATTGTCGATACACTCAATGCCAGGGCAATGGAGACGGAACCGCGTAACCCACCCCACCAGAGGATAGTTTGTTCTGGTAAAGAAATTTCCGATTTGGTGATGCTAGTACTCAATTTGCTGAGAATGTAAATACCAACTCCCCGCATCACAATCATTGCTGCCACTGTCACCATTATGATTTGCAGGTTTTCGCCTAAACTAGCAAAGCGTATTTGGTCGCCAATTAGCAGGAAGACAATTGAGTTAACAAAGAATGCGAGAAATTCCCAAAACTCGGAAACAATAATCCGGGTGCGGGGATTCATGCCGATACGAGAGCCAAAGTTGCCTAAAATCAAACCTGTGGTGACAACTCCAATTACCCCAGAACCACCTAAGTCTTCAATAATCAGGTAAGTGCCATAAGCGGAAACTAAAGTTAAGGATTGTTCCACCAAGGGCAAATCAAAGCGCTGGGTAAGGTAGGAAATACCAAATCCGATAAAAGCTCCCACCGCTACACCGATGCCAACAACTGTAAATAACTGCAATAAAATTGGCTGGAATTCCAATTCTACAGTTCCCAAAGATAAGGCTACCAAAAAACCAAAGGCAACTACAGCCATGCCATCATTGAACAAGCTTTCGCCTTCCATTAAGGTGACAAGACGACTATCTACGCCCAGTTCACGAAACAAAGCGGTGACAGAAACAGGGTCAGTTGCAGCAAGACTGGCGGCGATGAGTAAAGCTGTAGTTAGGGAAATACCAACGAGTTGATTGAGAGCGATCGCTACCCCAGCGATCGCAATTAACACCCCAAACACCGCATACAAGCAAATTGGTACTAAATCCCGCTTCAAGTCTGACCATTTCAAATTCCATGCGGCTTCAAATAACAAGGGTGGTAAAAAAATGAACAAAATTAATTCCGGGGAAAGGGTTACTAAACGGACATCCACAAAGGCCAAACCTAAACCGACAATCACCAGTAGCAAGGTATAAGGTATATTGCGAAACCAGCTAAATATCTGCGGTAGTGTCGCCACACCTAAAGATACCGAAAGCACCAATAGAAACTGCTTGAGATTGTCGGTAATAACTTCCTCAGCGATCGCTGATTCAAGTACCATAAGTAAATTCCTAGTATAATTTTGCTTTTATCCTCATCTGACTATTATCAGATGACACTAGTTCAATGTAAGACTTTAAATTAGCAAAGAATGAAGATTTGACGGTTAACCAAGTATTTAGGAGGAAGGTCTTGGGTAATAACATTCGAGACCGGTTTAAGAATTTCCGCCGCCGGGGTTCACAGGCGGAGCAACTCCAACAGGTACAAACAGACTTGCTGGCAGAATCAACCCTAGACTCAGCTTACATAATTTTGATTACTAGCTCCTGTGCAATCGCTACTTTAGGTTTATTGTCTAACAGTGCGGCCGTGATTATTGGCGCGATGATTATTGCACCCCTGATGTTGCCGATTCGGGGGTTAGCTTTTGGTGCTTTGCAGGCAGATATTACTTTGTTCCGCAAGGGTATAATTGCTGTAGCAGTGGGCACGATGTTAGCGGTAGTGATCGCTTTTACTCTGGGTTTGCTGGTAGGATTGCCCAGCTATGGTAGTGAAGTGTTAGCTCGCTCAAAACCAACGCTGTTAGATTTAGGAATTGCTGTAGCAGCTGGTGGTATTAGTGGCTACGCGAAAATTGAAACGAAAATCTCTACTAGTTTAGCGGGAACTGCGATCGCTGTTGCCCTTATGCCTCCCATTTGTGTGATTGGCTTAGGCTTGGCACAAGGAAATTGGTCACTCAGTTTAGGAGCAACTCTGCTTTATCTTACCAACTTGCTAGGTATTGCCCTCTCCTGTATGGTGACATTTGTGGTAGCGGGTTACACTTCAATGGCGCGGGCCCGTCAACCCCTAATTTGGACTATGGCTTTGACAGCTATCCTGCTAATTCCCTTGGGAGTCAGCTTTGCTCGACTTGTACGACAAGCGCAATTAGAAACTAGCTTACAACGGGCATTATTAAATAGAACTGTCACTTTTGGGCGATTGCAGTTGCTTAACAGTAATACTAATTGGTTGACAAATCCCCCAGAAGTCCGTTTGAGTGTTCGGGCAAGGGAACCTGTTACACCTCGTCAAGTAGAGTTATTAGAAGAATTTATCAAACAAGAGATGGGGCAACCATTCACTTTAATTTTTGAAGTTGGCCAAGTAGAAGAAATTCGACGTTCCAAGCCTAGATGAATAACGCAGGCATACCGTTACAAGTCATCACCACCGAGCCTTTTCGTTGACGGGCTTCCTTCACTAATAGAGGAAGAAGTTGGTGTTTTTAAACTCTTATACCCCTAGTTAACAGTCTTTCCTATTCTTCAACTGTCTTTGGGTTTTTCTTAACTTCAATCCATTATTTGTAGGCTAACTTCTCCAATTTTTATCTTCCTGGCTCACCCTGAATTCTATTTCTCCTTTGCCTAAAGTGACACAACAGGGTCAAGTATGAAGAAGGTGTGGTTCTTGGTTTGAAAAATGCACTGACTGCGTGCTTTTATTAGTTTGCTACAAGGTGAGAACTTTGGCAATGCCACGAATCAAGTATTGATTTTTAATCAGTTTGGAGAGGTCTATCTGCTTTAATCCTTGGCGTATGGCATACGACTGATATCTACAACCTATAACTACCATTGCTGAACCGCGTTCTAAACGATAAGTGGGGTTGGGATTAATTTGAAATTTGCTATCTTTGCTTACGGCTAACAAATTCAACCCATAACGGTTACGTAACTGAATTTCTGTAAGCGTTTTACCATGAAATTCATCTGGTACAACTAACTCTACAATACTGTTATCTGGGTCGAGATCAAATCTATCCAGAATAAATGGCTGAGTAAGGGTAAGTGCTAACGCACCACCTGCTTCATACTCAGGAAAAACTACATGATCTGCACCTACTCGCTTCAATAGTTTATAATGAACCTCGCTAGAAGCTTTAGCAACTACATGAGGTACTCCAGCTTCTTTCATATTTAAAGTAATGATAATGCTTTCTTGAACATAGTTGCCAATTGCCACAATTACTGTATCAAATTCAAAGATACCAGCTTCCTTCAATGCTGCTGGTTCAGTTGAGTCTAGTTGTAAAGCATGACTAACTATTTCTTTTGTCAACGCGGCAGATACTTGTTTTGCATCTATATCTGTTGCTAATACTTGATAGCCCAATTTACGCAGTGTCGCACAAACGGAACGGCCGAAACGCCCTAATCCAATTACAGCAAATTGCTGATTATCTTTACTTAGACTGCGTAAAAAACTTAATGTTGCTAATTTCATAGCTCTTATTCTTATCCTTATCATTAATTCTTATATAGCATTTCCGGCTGTCATGAGGTGCAGTAGTAGCATTTAGCAAACCAGTTTCTTAACTGACTTTTTCCGTTAAATCTCGAAAAGCCTGCTGGCAAAGGAGTTAAAAAACAGCACAGCATATACTGTAAGTAAGCTGTTTAAGACTTAACGGGAAAAATCAGGTGCCTGAATCGGAGGCAGAAGTAACAGCAGAAATTCAAAGGTAACAGACAGATCCTTGGCCAATTAAAATAACCATCCTGATATCTGCATACATCCCCGAATATCGCCCCTTACGCTCCGTTAGTAACTCCGAGTGGCAGGAGTCTGATGTCTGGCGGGATTTGAGAGTCGATGATTTTTGTAAATTGCCTAGCCTAATTACTTTTCAACTGATGCGTCAAACTGCAATGGCGCTCTCAGTAACTGCTGTCGTTACCTTACGGTAACGCCAACAGTAAACACATTCGGGTTACAGCCAATCTTTGATTGCTATCTTCGGGCATGGATGTAGTCTACAAAGTAAAACCTCGGACTTAACCACATTTTCAGCCAAGCATAACCTCCTAGACCTAGTAATGCTGTCATAACCAGGGGTAAACCCAACTTCATTTTTAATGCTTCGGGAAGGAGCGCAACAATACTAACAACAATTGCAAAGTATATCAATAGACCTACCTGCAAACGTTGTACAACTTTCAATGCCCCCCGACAGCTACTACAATGCTGCGTATGCTGTTTGTAGCGATCCAAAACTTGTTCACGATTTTCATTGAGCTTTCTGGTTGTTGCAACACTGATTCTGGCTTCATTCCACGGTAGCTGTCCGTGACAATACTTATCAAACCAATTGCGATACTCAATCACTAACCTATCTGCACTTGTTGGTAGCTTATATGCTGTTTTCCAATCAGAGGATGATTGTTGCTGTTGGAGAAAGTATTCTTGCTGCTGTAGCAACACCATGTCTCCATCTAGAACTTGATTGCGGACACTGACATGATCCCACCAACGGGGTATTAAACTATGCAATGTTTTGGCAAAGTTTCGGGTAAACTGAGCGACAATACGTGATTTCCCCGCCTCTACTGGTAGACAATAGGTAACAAGTCCAACCTGCTTTTGGCTATCTCCAAACTTGATGGCATACTCTAAACGACTTGGTGCTTCAAAAGTAATTGTGGTTTGAAAACGTCCAACTGTTGCTGCTTCAATTATATTTGCTGTTGATTGCAAAATTTTGATTGGTATAGGTTGTGCTAGAGTGCGCTCGCCTTGCACACCGTGATGAGCAAAAGGAACATGACTTGGATCTGCCACATTTTCTACCAGAGTTTGCCAGTCATACTCTAAATCTCTCACAAAGGAAGACCAAACAAAGCCTTTGCTTGTATCTACTTGCGGCGATAATGGTAACGGTGTCTTAGCCGCTTGTTGGCTCGATTTCACATCTGGCCACACCCAAAGTAAATCCTGTTGCTGACGAGTTGGTAGTGCTACAGCACACAGATTTTCCTGATTCTTGCTAACAAGTTCTGGATTTTCCGCTTGGGGAATATGAGTACAAATTCCTTGCTCATCAAATTGCCAACCGTGATAGCTACACATTAAATTCCCCGTATTCTCATCAATGCGCCCCTCACTTAGGGGAGCAAGGCGGTGGGGACATTGATCTAAAAACACCCGGAAATCTGGGGATGATTTAGGTTTCCAGATAACTAAACGCAGTCCCAAAAGTGTCGCAGGTGTTGGTTGGTTGGGATCTAAGTCTTCAACTGGCGAAACTGGATACCAATGCTGAAAAAAGTTGAATTGGGGTTCCATTTTATTATCGGAGCGTTAAATTAAGCTTACTCATATTTTTCTGCTATTCCTGTTCTGAATCAATAATTCGTGGGAAAAAATAACCACTACCTCTTGCTGTGATATCGAAAAAGATAAATTCTTTAATAAGGGACTCGTATTTTCCATACTTTTGCAGTAAAGTGTTTATTCCGTGCAATTATTAATACCCATTTTCTCCCAATTTTACTCATCCAAATTTTAAGCCAATTTTAAGCCAATGCCTTTGAGGGAACAGCCAATGAAAACTTCTAATAATATAGATACCAAGAAGATCATCAAAAAATCTGACAAGCTTACCCTGAGACAGATGAAGCTAATTGAAGAAGCAGAAGACCAACTTCAAGAAGCTAATACTGTCAAATATACAGCCCCTGTGGTTGAGGAGAAACCAGTAATCACTCCAGAACCAAGAGTTCCTGACTATATTCCGTTCCTTGATAATCCTCCAGTACAATCGGTGGGCAACTCTGGCTGGCAGGTTTCTGATGTCTGGCGGGATATTCGGGTAGATGATTTCTGTAGTTAATTTAAAGCAGGCAATTTGTATTCCCAGACGGTTGACCATCAAGCCGATTGCAATTATCCATGATCCGAATCTTAGAGGAGGAACAGGCACGAAGCAAGGGAGAAAAGTTTTCCTGAATGCATTCTTCGGCAGCTTGTCTTTCTGTCTCTTAGCTAAACCAGTATTATGGCAACCGCCTGAGCAACTTTTGTAAACTATCTTTGCACTCAGTCAAAGCTATAGTTAATTGTGCCTATAATAAGTTACGGCTAACTATAACTAAAAGTTAGCACCATGTAAGTGTGTATCCCTGGATTACGCATCAAAGGCGATACCAAAGACAAACAAAATTCATCCGCAGCGCAATAGTTTATATTCCGTTGCCAACATGCACCCTCCGCGATCGCATATTGGTGAAAGTGTTGTGTCTGGGGTTTCGTGTGTTTTTATCGTAGTTTTTAGCGGATAAAAGATAAGAGTACCTTATTTTGTGTTGTAACCTTGTACTACCACGTAATCTAAAGCATAATGTGAGCAAACACCTTAGTTCATGGTTTCAAGCGTGGCACAATTAACGATTCAGATACCGGATGAACTAGCCGAGCGTTTAGAACCTTTGCAGAGTCGCTTACCCCAATTACTTTGGCTATTGTTGGATGCAGATGTCCAACAAACAAGCGAGCAGCCAAAAGTGAATGCACAAACTGTAGAGATTTCCGAAGTGTATCAAGAAGTGCTGGATTTCTTGATTAAACGCCCAACGCCAGAAGAGATAATTGCTTTTAAAGTTTCATCACAAGCGCAAATGCAGTTAGAAGCATTATTAGAGAAAAACCGTTCTGCTTCATTAACTCAGATGGAATTAGCTCAATTAGATGTTTACGAACAATTAGAACATCTAATGATTCTGCTAAAGGCCCGTGCTATGGAAAAGTAATGAAAATTTGATGGCCAGTACTTCAATTTCAACAGAACTTCGTAAGTTGGTAGTTAGTAGAGCGTCAGAACGCTGTGAATATTGTTTAATTCACCAAGATTTTTCAATATATACCCATGAAGTAGATCATATTCTTGCTCTGAAACATGGGGGCGAAACTTTGGCGGAAAATTTAGCTCTTTCATGTTTATCATGCAATCGTCATAAAGGTTCTGATTTTGCGACAATTGACTCTACTACCGGAGAAATAGTGCCATTATATAATCCTCGCCGTCAGATTTGGGATCAACATTTCTATTTTGAGAGTGTAAGGATTGAGGGAAAAACTCAAGTAGGGCAAGCAACTGCAAAATTACTTCAGTTTAATCTTCCTAATCGATTACTACAAAGGCAAGTATTAATGAGTCAGCAAAAATATCCTTGAGTATCTAAAGTTAGTATCTTTATAAAAATTAATGGGATGAAAGCTAATTAATTTTTTTATAAAAGTTATAAATACTAGAAAATAAATATAAACATCAAAGTTATTTATTTAGTTTAAAGATGGATTATAGCGCAGATCTTTTACCTTCGATAAAACTGATACCATTGGATAGAAATCTATCTAGTGTGGAAACAACAAAACATAGAAGTTCTGTTAAAATTAGCACACCCACAGATATTCGATGGATAAAGGTGCTGGAATTTTTACGCAGTAATAACCTCGCGCCTAACAGTCGAAAATTGTACGAACGTGAACTAAAGAGATTCTTGGGATGGACGCAATTGCATTTTAATGAGTTACGCCCACGTCACCTTGGTTTGTACAAAGAATATCTACGGGATGAACTGCGGACTGATACAGGTAAGCCACTTTCCAAAAGTAGCATTAATGCAGGAGTCGCCGCACTTAAAAGCTTTTTCAAATGGATGTGCTACACGTATCCTGACATAATTTCTACTAATCCCACGCTGGGGATTAAACTGGAAAAAGTGCCACTGCCACCAGCCCAGAGTTTGACTCCTGAAGAAATGGAACGAGTGTGGTCAGCTTTGGAATTGCTCCAAGAAACAAAGCAACGCGATACAGCACTGGTTCACATTCTCAGTCATGGGCTACGGGCTGGAGAAATTGTGGAGTTAAATGTTGGGTCGTTTGATGGCAAGCTACTGTTTTTACCCGATACCAAAACCAATGAACCACGCTTAGTTCCACTAAAAAAGGAAAGCCGAGAAGTTTTGGCACAGTATTTGCGATCGCGAGAAGAAAGGAGTGAGGTTTTGACCAGCGACTCCCCACTGATGATTTCACACCATGCTTCATACAAGGGCGAACGCTTAAGTTATCACGGCATTTACTTCGCTGTGGAAAAAGTCGGTGAAATAGCTCATATTGAAGACTTGCATCCTCATTCCTTTCGGCATACTTACGCTACTGACTTATTGCTGTTGGGTGTTGATCCCAGTCATGCGCGGAAGTTGACGGGGCATCAAAGCGAGAAAGCGTTTCGGCGGTATACCCTCCGCAGCGAACAAGAAGCCGCGATCGCTGCTTACTATCGTGCGATTGGAGAGGACGAAGTAGAGTAGATATGCCAAAGCCACTCGATCCTAAGTGTCAGTTATGTGCCAAGTTGCCAACGGCTAAAGCCAAGGTGCTGCATGGGACAAATGGCGATGGATGCTGGAATCCTAAAGTTTGCCATAATCGCCGTT
>DASQZD010000055.1:0-7921 GCA_035638855.1 Nodularia sp. (in: cyanobacteria) | reverse complement strand
GATCTCAATCGAATTGAAAAGTGTTGGGCAACTTTGAAAAGCAGGGTTCGTAAGCTTTTATCCACATTGGATAATTTACGTGATGCAATCGAAATCGTTCTCAAGCAAGCAGCGTCCTAATTTATTTGGCTACGGCTATATCTAAACCGTCAACCCAGAATCTCCTCTTGTTCAAGGCCGATTTACTGAAAATGTCCAGGCGGTTTAGTCGCGGTCTCCTGGTATCTTTATTGCGTTAGCTTGCTTTGAACTAAGTATTTTAAACCCACTAAAAATCTTAAACCCACGGAGGTGGGTTTTGTCTGGATGGTTCCGCGACTTCTAGTCGCCAGGGCTTTCTTTACTGTAAGCAGAAAAACCAGTTTCCGCAGCAAACTTTTTTGCCGCCTCTAGGAGATACTCATAATAAGTACGAGCGACGATGGATAACTGTTTACCAGAGGGATGTCCGATAAACCAAGTGCGTTTGATGGGAAAGTGTTCTACATCCAAAATACTGAACTCAGAAGAATTTGGCATTAAGGTATGACGCGATAAAATAGAAATTCCTAAACCACCAGCGATCGCTTGTTTAATCGCCTCGTTACTCCCCAATTCCAGTTTAACTTTTACCTTCACTCCATGTTCATCAAAGAGTTGCTGCACAGCCCGGCGAGTTCCTGACCCCGGTTCCCGCATAATAAAAGGTTCATTTGTCAACTTTTCTATGGGGATATTTTTCTCTTTTGCTAAGGGATGATTAACCGGTGCAAAAACTACTAAGGGGTTATCTAAAAATGGCTCATAGTTGACATCTAGATTCTCTGGAACTTGACTCAAAATGTACAAGTCATCCATGTTATTATTCATCCGTTCCAAGATGCGTTCATGGTTCGTGACTTGTAACGCAATCTCAATTCCTGGATAAAGCTGACAAAATGGCCCTAATAAACGAGGGACAAAATACTTTGCCGTTGTAATTACAGCCAACCGTAATTGCCCTTGTTTTAGACCTTTTAAATCCGCCACAGTCATCTCAAACTGGGCGATAGTTTCAAAAATCTGCCGACAAGTAGCAAATAATTCCCGTCCGGCTTCAGTCAAAAAAAGACGTTTTCCCACCTGCTCAAATAATGGCAACCCCACCGATTTTGTGAGTTGTTTAATTTGCATGGAGACGGTGGGTTGAGTCAGAAATAATTCCTCAGCCGCACGAGTAAAACTACTGTGCCTTGCTGCCGCCTCGAACACCTTCAACTGGTGTAGCGTCGCTTGGTTCAAGAGTGATTCTCCTCTAATAGCGATTTATATCTATAAATCTAGTATCACTGAACACTTGCCCATGATACCGAATCACTCATACGAAGTTCTGAATTTTAGTATAGATAAAACTCTATCAACGTTATTAAAAGAAACTTGTTTTACTTATGGTAATCACAAGTTATTATCAAAACAACAAGCAAAGCGTAAGATCCCTTCCAACCGAAGATGAATGTTGAATGCCGAAAGTTAAATGAAAATTGCCGAGAATGAATCATTTATCCTTCTTAATTCATCATTCATCATTCCATATTTCTTCGGTCACTTCTTCGGCAAATTTTGCTGGTATCTGCGATAAATCAGGCAACTGTAGCACTTCTATTTTAGCCACCTGTTCCTGAACATTGACAGGCATATTCAATGGTTCTCGGTGTTCAATCCAGCAACTGGCTAAAGGCAAAGTATTCTCCATTTCATCCAGTGGTCGAGGAATCACCATGACTGCATTCAATTCCCCAATGCGTTCTGCCTCAAACATTCCCGCTTCCACTGCTACGGCGACATTAGCCACAGTTCCACGAATAATGGCTGTACACAAACCCGCACCAATTTTTTCATAAGCTGCTAAATGAACATCCGCCGCTTTGAGCATTGCATCACAAGCACCCACCATTGCCGGGAAGCCCCGCGTCTCCACTAAACCAATGGCTAAGTTACTTAAACTGCTTTGATTACCTTCCTCCATCAATTTACTCAAGCGGCTATTGATAGGTAATACTATCTCCAGGTTAGGATAAGGCCGAGGAATTACCAAACTAGAAACCAATTGACCAAACTGTTCAGCAGTTTGAACACCAGCTTCCACCGCCAGACGCACATCAGCAATTCCACCCCTGACAATAGCCGTACATTGGCCACTACCAATTTTTTCATAACCTACTAGGTGAACACCAGCCGATTTCAGCATCATATCTGCTGTTCCCACTATGGCGGGAAAGCTGCTGGTAGAGACTAAACCTAAAGCAGTATTCTTCAGACTATCTCGACGGCGGGATTTCCGAATTGTGCTAAGAGAGTGTTGATTAGGTGTTTCCATGTGAATTATCCAAATTACTCACGAAACTGACAACTTACAATTAACACTTACTCAGACTGATCGTCAGAAATCGAGTCATTTAAGGTTTGCCTATGGGGAAATAATGTAACTAATAATCTAATTATACTTACTTGTCCATAAATTTGGTTCCCGAAACCATTAGACGATGCAGTGCGAGGCTGACTGGATTTTGGTTTCTGGGGAATGGAATTAGTAGCGTTGGTGTTTTCTTCTACAAGTGCTGGTTCTACAGGTGCTGGCTGGCTTGACGATGTAGGCGAAGACTCAGAAGAAGAAGTAGACTGGTGTTTGAATTTCCAGTAAGCCTTTGCTGAGATGGTAGTTGAGGATATCACTGTCTCCTCATCTGCGTCTAAACTATTTTCTGCTTCTGGCTGTGCTTCATTACTGGTATTAGCACCATTATTAGTGGCTGATTCCAGTTGTTCTGTGTCCTTCATTCGCCGGCTGGTGTCTCCCAAAATTGAGCCTGGAGGAATGACTGTTCCCGCCTCAATAGAACAGTTAAAAACTGTGGTTGCTGAACCAACACAAGCATTTTCGCCAATTTTACCTTGGCCAACCATCAAAAAACCGGCTCCCAAGTTTGCTCCTGCTTCTACCTCTAGGGTTCCTTCGCTAACTTGGAGAATTGACCCCATACCAATACAAACCCCTGGTCCGATGATCATCTTGCTGTTTACAGCCGCTTGAAGTATCACTCCAGGTGCAAGTACTGCGCTGGGATGAATAGTCACCTCGCCACTCGTGTAAGAGTCGAAGTTATTGCAAAGGTGCAGTGGCGGCACAGACATGGAAATTTTAACCTCGGAAGCCGGAAAAATATGAGTGTTGAGGGGTGAGTAGTGATGAAGTAAAAAGTCCCTACTCCCGTGCGGCTAATGCTCACGGCGAAGCCTATTCCCCTTTATTTAAGGACGTTGGATAATCGTCTCTAAGACTCGGCGTTTGGCTTTGGTGTCGATACCAATCACACGCACATATTCTTCGGGATATTCAGCGAGGTATCCTTCCAAGGCGGCGATCGCTTCTCTGTCCGATCTGGTATCAATTTGACCACAGCTAGCCCAAGAACCTGTACGGAAACGTCTTTGGTCTACGTGTTCAGCACTCACTTTATAACCACCAGCTAAAATTTGCCGAATTTGGGCTACTACTTCAGAACTCAATTTGGTACTGGTAGCTGTAGCTGTGGCTGTGGCTGTGGCTGTACTAGTACCATAACTGGCTTTGCTAAAGGATTTTTTAGGAGCAGATGGGGAAACTTGTCCGTCTGGTCTTTGGATAATGCTTTCTAAAACCCGCCGTTTAGCTTTGACATCAATGCCGATTAACCTGACATACTCGCCTGGATGTCCTTCTATACATTCTTCTAAAGCGGCAATCACTTCATTTATAGAAGTTGATTCGATGGGTTTACAGCTGTTCCAGGAACCAGTCCGAAAACGCCGTTCATCTACGTGTTCACTACCAATTTTGTAACCGCTTGACAGCAAATTACGAATTTGGTCTATGATTTCGGTACTCAGTATGCCACGGCTAGCAACATGACCATTGCCATTACTAGTGTAACGACCATTACCATTACCATTATTAGCAGGTGCTTTAAAGCCGCTAGATTTAATCGTACTAACTACACCATCAGGGCGTTGAATAATGGTTTCTAACACGCGCCGTCTACCACTATCAATGCCAAACAGCCGGACATATTCGCCGCTATGATCTCTGAGACAACTTTCTAGAGTTGCGATCGCTTCACCCATTGATCCAGGTTGAATAGGCTGGCAACTTTGCCAACAACCAGTACGGAAACGGCGCTCATCTACGTGTTCTGTACCAATTTTAAACCCTTGGTCTAAAAGATAACGTACCTGTTCTATGATTTCTGCACCCAAGCTATTGCTCGACACTTCACTACTCCTTTCTAGCTCTAAAACAGTAATACCAGTATTTGTATAAGATTTACCCATCTCATCCCGAATAGGTGCAATACATTTACTATCCGCAGCACACAGATAACCAGTTCTTAAGGACTGATTTATCCCAACCACATGATGAGCGAACTGCTGATCCGCAACTTCAGCATTAGGCAAACGGTCAGCTTGATGCTGACTAGTAATGATTGACCCCGAAGGGACATACTTACCTGGAGGAATTTCTACATCTTTAATTAAAGCGTGCATCATGATGACGCAGCCTGCACCAACTCTGGCGTTAAACACCGTGGAACGAAAACCAATAAAGGCATCATCTCCGACGTAGGCCGGCCCATGAATCAGTGCCATATGGGTAATGGAAACATTTTTCCCCACCCATACCGAGTATTGATTTTGGTCATCGCCAATTACTCGGCCTTGATCTAATCCATGAATTACTACAGCATCTTGAATATTAGTATTTTCACCAATAAAAAAAGGTGTACCTTCATCTGCTCTAATCGAGGTCCCCGGAGCAACGATTACATTTGCGCCTATCCGGACATCTCCAATGATGTTGGCAGCCGGATGCACAAATGCGCTTTCATGGATTTTTGGTTCGGCTAAATTCTTCGACCACGGGGTTGGGGGTGCCGCCGTGCTGCGGACTACCATTGCGAGATTCCTCCTGAATTAAGCTTTTTGTCATTCGTCGTTGATCATTGGTCTCAAACTTACGACTAATGACCAATGACCAATGACTATCGATACTGCTCTTTTTTGCTGTACATAAGGCGATCTTCCAAGTAAATGGTATCAATAATCGCCACTACTGCTGCATCCAATGGACGCTGTTCGTTACCGAGAATTTGACGAGCGGCACTGCCATGAGTGACAAGCACCCACTCATCGGCTCCTGCACCTACGGTATCGGCTGCTACCTCATAGGTTGGCAGGAGATTTCCTTCTTCATCGACTAATTGCAACAACAGTAGTTTGACACCTCGAAGACTTGGATCTTTTTGCGTGCCGACTACTGTGCCACGAACTTTGGCAATTTGCATTAGAAATTACGGTCTTCTACCAAAAGGACGAATTGCGTTTACATTTTCCCGGAATTGTTCTACATCTTCGGTATAGCGAATTGGTAGGACGTATTCCAAGTTTTCATGGGGACGAGCAATGATATGGGTAGATAATACTTCTCCACCATGGACTCGTTTGACTGATTCTACTCCAGCACCGACGGAAGCTTGTACTTCGGAAACGTCACCGCGAACGATGACTGTTACTCGACCGCTACCGATTTTTTCATAGCCTACCAAAGTAACACGAGCGGCTTTCACCATCGCATCAGCCGCTTCTACTACTGCTGGAAAGCCCAGCGTTTCTACCATTCCTACTGCGATTGACATTAGTTCTAATCCTGAATTAAAGTTTTTAGTTCTTGAAAAAAGTGGCGCTCCAGAAAGCAACCGGGTCAATTACTTCGTTTGTTTAATCAGCTTTTAAGTTCGGAACTGTTCTACCGCTTCGGTATACCGGATCGGCAAGACGTATTCTAGGTTTTCGTGGGGACGGGCAATGATGTGAGTTGATAATACTTCACCACCATTAACTCTTCTGGCCGCTTCAACGCCGGCAGAAACCGAGGCTTGCACTTCAGATACATCTCCCCGCACAATCACCGTTACTCTAGCGCTACCAATTTTTTCATATCCTACTAACGTAACACGCGCGGCCTTCACCATCGCGTCAGCAGCTTCTACTACTGCTGGAAAGCCCTTAGTCTCAATCATTCCAACTGCAATTGGCATCGCAGAACTCCTCAAATTTTAATCCGATCAGTACTGTGTTGTGAAATGTTTAACGGAAATAGCCCATCTTGAGCCATAAAAACACTTCTAATATTAAGCATAGGAAAGCTTGGTCTTCCTGGCAATATCAATTAGTATAATAGTTTATGATAAAATAGTTTTAAAAAACTTAACAAATATTTATACCTCGTTCTGCTCAATCGAAGTTGATCAATTCCTAGAGTAGGCGCTTATGCTTTATAATTTTTTTATTACATTGACAAAACCACATTCATAGCTAGGGCAATCAACTCCGGCAAGGAGATATTGGTGTCTGTGTATTATGCTATCTCTATGTTTGCCCGATTTGAGGGTGCAAACAACAATTACGTAAAAAATATATAACTTTTTTAAATATATCGGATAAATTTATTTGCTAAAAATAGAAATACAAATTTATAACCACAAATGATCTAATAGGAGTAAATGCTTTTAAATATGTAAAATTATATTTAATATACCAGAATAAGGTAAGCTAAATAAAAAATACTCATTCAAGATTTAGGCAAGAAATAGTTAAAAAAACTATAGATTTATGTTGAAGTAACTGTTTTTTAGTAAATCATTGTTTTAAGGATATTTAAAAAGAAATCAAGGCTGAGTCGTCAAGGAAAATCTCAATGAATCAGTTTCTATTTTCAACAAGTTGGTGCGTGCCATTTTATAGCTTAATTGGCGCACTTGTAACTTTGCCGTGGGGAATGGGAATCATTCAACGTACAGGCCCTAGGCCAGCGGCATATTTCAACTTGTTAACGACTGTTGTGGGTTTTGCCCATAGCCTGTTGGTATTTAAGCACATTTGGGATCAAGAACCAGAAATTTTGGTAATTAATTGGTTCCAAGCTGCGGATTTTAACTTATCGTTTGCCTTGGAACTTTCACCAGTCAGCATCGGGGCTACAGTTTTAATTACTGGATTAAGTCTGTTAACACAAGTTTATGCCCTGGGATACATGGAAAAGGACTGGTCGCTGGCACGTTTCTTTGCGCTTGTGGGCTTTTTTGAAATGGCGCTGTCTGGTTTAGCCATCAGTGATTCCTTGTTTTTGAGCTATGCTCTTTTGGAAGTTCTCACCCTTTCTACTTACTTATTAGTGGGCTTCTGGTATGCTCAACCGTTAGTGGTGACGGCGGCACGAGATGCCTTTTTAACGAAGCGGGTGGGAGATTTACTGCTGTTAATGGGCGTAGTCACGCTTTCGACTATAGCAGGTAGTTTGGACTTTTCTGATTTGTATGAATGGGCGCAAACAGCTGAGTTAAGTCCACTGACATCGAGTTTGCTGGGTTTGGCATTGATTGCGGGACCTGCGGGCAAATGCGCTCAATTTCCCTTGCACCTGTGGTTAGATGAAGCGATGGAAGGGCCTAACCCGGCTTCAGTGATGCGGAATTCTTTGGTAGTAGGTGGTGGTGCTTATGTGTTGTATAAACTTCAGCCAATATTAGCTTTATCCCCAGTTGCTTTACATACCTTAGTTGTGCTAGGGACTTTGACGGCGATTGGTGCCTCATTAGTAGCACTGGCACAAACTGATATTAAGCGATCGCTCTCTCATTCCACGAGTGCATATATGGGCTTAGTATTTTTAGCTGTGGGTTTAGAGCAAGGTGGTGTAGCCTTAATGTTGCTGTTAACTCATGCGATCGCTAAAGCACTATTATTCATGAGTTCCGGTTCAGTAATTTACACCACTAGCACCCAAGATTTAACAGAAATGGGTGGATTGTGGTCACGGATGCCAGCCACCACCACAGCCTTTATTGTTGGCTCTGCGGGTATGGTAACA
>DASQZD010000054.1:0-80555 GCA_035638855.1 Nodularia sp. (in: cyanobacteria) | reverse complement strand
TGGTTAACGATCGCATCCCAATATAGATATTCATCCTCATGTTTTGTTTAGTTTGTCAACCATCCCCTCTCATGGGGGTTCTGTCATCCCAACACAGTCTGCTTTACAGCCATGTTAAGAAAGATGTGGGTAATGGATAGTCGCTTGCGGGGAGGGGTTGGGGGTGGGGTTCCGAGTTTCAGCGAAAAAGTGAACGACTTCAGATAATAGTGGGTTACGCTGTCGCCAACCCACCCTACATGGGGTTTTCGGGTTAAGCGATCGCCTTAATAAATATTATCAACAATAGGCGATCACTCATCACAAAAAACATATAATAAATACTTATTAAACTTTCTCAATAAAAAATCACAAATTTACCACCCAATTCAGTCAAATTTGCTCTGGCGTATGACTGGCTGTTCTTCTTCCCCATTATCGGCAAAATGCTTGTCCATAATTACAGGAACTTGTGTACATGGAATACGACTATAGCGGGTTTTGTCTGGCATCACTACATTAGGCCCAGCCTTGCAGTTTTTCATACAGCCAGTACCTTTAATCGTCACTTTGTCTTCCAAACCGCGATTACTTAAAGCCGCCTCCAATGCTTGACAAACTGCTTTACCACCACGTTTCATACAATCAGACTTTTGACACACCAAAATAGTGTGTTTATTTTTAGCTGATTTCGCCTTATTCGCATTCATTGCTGGGGGTTCCTGTACTGGGGTAGCAGTTGCGACGCTCCCTATCTCAGAACGTGCTGCCATGACACGCTCGGCCTTTAATGTAACTTTATCCTTTTTTATATCATGCTTCTTGTAGCCAACAACTTGCAGCCAAGTTCCTGGCGCTAAACGCAAGTCAAAAGCCATGCGTAAATGTTTAGCGAGTTTAACATAGCATTCACCATCGGAAGTGCCTAATAACAAACCTTTGACCTTGTAACCATCTTTAATTACAAAATCGATCAACATTCCTTCCAGGCAAAATTCTGAGATGTCTGTGCTGTAAGATGCACTCATTTTCCTTAACCTCCTGTTAACTAACTAAGTCTGAATATCTGTTATACGTCAAAACGTCAAAACTTTCGGTAGCGACCTTTCCAACAATCTTCAAGACTGCCAATTAAATCTTGACGAGATGCTTTTAATTGCTGCATTACAGACCACAGTTGAACAACTGCTAAAGGATTGTTAATTTCAACCTGCAATGGCTGGTTAGCCTCACACCAACACGGAATATCTAGCTCCTGTAAGCGTTGATAGACTTGCCATCTGTCCGCCCAGTCCACCCCTACGCCGACAACAAAATTTTTCTCGATTTCTGAACTTAACGATTTCAAGCGACTAGCCCTCAACGTGCGATTAAATGGCAGTAACTATTTTGTTTTGACCCCCTAATTTTGAGAATCTTTAGGAGTACTACCTCTTTAAACCAGCATACCTTAAGTGCAAACTATTCTCAATTGGATTAATGAATAATCTCAAAACTTCGTAATAATTTCCGGTTATGAATCGGGAAGTGGTGAAGTTTCCTCTGGTGCGTCCTACGTCCGATACCCAAATCAATGAAAACTCACTCTTTTGCTCATACAGAACAGAAAAGTTAGGAGATTTGAGGTTTAAAGGTTTGCATGGCGAGTATTTCAGTTTTGCAAATGTATCTATCCTCAATCAACCGCCCTTAAATTCCCCTCGTTAACGCTGGAAAAAGATTCCTGCTCCCTCTCCTTAGTAAGGAGAGGGTTGGGGTGAGGTTTTTTATGGTTGTCTCAAAAAGTGAGATGCGTTGATTTTAATATTTATAAAATAGTTTCAAATTATTCTCATTAGTAGAAATAAAATGCTACATAATGGCAGTCCAATCATTTTACTAAAGAGGAAAAATTACTATTTTAGATACAGAAAATTATAAATTATTAGATATTAATTAGGCTTGCTTTTATTTTTTAAATGTTAATATGTAAAAGATAAGCAGTTAAAAACCATTACTGTTAAAAACCGAGGAGAACCATGTCTGATACACAAACCTTATTACAAAACTTTGGTCAGGTTTATGACAATCCTGTATTGCTAGACCGCAGTGTAACCGCTCCAGTCACTGAAGGTTTTAACGTTGTATTAGCTAGTTTCCAAGCACTTTACTTGCAATACCAAAAGCATCATTTTGTAGTGGAAGGTGCAGAATTTTACTCACTGCATGAGTTATTTAGCGACCACTACGAGCAAGTACAAGATCATATCCATGAAATTGGCGAACGGTTAAATGGACTGGGTGGTGTACCAGCTGCTAGTTTCAGCAAATTAGCAGAACTAACCTGTTTTGAACAAGAACCCGATGGCGTATATTCTTGCCGCCAAATGGTAGAAAATGACTTAGGCGCAGAACAAGCCATCATCAACGTTATTCGTCGTCAAGCCTCTCAGGCAGAGAGTTTGGGCGACCGGGGTACACGCCATCTCTATGAGCAAATTCTGTTAAAAACTGAAGAACGGGCGTACCATTTAGCTCACTTCCTCGCTAAAGATAGCTTAACTTTAGGATTTGTCCAACCTGCTCAAAATTAGTGCTTTGAAAATTGCAATTTGGTCAAGTCTACACTGAGGAAATAGTTGGCAGACTTAAACCTTAAAAAAATCTAAAAATGGCAGGGAGATATGACTACTCTCTGCCATTTTTAATTTAAACCCATTTTCTGATGATGATGTAATAAATTAGCTTGCGTAAGCAGGTTTTTTTATGGAGCCATGTATTGGCTACTGTGAGGAAATCAAGCTGGTCCTTACATAAACTTGGTATAAATACAAAAAAGTGTAAAAAGATTGTCTCCGTAATTAATAAAAATTAGAAAATATTGTCAATTAGCTATTCATAAAATATTTCTATTAAGGGTAAATGTGTAAATTAAACTGCTATTAAGATTTGGATAAGATAAATAATTAGTTATTTGATCATGTCGTTAGTTTTAATTACAAATATTTACCAATAAAAAAGCATATTCTTACTGAGAATTAAATACAATTGTTTATACAATAAATTAAATACAAACAATCCTAAAAAGAACATCGCTGATACTAATTCTGATAGGACGATGTAAATAATGAAAGGTTTGTAGTGTAAAGCCCTGACGCACATGGTTACGCTTACCAAAATGAGCTAAAGTCGTGGGAACTGCACAGGCTTGTATGCTTGATATTGACGGGTAAATATTTACCTGTTATAGCAACCGCAGAGTAGACACTGGCTGAATACAGGTGGCGATATCTACAACGGGCTGCACCTACGCCTGTAGCACTGATACACTATAGCTACGTTACAAATCAGAAAAATTCAGGTTTGTGGTATCTCCAACCTGGAAAACTTAATAATAAATAATATGACAGAGGGTAAAGACCCTTAAAATAATCAGGATTTGTATTCTCTTACTCCAACCTAAATACTATGCCCCGCCGTCAAGATATACATAAAATACTGCTGTTAGGCTCTGGCCCTATCGTCATTGGACAAGCCTGTGAGTTTGATTATTCTGGGACTCAAGCCTGTAAAGCCCTGCGAGAGGAAGGCTATGAAGTGGTGTTAATTAACTCTAACCCCGCAACGATTATGACTGATCCTGAAACGGCTGATCGTACTTATATTGAGCCGCTCACACCGGATTTCGTCGAAAAGGTCATTGCTAAAGAACGTCCTGATGCGCTGCTACCCACGATGGGAGGACAAACTGCTCTCAATCTGGCTGTAGCCTTGGCAAAAAATGGCGCACTAGATAAGTATAACGTTGAGTTAATTGGCGCAAAGTTACCAGCGATTGAGAAAGCCGAAGATCGTAAGCTGTTTAACGAGGCTATGGCTAAGATAGGGGTGGCTGTGTGTCCTAGTGGTACAGCTTCATCTTTAGCAGAATCCAAGGCGATCGCTCAAAAAATTGGTACTTATCCCCTAATTATCCGTCCTGCCTTTACAATGGGTGGTACGGGTGGCGGTATTGCCTACAACAAAGAAGAATTTGAAGAAATGGCACAGGTAGGTATTGATGCTAGCCCTGTTTCTCAAATTCTCATTGACCAATCTTTACTCGGTTGGAAAGAATACGAGTTGGAAGTGATGCGCGATTTAGCAGATAACGTCGTGATTATCTGTTCCATCGAAAACATTGACCCTATGGGTATTCACACAGGCGACTCCATCACTGTCGCTCCCGCCCAAACCCTGACTGATAAAGAATATCAGCGCCTGCGGGATATGGCGATTAAAATTATCCGCGAGATTGGGGTAGAAACTGGCGGTTCTAATATCCAATTTGCCGTTAATCCTGTGAATGGGGATGTGGTAGTCATTGAAATGAATCCCCGTGTTTCGCGCAGTTCGGCTTTGGCTTCTAAAGCTACAGGTTTCCCCATTGCAAAAATTGCGGCCAAGCTGGCTGTGGGCTATACCCTGGATGAAATTAAAAACGATATCACCAAGCAAACCCCTGCATCCTTTGAGCCGACTATTGACTATGTAGTTACGAAAATCCCCCGCTTCGCTTTTGAAAAGTTCCCCGGTTCTGATCCTGTGCTGACTACTCAAATGAAGTCGGTGGGTGAAGCAATGGCGATTGGGCGGACTTTTAATGAATCTTTCCAAAAGGCTTTGCGTTCTCTAGAAACTGGTCGCGCTGGTTGGGGTTGCGACAAAGCCGAAAAGTTACCCAGTGGTGAACAAATTCGCGCTCAACTGCGAACCCCTCATCCTGATCGGATTTTCTCGGTGCGTCATGCTTTACAACTGGGAATAAGTACTGAGGAAATCTACGAACTTACGGCTATTGATCCGTGGTTTCTGGATAAAATGCAGCAAATGCTGGATGTGGAAAAGTTCTTGAAGCGGACTCCTTTAAAACAGTTGACAAAAGAGCAACTTTATGAAGTAAAACGGGATGGTTATAGCGATCGCCAAATCGCCTTTGCAACTAAAACCACTGAAGATGAAGTCCGCAATTACCGCAAAGAATTAGGAGTTATTCCCGTTTACAAAACTGTGGATACCTGCGCGGCTGAGTTTGAAGCTTTTACTCCTTACTATTATTCCACCTACGAAGACGAAACCGAAGTTTTACCCACAACCAAGCCCAAGGTGATGATTTTGGGCGGTGGTCCAAACCGCATCGGACAGGGAATTGAGTTTGACTATTGTTGTTGTCACGCCGCTTATGCGTTGAAGAAGGCGGGATTTGAGACAATTATGGTCAATTCTAATCCTGAGACGGTTTCTACCGATTATGACACAAGCGATCGCCTCTACTTCGAGCCGTTGACCAAAGAAGATGTCATCAATATTATCGAAGCAGAAAATCCTGTGGGCATAATTATTCAGTTTGGCGGACAAACACCCCTGAAATTGGCGGTTCCTTTAGAACAATTTCTCAACAATAACCCCTCTCTTTCTACCAAAATTTGGGGAACATCGCCGGATTCTATCGATATGGCGGAAAATCGGGAACGGTTTGAGAAGATTCTCAATCAGTTAAATATTGCTCAACCGCCCAATGGAATTGCTCGCAGTTACGAAGATGCGCTGATTGTTGCGAAACGCATTGGCTATCCGGTGGTTGTGCGTCCTAGTTACGTGTTAGGTGGTCGGGCGATGGAAATCGTCTATTCTGATACTGAATTGGAACGGTACATGACCTTTGCGGTGCTGGTGGAACCAGAACATCCCATTTTAATCGATAAATTCTTGGAAAATGCCATTGAAGTCGATGTGGATGCGATCGCCGATCATACCGGACGCGTAGTGATTGGTGGCATTATGGAACACATTGAGCAGGCGGGGATTCACTCAGGAGATTCTGCCTGTTCCTTACCGTCTATTTCCCTCTCCCCAGCAGTTCTGGCTCAAATTCGCACTTGGACTGTGCAGTTAGCCCAAGCTTTATCAGTTGTGGGATTGATGAATATTCAGTTTGCAGTTGTTGGCGCTCAAGGTTATTCTCCCCAAGTTTATATTCTCGAAGCAAACCCCCGCGCCTCGCGCACAGTGCCTTTTGTATCTAAATCTACTGGTGTACCTTTGGCAAAAGTCGCATCATTGATTATGTCGGGTAAAACCTTAGAGGAGCTTAACTTTACCGAAGAAGTGATTCCGTCGCATATTGCTGTCAAAGAAGCAGTATTACCGTTTAATAAATTCCCTGGAACTGATACAATATTAGGCCCAGAAATGCGATCGACTGGTGAAGTGATGGGAATCGACCGCGACTTTGGGCGGGCGTTTGCAAAGGCGGAATTAGCTGCGGGAGAGTTTTTACCCCTTAAAGGTACTGTATTTGTCTCCATGAGCGATCGCGATAAATCTGATGCCGTTAATGTAGTCAAGGAACTGATCAGATTGGGCTTTACGGTGATGGCCACATTAGGTACACGCCGTGTCCTCCAGGAAAATGGCTTAGATGTGGAGTTAGTGCTGAAACTTCATGAAGGTCGTCCCCACGTCCTCGATGCGATTAAAAATCAGAAAATTCAACTGATTATTAACACACCTTCCGGGGAAGAAGCCCAAACAGATGCCAGATTAATCCGGCGCACAGCCTTAGCTTACAAAATCCCCATCATTACTACTATCGCCGGAGCCAGAGCCACAGTAGCCGCTATCCATTCATTACAAACTACTACTTTAGACGTAAAAGTTATCCAAGATTACTGCACGGTTCTTGACCTGGGCTAAAAGCTGAAAAAGTACAATCAGACTTGGTTTTGGCAGATAAGTCCGTGGCTATGGGGGAAATTTGTGATCAATAATTTCCCCCTCTTTGTTCCTTAATCTGTATGAAGTGGTATTTACAAGGAAAATTAAGCAATTATTATAGAAGCAGGATTATTGTTTCTATTGAGATATGTTAAGAAGTATGAGCAATTCTTTTTCTCTGACGAAAAGATCATAAAGTCTGCTAAGAGTATCAATTTCCAGAAACCGATAGTGTAAATCCTTTGGTAAAAGTAAGTGTCTTTTATTGAGAGGTTAGTAGTAGTGAATAGATTTAATCTCAGTAATCAGAATGATTTTAGTTGTGGACAGAATAAATTATCATCTCTGTCTGTAATACAACGAGTCTTCAGGTTTAATTTCCGTTGGCTGGAGTACCATAGAGTTATGTTGTAATCAATTTGCAGTCAGCGGCTAAAATGATCTCTTTAGCTGACTCGATAGCGCCGATACTGCTAAGTTGAAATAGCAAAAAAACATGAATTATAGTAATTATTTTTACATCGTTAATAATATCTGCAAAATCCAGCAGACAAGGAAAATTTACACCCCACTCTCCTTATCCACCATCTGAATCTGAAAAAGCTCAAAAAAAATCAGGGATCAGGTCTTTCCATTTTTTCTCATAAAGGTTACAATTATTAATAATCAATAAGTCTTTTTGTTTATTAGCTTTTATCTAACCTCCGGCACTTGTAAAAAATGAAAAACCATTGCAGAGTCTAGGAACTAAAAACTTAAATTTGATTAATATGAGCAGCCGAACATATCGGACGCGTAAATTACCAACCTGAGTATGGGTTCTCAGTCTAACTGGGTAATACCCCCGTAGCAGCATCTATCAGTGAATTATCCCACCGTCAAATCCATCATTACCACAGAGTAGCGCTATGAAGACCGCTCAGACAGCCACAGACCTCGTGCGGACTTACCTGCGTGAGATTGGCCGTGTGCCACTCTTAACCCACGAGGAAGAAATTTGCTACGGCAAACAAGTGCAATGTTCCCGTATTTTGCATGAAGTCAGGGATTCTCTTGTCAACGAACTGGCTCGTCAACCGAGCGTAGAGGAGTGGGCTTTAGCCGCGAAATTAGAAGTAGGACAGTTGAACGATGCGATCACCGACGGTGAAATTGCGAAACGCAAGATGGTAGAAGCCAATTTGCGCCTAGTAGTATCAGTTGCCAAAAAGTATATCAAGCGTAACGTTGACCTACTGGATTTGATTCAAGAAGGTAGTATCGGGATGCAACGGGGGGTAGAAAAATTTGACCCGACCAAGGGCTACAGATTTTCCACTTATGCTTATTGGTGGATACGTCAAGCCATCACCAGAGCGATCGCCGAAAAAGCTCGTACGATTAGATTACCAATTCACATTACTGAAAAACTAAATAAAATTAAAAAGGCACAGCGCCAGTTATCTCAGCAACTCGGACGCGCACCTTCAGCTGCTGAACTAGCTCAAGAATTAGAGTTAACACCAAAGCAGGTACGAGAGTATCTGGAAAGAGCGCGTTTACCTCTATCCTTAGATTTGCGGTTGGGAGACAACTACGACACCGAACTGGGAGAAATGTTAGAAGATCCAGGCGCTTCTCCAGAAGAGTTTGTCATGCAATCTTCTCTATCTTATGACTTAGAGCGTCTGATGGAAGAACTCACCCCACAACAAAAAGAAGTGCTGAAACTCCGCTTTGGGTTAATGGATGGACAAGCTCTAACTCTAGCTAAAATAGGTGATCTCCTCAACATCAGCCGCGAGCGAGTCCGGCAAATTGAACGCGAAGCCTTAACCAAACTTCGCAAATCTAAAGCCAACATGAACGAATATTTGGCGAGTTAAGTAGTAGAGACGCGATGAATCGCGTCTTAATTAGAAATGCTGATGCCAAACAAATACTGTGTTGAGAGGAGAAAACACGCTACTTCAGGTACGGTTCCACCGACTTCAAACTGCGAATGAGACTGTTACATTAATTGATAGGAACAGTTGATAGCCAGTTAAACTCAGAAAAACAGGCATTTACTATTCAAGTCGCAAACACTACCCTACGCAAGTAGTGATAGTACAGGAGGTACAACATGAGTAACAGATCCAATAAAGTTTCAGAATTTTTTAACGGTGAGTCAGAAACCAGTAACTTACTATGGCAATACGTTAAATCCCTGACTCCGGACACAGTTACCCAGCTATCCAAACCTACTTCTTCTGAAGTTTTTCAGGTGATGGAGCGTAATATTATCGGATTATTAGGCAACCTACCTTCAGAACACTTTGATATCACTGTCACCACCAGCAGGGAAAGTCTTGGTCAGCTTCTCGCTTCTGCGATGATTAGTGGTTATTTTCTGCGTAACGCCGAACAAAGAATGAACTTTGAAGCTGTTTTGCAAGGAAGCGAAAATAATCATCACGAAATTGAGTAACAATTTCACATTTTTCCTAAGAAATTCAACATTACTGGGTTTATACTTCGTTAAGGTCAGAGATAAACCCACTAAACTTAACTTCATATAGAATTTTTCCAACCAAAATAAATGGCAAATTCGGCAGAAAATAAGTTTATTTTGCCGAGTTTTGCTAAAAATTGACTTTTAAGGCAAATAATTTTTATCCGCCACCGATAATATATGAGTGCAACTAATTCTTTCCCACCGCACAAAATTATTGGTGTGGCTGTAATTTGGAACAACCATGAGCAAATTTTAATTGATCGTCGTCTTCCAGAAGGTGTAATGGGTGGTTTATGGGAATTTCCCGGTGGCAAAATCGAGCCTAATGAAACCATCGAAGAGTGTATTCAACGGGAAATTCAAGAAGAACTAGCAATAAAAATTGAAGTTGGAAAGCATTTAATCACCATTGATCACACTTACACGCACTTACGCGTTACTCTAACGGTGCATCACTGTCGTCTGATTTCAGGCGTTCCCCAACCCATAGAATGCGATGAAATTTGCTGGGTAAATTTGGATGAACTGGAAAACTTTACTTTCCCCGAAGCCAATAGTCAAATTATTACGGCGTTGAAGCAGAAAGTAGGGAGTAGGGAGTAGGGGAAGAAAATTCTCCATCTCAATCCCCAGTCCCCATAGCGTAACAATGTATTAACTGAATTTGGTTGAGTCCCGCAATTTTCTACAATGGTTGCAGAGACTTTGATCAAGGGTATCAGCAAGCAAATGTCTAAAACCGTTACCGACGTAATGAGCCGTGACCCAATTGTGGTTCGGAAGGAAACTCCACTGAAGGAAGCCATCCAAATTCTGGCAGAAAAACGCATCAGTGGTATACCTGTTGTGGATGATGTTGGTAAATTGGTGGGAATTATTTCCGAAACAGACTTAATGTGGCAAGAAACAGGTGTAACTCCTCCCGCGTACATCATGTTTCTCGATAGCGTAATTTATTTACAAAATCCTGGTACTTACGAACGTGAGTTACACAAAGCCTTGGGTCAAACTGTGGGCGAGGTGATGAGCCACAATCCTGTGACTATTTCTCCAGGAAAAACCGTAAAAGAAGCTGCTCAATTGATGCATGATCGCAGTGTTCACCGCTTACCTGTAATTGATAGCGCGAGTCAAGTCGTTGGTATCCTCACCCGTGGTGATATTGTTCGGGCAATGGCTGCTAGTTAATAGCCGTCATTGGTCATTGGTCAAGACTTTTTTTAAACAATTTTGAAAATTAGGACAAATGAATGAGTGTTACTCCTGAGTCTGTAAAGCAAATGCTCAGTTCTGAAGATTTAGGCGATCGCTTACGCGCAGTTAATCAAGCTCGTGACTTGGAACCAGCAACCGCTTTTGAACTGATTCAAATTGCTATTGGCGATCGTAATTCGCGAGTGCGATACTCAGCAGTAAGTCAGATGGATACACTGGGAAACCAAGATTTACAGTTATCTTTAGATGTATTGCGTAGTCTTCTCAATGACCCTGAACCTGATGTCCAAGCTGCCGCCGCCGATTGTTTGGGAGCGTTAAAGCTACACGATGCTTTTGACGATTTACAGCAACTTTACAATACAACCCCAGAGTGGTTAGTACAATTTAGTATCATTGCGACATTAGGGGAGTTAGGCGATCCACGATCCTTTGAACTACTTAAACAAGCACTTTCGTCAGAAAACGAATTAGTCCAAACAGCCGCCATCAGTTCTCTCGGAGAGTTGGGAGATATACAAGCAATTCCCCTCTTAGCACCCTTTGCTAGCAACTCCGATTGGCAAATTCGCTACAGGGTTGTCCAAGCCTTGACTCGTTTGGGTGGTGCAGATGCTAAATCGCTTTTAGAGACTCTCTCTGATGATCCCGTGGAAGCAGTCGCAAATGAAGCTAAAAAGTGTTTGCAGTCAACATAAATCTCTTTAGTTAAAGTTAATCTACTCTCACTGGGAATTTTAATCGCTAATCAAAAATTACGAGTGATTCACCTAACTATTGCTGTGTATTATTAGAGGTATTAAATTCCCCTCATACATAACAGCTCAATCAATCTAAATGAGTAGTTTCTTGTGTATTTTGTAACAGGTATAATAGGTTTAATAAAAAAATACTGGAAAAATTCATACAAACTTAGTGTGATCTTTACTGCGTTTTTAAAATAAATCTATAATTGCGTGTAATAATATCACTATGTAAAGCATAATACTTTGCCCACAAGAAGATTTGGAGTTGAGTTTATACTATTGATTAGTGTAGTATTTACTTAAATTTAGTTTTCATCAGGCTAAAGCTTGTGATTAACTAAACAAACTGTGTTTCAAGAGTGCATATCATCTGTATTGTCCCCAGAATCACAGCATTAATTTCTAAAGACGTGCCTAATTAGGCTATTCATTAGCCTATTAAGGAAGTGGCACAAGTGTAGGTAAACAAGGTGTATTTTTACCATAAACTTTCGTATCACACACAACTGTTAACTTTTAGATAGACAAAACGATGAAAACACTCAACAAGATCGGTATTGGTGCAGCTTTAGTCGGTAGTACTTTAGCTTTCAGCACTGTAGGTATGTCCTCCGCTCAGGCCGCACTCAATGGTGCAATTACTGTCACTGGTGCTTCTTCTTTTCTGACTACATCTGATAATCCTGCAATTGACAAAATCACATTTAACAGTGCTAGAGTAGATAATGCAAGTTTAGACTTCTTAGGTTATCTAAACGCGTCAGCAACAGTGAGTCCTTTAGACTTAACGCAGAGCGCAGGTACAACATACGTAGCTAGCACTACTGGTAATCCATTCATTACGGTTAATCCTGATTTATTTTTTACACTTGACGGACCTTTTGAAGTTCAGAGAGAAGCCTTGGGTGGTGATGTAGCTGTCTTTAATACTCCTTTGTCTCCATTCACTGGAACATTTACCAACGGTATGGGCAGCGTCTTAGGTAGAGGACTTATTAGCTCGGCTAATGTAGGTGTGGCTGGGTACAACCTGTCTATTAGTGCCGCGCCAACAGCAGTACCCGAACCTACAGCTACCCTTGGGCTTGCAGCTTTAGGATTGGGAGCGTTTTTCACCAACAGCTTGGCTAAAAAGAAGAAAGAAAAGGTAAACGCTTAATACAAGCGGTTTATCAGAACCATAATTACAAAGATTTGGTTTGGGATGATGGCAGCTAGTGTTTACCTCCAGGACATCTACAATCCACATTTTAGCTAGTTATACCAGAAATAGCAGATGGTTATGCCTCCAAACTAAGA
Source organism: Nodularia sp. (in: cyanobacteria) (assembly GCA_035638855.1). Classification (GTDB taxonomy): domain Bacteria; phylum Cyanobacteriota; class Cyanobacteriia; order Cyanobacteriales; family Nostocaceae; genus Nodularia. The sequence continues at coordinate 68,105 of DASQZD010000054.1, read as the reverse complement.
GCCTTGTATACCCCTATGACTCGTCACAGTCACAGGGGTATTTTAATTAAATAAGAATATAATAGGCAATCAAATTTTGACTTGACTCCAAAGGCACATTATTCTGACATTCTGCTATTTTGCGCTTGGCGTGACTGAGGAGAAACAGCCCAATTGAATGAACTGGGCTTTAAGCATCCCTTATCGCAAAATGTAAATAATTATTAAGCTCCATAAACTTGAGGCCAAGTTGTGATTACAAAAACAACAACTGCGGCGATCGCCAAAACGCCTTGAATCAAATTTCCAATCAGCGAACCGACTATAATTCCTATACCAGCCTTAACTGCTAACCATAATTGACGACGGTAAATAAATTCCCCAATAATTGCGCCCAGCAGAGGCCCTAATAAAATTCCTAACAAGGGACCGCCAAAGGGTAGCGTGGGAAGTAAGCCAAAAAATCCCACTATTAACCCCACAATTGCACCAATCTGTCCCCACTTACTAGCACCTGCTTTTTTTGCACCTAAGTAACTGGCTAAAAAATCAACACCGATGCTGAGGACTAAAACTAAAACTGTCACAATTAGTGGCGTTTTAATTGCTGCAAACGAACCGCCCAGAATACCCCAAATAATAATAGAGGTTAAAATTAAACCGCTACCAGGAAGTCCGGGAACCACAGCGCCGATGATACCCACCACCATGATCAGAATTAGTAGCCAATAAATAATTTGCATAAAGTTTCACATTTCCACATCAGCTAGCAAAGAGGAATCGAGAGTCACTGCTAATTTGTCAGCAATTCCAGCAATCCATTGTTCATCTTGTTTTGTGTAACTGCGGGGTGCATTCGCTCCTAAAATCAAGACACCCTGATTACCAATTGGTTGACAAACTACACCTTGTGTGTTTTCTGGTAAATAATCAAATTCGATTCTGCCTGGATACACATACAAAGCAACTAGATAAATTGGCTGTTGTGTTGCCAAGACTCGTTTTAAGATTGGCCCTGGTACTACTTCTGCTTTAGCAGCCAGAATACCGCGACGCAACAAGATTTTGCCTTGATAGTAAACTATGAGCGATCGCGTGACCGTATTGGTCAATAATAAATGGGATGCCCAAGCTAATTCTGTTCTTACAGTTTCTGGTAAATCTGCTGCAAGTACAAAACCTTGTTCCCCAATTAGTTCTACAGTATCAGGTGATCGCGGTTGTACTTGCTGCCAAATTAAACCTGTTAAAATCAAAACTGCACTCAAAATTACACCCACTACATCCCCACGCGCTTGAGACTCCGTTAATTCTGGAGTCAGCAAACGGTTAATCAGTAAAAGTACAGCGCCTAACCCACCCACAACTAAGGGTAAACGCCGTAAAATTCGATTGGGATCAGATTTAGCCATTCGTCATTAGTCATTGGAAAATATCTTCTTCCCCCCTACTCCCTACTCCCTATTCTTCCCCAGGTTCAATTATTCTCTGAAACAAATAACCAGTACCTCTAGCTGTGAGAATTAGTTCGGGATTACTAGGATCATCTTCTAACTTTGCCCGCAAACGGGAAATATGCACATCTACGACACGAGTATCCACATGGCGTTCTGGTGTATAACCCCATACCTCCTGCAAAATTTCGGAACGGGAAAACGCTTCTCCAGAACGGCTGACTAGCAACTCTAGGAGGCTAAACTCCATTCCTGTCAAGCGAATGCGCTCATCACCTTTGTAGACTTGGCGTTTATTGGTATCTATTTTGATATTACCAACATGAATCACCCCAGAGCTTGGGATACCAGAAGCTCCGGTTTTGTCTACTCGTCGCAGTACTGAACGAATCCGTGCTTCTAATTCTTTGGGGGAAAATGGTTTGACTACATAATCATCAGCACCCAATTCTAGACCAGTGATGCGATCGGCAACGTCCCCCAAGGCTGTTAGCATAATAATTGGGACATCTGATTCCTTACGCAATTCTTGACACACGCCATAGCCGTCCAGCTTTGGCATCATCACATCTAACACTACTAGGTCAGGTTCTGATTTGCGAAAGATTTCTAGAGCTTCTTCTCCATCGCCAGCCGTTACTACATCGTAGCCAATCATGGAAAGGCGCGTTTCCAAAATCCGGCGAATGCTGGCTTCGTCGTCTACCACCAGGATTTTTTCTTTATGGCTTTCCAAGTTTCTCAGCGCTCCCTAACTAAAATTTCTCATGATTAATTTTTAATACCATAATATTAAGATATCATTCCATCTATTGATTGAGAAAAACCTGTATCTTTTACTATTCTTGGATTCTCATTTTGGCTAAAAGATTAAGTAAATATTAAGATTATTTAATAAATTTTAAGAATGGCAAAGTCTAAAACCTCCTTCATTTGTAACGCCTGTGGATCAGACTCTTCTCAGTGGTTTGGTAAATGTCCAGCCTGCGGTACTTACAATTCCTTAGAAGAGCAGATTTCCATCCAATCATCGGTAGATGTACCATCTAGGGGGGGAGTCAGTAACTGGCAAAACAATCAGAATAATGGCAAACCTGCGGCTAAACCAGCCAAAGCACGAGCTTCCCTGACATTTGATCAAATTACCGATCGCCAAATTGCGCGATGGGAATCAGGCTATGCTGAACTAGATCGTGTGCTCGGAGGGGGAATTGTTCCTGGTTCGATGGTTCTCATTGGTGGTGATCCCGGTATTGGTAAATCTACTTTACTGTTACAAGTATCAAATGCACTGGCGCAGAGATACCGTATCCTCTACGTAACTGGGGAAGAATCAGGACAACAGGTAAAATTACGAGCTTCGCGCCTGGGAGTGTCCAAAATTCCTGATTTGCCTAGTGATGAGGATGAAGATGATGCTGAGAACGTTAAAGTAGCAGCAGAAATTCCTGATTTGCCTAGTAAGGAGGATGAAGATCATGCTGAGAATGGCAAAACATCTGTCAAAATTCTGACTTCTGAAGAAATAGAAGAAGGTAAAAATGCAAATTTGTATGTATTACCGGAAACAGATTTAGAAGAAATTTTACGAGAGATTGATTCTCTCAGACCGAATTTAGCAGTCATTGATAGTATTCAAACAGTGTTCTTTCCAGCACTGACTTCTGCACCAGGTTCTGTAGCCCAAGTTAGGGAATGTACCTCAGCCTTGATGAAAGTGGCAAAGCATGAAGATATTACCATGTTAATTGTCGGACACGTCACGAAAGAAGGTGCGATCGCAGGTCCGAAGGTTTTAGAACACTTAGTAGATACAGTATTGTACTTTGAAGGCGATCGCTTTGCCTCCCATAGATTATTAAGAACAGTCAAAAACCGTTTTGGTGCAACTCACGAAATCGGCATCTTTGAGATGGTGGAACACGGACTGCGAGAAGTTTCCAACCCTTCAGAGCTATTTTTAGGGAATCGTGATGATCCCGCACCTGGTACAGCCATTGTCGTAGCTTGCGAAGGAACTCGCCCCATTGTTGTAGAGTTGCAAGCTTTAGTTAGTCCTACCAGTTATCCTTCCCCCCGGCGTGCAGGTACTGGTATAGACTATAACCGCCTCGTTCAGATTCTCGCTGTGTTAGAAAAACGTGTCGGGATTCCCATGTCGAAATTAGATTCTTACGTCGCCTCGGCCGGTGGGTTGAGTGTAGCAGAACCAGCCGTAGATTTAGGAATTGCGATCGCCATTGTTGCGAGTTTCCGCGATCGCATAGTTGATCCTGGGACAGTATTAATCGGTGAAGTCGGCTTAGGCGGACAAGTGCGCTCAGTATCCCAAATGGAACTACGATTAAAAGAAGCTGCCAAACTTGGATTTAAACGTGCGATCGTTCCCAAAGGGCAAAAATACCCTGATTATGACATCGAGATATTACCAGTCTCCAAAGTAATAGATGCAATTATCGCCGCCATTCCCCACCAAACCCTAGAAGCCAGCGACTTAGAACTGGATGAAGACGAAGAGGAAGAGGAATAAACCTCAAAAACCCGAATTCGCTCGTAGTTGCGCTTTAGCGCTAAAGCGTAACTACAAACCATGATGATTTATTCATGCTGACTTATGAATTAAAAAAAAACCAAGCATGACAGCCATAGTTAAGCCATTTTTTCCAACTCTTTCTTCTCTCTCTGTGTCCTCTGCGCCTCTGCGGTTCGTTAAAAAAAATGACTTTGACAAAGAGTGCTAGCCTTAACTGAACCGTATTGAAAGCAGCGGAAATATCAAAATTTGGCGATCGCAATAAACAGCATAACAGTGTCAAAATATTATGGGAAATGGCAAAACAGTCATCTGCTCATCTGAGTTAAATCTCTAGATAGACACGCGATCGCCTAAAAATTGTCACCATTAATCACATTAACCGTTATTATTGAGCCATCAATCCTATGGACTTTGGCATTGGTGATTTATTCTGGATTTTCCTCCTCTTAACTTCCCTACAACCCCTCTGGCAAAAGCGCCAAATAGAATCTCAGCGCGTAAGCACCCTACACGGATTCCAGCAGGAACGCAAAAGTCGAGTAATATTACTGATACACCGCCAAGAATCCATCAGTTTATTAGGAATTCCCATATCCCGTTACATTACCATTGAAGACTCAGAACAAATATTACGGGCAATTCGCCTCACCCCGCCCGATGTCCCCATTGACTTGATTTTACACACCCCAGGGGGCTTAGTCTTAGCCACTGAACAAATTGCTAGAGCATTAATTCGTCACCCTTCCAAAGTCACCGTTTTTATACCTCACTACGCCATGAGTGGCGGTACAATGCTTGCCCTCGCCGCAGATGAAATTATCATGGATGCAAACGCTGTCTTAGGGCCAGTTGATCCCCAATTAGGTAATTATCCCGCAGCGAGTATTTTAAAAGTAGTTGCAGATAAACCCATCGGTGATATTGACGACCAAACCCTAATTATGGCCGACCTGGCAGGCAAAGCAATTCAGCAGGTACAGCGTTTTGTCAGGACTCTACTGAAAGACAGTATACCCAAACAAAAAGTTTTACCAGAAGATATCGAACCGATTATCGAAGCCTTAACAACAGGACGCGTCACCCACGACTATCCAGTTACCGTTGAGGAAGCCACAGAAATGGGGCTGCCCATAACTGTCGGGCTACCCCTTTCTATTTACAAACTCATGGATTTGTATCCACAACCACAAGGAGGACGGCCCAGCGTCCAGTACATTCCTATGCCTTACGATGACCGTCGTCCCCTATTACCCTCGCCCAAAGGCAGACCGATGGAAGAACCAAATCAGAGGTCTTGAGGTTGTAGGCTAAAATTCATCTAATTTGCATAACCATGTTTCTTGAATCGTTGGTGGTGCGGGCAAGATGCCCGCCCTCACTATGCAATTTAAATGAAATAGCTTGACTATTTTGTTAGCGCTTACGGTGTTGGTGTTGGCGTTGGCGTTGGCGTTGGTGTCGCTCTCGGTGTTGGCGTTGGTGTCGGAGTCGCTCTCGGTGTTGGCGTTGGCGTTGCTCTCGGTGTTGGTGTTGGTGTCGGAGTTGCTCTCGGTGTCGGTGTTGGTGTCGGAGTTGCTCTCGGTGTCGGTGTTGGAGTTGCTCTCGGTGTTGGCTTTGGCGTTGCTCTCGGCTGAGTTATGGTTTTTCTAGCCTCTTCATTCAACCTCTGGCGGAATCGTAAATTACCAATGCCGGTTTCTTCTATCTGAAATTTTTTCTGAGCCTCCTTCACCGCAGTTTCCGTTTGAGTTCGATAAAATTGATCACGGGGTAAAGGAGTTTTTGGTTTAAGTACCGCATTCAAATTTGATTGCAAAATTTGCACAATATTAGCTGCAAAATCTTGGGTTTGAGGTCCTGCAATACCATCAACAGTCAGCTTATAACCCCTTTGAAATTCACTGATTGCTTTTTTCGTTGCCTCATCTGTGAGAGGGGTCTTTGTCACCTTCACGTCATAGCCTAATCCCCGCAATACAGTACGGAATTCCTCTGGTGTATAATTACGCTGACGAGCCGCAAAAGCCGTATCCGCAACCACGAAACTAGCAGTTACAAAGCAAGTAACTGCAATTGTCACACTCGATTTTCCAAATCTACACCACATAATTTCAAACTCCTCTGGGTTAAATCAACAATTTTCAGAAGTATATAGAATTTTAGAGGAAAATTTTACATTTATTTAAACTTCTTGTTCAGAATTATCAATAATTGTTGATTAATGTAAATTTAAGTTGTTGAATTTAACTAGTGTTTAAAAAAATTTATTTGCCATCATTCTATAGAGGTATTTTAATTTAGCAGTAATTATGGGTTTAATAGCTATGCAACGATAATAAGTGCATTTTTAGGTATAAAAAAACAGAAAAAAATGAATAAACGAAAATCACAAAAACTGCCAAACCTAATTTTTGAAAGATTTATGGCAGGTATTGCCACAGTAAATTTAGGCTTAGTGTTGTTTGATTTAAGTTACGTACCTTGGCGAGATTTCTATTTGCGGAACTTGCCCCAAATCACCCAGATTTATGATCCCGTTAAGGGAATTGAAGATCATAGAGAAACGAAAAATTATTTGAATAGAATAGACGCACTCCAAGAACAAGTGAATCAAACTGGGTTAAGTTCACCAGAAGCCAAGATTAAATTAGGGGAACTTGATCGTCTGAGCAGGGAAATGGTAGACAGTAATCCATTTGCAGCAGTGAATAAAAGTGGTAACTTTGAAAAAGCCAAAAATCGGATGCGCGATCGCATGGGTGAAGAATCTGCAAAACAGTCATTTTCCCAATTTTGGACTCAAGCGCATTTATCCCAGCAGGGCTGGAACCAAGAGATTAATTTTTTTAACAGTCAAATTCGCCCTTTAATCGCCACCAACTATTTCCGTCGTATCGGTGAAAATGGCGAACTTATAGATAATTTTTGGCTGATTGACTTACCATTTGTCTTGTTATTTGGCGCAGATTTGTTGGCGCGTTCCTTTTATGTGCGCCGTCGTCACCCCAGTTTTACTTGGGTAAATGCCATATTGTGGCGGTGGTACGACTTATTTCTGCTGTGTCCTTTTGTGCGGTGGTTACGCATCCTACCCGTAATTATTCGTCTTGACCAAGCTCGGTTATTGAATTTGCAACCATTACAGCAGCAACTAAATCAATCAATAGTAGCTAATTTTGCTGAGGATCTCACACAAATAGTTGTAGTTCGAGTAATTAACCAGATTCAAGGTTCAATTCGGCGCGGTGATTTAACCACCTGGCTGACTCAAAAAGAGAATCTGCGACCCTACATAGATATTAATAATACAAATGAAGTCGAAGCGATCGCAGGGATTTTGGTGCAAATATTAGTCTACCAAGTGTTGCCCAAAATTCAACCAGAAATCATTGCCATTTTACGCCACACCATTGCCACGACAATCAATCAAGTCCCCGTCTACCGCAACCTCCACAATCTTCCTGGGATGGGAGATATGCAAAACCAACTCAGCGAACAACTAGCAACTCAAATCACCGCCAACCTTTACAACGCCGTCACTACGGCCATGGAAGATCCCGTGGGAGCAAAACTTTCCAGTCAATTAGCCGAAAGTTTCACCAAAGCCTTGGGAGAAGAAGTGCAACAAAAACACGTACTGACCGAAATTCAAAGCTTAATGTCTGACTTCCTCGAAGAAGTCAAGCTCAACTATGTCCAACCCTTGTCCCAAGAAGACATAGACCAGATTATGGAGCAAACTAGACAGCTAAGAACAAAACCATCAGTTCAGCCATTAGTAGATCAAGGTACTGTTCTCCCAGTCAAAAAGCAAAGTTAGCAAAATTAGGGAGACAAGGCTAGAAAAAATTGACTAATCACCAATGAGTATTGACTATTTACTGTTAAAGAAATGCGCTAAACTCGGAATAGAGACGAACCATTATTGATTCGTCACAAGACTTCTTGGAAGATATCCCTATCGCAGGAAGTGGGTCTATGCCCACTTTTTTTATTGAAATTTCGCATGACTCATCCCTTAGTTCCACAAATTATCGATTTGGCCACACCAGTAGCAGTAGAACTGGGCTTGGAAGTCGTTGGCATAGTTTTCCATACTAACCAGCGCCCACCAGTATTACGGGTAGACATCCGCAATCCCCAGGAGGAAACTGGTTTGAATGATTGTGAGCGCATGAGTCGTGCTTTAGAAGCTTCCTTAGATGCGGCAGAGATCATTCCAGATGCTTATGTCTTGGAAGTGTCCAGTCCGGGAATTTCACGACAATTAATAACAGACAAAGAGTTTATTTCCTTCAAAGGATTTGCTGTAATCGTCTCCACTTCCCAACCCTACGACGGACAGCAAGAGTTGATTGGTCAGTTGATTCGTCGGGATGAAACAACTGTTTACTTAAATCAAAAAGGTCGCGTTATCCAAATTCCCCGCACCCTCATCACTAGAGTGCTGCTAGATGAGCGCCAATAGACGAGGAACTAAGAGCTAGGGGCTAGAGACTAAGGACTAGAAGCTGAAACAGAGGGAATAGAGTCAAACTTTTCTCTAATCCCCAATCTTTCATGCGTAGTTCCTCACTGCTCATAGCCTTGTACAGACGTGATTAATCGCGTCTGGGCTGTTTCTTATCTCTATTTTTTAGAATCGATTTTAAAGGAGATTGCTTATGTCAATGGTTAGTTTACCAGGATTAAAAGAATTAATTGAAAGTATCAGTCGCGAACGCAATTTGCCTCGTCTAGCAGTTCAATCAGCTATTAGAGAAGCATTACTCAAAGGCTATGAACGTTATCGTCGCGCCCAAAACTTAGAAAAAAGACTGTTTGATGAAGAATATTTTGATAATTTTGAAGTAGAACTGGATATCGAAGGAGAAGGGTTTCGCGTTCTTTCTACTAAAAGCATTGTGGAAGCGGTGGATAACACTGACCATCAGATTTCCTTAGAGGAAGTACAACAAGTTGCCCAAGAAGCTCAGTTGGGAGATTCTGTAGTCTTGGATGTCACGCCAGATCAAGGTGAATTTGGTCGGATGGCAGCAATGCAAACCAAGCAAGTCCTGGCGCAGAAACTCCGGGATCAACAACGGCAAATGGTGCAAGAAGAGTTCCAAGACTTGGAAGGAACTGTCTTGCAAGCCAGAGTTTTGCGGTTTGAGAGACAATCGGTAATTTTGGCAGTAGCGAGTGGCTTTGGTCAGCCAGAAGTGGAAGCTGAATTGCCAAAGCGGGAACAATTGCCAAATGACAATTATCGCGCGAATGCCACCTTTAAAGTCTATCTAAAAAAAGTTTCCCAAGGGCAACAACGGGGGCCTCAGTTGCTCGTATCTCGCGCTGATGCTGGTTTGGTAGTTTATCTATTTGCCAACGAAGTCCCAGAAATTGAAGATGAAGTAGTAAGAATTGTTGCGGTAGCACGAGAAGCTAACCCCCCTTCCCGTTATGTCGGACCCCGGACTAAAATTGCTGTAGATACCCTTGACCGCGATGTAGACCCAGTTGGTGCTTGTATTGGAGCCAGGGGATCACGCATTCAAGTCGTAGTCAACGAATTACGCGGCGAGAAAATAGATGTGATTCGCTGGTCTCCAGACCCATCCACATATATTGCTAACGCCTTGAGTCCGGCACGGGTAGATGAAGTCCGTCTCATGGAGCCAGAAACCCGTCAAACTCACGTACTTGTGGCTGAAGACCAACTGAGTTTAGCTATTGGTAAAGAAGGTCAAAATGTTCGTTTGGCAGCCCGGTTAACTGGTTGGAAAATCGACATTAAAGACAAAGCTAAGTACGATTATGCAGGGGAGGACACTAAGTTCGCTGCTGCACGGGCTAAATATCAACCGGAGGAAGATGATCTTGAACTAGACGAGCTAGATTATGAAAATCAAGAACAACTAGAAGAGGAAGACGAATCTTTTGAGACGAGTGATCAAGATTAATTAATTAGTCTGATCGAGTTCTGCTACTATTTACAACATTACTAGTCTTAATGATTACCACAGAATCAATCATCCTAGTGTAAGTAAAGATTGGTAAAGCCAAGTTTATTTTCACAACCAGATTGCTCACCTGTTCGCGTTAGCGTCTCCCCTGGGGAGAAGTCAAATAAGACCAATGAAACCAAATTATCGGCGTTGTATTAGTTGCCGGAAAGTAGGCTTGAAAGAAGACTTTTGGGGGATTGTCCGCGTCTTTCCATCGGGAAAGGTACAATTAGATCAGGGCATGGGGCGTTCTGCCTATATTTGCCCACAAATGAGTTGCCTACAAGCAGCTCAGAAAAAAAATCGACTAGGGCGATCGCTACGTGCATCAGTGCCAGAAACACTGTACCAAACATTGTGGCAGCGTCTAGCCCAAAGCCATCCCCAAAATCAAAATTGAAATAAGGTGGAAAAACCTTCAGGCGGTAATCCCCAGAGTCCTTGTGCATCTAGCCGACTCTGCAATTGATGGGGTGAATGCCACAATAGTAAATGGGTGTAGTAAGCTGCGGCTTTTTCACAAGAAGAGTGGCAGAGCAATACTCCCAACCAGTTTTACTCGATTGTGTTGTGGAAGACTCAGAATCAGCAAAACAAAAAACTAAAAAATGGCAACCTGGTAGCGCTCAGACGCAACTTGGCATCAACCATCATTCCAGGTGGCAATGCCAGAGTTAAACCGAAACATCTCTCTTTCCTGACTGGAGGCACCGGCAAAATCACCAAGGGCAACCTAAAAACAGTAATCGAAGGATGGAGATGTCGAAAACCAGGCAACCATCCGCTAAAAAACTGTAAATTAAAGGGGAAGAGTGGATGAACAACGGCAAAGTTAGAATCTACGAATTATCAAAGGAATTGAATTTGGATAACAAAGAGCTATTAGCAATCTGCGACCAGCTCAACATTGCGGTCAAAAGCCATAGCAGCACTATTTCAGAATCTGAGGCAGAACGCATCCGCGCCACAGCCGAAAAACTGACAGCTAGCAATGCGATGCATAAAAAGGAACAAGGTATATCCAGCCATAAACCAAACGCATCACAAATTGGCGATCGCAACCGACCTACCCCACCTCACAAACAGCAAATTTTGGAAATTCGCAAACCCAAAATATTGAGAAATACTACCTCCAACGCCCCAGAAGCCTCAGTTGCTCATGATAGCCAACTGGCTTCCTCGGAAGTTAACTCTACTTCAGCACCACAGCCCTCCGATACAACAGTCTCACCCATGAAGCCGACGGCACCAATTCGACCTGTACCCCGGAATCAATCTGAGACCTCGCCAGAAGCTGCAATCACACCAGCCGATCAAGTTTCTAATACAGAGGCACCGGACACAATAGCCACGGGAAAACCTGAACAAGCTGGCACTGAGCGCAGCCGAAGTGCGGTTTCACCCCGACCGAAAGCAGAAAAACCCCAAAAACCGCATCTGGTGTCTCCACCAGCCCGGCCGTCCGAGGGAAATTCTCACGTAGCCGCTGAACAGCTACCTCCGGCAGACAAACCATTACTAAAAAGAGATCAAACCAAGCAAAAGGTGGCGAAGCCAACCACCACAGATACCCCACAGGCTCCAGTTCCAAAACAGGCTCGTCCGACTCCATCTCCAACCAGAGCCGAGCCAAGAGGAAATAGACCTCCAGGACAATCACCACTGGCAGATGGGCCAAGACCCAGCCGCCCAGTACGTGCATCTGAAGCTGTAGCGGCAATGCCAATTGCTACACCGCCTAGACCGATGTCAGGTGGGCAAGGAAAAGAGGATTTAGGCAATGATCGAGCTTCCGCCGAATTACTTGATTTAAAACGCCCCACCCCACCGCGTCTAGCCAAAGGTGGTAAAAAGTGGCAAGAAGAAGAAATTATTGATGAAATCAAGGAAAAGGCTGGCAAAGTAGGCGTTAAAGGCAAGCGAGTCAAACCAGTTGTTGAGGATGACTTTGAAGAAGACGATTTACTCGATGATGAGGATCAAGACTCACCAGCTACCGTCCAAGTCAGTCTTTCCATTGCCCGTCCTCCCAAACCAAAAGCGGCTCGATCTGCACAGTCACCCAGTGCAGCAGTAATTAGCGCCCCTACCACTAGAAAGAAAAGATCCTTTTCTTCCCGTCGCGATCACAACCGTCGCCAAGAAGTCGAGACCAAGGTTGATCGTCCAGAAAAAGTAGTAATCACAGGGCCAATGACAGTCCAAGAACTGTCTGAGGTTTTGGCTGTTGCCGATACAGAGATTGTAAAAATTCTCTTCCTCAAAGGCATGGCGGTGAGTATCACCCAGAATTTGGATATCCCAACCATTAATTTGGTAGGTAAAGAGCTAGAAATAGAAATCGAAACCGTCGAACGAGAAGCAGAAGCCCGCAAAGTCACAGAAATGTTGGATATAGCAGATATGCAACTGCTCCAACGTCGTCCGCCAGTCGTGACAATTATGGGTCACGTAGACCACGGTAAGACAACTCTGCTCGATTCGATTCGCAAAACCAAAGTAGCTTCTGGTGAAGCTGGTGGTATTACCCAGCACATTGGTGCATACCATGTGGATGTGGAACACGAAGGTAAGGCACAGCAAATCGTCTTCTTAGACACTCCCGGACACGAAGCATTCACAGCAATGCGCGCACGGGGTGCGAGAGTCACAGACATTGCCATTTTGGTAGTAGCTGCTGATGACGGTGTTCGTCCCCAAACCATAGAAGCTATTAGCCATGCTCAAGCCGCCGAAGTCCCAATTATTGTAGCCATCAACAAAATTGATAAAGAAGGCGCACAGCCAGACCGCGTTAAACAAGAACTGACTCAGTATGGTCTCACACCTGAAGAATGGGGTGGTGAAACTATCATGGTTCCTGTGAGTGCTATCAAGGGTGAAAACCTGGATACGCTCTTAGAGATGATTCTGCTAGTCGCAGAAGTGGGAGAACTATCTGCTAACCCAGATCGTTCTGCTAAAGGAACAGTGATTGAGGCGCATCTGGATAAGGCTAAAGGAGCAGTTGCTACCTTGCTGATTCAGAATGGTACCTTGCACGTGGGCGATATGTTGGTAGCTGGCTCGGCATTTGGTAAAGTGCGGGCGATGGTCGATGACAGAGGCAAACGAGTAGACATTGCTAGTCCTTCCTTTGCTGTGGAGGTACTAGGTTTAAGCGATGTGCCGGGCGCAGGCGATGACTTTGAAGTATTCGCTAATGAAAAAGAAGCCAGAACCCTAGCCGCAACTCGCGCCGACAAACAACGTCAATCCCGCTTGTTACAGGGACGTATTACTCTGACCACTCTCTCCGCTCAAGCACAAGAAGGCGAGTTAAAAGAACTCAATTTGATCCTGAAGGGAGATGTACAAGGTTCGGTGGAAGCTATTGTGGGATCTCTCAGACAAATCCCCCAAAATGAAGTTCAAATTCGGATGCTATTGGCTACTGCTGGAGAAATAACTGAAACAGATATTGACCTCGCCGCAGCTAGTGGAGCCGTAATTATTGGCTTTAATACCACCTTCGCCAGTGGTGCTAGACAAGCCGCCGACGAATCTGGTGTAGATGTAAGGGAATACAATATCATCTACAAACTCTTGGAAGACATCCAAGGAGCCTTAGAAGGTCTTCTGGAACCAGAGTTGGTGGAAGAACCCCTTGGCCAAACCGAAGTCCGTGCCGTCTTCCCAGTGGGTCGTGGAGCCGTTGCTGGTTGCTATGTCCAGTCTGGCAAGTTGGTTCGTAACTGCAAAGTGCGAGTGCGTCGTTCCGGGAAGGTGGTGTACGAAGGTGTGCTTGATTCCCTCAAACGAATCAAAGAAGATGCGCGAGAAGTTAACTCCGGTTACGAATGCGGCATCAACATTGATAAATTCCATGACTGGGTTGAAGGTGATCTCATAGAAGCCTTCCAGATGGTAACCAAGCGTCGTACACTCACACTGACGAAGTAGTGTCGGTTACTAACTGCTGGGTCATGAGTAAAAATGATGAGTTTTGAGTTGAAAAGAGTTGACTCAGGAAAACTTCAAAACTCATCACCCCGCACTGGCTATGCTTGCTGTGCTTACAGCGTTCAGCAATGCCAGTTGCCACCCTGGAGGTAAAGTATTTTGCCGTTGCTTATGAAGGTAATTTTTAACCTATACCTCTCTGGGAGAAAACTTTTATCTAACGCCACACAAGCGTCTACAGCACGCACAAGTTTTATATGGCATCATTTCGCTCTGAACCTATATTGTGGATTCATGTTGCTGGATTGGCGATGCTGCCAGTTTTTTTAGTCCTGTGTTTATTGTTCTTGTCTGTGGGTAAACCGTTTTTGCCAGTGTGGATGGAGTTATTTCTCGTCGCTGGTATTGGTGTTCTACCACTGTTATGGATGCAATTGCACCGCCCGTTTTATATATTTGCCATTTTGGGTGTAGCGCTGAAGCCGGAAAATCTCACTGAGCAACAGCGTAAAATCCTCTGTTTAATTAATACAAAGTTAAATCGTTTTTTGTCCTTGGTGGCAGCAATATTATTAATTGGAGTATTGTGGCAACTCTATCAGGTGGTTCCACAGCTAGAAAGTTTAGCTAAATTTTTACCTCAGTGGCGCAGCTTAGGTTTGCTTCTAGCTGCGTTAGCTTTTTTTGCCAGTAATCTATTTTTACAAATACCCGTGAGTGTGGCGCGAGTTTTGGTGACCAATGAGACAGAATTTGCCGCGCTAGAACCATTATCTTTAGAAAAGATTCAGCAGGATTTTACTATTTTGGGTGTAAGGGTTAATCAAATTGTGCCTCGGATATTTCAATCCTTTAGAGAGATTAACATAAACCCACAAAAACCCTTAAAGTAGAGCCTGATGGGTGTGAAACGAGTTATGCACTTTTTTATTTAGGCAATGTCATATTTGCTAAAAGTCAAAACTGCCATAACGGTTGAAGTTATAACGAAGGAATGAGGAACTATGGCTCAACTTCCATCTGCTAGCGATCGCCAATTTTCTGCTGACCCGGAAATTTGGTATAGTCTTAAATGTGCGATCGCCACTAGTTCAGGTTTTCAACGCTGGCAACTAGAACACAATACCCAATTGCAGGGACTTCACCTGGAACAACAGGTACAAAGATATTTACGAGAAACCTTAGAAACTTTAGCTTACTAAAATTTGAGAAAATCTTGTAGACCTACTTGCAAGCGGCGGAGTTGATGGTAAGCATTTTCTAAGCGTTCTCCATCAACTTCCACATTTGTCGTCGGATAATTTTCAATTATTTCTAGCAACGTCACTTCCCCATCTTCACTAGCCGAGAGTACCAAAGCTGCGCGTAAAGCTTGCCGATCGGCCGTATGCGATCGCGTATGAATAACTTGACTTAGTTGATCAAGTATGACGTTACCAATTGGGCTATTCAGAACTCTATCTAAAATCATCAAATTAATTTTAACAGATGTTGTCAAATATGGACGAATTGCTTTGGGGTCTTGTTGCGCTAAAGCGAAATTAACTCGCAGTGAACGTGAGAGTTCGCCAGTTTCGGCAAAAGTTCCTAGTTCCTCTACGGAAATTGATTCACGGAAAATACCGTATTTCAGCACCACTTGTTCAGCAGCAAAGGCAGAACTTTGGCATAATAACATAGACATACTGACTATAAATAAAGCTCGGCGCAGCACCATAAACTAATACAGCATATTTCTAGGGTTAATTTTCCTAGAATCATAACCATTAAAACTAATTACCACATCTAGCTCTAGGTATGTATCTTTGATAAAACTTATACTATAGGCACAGATTTATAAATGTAATCTAACTATGAAACGAGTGTTAATCAGCTGAATTAGCTATGGGGATACCTACGGTCAGCTACATTAACTCTGTGGTTTAAAGATTAAATCAGAAACTTAGCTGATTCATTGCTAGTCATCCCATATAGTTTGGCATGGATGAAATAGCTCTTAGCTGCTATATTTGACCCTGTTTAACTAACTCTAATTCAGCTAAGCACATACATAAAATGAAATATCGGGGTTTTCATATTTCTCTGGCTGCGCCACGCCAGCTATCAGCCAAAAATTTTCGCCTTTTGCTTAACAGTAACCTCAAATCGACTTTAGCCTTGGGACCCGGACTAACGGCTTTGTTAGTTTTATTTGGCGGTTCCCTATTACTGACTAGTCAAGCAAATGCTGGTGCCACCCACCGACAGGCAACGACCTCGACTTTAATCGCGCAAGTTCCTACATCTGCAACACTCATTTACGTTAATCCAGAAACCGGTGCAGATACAACTGGTGTTAGTACCACCGAAGCTGCGCCCTATAAAACTATTTCTTTTGCTCTCAGAGAAGCCCAACCAGGTACAATTATTCAACTAGCACCAGGGACGTATAACAGCGAATCTGGAGAACAATTTCCTCTGTTGCTCAAACCAGGAGTGACTCTACGTGGTGATGAATCTAATAAAGGTCAGGCAGTATTTATTACTGGTGGTGGTTTTTACACTAGTCGTACCTTTGCGCGACAAGACATTACAATCTTAGCTACGGAAAATACTACTGTTGCAGGTTTAACTGTGACTAACCCAAATCAGCGTGGTACTGCCGTTTGGGTAGAATCTAGCAATCCCACTATCAAAAACAGTACGTTGACGAACAGTTCTAGAGACGGCATTTTTGTTACAGGTACAGCTAATCCCAAAATTGAAAATAATTTGTTTGTGCAGAACCAAGGAAACGGCATTTCCATCGCTAGAACTGCCCAAGGTGAAATTCGCAATAACTTGTTTCAAGATACAGGTTTTGGTCTAGCTATAGGTGGTAATTCCACACCCCTAATTGAGGGTAATCAAATCATCCAAAACAAAGATGGTCTATTTATCTCAGAATCTGCTAAACCTATACTGCGTAAAAATGTCATTCAAAATAATAAGCGGGATGGAATTGTTGCGACTGTCAATGCTCAACCTGACCTTGGTACCAATGAAAATCCTGGTGGCAATCTCATTCGTGGGAACACTCGTCATGATGTAAACAATGCCACTTCTACTAATACAATTCTCGCTATTGGCAATGATATTGATCAAAGTCGCATTTCTGGTAAAGTAAACTTCGTAGCTGCCACTGTTGACCTACCCACGGGTCAAACTGCCTTTGGAGATGTGCCTGAAGGTTATTGGGCAAAAGCTTACATTGAAGCCCTAGCATCGCAAAATATCATTGCTGGGTTCCCTGATGGAACTTTTAAACCCAATGAGCCTGTAACTCGCGCTCAATTTGCCACTATTCTTACCAAAGCTTTGACACCACCGGTTAAACGCGCAGGGATTAATTTTAGAGATGTGGCTAATAATTTCTGGGCTTACGGTGCCATTCAAGCTGCTTATCGGAGTGAATTTCTAGCTGGTTATCCTGATGGTAGATTTCAACCACAGCAGCAAATTCCTAGAGTACAGGCACTCGTTTCCTTAGCCAACGGTCTGGGTTTAACTGCTAATAATCAAAATGCTCTTTCTTTTTACAGCGATGCTGCCCAGATTCCTAATTACGCAATTGGCCCGGTAGCTGCTGCAACTACACGACAATTAGTGATTAACTATCCCACAGCTAGACAACTCAATCCCAATCGTCCCGCAACTAGAGCAGAAATTGCTGCCTTTGTTTACCAGTCCTTGGTCAATGCTGGACGTGTCCAACCAATTGCCTCACCCTATTTGGTAACAGTTCAGTAAACTTTATAGCTTTGACATCCTTTGTGATTTTCTCAGGGTGTCAAAGTATCATTGCTGAGTTTTTTAAGAAGGTGTTTGCCGATTTTGTTCCCAGCGCCAGAGAAAAATCATCAGGGCTAAAACTCCAACTTGAAGCGCCAAATTAGGCCCAGCGCTATCAACATCTCGTCCAGCCAGGACTTGAAAAAAGAAAATAAATGCCCCAATGAAAGCAGATGCACCAAACCCAATATAGAGAAATTGCCGGAAACCACGATAGGGGGCGGACATCTCCGCTCTAAGGCGAGCATATTGTTCAGGATTAAGGCGAGATTTCGGATTTGGTTTGATCATGAGTAAATAATGCTATAATGTTTTGCTGTACGCGCCGATGTGGCTCAGTGGTAGAGCAGCTGATTCGTAATCAGCAGGCCACGGGTTCAAATCCCGTCATCGGCTTGAGTTTAATTACTGAATAATACTTGACTCCTGTCAAGCTCAATTACTAGCTGAGGCTGTTGGCAAAATTAGCTCAATAAAATCTGAGTATGCAAGTTTAGCGCATACTCAGGTGGGATCAAATTATTTGGGTTGGGTTAGTTTTCAACTGTATGAGATGATTGTGCGCAACGAGCTGGACTTGCTGAGGTAAAAGCAAACTTTTTTTGTTGGCGCTTGAGGACTCCGGCTGCACCTAAAGCACCAAAGGCTAACAGACCCCATTCAGACCCAGGTTCGGGTACAGATTGCGGCTCTAGTGCCAAGAATGCTGCTTCTGCTAAGATGCTATGAGCGGGTGCTGTAGGATGATTTAAGTCCCAATATAAATACTCGTCGGGGTTGCTACAGAGTGTCTGAGCGTTGAGGTTAAGGCAAGGTTCGGTAAAATTTGTAAACCCTAAACTTTGCGGATTACTCAACAGCGAATTGACATCAAGAGAAATAATGTTTAAACCCAGTGCTGGATTTTGATTCAAACCTGAGATCAGTGTGGATAGTCCAGCATTATGCTCTTGGGTTAACTGATTCAGGTTGTTAGATACAGACTGACCTAGACTCAGTGCTAGTGGCGTACTGCCCAAATCAGGTAAATTGGGTACTAGCAAATTTTTTACCCCAAAACTGGCTAGGGCTTGTACAGCATTTGAGATATTTGCTAAGGTTTGATCAGGGTTGGTAAAAGGCACAAAGTCTAAGGATTGGGTGGGTAGATAATCATTTGCACCCAACCAAAGTACATACAGTGCATCAGGATTAACAGGTTGCTGATTTGTAGTCAGCAAAGTTTGAAATGCTCCAACTTGCTGTGGCAGTCCAAAAAGATTAGCATTGATGGTATTTGCTGTGGTGGTAGTAGCTCCGCCGAAAGCAAAGTTAATACCACCTTGTGGAGTAGCCCCATTGACAACTTGAATAAATGGGGTGGGAGAATCTAAATTCAACTTTTGGGCAAGTTGATCTATCCAGATAGGTCCATTGGAAATGCGTCCTGGAAAGTAGGGTGGGGGTGGAAATCCAATTCCCGTGGCAGCTTCTGTAGCACCGAATAAATTACCCGTATCAGACAAACTATCACCAATTACATAAATTCCCGTAAAAGCTGAAGCCTTTAATGGCAACATGAAAGAAAAAAGGACAAATCCGGCTGCTATGAACTGTTTTTTCATATTTATTTACTGTAAATTAATGTATTAAAAATTACAAATTACCATCTAGAAGGAGTGATCAAAGTTGATAAATATACGGTTTGTGTTGATTACTCATCGCAAAGCCAAGCACTCTCAATTAGTTGGAATTGCGTAACTGGATTTAATACGGTTAGCAATACTTAAAACACTATATAAGTTATATTCACTGAGAATCTACGAATTTACCTGATTTTTATGATTTACAGGTATTTCATGAAGTATTTGTAAAGTGAGAGTGCCAAAAATTAAGCTAGGGAGACAAATAGTCCACCCTACCTTTAGCTGTATATTTGCAGCATTTTACTCAGTTCGGCGATGGCAAAACGTCTGTCTTTGACGATCGCCTGACGTTCAAAGCCTCAGCAGCCGATATCCCCTCACCTAAAGTACCAAAATACCCCAAGGCTGCGGCGGCTTCAGCGCGAGAAACTGGTTTTTTGGGTTGAAACAGGGTTGTATAGCCAAACACCCGGCGAATATTTGATTTTTCGCCATTTTGGAAATCAGCTAGCACGCCGCGTAATGCCTTGGGGTCAATTTTTCCCGTATCTTGAAAACCCCAGCTTTGCTTGACTGCATCTAAATTGGCAGCAGGTAAGGCTTGGCGAGTATCTAGAGGGATTTTCCACAAAATTAACTGTTCTCGTGTCAGTGGGGCATCAGGTTGAAATAACACACCTGTAGAATCGCCAGACAAAGGGCTGGGAATTAACCCTGCTTCAGCTAACCCTTGAATTACGGGGAAATCAAAATCTGTTTTTGACACATCACTAAAAGTCGGTTGAGTGCTTTCGGATGCCAAGCGTATCTGTTTAGCAGGATTATTAATATACATGGCATTGTTAGCCGCAACTAGCCAACGGGCATATTCCCGGCGAGTCATATTTTTGCTAGGTTCAAATGAGTTAGTTATGGCATCATTAGAACTGCTTTTCACTTCCTCAGATTTGAAAGACAAAACACCCAAAGCGGCTAATTCTTCGATGGATTGACGCAGTTCTGGCGGTGCTTGGTTAAGATCGTTGAATTTTTGAGATTTGGGTGTACCTGTCGCTGTTGTTTGGCTACTGGATGTATTGTCTGGCTCTACCGCGACATTATCAGGTAGCGCCGGACCAAGAACATTGGGATTGCTGGATGGAGAACTTGCAGTTTTAGAAGGTTGTGCTGCTGCGGTACTATTCGTGACGTACTCAATCACTAATGCAGTGGCTGTTTGTGGTTGATCAGGTTTGGGGTTAGTAACTGATTGTGCCTTAACAGACACCTTCACCAGCAAATCTTCGCGACGTGCTTCAAAGGTATCTTCTAAATTATCTGTGGGCTGTTGTAAAATCTCCCAGTCATTTTTTTGAAACTGGTCACTATAAAAGCTAGTAATAAAATTGATGGGGTCAGAACTCAGCCAGCGAGTGACTACACTATTTTCTGGAGCCGTTTCAGGTGTGACTGATTCTAATTTAGCATTGGGATATAAAGGAATATTTGGAGGAAAATCAGATGGTAAATCAACTTTGGGTTGATTTTGCCCTGGTTGCGGTTTGTTTGTCTGAGATTTGCCAAAAATGCCTTGGTTATCTTGTAGCCTGGGGTCAGCCGCCAAAGACTGTTCTAGGGTTTTGGCGCTGGGATTGTTACCACAAGCTGTTAAAGAAGCCAATAAAACAGCCAAACTCAGTAAGACAGCTGGACGTTTACAGAAAAGCACAGGAAATCACAAATTACGTGTCTATTCCTACCCTAGCGCAGACTGTCGAAAATTAATTACTCGATATTGAATTATCAGTAATTTTTACTCATGTTTTTAGGAATGAGGTCGTTACAAATTTTTAATAATTGAGTAGCAATCAGCGCAGGAGAAAATTTATCGGTAACATATTGGCTAGACTTCCAGCCTAGTTTAATTGCTGCTTCTGGATTATTTAAGCAGGATCTCATACAGATAGCTAATCCTTCTACATCTTCATTTTCAAAAAATAGGCTGTGTTCTCCAGCTATTTCTGGCAGTCCTCCCATCCTGGAAACAATCGAGCAGGTTTGCATACTAGAGGCTTCTAGCACTACGTAACCGGCTGGTTCTTGCCAGCGAGAAGGAGCAATTAAAGCTAGTGCATCTTGAACTTTTGCAAGTGCTTCCTGATTGGGGAGTTTACCCAAAAAAGTAACTTTGTTGAGAATGTCTAAATCAGATGCTAGCTTTTGCAATTGTTTAGCTTCTGCTCCATCACCAATGATTGAAACTTGAAAAGTCAGATTTTCCTTCTGCAATATTTGTACTGCTTTTAATAAAATATCAACTCCCTTATCTTGATCTAACCTGCCAATGAAAACAAATTTATATGGATTAGATAAGGTTTCTAAGGACTTTTTTTGCTTGTCAGGTTCGACTGCAATGGGATTATATAAAGTTTCTACTGGGTAGGGCAATTCACAAGATTCACCTAAAAAACTGCTACAAGCTGTATGATGATCAGCTAAAATGGCAGTAGAAAGACGAGTAGCTAGTTTAGCCCATTTGACAATGGTGAATAGCTTCCATTTTAAAGGGTAATTAGACTTAGGCAATGTTTTTTTTAACTCTACTTTTAGCCTGTTGTACAAGGACATTTTTTTATAATTAGTATGGGTGGATTGATAAAAAATATAATGATATTTAATAATTATTTTTTTCCTAAAAAGCTTACAAAGTATGGCAAATATTAGGTCATTTGAGTTCATGTGTATTATGTCTGCCCAGACTATATGACTCAAAAATTTTGCTATATTATCTTGTTTTGTAGAAATAGTTTTGACTTCGATGCTTCGAGCTTTGAGTTCTGGAATAATTGTCTGAATATAAGTTAAAACTCCAGCAATTTCTTGATCATAATGACGGTGTTGAATTAAAATCTTCATGTGTAAACTCTATTTTCTGAATTAGACAGTTTGCTAAGAGTTTATACTTTAACTGGTCGCGTCCCAGATTTTCTATCTTCTTTGCGAAATGCCGTTAAGCCTGTGTCTGTCAATACAATGCCCACTTGCGTGGGCTGAAAGATGCTTATTTTTCAATTTGTGGCGCGGGTAATTGGTTCAAAACTCGCCACAGCACTGTGTAACTACCATCACTACGGCGACGCACTGGACGGAAAGCCAGGATCATGTCACTACTGGGAATCTGTTGTAGTTGGTCTGGGGATATAGGCTGACCATTAAACATGATATTTGGCAGTTGAAATTGCAGCGATCGCACTAGATAAGTATGGTTTAATTTAGCTTCAGCATGGGCTAAAATTACTTGATTTTGCTGCCAGTTCTGGTCTTTGCCGGTTAAAAACCGCCTTTTTTCTACTTGTAAAGCATTCAACTGCTTAGGAGGTTGGTAATTGAGCAAAAATTCTCGCGTTGGTGCGGCGACCATTTGCAGTTTTTTATCCAACTTCTCCAGGGGGACATCACCCACCTCAACCATGAAACTATAATCCAAGTCTTGATCCACTAGTTGAAAGCGATCGCCTCTCATCTCAAGTGCTAAACTAGAATTAAATCCATCCTTAGCATCACCCACAGAGGGGAAAGGATAACGCTGACTAACACTCGGTTGCAATCGATTCCAAAGACTATTCAGGGGACGTTGGTAAGCTGAAGACTGTAATACACGGAAAATACCCGTACGAGGCAATCCCAAAAACTTAGCGTAAATTTGCGGTTCTTGCGGACTTAATTCGTAACTCAAGCGCTCGAGTATCGCAGCATTTTCCCAAGGATCTGTAAAGCGAATTTCTGGGGGAAACGCCTGTAGTGTTGCCGTTAATATTTGCCTAGCAGTTGCCAAAGTAGTAAGTGCTGACTCAGGGGCTACTATCGCAGGTTGTACAGGTGGTGCATAATTGGCTATGGCTGTTTTTGCGTTTCTCCCAATTATTCGTATTTGTGGGGATAATACTGCTGGAAATGCGGCTGGTGTTCGGAAAGTGTGAGTGAATAAATTTGGTTCCAGTGTAGAAAAAGGTACTGCGGGCTTTCCCAATTGGGGATACTCTACAGGTGCAATAGAAAGCACAGGATCTGATAGACGTTCACCACTGACTAGGGGTAGTTGTCTGACTAAGGCTAATTCACCTCGTCGAGATAACAGTATATCCAGCACTGGGGATAGTTTTAATAACTCCTGGTTAGAAGTATACAAAGAGCAGTAAATTTGATCTGGGGCTGGTAAGGGCGGAAGGTTTCTGGATAAATCAATGTTAGAACTACACAAAGTTTGGGAATTTTTCAGATGAAGATTCACAAAACTTTCTACGGTCTTAACTTGAATTGTTAATTGCCCTCTCACAACTCGGATACGATTGGGATCTGGATTTGTGAGTGCTTGCTCAATCCGAGCTATCAAATTTAGCTGACGCTGCATTAGTCTCCCGGCATCAGTATAAAATTTTTCATCTGTTGAGTTTGACGTCAGATTTTGAGTTAGGGAAGATGCGGACGGATATCCAGCAGCCAAGGTGCTTGCGGGAACAGAAGCTAGACCAAAAGGCAGCAAAAAGCGGAAAAATAAGTGTCTCATGTCAAAAATACCGAGCAGATAGGAGCCTGACAAATCTAAAATAGAGATGAAATTGAAGAAATTCAACGACCATCGACAACCGTCAGTCCATTCTACTTTCTGTTAAGCGAAGCGTCGCCAGGTTGTTACCAGTGCTGAAACACGATTACATGCAAGTTTCCCAGGATCAGCCTATCTGTTCTGAGGCTCCACTCCAGCTGTTACTATTTGTCGATGGAAGACCAAAGTCGCGACAACAAGTGCAGCGTATCCGTGCTTACTTAAAAGAATTACAGGCTGAGTATAACTTTGAACTTCAAATTATCGATGTGGGGCAACAACCCTATTTAGCAGAACATTTTAAATTAGTCGCCACGCCAGCTTTAATCAAGATTCACCCAGAACCCAGACAGGTTATCGCTGGGAGTAATATTATCGCCCAATTAAAGAACTGGTGGCCTCGCTGGCAAGGATCTGTGGATGCTTATTTAAAATTACAAGAAAATTTACAAGAACGAATAGATGACAATAATCGGATGTCATCACCCAAATCAACGATTCATTCTGTGGCTGTTTCTGCGGAATTGATCAAACTGTCAGACGAAGTTTTTCGCTTAAAACAGGAAAAAGACAAACTTCAGGAGCAGTTACAATTTAAAGATAGGGTAATTGCCATGCTGGCGCACGATCTCCGTAATCCTCTCACGGCTGCGGCGATCGCCATCGAAACTCTACAGTCTAATTACAGCATAGAAATGGGTGCATTTGTGCGGCTCAAACCAGCTATGGCAGCACATTTATTAAAACAAGCCCGCAGTCAAACAAAAACAATTGACCGGATGATCGCCGATCTTTTGCAGGTAGGACAAGGAACTGATACAGAATTGCCTATAATACCGCAAAAAATGGAAATTGGCAAGCTGTGCTTGGATGTGTTGGCAGAATTGCGCGATCGCTACATTGCCAAATCCCAACAAATAGAAACCGATATTCCCCAAGATTTACCCAAGGTGTATGCCGATCCAGAACGTGTGCGCCAAGTGCTAATAAATTTGTTAGATAATGCCATAAAATACACACCTGAAGGTGGTAAAATTACGGTATGTGGATTACACAGAACAACCCAAAAAATTCAATTTAGTATTGGTGACACCGGGCCGGGAATTCCCATAGAAAACCGCGATCGCATCTTTGAAAACCACTACAGGCTCAAACGCGATCAAGCCATAGATGGTTACGGCATTGGTCTTTGTTTATGCCAACGCATCATCCAATCACACTACGGACAAATTTGGGTAGATTCTGCTCCTCATGGCGGCGCATGGTTCCACTTTACATTACCAGTGTATCCATCCTAGCTGAAACACGATTAATCGCCTCTCGACCAGAAAAGTGTCATTTTTTCAGAAATGAATTTTGCACAATTCGATTGCGACCCTCTTTTTTTGCTTGGTAAAGTGCTTGATCCGCAGCCATCACCAAATCAGCAGCAGAGGATTCCCAGGTAGGAATAATAGTTACCACTCCCATACTCAGGGTGACATACTCACTAATCGTAGAACCACTGTGAGCAATTTGTAAATTAATCACACTAGCTTTCATGATAGTAGCAACCTCAAAAGCAGTAGCAGAGTCAGTGTAAGGCATAATTACAGCAAATTCTTCACCACCATAACGCGCTACTAAAACTTGATTCTTTTCGGCTTGATTATTTAAAATATTACCTACCTCTTGGATGCAAATATCTCCGGCTGGATGACCATATTCATCGTTATAAAATTTAAAAAAATCAATATCACACAAAATCATCGATAAAGGAGATTGTTGCTGTGCGGAATTAATCCACTGCGTATTCAGATAATCGTCAAAGCGGCGACGATTAGCCAGCCCAGTTAACCCATCTATGTAAGCAAGATGCTGCAAAGCTTGATTTGCCGCTTCTAGCTGTTTGTATACTTGCGCTTGTTGCAGTAGTCTTCGTAATCGTTGGCGCAATACGGCCCAATGAATTGGTTTGGTCAGATAATCTATGGCTCCGACATCAAAAGCCCGGTCTACGGACTCCTGATCCTGTAAACTTGTAATCATCAATATGGGCGTGCGTTCCCATAAATTTGAGATCACCGTATTGCCCAAAGGAGATTCAGTATCAAGCTTTTCCAGTGCTGTCATCAAATTATTTCTGGCAATTTGCCGCAATTGTTTACAGCAAGTGAAGCCATCCATGATGGGCATAATTGCATCTAGTAACACTATATCTGGTTGGAAAGTTTCATAAGCAAGTAAACACTGCTTACCGTCAGCAGCCTCAACAACTCGATAACCTTCTTTTTCCATAGCTTCACGCAACAGTAATCGGATGACCTTGTTATCATCAGCCACCAGAATCAGCGGAGGTTGCTTAGAGGAAGAAAATGGGCTTATGCCTGACATAAGTTGCATTCCACTGAAAATGAGGGTATCGCCTGGGGATGAGAAAACCTGACCCTCATGGTTAAATCCCCTGAGAGGGAGAGTTGTTTTACAGTAGTCAAAATTCTTGAATAAAATTGATGATTTAGTTGCTGGGGTCTGCTTAAAGTCAGTAAAAATTGTTATTTCAAATCGAAATATTTAATTTTATTACAAAAAATAGGTAATTTTTAATTAAAAATATCAGTATACTGCCTACAACAGTCTATAACTATCAAATCATAGATTCATTGCCTGGGCAAATAACGCTGATATTAGCCAGTAGCACATAAGACGGTATTTAAGCATTTATCCGCTAAAACTGCCAAAAAATTTCATTTCACAATTCTGTTTAATAAATCCAATTTATTGAGAACTATCTTAAATGCCAGACTCACTCATGTATCAGCAGGATAACTTTGTCGTTCTAGAGACAGACCAACCAGAACAATTCCTCACAGCCGATGAATTATTAGACAAGCTCAAACTTGTGCTACAAAATATGAGTAATCAGGACTTACCCACAGATATACAAAAGTTTGATTCTCTAAATGCTCAAGCCCAGTACTTAATTGATACAAGTTGTGAATTAGATGTTGGTCCCGGAAAATATTTGCAGTGGTACGCAATCCGATTAGAAAAGTAGCTTTGCAGTCAATTCGTTCTTTTACCCATCCTTGAGCAATTTAAGTGTAGGTTGAAGAACGTAAACCCACCCAGTGCAGCTGACCGCAGGCTAACGCAACACAAATAATTCCTACTTTTGTGGGAATGAGCGTAGTTGCAGCCCAACCTTGTATTTTAGGGAGGACTTAAGTCCTCTCTACAAACCTTTAATCAGCCTTGCTTACTTCTGGTTGAGTAATAATTGTTAATTCAATCATCTCTTCCCCAACCTCTGTAATTTTAATATCTACTCCAGGGCCAAAATACCGCATCATTTTCTCCTGTTTTTCCTGCCAAACATCAAATGAAATGAACGGCGAATCAAATTCTAAAATTAAGGCATAAGCCCCATTAATTTCTGTTTCTCGTAAACCTGTAACTTCTGGGCGGTCTTGATCTGTTGGACTCAGACCAAGATAATTCAGTGCTTCATCTAAATGAGCTTCTTGACCATAGCAGTATCTGGTGATGTCCTTGCGAATCTTATTTTGAGTGACAGTTGCTTGCTGCTCTCGTAAGAGTAAAACTGATGGCGTTGTCTCTTGGCTAAAGGGTATGGGCAGAATTTCATTGGCTTTGAGCGCTAGTCCTCCCAGGAAAAGAGGAAAACCATAAAAAAACCCGACCAGATTAAGTGTGGCGTTATCAGCAGCGTAGGCGACGAAACCAACAATGACTAATATCCCGCCTATGGTTAAACCGATAGTCCCCAAAGAAATTTTACGTAACATGAGCTGAGGATTTTATAAATTCTTCACATCTTAGTTTTATTATCATCGGTTATTGGACACAAGTTCACTGAAGAGTTGCTCATGCAGGAGTATAGATTTGTGGGATTACTCTTGATTTGCCCATGTATAGACGCGGTTAATCGCGCTTCTACTCAATTTTGGGTTAACTTTAAAATTGAAGCTATTTTAAAACTGGAAAAAAATGATGGATTTACAGACTATAAGAGAACGAATTGCGGTAGTTCAAAGCAAACGCGAGTACCTGTTGAGCCTTTTGGAGCAGCCAAACTTGGGAACTTTGAGAATTGATGTCAACCAGGCTCTAGAAGAAATGGATGATTTAATTGATGAATTTAAACGGACTATTCCCCAAACAGATAATAATTAGCTAAACGAAGCGAAGGAATAGACGCAATGGCGCTAGTAGAACCCTGAGTTAGCGGTTAAACTGGCGCTGTTTGTTTAGAGATATTTTCCGGTTTTCCAACTTGCAACCAGCTAGAGCTAATCTACCAACAATTTTGCACCATTATTTATGGTAATTTAACCATTTACAGCCCGTTCTCCTAATTGCCTGACCAAAGCAATGAGTTGAGTTGTGGGAACATCTTTTTGACAAAAACAGTCAAAATTGGGTATGGTCTGAGATCCCAAAAAATTGGCATCTTCCACCGAGGAATAAGCGAGTATTTGAGTATGGGGAGATATGGCTTTGATTTGACTAGAAGCACTCCAACCATCCATAACTGGCATTTGTAAATCTAGAACAACTACATCAGGTTGGCAGCTTTTAACGATTTCTATAGCTTCTTGACCATTGCAGGCTAACCCAACTACGTGCAGATTTTCTTGCGCCGCAAAAGCTAATTGTAAAGTTAATCGCGTCAGTTCGTGATCATCAACCACGAGAACACGCAAGGTCGTAGACTCACAAGAAAGCATTAACATTTAAGTAAATAAAAAATAGATACAATAGCCTTTATAGTTTATGGTCAGATGCACCAAAAATTACTCTATCTTATGGTTGAATAAATTCTCTTTATTCATAGAAATTAATTTAATGAGTTGCGAAAAAAATTAAATTTTGCTGAAAAAAACTAAATTGAGCTATTTGTCTGTATAGTAGTAACTCTTTTTTGAATCAATTAAGTTTGAGGCTACACCAGTTGAACGTAAGGCCATGTTGATCAGAGTTTTTTGTGAATTAATTTCAGGACAATCTGCGGCTTCGCCACCCAAGCTATCACCGGGACGGCGTTGGATATAAGTACCATCAGGTTGTAATTCCCAGGCTTGACGATTGTCTGCTAACATAATTCCTAAGATTTCTTGCAAGTCTTTGGCAATATCTGGATCTCTGATTGGGGTAATTACTTCAACGCGGCGATCTAAGTTACGGCGCATCCAATCAGCACTACCAATAAAAATTTCTTCTTGTTCATTGTTATGGAAATAATAAATGCGAGAATGTTCTAAGAAGCGACCAATAATGCTGATGATGCGAATATTTTCACTGATGTTTTTGAGTCCTGGACGCAAACAGCAAATACCTCGAATAATCAGATCAATTTGTACTCCGGCGCGAGAAGCTTCGTATAAAGTGGCGATAATTTCGGGGTCTACTAGGGAATTCATTTTGGCAACGATGCGCCCGGAAAAGCCATTTTGGGCATTTTCTATTTCACGACGAATTAATGTCAAAAAGCGATCGCGCATATTCACAGGTGCAACTAGTACTTCTCGATAAGATTTTTGCCGAGAATAGCCTGTTAAAAAATTAAACAAATCTGTAATATCAGCACCCAATTCTTCTCGACAGCTAAATAATCCCAAATCTGTATACAATCGTGCTGTTTTCGGATTGTAATTACCAGTCCCTATATGCACATAGCGGCGCATCCGGTCTTTTTCTCGTCGCACTACCATGACGGTTTTGCAATGGGTTTTTAGCCCGACTAAACCATAGACAACATGAACACCAACTCTTTCTAAACTCCGCGCCCAGTAGATATTGTTTTCTTCATCAAACCGCGCCTTTAATTCTACTAATACAGATACTTGCTTGCCATTTTCCGCAGCTGCAATCAGGGCTTTGACTATGGGCGAATCTCCAGAAGTGCGGTAAAGGGTCATTTTGATCGCCAGCACATTGGGGTCATGGGCTGCATGGGTAATAAAGCGCACTACGGTTGAGGAGAAGGATTGATAGGGATGGTGTACCAATAAATCCTTTTCTCGAATTACTGCAAAAAAGTCTTGACCTTCTTCTACTTCCAACGCGTCTGAGTTTAAATTCGGTTCTCTCAATCTTTGCAAACGGGAAGGAACTACGGACTGGCGTGGTGGTTCTTTGAGTTCGGGTAATGGTAAGTCCATAAAATACATTAAGTCCCGGAGTCCTAAAACACCATCAACTTCATAAACATCATTTTCTGTTAAGTCCAAATCTTCCAATAGCCGCGAACGTATCGGGTCTGGGGTGTGGGATTTAATTTCTAGTCTGACGGGAGTCCCACCCATGCGCCGTTTGCGTAATTCTTGTTCTATTGCTAGTAACAAGTCATCTGCTTCATCTTCTTCTAAAGCTAAATCAGCATCACGGGTAATGCGGAAGGGATGATATTCTTGGATATTCATGCCTGGAAATAGAAACTCCAGGTTATGTGCGATCGCCTGTTCTAAAGGTACACCAGTCCAGTGAGCAATTTGTCCGGTTTCAGAAATTCCTAACTCTGGCGGTAACGGCAAAAATCGCGGTAGCACACTGGGGACTTTCACCCGCGCAAAAAATTCTTCTTCAGTGTCTGGATTTTTGACGACAACTGCCAAATTCAGGCTGAGATTAGAAATGAAGGGAAAGGGATGGCTAGGGTCAACCGCCAGGGGAGTCAGAACTGGAAAAATTTGTTCTTCAAAATAGTTATCTAAATAAGTCCGTTGTTTTTGATTTAAATTAATGTAGTCCAGTATATGGATTCGATGACTAGCTAGGAGAGGTTGTAAAACTTCTTCAAATTGTTGATGCTGTTTTGTGAACAGTGGACTCAGGGTTGATCTAACGTCATCTAGCTGTTTTTGTGGTGTGCGACCATCTGGAGTCAACTGAGTAACTTTTGCTTCTATTTGTTGCTTTAAAGCTGCAATCCGCACCATGAAGAATTCATCTAAATTGGCGCTAAAGATTGCTAAAAATTTTAATCGTTCTAAAAGCAGTGTCCTGGGGTCACAGGCTTCGTGGAGTACGCGACTGTTAAATTCTAACCAGCTTAACTCGCGGTTAATGTAATATTGCGGATCGTTCAAATCAATGGGATTGAAGTTCTTCTTTGATTTCGGCATGACGATCTCAGGGTAGCCAGATGAGTTAATACAGCTGGGGGACAATACATATACTAAACATATACTAAATTAAATAGGGCTTGAGGAAAAGTATCAAGTTACATTTAGGTATAGCGATTACTTATGTCAGGCAATGAACGTCCGAAAATCAAATTTGATTTTGCTACATAACTATCTGGTATATTTGCGATTTGAAATAATTTAATTTTTCTGAGTTGCCAAATGTTTCAAGCTACTCGCCGCCGCCTTGCTATCTGGTATACTGCCGTAACTGCGGTATTACTTTTACTATTCGCCAGTGGTGTATATTTATATGTCCGCAGTACATTAATTGAGCGTGTTGATGATACCCTCAGTCACGTAGTGGAAATTGTGGAGCGATCGCTTGTAATTGAGCCAATCAATGGCGATGTAGAAAAATTTCGCGTTAATGTAGAAGCCAGTTTTCGGGACAATACCAGCACTGTAGAAGATGACCACATTGACCTAGAATGGTTTAGTTCCAATGGTAAATTAGTTTGGTCAACCCTATCGGAACCTCTAAATATTCCCATTCATGGTAGTCATCTCGGTGAAACTGTCCGAGTAGTTAAACCAGAATCTCCCTACTCACCACTTTTACTCAGACAAGTTACCCAGCGTGTGCAAGTGGGACGGCAAGTATTAGGATATCTGCGTGTTAGTCATCCCTGGTTTGAAGTTACTAAACCTAGTCGCCAGTTAATCATTGATTTAGCATTGGGGACTTGGTTTATGGTGCTATCTGTAGCCGGAAGTGGCTGGTTTCTTTCCGGTAAAGCGATGGAACCGGTGGGAGAATCTTACCAACGACTGAAACAATTTACTGCTGATGCTTCTCACGAACTCCGCAGTCCCATTACTTTGATTCAAACTAATGTGCAAGTTGCGCTGGCTGATTTAGAATTGGCAGACTCACAAGCTGATACTTTTGTCAACTATCGCCAACAGTTAAAGATAGTGGAACGCTTAACTCAGCGTTTGGGTAAACTAGTCAATGATTTATTATTTTTAGCCAGACAAGATAGTGGTATTAGCAAAGATGTGTTTTCATCTTGTCCTTTGGACGCTTTACTCATGGAAGTAGTTGAAGAACAACAACTATTAGCTAAGGAAAAAAAACTTACTTTAACTCTGGACTTGGTTGATCCTCCTATCTCGGAAACTAACCCCGAATTACTAGAAAATTGGTTTACACTTCCTGGTAAATGGGATCAATTGCTACGGCTGTTGACAAATTTGATTGGGAATGCTTTACAATACACCCCAGCCGAGGGCGAGGTATATGTACAATTGGCGCGTCTAGAGGGAAGCCATCGCGTTTCTAAAATTCGTTACAGCACAGCTTTATTACAAATTAAAGTTAGTGATACTGGTATTGGTATTCCACCCGAAGCCTTACCCCGTTTATTTGACCGCTTTTATCGGGTAGATCCTGCACGTACCCATAAGATAGCAAAGATAAATCCAGAAAGTTCTACAGGTTCAGGATTAGGACTAGCGATCGCGGCGGCCATTGTTGAACATCACCAAGGTCAGATCCAAGTTGAAAGCAATATTGGCCAAGGTACTACTTTTACTGTGACTTTACCAATCACTCTTGAGTCATCAAGTAATTATTGATTATTTAATTATAGCGATTCCCATCTCAATAGGTACTACAAGAATTATTCGACCATAGATAAATAGGGCTAAAAGTGTGCGCGTCCGGGTAACAGGAACGTAAAACTTTTCCACAGAGATGAACACAGATAAATTATTACTTCAGCAGAGTCGAAAACACTATACCTCATCCTTGAGATTGAAATCAGGGTGTGATTCTATTTTTATTTCGTTCCTCTAGTTAGATTAAACAGCTAGAGTTAATTGTTAGATTTTAATTATTAATTGATTTCCGCCACTTATTTTGGGTGATTTTAAATTTATGCCCTTATTTAAATGGATTAAAAAATTTTTCAGGCAAAAAAAGTTAAGATTTTTTAGGAGTTAATCATGAAGAGAAATAGCCAAAAGGTTTGCAAGTATGCTGGATTATTCAGCGCTATTTGCGGCGGATTATTAATTAGTACGCCAGTAATTTCCTCAAGGGCTGTAGCACAGCAATGGACTTCCCAAGTTAACCCTTGTCCTCGTATTTACTACGAAGAACCACACAATAACCGGGTTATAGTGCCACAGGGATGTCCTCCCAATGCACTAACGCAAAAACTAGCGCCTGTAGGACAACTTCCACCTTCTAGAGTCCCTGGTAATCAGATGCCGTTAGGTGTTGGCGGCGAATTACCTAATGCTGTCACCCAAGAACCCTTAGTACCAGGGATTTCTCCCAGTCAGGCTGTACCAGCACGTCCACCAGAAGCACAACAACTACCCAGCGCCCAGATTGCCTTGGCTAATGGAAGGGTAAATATCCGCTTGATCAATGACACTGGGGCTGAGGTCACTTATGAGATAATTGGCGATACACCGATGCGATCGCTTGCAGGGAAATCAGAGATGATGCTGCGAGATTTAACTGCACCAGTAACTTTGACCTTCTTTCGTGCAGATGGCGGCTTGCTTCAGGTGACTCCCCAACCTTCTGCGGAAACAGGAATGATGGAAGTGAGATTGAAGGCCACAACTGATGTCCAGAACGATAAAAATAGTCTGCGGATTCAAGAGGATGGTACAGTATTCTTGAATTAGAATCCCACCCCCTAAAGGCAAGCGCAAGGCTGTCAAGGCTTTAGCATTTGAGTCAATCTATCAATTAATTGCACTTCCTCTTTGCTATCTCCAAGGGTTCGTGCTAGGACAATCGCCCGTTCATAAAAATTACGAGCAGTTGGGTAATCACTTAGCTGCTCGTATAAATGAGCATAAGATTCAAATGATTTCAATTCTTCTCGAAGATTTTGTAATTCCTGGGCAATTGTTAAACGTTGTTTTAGTAAGTCAAAGGCGCGCTGATAACGTCCGACAGCACTGTGGGCTAATACTAAACCGTCAATTGCCCGTAATTGATTAGTGCGATCGCCACTCGTTTGAGCAATTCGCATTGCTGCCCCATAAGTGCCAATTGTATCCTCGTAATTTCTGGCTTCCAAGTAGGCATCACCTAAATTATTCAGAGTATTGGCTTCACCGACAGTATCACTCGTTTGACGGCGGAAAGTGAGCGCAGTTTCATAGAGTTTAATGGCTTTGTTATACTCTCCAACTCTGACTGCTGCCAAACCTAAGTTATTTAAAGATAGTCCTTGACCTTCAATATTTTTAACATGACGGGCAATTGTCAGCGCTTCTTCACTGGTTTTACCTGCGGCTATGGGTTCACCTTTTTGCAGTAACAAGGTGCTGATATTATTTAAGCCAAAAATTTGAGCTTGAAAGTCTTTTGTATCACGAGCGATCGCTAAACGACGGCGCAAAGCGTCTTCCGCTTCTTTGAGGCGATTTAGCTGGATATAAGACATCCCCAGCAAATCATATGTCAGTCCTTGCGCCTTGAGATCGCCAATGGCATGATAAATTTCCAATGCTTCTAAACCCGATGTCACTGCTTTATCAGCAAATCCCGAAGCATATTGTTCTTCACCGATACGCAGCAATGTATCCGCTTGTTCTCTAGATTGTCGCCTACTTGAATTACTGACAGGGCGGTGGAGTTGTTGCGTAATATCAGCCGCACACGCCACTGTTGGACTCAGTAAACCAATAAAAAGTAAAACGTAACACCCTGGTAATAAATGCCGTTGTTTCATAAAATTTAC
This sequence comes from Nodularia sp. (in: cyanobacteria), assembly GCA_035638855.1. Lineage (GTDB taxonomy): Bacteria > Cyanobacteriota > Cyanobacteriia > Cyanobacteriales > Nostocaceae > Nodularia. Next base: position 33,287 of record DASQZD010000054.1, on the reverse strand, counting down.
CGATACAATTGCGGCTTTAGGTAGAAGGTTTCCGAACAAGAATTAATTTCCTCCCATGAAGACTAGCCGTTTACGTATTTATGTATAGGCTATGATGGCACAGAATCTTCGCCCAAGTAGATGAAGCGGATATCTGTGGGTAATTTGTCTTCTAGCATAGAATAGCCTTCCTGAAGAAAATTGGCTACTTCGAGAGGCGATATTTTTTCTCCTTCGGCTTGCAGATAAGCAGCAATTCTGGTTTCACTCCAGTGAAAAGTTTGAGCCATTAAAACTATCAAGCGCAATATGGGTGGTAGTTGATCTAACGCCTGTTCTACATAGCACCATAGCGGCGGCGAAGTCTCTGAAAGCGAATAATGAATGGCTTCGGTTGGCGGTAGTTGAATCTCGTTGATACAGAAAGCGGTGATATTAATCAGCCAATTTTGCAAAGTTAAAGCTTCTACACGGGATGAGGAATCAGCTAAATTCAGTCCACCGAGTTCGTAGTAGATATGTTTCCAAGTCAGGGCAAACAAATAATCTGCCTGCACAGGCGATCGCGCTGAATGCTGAATCAAGGTGTAGACTATGGGGCTATAACGGCAAAAAATCACCGTAAAATACTTGCCAGCATCTGGATAATTCTGAAATAGATTCAGCAGTTCCTGATCATTATGATGAAACAGCGACTTCACTAAAGGGTGATTAGCTTCGGGAAAGTGGGGAATTTGCATAGCTGGGAAGTAGATCGTCGTTAAAATAGTATTTATAATGCCAATCGTGCGCTTATCTGCATACAATCAAGCCTGTAATCTGTTCGTTACTAAGACTCAGACTACTTTAGTATTGATAAACTAAGAACATCGACAATAATAAAAGTTCTCCCTTATATAATCTTTTGGTTTGTTCATGGTTATAGCAGCTAATGTGATGCCTTTCTTATTCGCCCCTCTGACTTCAGGCTCTTTTTTGTCTTCCTTGCCCTTGGATAGCTTATTCTCCACCCAAGGCATTATGGTGATATTGCTGGCGGCTTATGCCGGCGCTATGTGGATGTTCCTCACCAGTGCGCCAAAAGTACACACTGTGATGGTGTCTGACTTGGAAATTGCCCGCCAGTTGTATGAAGGGCTGCTAGATTTGCCAGCCGCCGAAGTACCTCTACACTACTACTACAACTACGAACAAACTTTAGGCGCTACTGGTATTGATCCACTGTATATGTCTACCAGTCCCAGTTGGTCTAATAAGGTGATGAATAACGCTAACGATGGGCTGTGGTATCAGATCAAGAAAAATACCCAGTTGCACGTCATTACAGGGGCTAGTTTGGGTAATAAAAATCAGCAACGTCATGTTTGTTTTGACCGTGATTGCTTGGATATGATTTTATTACGAGTCGAAATGCGGGGTTTGAAATTCAAGATTCGCAACCAAAAGCCTCTCAATTTTTTGGTGAAGGACTATGAAGGGCGCGTGATTGAAATTGCGGAAGTCGCAAATTAGCCATGAGATTTGACGTTGGGTGTTGATTGCACTCGCAACACCCAAAATTTTCTTTATCGGCATTTAGTTGCTCTACATCCAGATGTTTTTCATTGAGTGTCGTAGATCAAAGAATGATGATCCACAGATGTAGACGCGAAATTCGGCTTGCCGTAGGCTACACAGATGAACACAGCTAAATATCTGCTTTATCTCATGAAAGTTGCTGTAGAAACTGATTCCAGAAATATATCCTTACAGTCTAAAACAAGCTCTAAACCCTGATTATTCGCGGAATTGAATCAAAATTGTTAATTTTAGGGTGTTAATTTTCCCACCTTCAACTATCATCGTCAGCAATAATTATTGTTTCAAGGTGAACTCATGAGTGCTGAGAAAACACCAGATGTCGGTGGCGGAATGCCTGTGATTAAATACTGGGCAGAAAAAACTATATCTGCTGAAGGTGTGCAGGTTTGGCAGAAGTTATTTCACAAAAGTGCTTGTCTTTCCTGCGCGTGGGGGACAGGTGGGCAAAAGGGCGGTTTTGTGAATGAAGATGGTGAAGTTTTACAACGCTGCGCGAAAAGTGTAGAGGCGATCGCCTCAGAATTACAAGCCGCAACTACCTTTGAAACCAAGTATAATTTATGCGAATTACAACAATTGAATTCCCAAGCAGCGAATAATTTAGGTAGGTTAAGTCATCCTTTAATTTTACAGGCTGGGAGTTCCCACTATGAGCGCATTTCTTGGGATGAAGTGTATGAAATTGCCCAGACAGCATTTCAAAAACCACCACAGAAATTAGCTTCTTACAGTTCCGGAAGATCATCGAATGAAGCGGCATTTTTGTTACAGTTGATGATGCGATCGCTTAATTCCAATAACCTCGCCGACTGTTCAGACTTGTGTCATGCAGCTTCCACCGTCGGATTAAACCAGATGTTTGGTTCTGGGACTTCCACAGTCAGCCTAGAAAGTCTCAAACAAGCAGATTGTGTAGTTTTAATAGGTTCCAACGCCCCAGCCAATCATCCCCGGTTAATGAATGAATTAATCAAATTAAGGGAACGGGGCGGTAAAGTAATCGTTGTCAACCCCACTGTAGAAGTTGGTTTAGTCAAGTTTTCCTCCCCAGCCTATCCCATTAAATCTCTACTAGCTGGTGGTTCCGAGATTTCCTCACTGTACCTGCAACCAATACCTGGTAGTGATGTCGCTTTATTTGTCGGTATCCAAAAAGCATTAATAGCCGAAAATTTAATTCAACGAGATTTTCTTCAAGCCCATACAGAAGACTGGGAAAACATTCTTCAAAATGCCCAAGCTACCCCTTGGGAAAGCATCACTGCAACTTGTGGTATTTCCCAAGCCGAAATCATCGCCGCCGCCCGAATGATAGGCACATCTACAGGCGTAGTATTTGCTTGGGCGATGGGAGTCACGCAACAAGAAAATGGTGTTGATAACATTCATAGTATTGCCAATACTGCGCTATTAACAGGAAATATCGGCAAACCCGGTGCAGGCACAATGCCCATTCGCGGACACTCAAACGTCCAAGGATTTGGCTCTATGGGTGTCACCATCAACTTAAAAAAGGAAATTCAGCAAGCTTTAGAAAAACTCCTGCAACGTCCTCTCAGTCGCGTTACTGGCTATGATACCAGAGCATTAATTACTGCTGCTGAGAAGGGAGAAGTTGACACATTGATTTGTTTGGGAGGAAATCTTTATGCAGCCAACCCAGATTTAAACCAAGCAAAACGCGCCTTGGGAAAAATTGCCACTATTTTTTATGTTGCTACCAAACCCAATCTCGGACATTTTCACGGTTTAGCCCAGCAAAATACGATTATTCTCCCCGTATTTACGCGCTTCGAGAATCCCTACAAAACCACCACGGAATCGGGCAATAATTTTGTCCGTCTTAATGATGAGGGAAAAACTCATTTAAAAACTGCTGATTTGATTTCCGAAATAGAATTGATTGTAGAAATTTCCCATAGAGTTTTGGGAGATACCCCGATAAATTGGCGCAAACTTCAAGACCCCAAATACATCCGTGAACTGATTGCAAAGACGATTCCCGGTTACGAAAAAATAGCCGCAATTGATCAGACAGGTGAAGAATTTACCATTGCGGGGAGGATTTTGAATACACCCAAGTTTGCCACATCGACAGGTAAAGCTAAGATGTTTGTCACCGCTTTACCAAAGTTAAATTTACCCAGTAAAGCAGATTTTGGTTTTACAGAATCAACCCCAGGAATTGTATTAATTTTAGGAACAGGAAGAAGTTATTCTCAGCACAATACGGTTGTTTATAAAGAAGGGGATTATTATCGGGGAATGCCCCACCGGAACTGTATTTTGATGAATATTCAAGATATGGAAACAGCAGGTTTTAGCGAACATCAACGAGTCACAGTGCAAGGTGACGCAGGTAAATTAGAAAACGTAGAAATTATTCGCGGAGACATTCGCCCAGGTGCAGCAATGATGTTTTATCCTGAAATAAACGTAATTTTTAAAGCCAAAATTGACCAACATTCTGGTACACCTGCCTATAAAAGAGTACCTGTATTTGTTTATTAACCCATAATTACAGCATCACAAAAACCTCTATTTTTTATCTCTCTGTGTTCTCTGTGTCTCTGTGGTTCGTTTATATTAATTATTGGATATGACGTAACTAACCGCTTTAGCACTAGCCTCTTTCTTTGAGAGAAAGACCCAAAGAGCGTCAAGAAAGAGATAATAAGAATGGCGCGTTAGGTATAACCAAAACGCACCAGGGTACTTGTATATTTACGTACCTTAACTCAATTGTTCATGCTTGAATTTTCCTTTAATCGATTTGTTAAAGTATTGACCTTTAGACGGTGCATTGTCTAAATCTTGCTTAACGCTAGGAGGTACTTTTAAATACTCGTAAACACTGCCACTATCAAATTCAATAGTCAGGGTTTGAATTTGGGGATTATAGCTAAATTGCTTAATTACACTGCCTTCTGGCTTGAGTAACGGAAAGGCGATCGCATCCCGAATACTGGCACAATCAGTTAATAACATCACCAAGCGATCAATGCCAATACCTAAACCACCTGTAGGCGGCATTCCATATTCCAAAGCCGTGATAAAGTCCTCATCAACACCTTGGGCTTCTAAATCACCAGCAGCCTTCAGCGCCGCTTGGGCTTCTAAACGTTCTCTTTGATCCACTGGGTCTGTTAATTCTGAGAAGCTGTTAGCAGTCTCTCGCCCCACAATAAATAATTCAAATCGTTCTACCAAACCAGGCTGAGAACGATGAGGTTTAGCTAAGGGTGAAATTTCTACAGGATAATCTGTGACAAAGGTAGGCTGAATTAAGTTTTCTTCTATCTTTTGTTCAAAAGCTGCATTCAAAAGTTTGCCCATTGTTGGGACATCTTCTATACCGTGAAGCCCCGCATTTTTACTTGCCGCTTTCGCTTCATCCAATGTAGAAAAAGAATTGAAATCCAAGCTTGTATATTCTTTCACTAAATCGTGCATCGTCACCCGTCGCCAAGGTGCTGATAAATCTATCGGTGTGCCTTGGTAGGTAATTTGCAGTGTGCCGAGTACCTCTTGGGCAACAGTGGTAATAATTCCCTCTGTCAGCGCCATCATATCGTTGTAGTCAACGTAGGCTTGATAAACCTCAATTGAGGTAAATTCGGGATTGTGGCGAGTTGATACGCCCTCATTCCGAAAAATTCGCCCTAATTCAAACACCTTTTCAAAACCACCGACAATCAACCGCTTCAAATGAAGTTCTGTCGCAATTCGCAGATACAACTGCATTTCTAAGGTATTGTGGTAAGTCACAAACGGACGTGCATCAGCACCGCCAGCTTCACTTTGCAAAACAGGAGTTTCAATTTCCAGAAAATCCCGTTCTGTCAAATAGCGACGAATTCCAGCAGTAATTTGGGCGCGACGGCGGAAAGTTTGCCGCACTTCGGGATTGACAATTAAATCAACATAGCGCTGACGGTAGCGTTTCGCAACATCCGTTAAACCATGCCACTTGTCGGGTAGAGGCAACAGAGATTTTGTCAGGATGCTGTATTCTTTGACGTAGACAGATAATTCGCCCTTTTCAGTCCGTTTAATAGTGCCTTTGACTCCCAGAATATCACCTGTATCTGTAAGTTGTTTGAGGTGAGCGAAGGCATCGACATCAGCCTCTGCCATACATTCTTGGATACGACTTTTCTCTAAGTAAAGTTGAATAGTGCCAGTTTCATCTTGCAGCGTGAAGAAAGCCAGTTTACCGAAAACACGACGCGCCATAATGCGTCCAGCAACGGCAACATCTTGATCAATTTCTTCACCACTGGGTAAATCAGCAAATATTGTTTGCAATTCGGCTGTGTGATGAGTAGACTCCCAACGATAGGCATAAGGATTAGATCCTAGCTGCTTAAGTTGGTTGACTTTTTCCAGCCTGGCGGCACGGATATCTTCTTCCGACATGGTAACGAACTAAATAGGGCAACATACATTATAGATGCTGGAAAAGTTGACAGTCATAGATATTTGTGATCTGTGGGCTAGCTCAAAAATGGCAGTCCAATCAATGAAACCTTTAATTTTGCCCTATTTTTAGGGAATGCTGTGATGAAATGGCTTGCATTTTCAGGTTAGTAAATTGCATGATCGCATTTACTAGCTCTTTTTGTTCTCGTGGCAAGTTCAGTTTTTCTAAGCCCTGATTGATGTCATCGCCAAAACGCATATTTTGAGCCAGTTTGGTTCGTTGGGATGAATTCAATACTGCCCCAATTTCTCTATTTCTTCTCTGATATACAGCCTGGACTTGTTGCTGCTGTTGCGGTGTCAGGTTCGTATCTGAAAATAAGCTAGTGCCAATAGTTGTGTTGGCAACTTTGTCAAGAATGATACTAGAAGTATGATTGATTTGAACTGGTGCAGCCAAGGCAATTGCTGGAATCAAGATCACAAAGGCCAGAATACTAGCGAATACGGTTAGCCGTTTTATCAAGTGAATTGCCATATTTTGAAGTGCCTATATCAAATTTTGTGCTGAGATATATTTCAGCAATTTTCCACTGTGTTAGTTAAGAGGACAGCAGTCCACCTAGAAATTATTATCTAACGTCAGGGAATATCGAGAGATAAATTATGTTACAGCCTCTGTCGATAGGTAAGATTTCTACCCTACAAAAATACTATAATAATTATTAAGTAATAAAATATACTAATTTACACTCTGTAAACCTTTTCGGTTAGCGGGCATCTTTGCCCGCTCCACAAGAGATTTAAGTTGGGGATATTTTGTTATTTGTCAATCCCAAAAGTTTGTACATTCCCCATCCCGCTATTTTATGCGGGTTAAAAGTCTCATATCGGCTACTCAGACCTTTTCATTTTGTTAATTTCTTGTTGCAATTCTTCAATTTGTTGGCGCAAGGTGTCTACTTCCTGTGAGGAGGTTTCGGCGGCAACATTTACAGCACCCGATGCAGGCGATCGCTGATAATTTCCTTGGCGAATTTGCTGGTATTGTTCTGACACTGCCCACTCCTGTAAATACCGTAAGCGTTCCACAGGGAAAGGATGGCTCAACATCGTTCCTTGAGCGCCGTTGTAGATCAAAAATTTATAAACCTGATTCAATCCATCTTCATCGAGTGCATGATAATTTTCTGACTGCTTAACAAACTCCTGTAGGCTGCATTCATGAGCATATTTGATACTACCGCCAGAAACTTTCATCATGGATGACATCACAGTATTTAAATCATCCATCACTAACAAAGCGGCGCGGTCTGCGGTTAACTCAGCTTTACGTCGCCATTCAAAAAAGGCATAAATCAAAGCTTGAGAGACGAAATTGCCAATACCAAAGGTTAAATCTCCCAAGGCGGAAGCAGCACTCATCGCCCACATCGCCATTTGAATTAAAATAGTATGACCACATTTAATATGCCCCAGTTCATGGGCTAACACCGCCCGAATCTCGGCTTCGTCGAGTAAGTCTAGTATCCCTGTATTTATGACTATGTAAGGATTCTCTTGCCCCAGGGCATAACTATTTGCTTGGGGGTTCTGCACGACAAACAGCGCCGGTTCTGGATAAATGTCCAAATCCCGCACGCATTCGCGGAAAATCTGGTAAATAGTGGAATATTGCCGCGGCCCTACTTGGATGGCGTTGCCCATTAGATAGACTAACTGAGGGCGTTCGTAGACAAATTCCACAAATTTACGAGCTATTAAATCAAATCCCGGTAAATTTCGTAAAGCTTCTTCGGCTTGGCGATCCAGTGGATGCCTGAAGGCTTCGCTGGAGATTCCTTTGTATGTTGGCATAATTTAGGGTAATAGGTGATTGGTTAAATGTCATGAGTAGTTGCTAATGACAAGATCATAGAAATGGGGCGATTGGAATTAGAAATCACTTTGTATGGGATGAAAAGCTTGTGATTGAGGCTGAAGTTCATTTGTCACTACATAACTTCCTGCGATCGCAGGCGGGGTTTCCTTCCTGGCCCCATCATTTAACGATGGCACGGTTGGTAGCACGCGCCTTGCGTCTAGGACGTAGTGCCTTAATTCAAGTTGGGGCAGTTTCTGCGTATCAAGGTCGTTATCGCACAAGTTTTGTAGCATCGGCTTTGATGTGGCATGGCCCTGTAGTTATTGTCGCCCCAGCAGCAGTGCAGCAACGTCTTTTGCAAGTAGAAATTCCCCGTCTTCAGCCGTGGCTACAAGCTAACAAACCAATTAGGACAGGTGAAGTTTGGCCGGGAAATGATTTTCAAGGACTACTCCTGACCTCCCCTGAAGCTTGGTTAAAAGGGCAGTTCACATCTGCTGATAGTTTTCCTCCTGGTATTCCTACGATTATTGATGGGGTAGATGATTTAGAAGAATGGGTACGTGATCAGTTAACCCAAGATATTCAAACCCATGACTGGGATCAACTCATGTTAGCTTGTCCCAACCAAGCCGAAATCATTCGCTCTACACGGGCGCAACTCACACACAAACTGTTTCAGCACCCAGCTAATCCCTATGAGTGCTATCTAATTTCCCAGTCAGAAGTAGAAATTTTAAGTGATCTATATTCACAACTAAAGTCAGTAGAAACGTTACCAGATCCCTGGAAAAATTTCTGGCAGCAATTTTCTACCAGCAACGAAAATCTCCCCCCTTCTTCTCTTCTGTGGGCAACGATTGCCCGTCGTCAAGGGTTATTTTCTTTACACTACGCCCCAATTGAATTAGGCAAAAGTCTCGCGCCTATTTGGCACAAGCAACCAGTGGTACTAATTGGTAGCGCCTTAGAACCAGAGACGGAAGCCCCTCTGTTTCGTCAGCGTTTGGGTTTAGATGACGTAACTTGTTTGAAGTTTTCCAATGATCATCAAGGGACAGCTATTCAACTTTATGTACCCCATAAGTTACCTCTACCGAATACCCCAGAGTTTCAAGCCGCATTTATTCACAAGGTTCGGACACTGCTTTGTTTGAGTGCTACAGCCCCAGGTTTGACGGTTATATTGGTGGGAGACGTGCCACTCAAGGCTCAAGTAGCTGCTATTCTGGCCTCTGAGTTTGGTTCACGGGTGCAGGTGGAAAAAACTTGTTTGGATGATAACGGGATTTTAATCAGTGGGTGGGAATTTTGGCGATCGCATCAATCGGTTTTACCAGCACCTCATCTGTTAATTATTGCTACTTTGCCGTTACCATCTCTGGAAAATCCCCTGGTGGCTGGTAGAGTTGCTTACTATAAGCGATCGCATCAGGATTGGTTTCGCTTATTTTTGTTACCAGAGGCTTTAAATGAATTACAACGAGCGATCGCACCAGTCCGAGAAAGTCAAGGTATTGTCGCTTTACTCGACAGCCGTGTAGTCAACCGTAGCTATGGCGCACAAGTGCTGGCTGTTCTCAGTCCTCTCGCACGAATTAACTACCTTGATCCCAGCCTCTTTTCCCATCCGAGTCAGGAAGATTCTGAATAGTTGAGTATTTACGTTTTGTCAATTCCAGCGCGATCGCCTGATCGCAAGCGCTATCATCAATTTTGGTGCAAGTTATCTGAAAACCTCATTAAATTTGAATTCCTGATTATGGGTGAAGCAAAGCGTCGTAAAACTACACTCGGAGATGACTACGGTCAAGATACACGCATCTTACCTTGGGTTCCCATCACCAAAACCCAATCCCAAAAGTTTATGGAGTTGACTACTCGTAGTACCTGGTTCTGTATTGGTGCGATCGTTCTCGCGTGGATAACTATCCGTTTTATCGGTCCTGCCTTCGGGTGGTGGGAAGTAGTCTATTAAAATACCCACCGCCATACTCAAATTCCTAAGTATAGCGGTGGCTTTCAGTGTCCTAGTGTAAAATCCCCAAAATTGCTGAGATTTTTATACTTAAATTTCCTCTGCCAAAAATGAGTCTGATATAGCTAATCCAACTTTTTTTCTAAAATTTCAGTAAAATATCGGTTTTTTTATTTTTAGCGGGACAACCTCAGTAAATAAAAAAATACTGGCAAAATGGCAACATACTTATTCAATGTTCAGTTACTCTCATGATTAAGCCCTAGATATTTATGGTACGTATTTTGTAAAGTGCTATAAATTACCAAAAAATTTCTTAACTATTACTCCCACACACTACTAGCACGACACAACTCAAATAGTACATGATGATTTTGTTGTGGAGAGGGCTAAAGAGCTTACCTATTTCGCCTTGCGTTACAGAATCTAATTTCTTCAAGAACACATAGGTTCACAAGCCGACAATGAATATAAAAAATACTGAAATCTTCTTAAAGCCTTAGCCAGCCAAGAACCTAGCAGTATATGTCCAAAGAAAATGATTTGCGTTACTCTTCTGTTGGTTACTAATACCAAATTTGCGTTACTCTCAGAGTGGAATGCTTTGCATTAATCATTTAATCAGACATAAATACATAAAAAAACTTAAGCTTATCCCAGTCGTCTCATAGATTTAACTTACAAATTGGATATTTTGATACGACAAGGTGAATATTTATATACTACCCTAAGCAAGGTAGTCAATTAAGGATTTCGTAAGATTCTGGGAAGTGTAATAAATAGCTTACAATACCAGTGGATGAAAAAAGCCAACGAAAATATAAAAGACATTAAAATCACTGTGGTGTCTGGAGGAAAAACGTGTTTCTGAGACTAGCGCATCAACACCGACAATTCGTCCAAGACTTGGTAATGAACCTACAAGCCTTGGCAATTGTACTTGAACGACGTGGATACCCCGCGTCTTGTTACACCTGCGGCGATCAGATGAATAGTGCTTCATTTATGGTTAGCTTGGGCGACAATCACTTGATTCGATTCTTGGTATCCGATTACGGGATTACGTGGACAGAAATGCGAGATGATCGCGAATTAATGAAGTTAGAGGGTGCAGAGGCAATTAATCAGTTGCAAGAACTTGCTAATCTGGTCAAACAATCTACATCAGCTAATTCAGGTAATAAATCCCTTTCCAAAAAATGCTAGGGCTGACTGTATCTGATGCAGTACTTCAAAACAGCTTCCAATAGTCGCTCTCGCATTGGAAATCTATGGCTAGTAATTGGTAATAGGTAATTGTGACTGAGTTTGCGATCGCACATTACCTATTTCAAATTACTCAGATTATTTGCTCATTCCTGGGCTGTCACGTATTTTAAGTTCGTTAATCAAAATCTTATGAGAGAATTTTGTCAGATGTGAAACATTCATAGCTGTTAAAAAACTCAAAAATGTCGGAAAAACAACCAACTCCAGCACAATTACCACCAACCAGCGCCATTGATCTGCCATCAAACCGAGAATTTGACAGTTGGTTTGAATATCCTGTGAGAGTGCAACCCCATCATACTGACTATGCTGGTGTTGTCTGGCATGGCACTTATATCGCTTGGATGGAAGAAGCACGCGTAGAATGTTTGAGATCAATCGGCATTGATTTTGCTGATTTAGTAGCATTAGGCTGTGACTTACCAGTTGTAGAACTTTCAGTACGCTATCACCGTGCAATTCAGTTAGGAATGGCAGTGATCGTCAAAATACGCATCACTGAAGTTACTGGTGTCCGCATGAACTGGGATTATGGAATTGTCTCAACTGATGGACAGGAATTATATACTACGGCGAAAGTGACATTAGTAGGATTGGATCGCGAAAGAGGTAAAATAATGCGTCAACTACCTGCAACTGTTCAGGACGCATTAGCTAAAATTTCCCCGTTACCAAATAATTAACAAAAAAAGGATGAAGAATGCAGATGTTTAGCAAAAATCTGATCCCAGGTTTGCGTGAAGATATGATTCTTCATCCTTAGTTATATTGCAATACAGTTCCGTTAAGCAATTTTTTCCAACTCTTTCTTCTTTCTCTGTGTCCTCTGCGGTATGCGCTGCGCGCACGCTACGCGAACGTAAAAAAAATGGCTTTGACAAAGAGTGTGGTTCCTTAACTGAACCGTATTGAGTTATATTTGAATTTATCGCGTTTCAATGGCATCTGAGTTAGGCGAAATTTTTTGAGTAACCTGTATGATTTGATGCCAAATATCTTGAGGTGTAATCCCAAAACCAATATTTAATAAAATCAGTATTGCTGCAATTGTTAAAGCATTCTTTAAAGTAGTTTTCAGGATTTTTAACAAGATGACAAATACTATCCAAGCCAGAATTAAAGTAGGAATCATTAATATCAATTCCTTAAAAATATCGCTTATTTAATGATGACAGCAGAACTTTATTTAGTGAACAATTACTGGAATGAAAATTTTTGCACCCAATCTATAATAATTATCATCCCTAAGTTGTTAGGAGATTTTTTGAGTAATTGTTATTTATTAAGTATAGTAGGAAGAATTACCAATTTTTAGCTCAAAAAAGCGTTTTATATAATAAGTTAGTAAATTTTTGGCGTAGATTGTTAAATATATATAAATTATCTGATTAAATCAACCCTAAAACTAGTGAGGAGCGTTTGCTGAAACAACCGTCCCCACTAATGTTGTTGTCCAGAAGTGTTGTTTAATGGAGCGAAATTACTTGAGGAGAAGATTCTAACTTGTTAGCTACTGTTAAAACTTCTTGTCTTGCCCATTTATCTGCTGCCAAAATGTCATCTAAAGCAGGATTTGTACAGTTATCATTTTGATGGCGATCGCACACCAATTCGATACATCGCGGAATATCTAAAAATCGAATTTTCTCCTCTAAAAATAACGCTACAACCTGTTCATTAGCAGCATTTAACACCGCCGGCATTGAACCTCCAGCCTTACCAGCAGCATAAGCCAACTGCATACAAGGATACTTCTGGTGGTCTGGTTCACGGAAAGTTAAATTACCAGCTTTCACCAAATCCAGCCTTTCCCAGCCAGTGTAGATACGCTCAGGCCAAGATAAAGCATAAAGTAAAGGTAAGCGCATATCCGGCCAACCGAGTTGAGCTAAAACCGATGTATCTTGCAACTCAATCAGCGAATGAATAATGCTTTGGGGATGAATGACAATATCAATATCTTCATAATCCAAGCCAAACAGAAAATGAGCCTCAATCACCTCTAGACCCTTATTCATCAAAGTGGCTGAGTCTACAGTGATTTTCCGTCCCATCGACCAGTTAGGATGTTTAAGAGCATCAGCAACTGTCACCTGAGCTAACTTTTCTACATCCCAATCTCGGAAAGCCCCACCAGAAGCCGTCAGCAAAATTCGCCGCAAACCACCCTTGGGAATACCTTGGAGACATTGAAATATTGCTGAATGCTCAGAATCAGCCGGTAATAATTTTACACCATGCTTTTCTACTAGAGGTAGAACCACGGGACCACCAGCAATCAAAGTTTCTTTATTCGCCAAGGCGATATCTTTACCAGCTTCAATAGCCGCGATAGTCGGTAATAAACCAGCACAACCCACAATACCCGTAACCACAGTTTCTGCATCACCGTAACGGGCGACTTCTATCACCCCAGAAATACCAGCGAGTAGAATCGGTTGCGGGTCAAGGTCTTTAATAGCTTCTTGGAGTTTTGGTAATTTATCCTCAGCAGAAATCGCCGCTATACTTGGTCGAAACTGCCGAATTTGCGCCGCCAACATCTCCACATTGCTCCCAGCAGCCAATCCGACAATCCGAAACTGATCTGGATACTGTGTAACGATATCTAAAGTTTGAGTACCGATTGAGCCAGTAGAACCAACAAGAGTAATAGCTTTCACAATTGCTTTAAAATTTACAAACAACTTCCAGTTTTACACTCTCGCGCCCCAGATGGCTGATGATTCTTGTAATGAACATCTCAAAATCCTGTTTATACAGAATGGGTATTACCCTTTTACCTTGGCGTTTTTTGCATCTAAAGCCCTTCAAGCATACGCTGCGCGTTAGTGGAGGTTTCGCCTTAGCGATAGGCGGTTCGTTTAAATAAATTGAACTTGCACATTTGACATTCCCCCAATATAGCCATCCTATTTGATTTATGAATTTATCGAACCGCCAAGTCGCCTAAAGCCTTCGGCATAGCTTCGCTTACCGCGCAGCGTCTCCCCTTGGGAGAAGGTCGCCAAGTGAAGAGCTTCAGAAATGATTTAGGACTGCTATATAAAAACGCAAAAATTATGAAACTGGTAGCGAAATTAAGGTGAATTCTTCAGATGTGCCTAAGACTTGACCATCAGATAAATTGAGATTCTGTAAACTGTCATCATCTAATAGTAAATAAGATTTATTTGACCACATTTGTTGTAAACCTGTGATGTCTGTGGGAATGACTTGACAATCACAGTAAAAATCTAAACTTGGACGCTGATATGCAAAAGAAGTATAAATTTTTGTTCCTGGTGCAACGTGGGCGCGAATTAATTCCGCTACTGGCTTTACCGGAAACGCTTCGTTTAACTCCCAAATCCAGGATTGTGAACTCATTAAGAGTGCTAAAACTAGATACATTCCCGAAAATAGGACGGGAATAAACAAGCGATACCTACGGTCAGCTACGCTAACGCGCTTTTTAATTAGCCATGCTGCTACACTCATACTGATTGCCAAAACCAGACTCATGGCTATCAACACAGGTTGAGGATCTGCAACAGCAAAGTAAATACATCCTCCCAAACCTGCTAAAGCAATAATAGCTAAAAATACTGCCCAATATTTTTTAATTAAATGGCGATGTTCCCAAAGTTCGCTTAGTTGCGCCCCAATTGCTAAAGCTAAAAAGGGATAAATTGGCATGATATACCACGGCAGTTTTGTTCTCATCAAAGAAATGGTCACAAAATAAACAATTGTCCCAATCAGAACTAAACGCGCCCAAGTAGTATGACGTTTTTTCGTAGCTAAATATAATCCTCCCGGTAAAAATATCAACCAGGGAAAACCATATTTAATTAACTCAATTAAATAGTACCAAAGTGGTCCACTATTACCTTCCACAGACTGCACAAGACGGTTAAAGGTTTGTGCCTGAAAATTTGTTTGTAAGAAATTACTGCCATAATATTGCCATTGGGCAATATACCAAGCCAAAGGTGCAGCCGTACCGAAAAACATTCCCGCCCAAAAATAGGCGTTTTTCCACAAGGTTAATTGTCTCTCAGCAATCACGAATAAACAAGCGATCGCACCCAGTAACAAAGCAAGCATCCCCTTTGTCAGAGTAATTAGCCCCAAGCAAATGCCCACACCCAAAGCATAGTATTTATTTTGACGTGCTTTGAGGAGAAAAAATAACAATAATAGAAAAAAAGAAATACTTGCGCCATCCAGCATCGCCAATCTACCATGACGTACTACAGGCAACATTGTTAAGTAAACCAAAGCCGCAAACAAAGCAGGCAAATTTTGCTGAAAAAGCAAACCTCCAACTAAGTAAAGTATAGGAACTCCCAAGGCAGTTAAAATTGCACCAGGTAAGCGTGTTGTCCACTCATTCACGCCTAGTAGAGAGTAAGTCCACGCAATTAGTAAATGAATTAGAGGTGGTTTGTTGTGATATGCTTCACCTCCTAAGATGGGGTAAAGCCAACGCATTGAATTAACTGGGGCGCGCCAAATTTCACGGGCAACCTGTGCTACAGTACCTTCATCCCAGTCACGTAGAGGTAAGTTTCCCAAAAATATTAGCCAGAGAATCAGAGATCCCACAACCAAGCTCAATAGCCATTCTTTTTCTCGGAATGGACGCATATCTGAAATTAGAATAATCTTTTGATAATGATTAGATAATAGCTTTCAGTAGTCCTAATAGCTGCTAAAACATCTTTTTAGGTTAGCGAGTCCTTAGCCTGTGCTGAATTCAACTAAATAGATGAACATTCTTCAGTTATCAAGCAATAATCAATCTACTTATTACTACTAAATAGATATACATGAGAATTCTCATGTCAATGAGGTATTATCTAGAACTAACTTGCTCATTTGCTCGGTAAGAAAAAAAATTCTAGACATTTAGACTGACTTTAGCTATTGGGTAGTTGAAGTATATCAGCCTCTATAAAATAACTGAAATTTTCAGCAAAATTTCCGGAATAAATGAGTAAAAAGTATAGAAATTAACTGCTTAATTTACATTAACAATGGGAAACTATATCTAGTTGATGATCGTCCGTGTAGTTGATATCCGACAAAAAGTGACGGTCACTAAGTTAAACATTTAACTTTTTTTAAAAAAGAAAGCGATGGCGATAAGCAGTAAATTATACTCTACTAATTCAAAAAATAGTTAGTAGGGTTACTTTCTTATGTAAAATATTTAACAATTTTTATCAGGGTATTCTTCATCTCAAACGAAATTATCTAGGTTAGAGTTGAAGCTTAATCAGCCATAGCTCATAGTTCTTAAATTTGTGTGAATCTGTATCCAAAAGTTCTGGATTACCAGTAACAATCTGCGTATTTAATATTTAGACATAAGTGTGCTATAAACTACGTCACAAATGTGACTAGTAGTTCTACCCTTGAAGGAGCTATGAAGTGGAAAACAATAAGTCGTTTCTTTGGTCGCAAGGAATATTAATTGCGTTGCTGGCCTTGAGTGCTACTTTAAGCATCAGCTTAATGTTACTGATCAAGCCCCATGCTTCTGATGCTCAGGGCAAACAAAGGATAGATATAAATAATTTATCTGCGGCTAACATCAGTACTCAGCAAAGGATTGAGGGATTAAAGGCGACTATGCTCACCAGCTGGCAGCAAGAAGCAAACACCAAGGGTTTTGCTTCTGCTGTATCAGCACGCTTTCAAAAGGCGACAATTAAGGCTGTGAAGCTGGAGAAAGGTCAAAAAGTCATTGCGCTGACCTTTGATGATGGTCCTTGGCCGGAAACCACGTCACAAGTGCTGGATATTCTCAAAAAAAATAATATCAAAGGGACATTTTTTGTGGTGGGGAAGAATGTCCAAAAATATCCCAACCTAGCCATGCGGGTGATTACTGAAGGTCACGCTATTGGTAATCATACTTGGCATCATTGGTATCATTATATGAACAGCAAAGCGGCAGCCTACGAAATTGATCACACAACGGATGTAATTTATAAAACTACTGGTGTGAAAACAAATTTGTTTCGACCACCTGGGGGGATCATGCACAATGGGGTAACTGACTACGCGAGAAATAACAAGTATGCCATCATTATGTGGTCATCTGACTCATTAGACTATTCCCGTCCTACTGTCCCAAACTTAGTTAATAATGTCTTCAGGAATGCAACACCGGGAGGTATTGTTTTATTACATGATGGTGGTGGTAATCGCTCCCCAACTGTCCAAGCATTACCAGAAATTATTAGTAAATTTCGCAAGCAAGGCTATAGTTTTGCCACTGTTCCAGAACTTTTAGCAATGAAAGAAAAGGCGCAAAAATTGATGGCAAATAAAAAGTAATATTATTGGATTTGTGAATACTATAAAGTTTAGATCCCCAACTTTTCTAAAAAGTCGGGGATCTTTTTGTTCACCAATGATTGAGAACTACTATGTCAGCCTCAACTAAACAGAACTCAACTGTTTTTCTAGAACAGCTTGGGGATTTGCTTCTGGACTATCAGCTTCAGAAGGTGGTACTAATTGCCAGAACTTAGGCAAATAGTCTTGCCAATTTTGCAAAATCATTTTCGCTTTTGGTGAACCAGTGCGATCGCCATGATTTTTAATTAATTCTTGCAGTTGTTTTGCACCGGCTGCTGTCAGCACTCGCTGGATTTTGACAATTTCAGGATTGACTAATTCCGGGAATGAATTATCTTCATCCAAGAAGTATGCTAGTCCCCCTGTCATCCCAGCGCCAACGTTACGTCCTACTTTGCCCAGTACAACAATCACGCCACCAGTCATGTACTCGCAGCAGTGATCCCCAGCCCCTTCAATCACTGCCATACCTTTAGAGTTGCGTACAGCAAAGCGTTCTCCGGCTAAACCGTTGGCAAACAATACCCCACCGGTAGAACCATAAAGACAGGTATTGCCAACTATTACATTTTGTGACGGGTCATAAGTGGCATCAACCGGGGGTTTGATAATGATTTCACCACCGTGCATTCCTTTACCTACGTAGTCGTTGGCTTCTCCTGACAGTGTAAGAATCATACCGGGAAGATTGAAAGCACCAAAACTCTGCCCCACACTACCTTCGAAGTTGAGGTTAATTTGTCCTTCAAAACCACTATCACCATACTGGGAGGCGATCGCACCTGCCAACCTTGCGCCCACTGTTCTGTCGGTGTTGACTATGCGTAAGGTTTTGCTGACAGTGGATTGATTGCTAATAGCTGCTTGAATTTCGGGATCAGCCAGCAATTGGTCATCGATCACCGCACCGTTGCTATGGACTTCTTCATGTACCAACCAGCTGCGATCGCGAAGCGCCTCCTTGTGAGCATCATTTTTGGCATCTGGTAGCTGAATTAAACAGTCGAGGTTGAGTCCTTGGGTTTTGCTAACTGTTGCTTCGGCGCGTGTTGTCAACAAATCAGCACGACCAACGATATCCAACAAAGAACGGTATCCCAGTCTTGCTAGTAGCTGACGCACTTCTTCCGCAATAAAGTAGAAGAAATTGACAACGTGTTCCGGCATTCCTGTGAACCGCTTGCGGAGTTCTTCCTTCTGAGAAGCAACACCTACAGGGCAGTTATTGGTATGGCAAATCCGCGCCATAATACAGCCTTCCGCAATCATGGCGATGGAACCAAACCCGAATTCCTCACCACCCATCAATGCACCTACTACCACATCCCAACCACTTTTTAACCCACCATCTACACGTAAAATTACGCGATCGCGCAGGTCGTTTTGCATCAAAACCCGATGTACTTCAGTTAAACCGAGTTCCCACGGTGAACCAGCGTGTTTAATTGAACTCAGAGGCGATGCACCTGTACCACCATCATGACCAGATATCTGAATGATATCAGCGTTGGCTTTGGCTACACCCGCCGCGATGGTACCAATGCCAATTTCCGCCACCAGTTTCACTGATACTTGGGCTTTGGGGTTAATTTGGTGCAGGTCAAAAATTAGCTGTGCTAAATCTTCAATGGAATAAATATCATGGTGGGGTGGTGGTGAAATCAGTGTCACACCGGGCTTGGAGCGCCGTAACATCGCAATGTAAGGACTAACTTTTGTCCCTGGTAGTTGTCCACCTTCCCCAGGTTTTGCACCTTGGGCAATTTTGATTTCAATTTGTCTGGCGCTGCTTAAATATCCTGGGGTGACACCAAACCGTCCTGATGCGACTTGTTTAATGGCACTAGAAGCAGTATCACCATTCCGCAATCCATGTAAATGGGGTAGGGTAGGCGATTTACCTGCTGCGTCTACATCATTCAGTACTTTATAGCGGACTGGATCTTCTCCGCCTTCCCCTGAGTTAGATTTTCCGCCAATGCGGTTCATGGCGATCGCCAAAGTTTCATGGGCTTCTCGTGACAACGCGCCCAAAGACATCCCACCAGTACAGAAGCGCTTGAGAATTTCACTGACTGATTCTACTTCCTCTAAAGGAATTGGTGAGCGATCGCTTTCAAAATCCAACAAATCACGCAAAGCTGTCACCGGTCGCCCTTGCAGATGCTGTTTATAAACCTCATAGTGGTCATATTGCTTCCCATCCACAGCCTTATGCAACGCCTTAGCCAATTCCGGGTTATTCATGTGGTATTCACCCTTGGGAAGACACTGCACAAAACCCAAATTTTCTAACTTCTTCGCAGTCAGTTCTGGAAAAGCCTTGCTATGGAAAGACAGCACCTCTTGCGCCAACTCCCTCACACTCAACCCACCGATGCGGGAAGCTGTGCCATAGAATCCCAGTGCTAATAAATCCCCACCAATCCCAATAGCCTCAAAAATTTGTGCTGCTTGATAGCTCGAAAGCAGAGAAATTCCCATCTTAGAGAGAATTTTCAGTAAACCTGAATTAATCGCTTGGCAGTAATTTCCGATAGCTTCATCTAAAGTCAGGGTAGCAATTTTACCCCGTTCCATAAAGCTTTGGGTTTTGGGTTCAAACCACCAACTGCGGACAGTATCCAAAGCTGTGTAAGGACAAACAGCATCCACACCATAACCAATCAGACAAGCAAAATGATGTGTACTCCAGCACTGGGCTGTATTCACAATCAGCGAAGTTTTTGTTCGCAATCCTTCGCGAATCAAATGATGATGTACAGCACCTGCGGCTAACAAAGGCGGAATATAGGTATATTCAGTACCGATACCACTTTCTCCTTCCAGGTGACGGTCACTCAAAATCAAAATCTTCGCCCCTGCCTTGACAGATTCCACAGCTTGTGATTGCAAGAATTGCACTGCATCTTTCAAACCGTCAGGACCCTTAGCAATAGCAAACAAAGTAGATAATTCCGCCGTCGCAAATCCTGATAACCGAATCGCCTCCAATTCCGTCTCAGTCAACACAGGCGATTCTAATTTCAGTTTCCGGGCGTGTTCTGGCTTCACTTCTAGTAAGTTACCCCGTTCACCCAGTTCCATATTCAGCGACATCACCAACTTTTCCCGTAACGGGTCAATAGCTGGGTTAGTCACTTGAGCAAAACGCTGTTTGAAATAGTCATACAGCAGGTGTGGTTTTTCGGACAGCACCGCCAAAGGAATATCATCCCCCATGCAGAAAGTCGCCTCTTTACCCTCAGCCGCCATTGGTTGAATCACCATTTCTACATCTTCTATCGTGTAGCCAAAGGCTAATTGATGACGCAGTAAGGTTTGTTTATCAATTTGGTTCGTCGGAGAATGACCGTTACCATTACCGTTGACTGACGAAGGCTGACTAACAAGATTTTTCAGTTCTTGACGATATTGTTTTAACCATTCCCCATAAGGATGCTGCTTGGCGATACGCTGCTTAATTTCCCAATTTTTCAGCACTTCATGATTGACTAAATCCACAGCAATCATTTGTCCTGGGCCAAGTCTGCCTTTTTCCACAATGTTGGCTTCTGGGATGTCAACGACACCAGCTTCGGAAGCCACAAAAATATAATCATCTTTAGTAATCACGTAACGTGCTGGTCTTAAACCATTCCGGTCTAATGTCGCGCCAACTTTTTCACCATCACTAAATACTAAAAGTGCTGGACCATCCCAGGATTCTTGCAGACCACTGTAATATTCGTAGAAATCCACAATTTCTGGATATTTAGCCAAAGAAGGCTGATTTTGGTATGCCTCTGGCACCATCATCATTAAAGCTTCCAAGGGGCTACGTCCAGAAAGCACCATTAATTCCAGGACATTATCTAAAGTAGCTGAGTCACTATTATCAATGTGAACTAAGGGCTTGAATTCATCAGCGCGATCGCCCCATACTGGATGATTCAGGCTCGCTTCTCGTGCCGTCATCCAGTTAATGTTACCCAATAAAGTATTAATTTCGCCGTTGTGACCTAATAGCCGCATTGGTTGGGCTAAAGGCCATTTAGGCATTGTATTAGTACTAAAGCGGCGGTGATAAACAGCAAAAGCACTTTTGTAAGCTGGGTTTTTTAAATCCAGATAAAAGTCTCCCAATATGGCAGAACGCACCATGCCTTTATAAACAATTGTGCGACTGGATAAGGAGCAAATATAGAATTCTTCAGAAATATTTTTGGTAGCTTTGAAAATTCTTCTGCGAGTGATATATAGTTCTCTTTCTAGTTCTTCACCAGTCTTATCAGCTGATCCTAGAAAAACTTGTTCTATCTGGGGTTGATTTTCCTTTGCTTGTCTCCCCAGTAAATGAGGTTGCACTGGTACTACTCGCCAACCCAGTACAGTTAATTTTTCTTCTGCGGCTATTTGCTCTACAGTGTCCTTAATTTTTTGGGCTATTTCGTGATTTTGCGGCAGAAATAACATTCCTACCGCTACTTTTCCAGGGGTGTAGTCTTTTTGGAACAATTCCCAAGGTATAGCTGTCAATATTCCTGCACCATCACCAGAATCTTGGTCAGCGCTGCAACCACCCCGGTGTTCTAAACACGTCAAAGCCGCTAAAGCCTTTGTTACAATTTCGTGGCTGGCATTATTCTGGCGATGAGCAATAAAACCTACACCACAAGCATCTCGTTCTTCTACTAACCACCTTTGTCCCTGATAATTCTCCTGAGAGTTTCTTACAAAGTTCACCGAGGGGATACTCCCCTCGGCTGACTTTGCTCTAACATCTGAAAAATTCATTGTTTGTGATTGATGCATCGCTTTATCTTTCATAGCCTGTTCCTGAGATGGTTAGTCACAAATCTTGCCAATATTTGTGAGAAAAATTTGCTAGTCCTGAGCGTAGCCGTAGGGCTAAACTTGGTTCCCTGGAAAATACATAAATAACCGAACATGAGGTATAAAAATTTTTAACTTCGGATTTTTTCTTCTTTAACCGTGTTAAAATGATTGCGGTTTTTTATTATATTTTATGTGGTATTGCTGAGTTAGACAAATTGCCTTTGGCCTCATAGCCTTTTATTCATATCGTGATAGAGTAACGTAACATAAAGCACTCCGGGTATAGCTGCGCTTAGAGCCATAGCTATTTTTTCTCCCAATTCCCTATTCCCAGATTTAGATTAGCTTTCAAGTCAAAACTGTTTGCCTTACCCATAACACAACGAGCGTTTTAAAGTCAGAAATAATCCTGATTTATTGACAAAATCAGCGTATTACACAACATATCCATTTGACAAATCCTAGAAATATCTGTTGTATATATTGTATATATTTATTGTTTGCTGATTATGTGATCTGTATTGCTACAAGACAGACCTCAATTAAAGAGCAACCGTCAAAGATGATTCCATATGATCAACCAGTTTAAAACACTAAAACTACTATATATAGTTTAACTGAAACTAGTGCTATTTAAAACACTTGGTAACAGTGCTTTAAGTGGTGGGATTATTCGTTGAATTTAACAAGAGATAGATAGCCAATATATAGACTATCATAATTTACTCAAAAACTAAATCACTATTCTTAAGATTTCCCCACAATTTAGTTAGCTATTTGGTTGGGGGATAATTATCCCAAGTACTTACTCAATGATCGTAAAAATGTCCCATCGCCGCCGCAGAAAAAATCACAGTGCTGTAGCCAAAAAGGCTAATCAAAAGTTGTTCGGGTCTCTAGCGCCAACAATCCTAGCAATTATATTGTGCTTATCTGCTAATTGGGCTACCAGCGCCCAGGAATCACCGATTCATACCCAACCCCCAGAGTTGTTCGCCCAGTCACCCACCTCTCCCGCCGCAGCATTAGCTTCTGGTAACCAAATTACCCTCAATGGTCGTACCTTAGCAGGGGCTTGGTTGCAGCAACGTGAAGATGGTCAAGTAAAAACTCATCTGAGCGATGGGGCATTTAGGCAGTTCATGGGAGTAGATTTTTTAAGCAGCAACAGTGCAGCCAGACAACCAGTTGAGTGGTTTTCACCAGTGAACCAGCCACAGGTATTAACCACAAGGCTGTTAAAAGGTTATCGCTATCTTGATATTACTAATTTTGCCCAAACAGCAGGTTGGCAATTTCAAGCCAATGGCAATATTTTGGCGATCGCAATTCCCCAAGCGGAAGTAAAAGATATTCGTCAGAGTCAACAACCGTCATCGGTCAGTAATAGCCCTTTCCAGTCAGCTCGCATTGTCTTAGATTTAGATCGTCCCGCACCTTGGCAACTTTCCCAAGGCTTACCGATAACCGAAACAGACGAACCAGCCACACGAGCCAATCGAGAGTGGATAGTCGCAATAGAAGGCATAGTCAATCCGGCTTTAATCCAACGCTACGCGCCGCCAATATCACTGCCAAATCCACTCCAAAAATTACCCGCACAACCAACCCCTAAACCACTGATTAGAAAATTGGAGGTAGTCAAAAACCGCACAATTGTTAGTCTGAGTGTGCCTTTTGGGATGTCTCCCCAAATCATTACCTTAGCAGACCCTAATCGCCTAGTGATTGATCTTCGTGCCGATGCCCTGGTACAAAGAGATATTACTTGGGCTTCGGGATTGCGCTGGCGACAGCAATTTGTCAATTTAGGTACAGAACGTTTTCCTGTAGTTTGGTTAGATATTAATCCCCGCCAAGCTGGGTTAACTTTAAAACCCATTGGTACAGAACCCAACAACCAGACAGGTACTGCGCCGCTAATTCAAATGGCACCGCAGTCTTCAGCAGTAGCAGCAATTAACGCTGGTTATTTCAACCGCAATAATAAATTACCTTTGGGGGCAATTCGTCGGGATGGTCAGTGGTTATCAGGGCCGATTCTCAACCGGGGAGCGATCGCTTGGAATGATGCTGGGCAATTTTACTTCGGTCGTCTCACCTTACAAGAAACTTTAATTGCTCCCAATAATCAGAGATTGCCGATTTTATTTCTCAATAGTGGTTACGTGCAGAATGGCATCGCTCGTTATACCCCAACTTGGGGAACTAGCTACACCCCGTTAACAGACAACGAAATTCTCCTTGTTGTCCAAAAAGACCAAGTGGCAAATCAGTTACGAGGTGGAAAATCAGGTGAAACAGCCGTTCCCATACCCCAGGATGGCTACCTCTTAACCTTACGTGGCAATGCTACTACTGCATCACAGTTGCCTATTGGCACAGCAGTTAGCATTATAAGCAGCACTAACTCGGCTGACTTTAACCGCTATCCCCAAATTATGGGAGCCGGGCCACTGTTAGTACAAAACAATAAAATTGTCCTTGATGCTGAAGCCGAAAAATTCAGTAAAGCTTTTAGTACACAAAAAGCTCTCCGCAGTGCTATTTGCACAACAGCAAGCGGTTCTTTAATGATTGCGGCTGTACACAATCGGGCTGGCGGACTAGGACCAACTTTACAGGAACACGCCCAATTAATGAAGACTATGGGTTGTGTGAATGCCCTGAATTTAGACGGTGGTAGTTCAACCAGTCTTTATTTGGGGGGACAACTACTCGACCGTTCCCCGAATACTGCTGCACGTGTCCACAACGGTATTGGGGTTTTCCTGCAAGAACCATAATTAGGTAGGGAGTAGGGAGTAGGGAGCAGGGGGGAAAATTGTATCCCAATCACTAATGACTAATCCTTTTTTAAAGTTAAGGATAAGCTGTCATTTTTTGAATGAAGACTTGGTATGGATAACGCAGTTTTAGCAGTAATCCTTTACACCTTCAACTTTGGTTTTGCTATGTTTAAAAAAGTGCAACTAAATTCATGAGTTTTACGGTTGCAAAACCACAACAAATTTTTCCATTAATGGTTAAGAGTAATTACGGTTTGTTATGCCGATTAATGAGGTAACTATGGCGCAACTTCAAGAAACCACACAAACTAACACTCTACCTATACCCTCGGCGATCGCGAATAAAAGCGTTGCTGCAACTGAGCTGCGTCCTTGGGGTTCTTTTACAGTTTTGGAAGAAGGGCGCGGATATAAAATCAAACGGATCGAAGTCAAGCCTGGACACCGCCTCAGTCTGCAAATGCACCATCACCGCAGTGAACATTGGATTGTTGTCTCTGGTACAGCTAGGGTAGTTTGTGGAGATCAAGAAGTACTACTTAGCAACAATGAATCAACTTATGTTCCCCAATGTACATCCCATCGTCTAGAAAATCCTGGTGTGATTCCTTTAGTGTTAATTGAAGTCCAAAATGGCGAATATTTAGGTGAAGATGATATTATTCGCTACCAAGATGACTATGCCCGTACCAAAGTTTAACAGCGCTACAGGGTTGATCAGGCTGTAATAATTACAAGGCTAGCATACTGACTATTTCTGCAAACCGGCTCAAATAACTACCGTCAAAGCACGGGAAAGAAAGTTAAGCAGAATTAAGTGCAAAGTAATTTCAATTTGAACGCTCCCTGTTCCCCTGCTGATTCTGTCCCTACCGAAATTTAGGTGGGGACTATCACTCAATAGTGATATGCTTGTGTAATAATAGTAATTCAGCAATAAACAGACAGGATTAGGAGCGCTTATTTAAGGATAAGCTCATGTCTATTATCAAAAATCAAAACAAGATTTTTGCTTAAGCGTGATTTTTGTACTTCACCCGTCTGTAATTTTTAAGATGGGGTTTTTTATTGCCAAAACTAATTCCATGATTCACCTGAGTCAAACAGCCATTAGTGAAATTGGGCGATTACAGTTAAAACAGCAACCAAATGCTTTATTGAGACTAACAATTAAGCAGGGCGGCTGTTCTGGTTGGTTTTATGAGATATCTTTTGATGAAACTGTAAAAGCTGGAGATCGCGTGTTTAACTCAAGCGGTATTAAAGTGGTCATAGATGACGAAAGCTTTAATTATGTAAATGAGTTGGCATTAGATTATTCAGAAGATTTAATGGGTGGGGGTTTTCGCTTCCACAACCCTCAAGCGATCGCTACCTGTGGCTGTGGTAATTCCTTTTCCATTGCTACCCCAACCTATGTTTAACTAAAAAAAATCTATAAGTTTGACATAAAAGCCAGAAAAAAGATATAATCAGGATTTGTTAAAACTTAGACCTCTAAGCAGCTTTACGCGCTGTAACTCATGCCAACAATACAGCAACTCATACGTACTGAACGCGAAAAAGCGCGTCAGAAAACGAAATCTCCAGCTCTGAAGCAATGCCCACAACGCCGGGGTGTATGTACAAGAGTATACACAACTACACCGAAAAAGCCGAACTCAGCTCTACGTAAAGTAGCAAGGGTAAGACTGACATCTGGATTTGAAGTCACAGCTTATATCCCAGGTATCGGTCACAACTTGCAAGAACACTCAGTAGTCATGATTCGTGGCGGTCGGGTAAAAGACTTACCAGGTGTGAGATACCACATTATCCGTGGAACCTTAGACACAGCTGGAGTCAAAGATCGCAAACAAGGGCGTTCCAAGTATGGAACCAAGCGCCCGAAAGAAGCGAAAAAATAGGAAATAAGCGATTAATCGTATTGGATAACGATTGAGTTTCTGCGGTGGTAAGCGCCGAGGAACAAAAAAATTAGCGGTGCTTGCTGCTTGTTTGAAACCTCGCTAAAGCCTGATGAAAATGGCAAAAGTAGATAATTTTAAACAGTATCCAGCAAAGTTATCGCAGGGGTAGCATCTAAATATTAAAATTTATGATGTTGTCGCCTTCTCTCGTTGTAGTGAGCAAATTAATCGGTCAGTCTCGCTGCAACTGTAGAGAAAAAAGGCAAAGTTTAAAGGGTGGTTTTCCCCGCTCCTATATCCAGTGTCTGATAGCATATAATTTCGTTGCCAAATCCGAGTTAAAGGTAAAGTATGTCTCGTCGTGGTGTTATTCAAAGGCGTCCAGTTCCGCCTGATTCCGTATATAACAGTCGCCTGGTAAGCATGATAATCCGGCGGGTGATGCGTCATGGAAAAAAATCACTGGCTGCAAGGCTGGTTTATGAAGCCATGAAAACAATTGAAGAACGCACTGGTGCTGCTCCTTTGGAAACCTTTGAAAGAGCAGTGCGAAACGCCACACCTTTGGTGGAAGTAAAAGCTCGACGAGTTGGTGGAGCAACCTACCAAGTACCGATGGAAGTTCGTTCAGACAGAGGTACAACCCTAGCCTTACGCTGGCTAGTAAATTTTTCCCGGTCTAGACCCGGCCGCACAATGGCAAGTAAATTAGCGAATGAGTTAATGGATGCTGCCAACGAAACCGGGAATGCAATTCGTAAGCGCGAAGAAACACACCGGATGGCAGAAGCTAACAAAGCTTTTGCACACTATCGTTACTAAAAAAAGCGGCGGTATATCGTGGAACTAAAAACGGTATATCGCGGACTCACAAAGAGAAATACGGTTTTCCGTAGAAGTATAGAATCTTAACAAAGAGTAATATACAAGATACCATGAGGTAAAAACTATAATAGGAGGCTACTGTGGCACGTACCATCCCGCTAGAGAGAGTACGCAATATCGGTATTGCGGCGCATATAGATGCGGGTAAGACAACGACAACCGAGAGAATATTGTTTTACTCTGGCATTATTCATAAAATTGGCGAAGTTCATGAAGGAACTGCCGTCACCGACTGGATGGAACAAGAGCGTGAGCGGGGAATTACCATCACCGCAGCAGCGATCACTACCAGTTGGAAAGATCATCAAATTAACATTATCGATACTCCAGGACACGTTGACTTCACAATTGAAGTAGAACGTTCCATGCGCGTGTTAGATGGCGTAATCGCAGTATTTTGTTCAGTAGGTGGCGTGCAACCACAGTCGGAAACAGTGTGGCGACAAGCAGACCGCTACAAAGTACCTCGCATCGCCTTCATCAATAAAATGGATCGCACAGGCGCGAACTTTTATAGAGTTCACGATCAAATGTGCGATCGCCTGCGGGCTAATGCCATTGCCATTCAACTGCCAATTGGTAGCGAAACTGAATTTAGCGGCATCGTTGATCTGGTACGGCAACGTGCCTATATTTATAACAACGACGAAGGGACAGATATCGAAGAAACAGATATCCCCGCCGAAATGCAAGAGAAGGTAGCCGAATACCGCACCAAGCTGATCGAAGCTGTGGCAGAAACCAGCGACGTTTTGATGAATAAGTACTTCGAGGGAGAAGAACTTACAGAAGCAGAAATTCGTACTGCCCTGCGTAAAGGTACAATTGCAGGTAAAATTGTGCCGGTACTTTGCGGCTCGGCATTTAAAAACAAAGGCGTGCAGTTGATGCTGGATGCAGTGGTAGATTATCTACCAGCACCAACCGAAGTACCAGCAATTCAAGGTACATTACCGAATGGTGATACTGTTGAGCGCAAAGCTGATGACAATGAACCTCTATCAGCTCTAGCGTTCAAGATTATGGCTGACCCTTACGGTCGTCTCACCTTTGTTCGTGTTTATTCTGGTGTTCTAAAAAAAGGTAGCTACGTTCTCAACGCTACCAAGAACAAGAAAGAGCGCATTTCCCGTCTGGTGATTTTGAAAGCAGATGAACGGATGGACGTGGACGAAATGCGGGCTGGTGATTTGGGAGCAGCATTAGGATTAAAAGATACTTTGACAGGTGATACCATCACTGATGAAGGATCACCAGTAATTCTGGAATCACTATTCATTCCTGAGCCTGTAATCTCGGTAGCGGTAGAACCCAAAACCAAGAATGACATGGACAAGCTCTCCAAAGCTCTGCAATCTCTTTCAGAAGAAGACCCCACCTTCCGCGTCCACGTTGATCCAGAAACGAATCAAACCGTGATCGCCGGAATGGGAGAGCTACACTTGGAAATCTTGGTAGACCGGATGTTACGAGAATTCAAGGTAGAAGCGAATGTCGGTGCGCCGCAAGTAGCTTACCGCGAAACAATTCGTAAAGCAGTCAACAAGGTGGAAGGGAAATTCATTCGCCAAAGTGGTGGTAAAGGTCAATACGGTCACGTTGTGATCAATTTGGAACCAGGCGAACCTGGTACTGGCTTTGAATTTGTTTCTAAGATTGTCGGCGGTACTGTACCTAAAGAGTACATTAACCCCGCAGAACAAGGAATGAAAGAAAGTTGCGAATCCGGTGTTTTAGCTGGATATCCATTGATTGACGTGAAAGCCACTTTGATTGATGGGTCATACCACGATGTAGACTCTTCAGAAATGGCTTTCAAAATTGCTGGCTCAATGGCAATGAAAGAGGCAGTATTGAAAGCTTCACCCGTACTTTTAGAACCTATGATGAAAGTTGAGGTGGAAGTTCCCGAAAACTACCTTGGGGACGTGATGGGCGACCTTAATTCCCGTCGTGGGCAAATTGAAGGTATGGGATCTGATGATGGAATTGCCAAAGTAACTGCTAAAGTCCCATTAGCAGAAATGTTTGGCTACGCTACTGATATCCGTTCGAAGACCCAAGGACGGGGCATCTTCTCAATGGAATTTAGCCGCTACGAAGAAGTACCTCGCAACGTGGCTGAAGCAATCATAGCTAAAAGCAAAGGGAACGCTTAATTAATAAAGGAAACGAGCATTCATGGCACGCGCAAAATTTGAAAGGACTAAACCCCACGTTAATATCGGTACAGTTGGCCACGTTGATCATGGTAAAACCACTTTAACAGCAGCTATTACCATGACTTTGGCCGCTTTAGGTCAAGCTACAGGTAAAGGCTACGACCAAATTGATAACGCCCCCGAAGAAAAGGCGCGGGGTATTACCATCAATACGGCTCACGTAGAGTATGAAACCGAAGGTCGGCACTATGCTCACGTAGATTGCCCAGGACACGCTGATTATGTAAAAAACATGATCACTGGTGCGGCTCAAATGGATGGTGGTATTCTCGTAGTTTCTGCGGCTGACGGCCCCATGCCCCAAACCCGTGAACATATCCTGCTGGCAAAGCAAGTTGGTGTTCCCAGTCTAGTTGTCTTCTTGAACAAAGAAGACATGGTAGATGATGCAGAACTACTAGAATTGGTGGAATTGGAAGTCCGTGAGCTATTATCTAGCTACGATTTTCCTGGTGATGACATTCCTATCGTCACAGGCTCCGGTCTCAAAGCACTGGAAAAAATGACTGCTAACCCCAAAACTAAAAAGGGTGAAGATCCGTGGGTAGATAAAATCTACGCCCTCATGGAAGCAGTAGATTCTTACATTCCTACTCCTGACCGTGCTATAGATAAGCCCTTCCTGATGGCTGTGGAAGACGTGTTCTCCATCACAGGTCGTGGTACTGTTGCCACTGGTCGGATTGAACGTGGTAAGGTCAAAGTCGGCGATAACGTTGAACTGGTGGGCATTAAAGATACTCGTAACACCACCGTTACTGGGATCGAGATGTTCAAGAAGAGTCTCGAAGAAGGTATGGCTGGAGATAACGCCGGTGTACTTCTACGCGGTATCCAGAAGGCTGATATTGAACGCGGTATGGTAATAGCCAAGCCCGGTTCCATTACTCCTCACACTCAATTTGAAGGTGAAGTGTATGTCCTAACAGAAAAAGAAGGCGGTCGGAAGACTCCATTTTTCTCTGGCTATCGTCCTCAGTTTTATGTGCGGACTACTGATGTAACCGGCACAATCACAGCCTTTACTTCCGATGATGGTAGTGAAGCAGAAATGGTTATGCCAGGCGATCGCATCAAAATGACAGTAGAACTGATCAACGCGATCGCGATTGAGCAAGGAATGCGCTTCGCTATTCGTGAAGGTGGCCGCACCATTGGTGCTGGTGTCGTCTCTAAAATTCTGAAGTAACACCTTTTTGTCCGATAACAAAGGAGCAGAGATGGTAAAATTCCTCTCTGCTCCTTTCTCTTCCTTTTGGGATTATGTAAAATTACATTTTCCGAAAATTTGGCCGCGTGGTGCAGCCTCTGGGGAGGACAATGCCACAATCCCACAAAATTGTCAAAACAGTCACAAATATTCATCAGAACCTGGAAAATTAAAAATGGCAACTCTACAGCAGCAGAAAATTAGAATTCGTTTACAGGCTTTTGACCGTCGCTTATTAGACACATCTTGCGAGAAGATTGTAGACACGGCAAACAGAACTAACGCTACAGCCATAGGACCCATTCCTTTACCGACAAAACGCAAAATCTTCTGTGTGCTGCGATCGCCTCACGTAGATAAGGATGCGCGGGAACACTTTGAAACCCGCACCCATCGCCGGATTATTGACATTTATCAGCCTTCTTCTAAAACTATTGATGCTCTGATGAAACTAGATTTACCCTCTGGTGTAGACATTGAAGTAAAACTATAATTTAGTCATTAGTCCTTGGTCATTAACACTAATGTAGAGAGCCGATAAATCGCTTCTCTACTAATGACCCGCGCATTCTATCCACTTTGTCAAAACCAGCAACAGTGATGTTTTATGGCTGGAGGATGCGTTAAATTCATTGCTATGAATATTTACCCAGCCCTGAGATAAATTTTTTCGGGGCTTTTTATTGCTTGGAAAACAAGTGATAGAATGTAAACAAAGTGCGGGACAAGCAGAGAATAATAAATTTTTAAAATTAAATTTATACCAAGGTAACAATGACATCTTCTTCTAAAATTGCAGTTCGCGAACTACCTCTGTTCCCGTTACCTGAAGTAGTTCTATTTCCCACTAGACCATTACCCCTACAAATCTTTGAATTTCGCTACCGAATCATGATGAACACGATTTTGGAGAGCGATCGCAGGTTCGGTGTGTTAATGGTTGATCCAGTTGAAGGCACAATTGCCAACATTGGTTGCTGTGCAGAAATAATTCATTACCAACGAATGCCAGATGACCGCATGAAAATGTTGACCTTGGGACAGCAAAGATTTCGGGTGTTAGAGTATATTCGTGAAAAGCCTTATCGTGTCGGCTTAGTGGAGTGGTTAGAAGACCAGCCACCAAGCAAAGATTTACGTCCTTTGGCAACTGAGGTTGAACAGTTGCTGCGTGATGTGGTGCGCCTTTCCGCCAAGTTGACGGAACAAAATATGGAATTGCCAGCCGAATTACCCGACCTGCCTACAGAACTTTCTTATTGGGTAGCAAGTAATCTCTATGGTGTGGCTTCCGAGCAGCAGGCACTGCTAGAAACACAGGATACGGCGCTTCGCCTAGAAAGAGAAGCGGAAATTTTGACTACTACTCGCAATCATTTGGCAGCCCGTGCTGTTCTCAAAGATACTTTTAATAATTAGTAACCATGCTCTGCCGGGCTATGCTTCCTGAGAAGCCATGCCCCAGATTTGACATCATTTATAGAACTCATTTGATATCTTTTCAGGCGGTATCTGCGACAGCTAGCCGTTTGAGCATTAGCCGAATAAAACATAGCTTGAGCTTGGCATTAGAACGTTCGAGTGTGCGGTCAAAATTTTTGACTAAACTTTTACATCTCTCAACCCAAGCATTTGATCTTTCAATGACCCATCTGGCAGCAACAGGCACAAATCCAGATTGTCCTTTCGTCTCCTTCTCAGCTTTTGATGGTTTGGCTGAAAGTTCAAATTGAATTTTAGTCATAACCTCTGGGTAAATCTGTTCCAAGGCTTGTGTCAATTTATCAGGATGATAGCCGTTATCTACCAAAATAGTCGTTTTGGGAAGCTCCACAGGTTTAGATTTAAAGTAATCAATGTTTTTTGAGAGCATTTCAATTAACCCTTGGTCATCAGATACATTAGCTTTGGTGCAGTGGGTAAAGAAAGGGAAGCCTAAGATATCCACGGCTAAATGTCTTTTAATGCCATTAGTGCATTTGTAAAAGCAAAACCCTTTCGACTCA
>DASQZD010000053.1:0-5631 GCA_035638855.1 Nodularia sp. (in: cyanobacteria) | reverse complement strand
CACTCTTTGTCTGTTAAATCGCTTGAATAACCCATTTTCAACTCTTATCTGTTTCAATGCACCTAATTTCTGTTGATTCTACTCAATCACTAAAAAGATATCAAATGGGTTCTATAGAAAATGGTGCTGGTTTGGGTTGGTTGATTGACCGCAAAAATCAACGAGTGGAAATTTATCGTCCTGGTAAAAATGTGGAAGTTATAGATCATCCTGTTAATTTATCAGGAGAAGATGTTTTCCCTGGGTTTGTGTTGGATTTAACCGAGGTTTGGAGTTGACTGGTTGTTAAACGCAAAGGTACGCAAAGGTACGCAAAGGTACGCAAAGGTAACGCGGAGTAACGCAGAGAATTATCATAAAATCTCTCCAAACTCTCTGCGTCTCTGCGCCTCTGCGTGAGTTTTCATGATAACTCATTCTCTAAAAATCTGCTCTTGTTCGATATAATTAGATAACTCACCATCAATAACAACTAATTTTGTTATTATGACTCAAAGAAGACAAAATTTAGTTTATTTAGTCAAAAAAGTTATTTAATTTTGCATGATATGAACTAGTTAATTTCTATGCATTTGCTTGAATTTCGTTAAAAACTGTAGACTAAATACGTGAAACCTCTAAATTTAAATATAGCCATCCTAAATTTAGTTACGAACCCAAATTTATATCCCCGATTTCTTCAAGAAGCCGGGGATCTGAGTCTCTCGGTGTTGACAGTTTCTAATCAACTCCTCGCAACTTACGAGTATTTTCTACTAAACTCTGAGCAAAGTTATCAAACCTTTCAGACAGCTTTTCATCTAGCAGCTTTCCTTCAGGACTAAAAGCGCTCCAGGCTTGTCCAATCGCAATTTGTTCTGGTATTACCCAGCCATGTACCCATCTCATAATAATCCGCAGATCGTTAAGTGCATTGCTATTAGACTGACCTCCCAATACACTCAGCAGTCCTGTGACTTTATTAGAGAGTTCATCAAAACTCATCAAATCTAAAGTATTTTTCAAGACACCACTCACACCACCATGATATTCGGGTGTGGCTAAAATTAGTCCATCAGCACTATTCACGGTATCACGTAGTCGTTGAACGTCTGGGTATTCTGAATAATCTTTTCCACCATGACAAAATGGTAAATTTAATTGCCGCAAATCCAAAATTTCTACTTCTGCACCCAGGGCTTCTACCCTTTGTGCTGCTACTTTTAAAGCGATTTGGGTGTAGGAATCAGGTCTTAAACTACCACCAAGTCCAACAATTTTTACCATAATTCACCCATCAACTAAATGTTTTGCTACACCACCAGAATCTTTCAAAGGCGGAGTCATTACGATTTTATATTAGCGAGTTATATTTTTATCGTCAAATATCTGTAGTTGTGTATCTTAGCACTTAATCGCCCAAGCCCCTGCTCTGAATTTTGACGCTATGTAGAAAAATCAATATAAACCTAACCCCCCAACCCCCTTCCCTGGTAGGGAAGGGGGAGAATTCAAATTGTTGGAGAGAGATTTTGGGTGATCTCCTCTCTCTTGGGAATGAGCTAACTTTTTCTCATTTTTCCCTGGTGGGGAGGGGAATAATTTGGGCATTATTGAATAGCAGGGGAAACAAACTGGAGAATAGCTTTATCTAGAAGTTAGACTAGATGAGAAAATAGTGATTTCCAGTTAGAGTAATTTTTGCTAGAAGAATAGGCATAAAACCAGCCCTCACCTGATGCCACTAGACAAAAGGTAATTATTATGCAAAATTTTGGGAAAAAAGCATTGATCAAACAGCGTACAGCCGCCCTAGCAGCAAGTTTTCTCATGTTGCCGGGGATTTTTATGGGTAGTCCCGCTTTGGCACAAAAAGCAGAGCGCGAGTCTCTCACTTATGGTCAGTTACTCAATAAATCTAAGGAAGGACTAGTACAAAAAGTAGAGCTTGACGAAACTCAACAGATAGCTAAGGTTTATCTCAAGGGACAAAAGCCAGATGCACCACCAATAGAAGTCAGGCTTTTGGCACAAAATACTGAGTTAATTAACACACTCAAACAACAAGACATTGATTTTGGTCAGGTTTCATCTGCTAACAGCACTGTGGCTGTGGGGCTGTTGATTAACCTCATGTGGATTTTACCACTGGTAGCTTTAATGTTATTGTTCCTCCGACGCTCTACGAATGCTTCTAACCAAGCGATGAACTTTGGTAAATCTCGCGCTCGTTTCCAAATGGAGGCCAAAACTGGTGTGAAGTTTGACGATGTGGCTGGGGTGGAAGAAGCTAAAGAGGAATTAGGAGAAGTGGTGACTTTCCTGAAGCAGCCAGAAAGATTCACGGCTGTAGGCGCACGCATTCCCAAAGGTGTTTTATTAATTGGACCTCCCGGAACTGGTAAGACTTTACTCGCAAAAGCGATCGCAGGGGAAGCCGGTGTACCTTTCTTTAGTATTTCCGGTTCGGAATTTGTGGAAATGTTTGTGGGTGTGGGTGCATCCCGTGTGCGCGATTTGTTTAAGAAAGCCAAAGACAGTGCGCCATGTTTAATCTTTATCGATGAAATCGATGCGGTGGGACGACAACGTGGAACTGGTATCGGTGGCGGTAATGACGAGAGAGAACAAACTCTTAACCAACTGCTCACCGAAATGGATGGTTTTGAAGGTAATACAGGGATTATTATTATTGCTGCTACTAACCGCCCAGATGTCTTAGATTCGGCATTACTCAGACCAGGACGTTTTGACAGACAAGTGATGGTCGATGCTCCAGACCTCAAAGGACGAGCCGAAATTCTGTCAGTTCACGCACGTAATAAGAAAATTGACTCTAGTATATCTTTAGAGGCGATCGCTCGCCGCACTCCTGGTTTTACTGGTGCAGATTTAGCCAACTTACTCAACGAAGCCGCAATTCTCACAGCCAGAAGACGCAAAGAAGCAATCACCATCCTGGAAATTGATAATGCTATAGATCGAGTCGTAGCCGGTATGGAAGGCACAGCCTTGGTAGATAGCAAGAACAAGCGCTTAATTGCCTACCATGAAGTCGGACACGCCTTAATCGGCACATTACTCAAAGGCCATGA
This sequence comes from Nodularia sp. (in: cyanobacteria), assembly GCA_035638855.1. Lineage (GTDB taxonomy): Bacteria > Cyanobacteriota > Cyanobacteriia > Cyanobacteriales > Nostocaceae > Nodularia. Next base: position 2,557 of record DASQZD010000053.1, on the reverse strand, counting down.
CCCAGTGCAGAAAGTGACACTCATACCAAGGGGTCAAGCACTAGGATTAACTTGGTTTACTCCCAACGAAGAACAGGGGTTAATTTCTCGTTCTCAAATCAGAGCCAAAATTACTTCTACCTTGGGTGGTCGCGCCGCCGAAGAGATTGTTTTCGGTCAGCCAGAAGTTACAACAGGTGCTAGTAATGATTTGCAACACGTTACGAACATGGCACGGCAAATGGTAACACGATTCGGGATGTCTGAGTTAGGACTATTGTCTTTAGAAACTCAAAATAGCGAAGTATTTTTGGGACGCGACTGGATGAATAAACCAGAATATTCTGAAAGAATTGCCGCCAAAATTGATGCCCAAGTCCGCGAAATTATTAGCAATTGCTACCTAGAAGCCAAAGAAATATTGGAAAACAACCGCGCCGCTTTGGAGTATTTAGTCGATTTGTTAGCAGACGAAGAAACCATTGAGGGTGAACGATTCCGCGAAATCGTGATCCAATATACCCAGGTAACTGATCAAACACTAGCTGTATCTCATTAACCATCCAAACTCAGCTCGCCCACGCGGGCTGAATATTCTTTGCTTTTGGGTTTTTTGAATAAATTGCTGATTGTAGGCGATCGCCTACAATCAAAAAAAACAGCATCCCTCTAAAGTATATGAATAAAACATTTATACTCATCTCTTCAGAAAGAGGAAAGGTAAATCTGATTAATAGTAAAGTAATATATGATCTCAGCTAAATTGCTGATTAAACCCTGTAAAATCCACCCAGCTTTAGCTACCCTTTGTATCTCCTTTCCTGACTAAGTAGGGAAATTGGCGCTCAGATGTAAAGACTGTGGCAAACATAACTAATAATCCGAACCTGATCTTATGGCTCCGGCACAGATCAAAAAATAATAACCAAACAGGAGTAATTATGACTGTAGCGACAGACGAAGAACTCCAAACTAAAGTTGTAGATAAACTTCACTGGGATGACCGTGTGAATGCAGCCCATGTTGGTGTAACTGTTGATGATGCCAAAGTCACCTTGCGGGGAACAGTACCTAGCTATCGAGCCAAAACCATAGCAGAACAAGATACTAAAGAAATAGAGGGAATCATCGAAGTAATTAATCATTTACAGGTACAGTATCCTGCCTCAATTCCTATTCCCATAGATGACGAAATTGCCTCAAACGTCGCAAATGCCCTGACTTGGGACCCAGATATTGATGCCAACAAAATTGATGTCAGCGTCATCGGTGGAATGCTGACTTTGCGAGGCACAGTAGACGCTTATTGGAAGAAATTTCAGGTAGAAGATATAAGTTACGGCATCACCGGAGTAATTGATATTATCAATGAATTAGCCGTTGTGCCTACTAAGATACCTGAAGACGAGGAAATTGGCAGAAGCATTGAGAATGCTTTAGAGCATAATACCTTTGTAGAAGCTGAAGATGTCAACGTCGTAGTGGAAAATGCCAGAGTCACCCTCACAGGCTTTGTTCCTAATTGGGCAGCCTGGAGAGCAGCACATAACGCAGCTACCTACACCAAAGGAGTGATTAAGGTAGTTGACGGGTTAGCTATTCGTTACCTAGAAGAACAAGAATTTTTAACTGAAGATTAATATTATCGACCGCCTATGCGGGCTGATGCCTTAACTTGACACCTATGACATAGTACCTACTCATCAGTCGCTGTCTATTGGATAATCGGGCAGATAGTATCCTCTTGCTGACCAGGTTTATTGTTCCAGCCAGCGAGTAATTCCACGATTTCCGAACGTAAGGTCAGCAACTGAGTAATTTGGCGATCAATCTGTGAAAGTTTGTCTTCTAACTTTTCCTTAATTTCGCCACAGGGGCGTTTTCCTTGGTCATAGACCTGAAGAATATCTCGAATCTCCTCCAGACTCAGCCCTAAACTTTGCGCTCTTTTAATGAAAGCTAACCGAGTCAGCACATCGATTGAGAATAGGCGAAAACCTCCCTCTGTGCGTCCTGATGATTCTACTAAACCTAAACTTTCGTAATAGCGAATTGTCCTGATCGGAATTCCGCTTAAATTTGTGACCTGACCAATTAAAAACAGTTGTTTATCCTGAGTTAACACGGCAGACCTCCCCAACTATTGTATTTATTATGACATATTTCCTCAATAACTAAGTAAGTTGGCACTAAATATTTATTTCAAGCTATGCTCAGTATTTTAACAATTCAAGGTGCGTTAGACCTACGGCATAACACACCCTAGTGGACTGACAAGCCTAAAATAGTGCATAAGCATAAATATTGTGGGGTGGGCTACTGGTCTCCCCAGAACAGGCATCTTGCCTGTTCCACAAGAGAAAGATAATGCAACATTTTAAGCTTGCCACGCCACTACGGTTAATTTATATTTCTTCGTATATCCCTCTTCTGTCAGTTTCCGGAAGGGCGATCTTTGGAAGCCTCATCAGGCAATCAATACAAGCTATCCTATTAGAAAAAAATTGGTGCTGTATTTGTTATTAGAAAAAATCGTGCGATCGCTTGGTAGATAAAAGCTCTAGGATTCAGGAATGGC
>DASQZD010000052.1:0-9547 GCA_035638855.1 Nodularia sp. (in: cyanobacteria) | reverse complement strand
TTTTGGCACATCTTCATCTGATGCCAAATTGCGGACATCTTCTAAAGTTGTCACCTCATCAAGCATTGCCAAAACATTCGCTTTCTCAACGGGTGCTACTACAGAATCACCCGACTCAGTGAAATGTGAAAATTGGTGTGGCCCATGCGGTTTAAAGGTTTGTGGTGTTTCCGGTTCAATTAAATCATCTAAATCTAGGTGCATTGTTGTCCGCACTAGACCAGCAAAGAGATCGGTGCTAACAATTGGCCCCAAAAGACTATTGCGATCGCGGGTATCTTGCAACAGCACTTCGGCACGAGACTTAAGAATATCTGCAATCTGACTGAAGGCAAGCGCTGCGGTTGATAACTGTGCATCTATTGGTAAATTCTCTAGCTCGGCATCCAAACAATCCCACATAGCATCAAGGGAAGAAGTTGGTGGAGATTCTGACAACTCATCAAGCAGATCCCAGATTGTTAATTGGCGGTATGTGGTCATCTCTACGATTCTGGATGCAAGGGGCAAGGACGCACTGGGCAGTAGCTTGAGGTAATCTCAAACATATCCTTATATTGATATAGTGAAACACTATATTGAGATGCAAAAGCCTGTAACACCTGATCTGTATAGGCACGGATCTTGCCAGCCGTTAGCCCAAAACAGTGAATTGGTTCCAGGCGACAAATAGGCTTTTGCCCCAGCCAGAGTTCTGCCGACATAGCGTGTAATGGTTTATCCCCCGGTTCTTTATATAGATACAACACTGCAAAATATGTTGCTGGTGCTTCGACTGCGATTGCATCGATTTGTGCCGAATCATCTTTACTTTTGTTGCGGTAAAACGAACGGCGATTGTGACAAACCTTCGGATTCCAGCAGCCATCACCTTCTGGCCCATGCAGCACCTTAGCCTTAGCTGCGGGTAGTTTGGCGCATAGCTGACATTTAGGATCTAACGGCTTGGGCATCGTTTAGTCTATTGATTCCTCCGTAACATACTTACACACCTATAGTGCGGCTTGGGTATGCGAGTATGTCACTTTTTGTTGTATCTACTAAAATCTGGTTGCGGATAAAATTGTTCTATACGTTTTTCTACTGTTTTACGTAGTTTTTCTTGACAAATAGGACAGTTCGTAAACATATTGGAAGCATCTGAACAACTAATTGTTTGACCACATAAACTTAATACATGAGCAAGATCATGCCCTAATTCTGGTACAAAGTGAATAATTTTTTCAGAATTAGACATAGTTTGTATTTCCTTAATTCAATGTACCTTTCTAGCCGATGAACATCCTCTACTGTTCTGCCTCCTCACCGATTGCCCGATAATAAGCAGCGATCGCCGCCTCTTGTTCACTCCGTAAAGTATACCGCCGAAACGCTTTCTCGCTTTGATGTCCTGTTAATTTTCGTGCATGGCTGGGGTCAACTCCCAATAGCAATAAGTCAGTAGCGTAAGTATGTCGAAAGGAGTGAGGATGCAAATCCTCAATGTGAGCTATTTCACCGATTTTTTCCACAGCGAAGTAAATACCGTGATAACTCAAGCGTTCACCTTTGTATGAAGCATGGTGTGAAATCATCAATGGGCTAAGGCTGTTTAACACCTCTCCTTGCTGTGAGCGCAATTGTAAATAATCTGCCACGACTTCTCGGCTTTCTTTTCGCAGTGGCACTAAGCGCGGTTCGTTGGTTTTGGTATCAGGTAAAAACAGTAGCTTGCCATCAAACGACCCAACATTTAATTCCACAATTTCTCCAGCACGCAGCCCGTGACTGAGAATGTGAACCAGTGCTGTATCGCGTTGCTTTGTTTCTTGGAGCAATTCCAAAGCCGACCAAACCCGTTCCATCTGCTCTGGGGTTAAACTCTGGGCTGGTGGCAGTGGTACTTTTTCCAGTTTAATCCCCAGTGTGGGATTAGTAGCAATAATTTCAGGATACGTATAGCACATCCATTTAAAAAAGCTTTTGAGTGCAGCAACTCCGGCATTGATGCTGCTTTTTGAAAGCGGTTTACCTGCATCAGTCCGCAGTTCATCCCGCAGGTACTCTTTATATAGTGCAAGGTGACGCGGGCGTAGCTCATGATAGTGCAGCTCACTCCATACTAAAAACCGCTTCAGTTCACGTTCGTAAAGCTTGCGGCTGTTGGGTGCGAGATTGTTGCTGCGTAAAAATTCCAGAACTTTTACCCACCGAATATCGGTTGGTGGTCTTGTACTAACAGTGCGCCCAGGGAGCGATGTCGTTTCAGCGCTCAGGGGGATGAGTTTAATCGGAGGTAAATTATTTAGTTCAGGGTTATTCACAATAATTATGCGCGATCGCCTGGAAGCACAGGGGAAGTAACACCCAAAATTGTATGTGACTTCAGGTAGAATTTGCCCAAGACAGAAGGTAAAAGTTGTCCGCCTCGTCACTTGACACGATCTGTATCTTTGGATATCATTCAACTATATGGTTGAATTAAATGTAGCCCTTGATAAAATTTTTGCTGCTCTGGCTGATGTGACGCGGCGAGACATTCTGAAGCGGGTATCAACAGCAGAACATACTATCGGCGAATTAGCACAACCCTATGCGATGTCTTTTGCAGCGATCGCAAAGCACATCAGTGTGTTGGAGAAAGCCGGACTGATTACCAAGCGTCGAAGTGGTAAGGAGAAAGTTATTCAGATTCAGCCGAAAACTCTCAAAGTAGCCGCAGCGTATCTGGGCGAGTATGAAAAAATCTGGAGTGCCCGCTTTGATGCTCTGGAAAAACTACTAGAAGATCCATAACAAAGTAGCAGGAGGGTAGTATGGCACATCTGACAGTAACAGTTCCAGAAAATTCACAAAATATCTTCGGTACTGTCACAATCAAGGCTTCGTTAGAAAAGGTATTTGAAGCATATACCAAAGAGGAACTGTTTGCCAATTGGTGGTGTCGGGGTAATCCAATGAAAGTGTATCACTTCGATTGTAAAGACGGCGGCAGTTGGCACATTGCCGAACAATCAGAAGACGGTCACGAGTATGAGTTTACTGGCTGTTTTCATGAAGTCGCTCTAGATAAACGAATCGTGCAGACATTTGAATTCTTGGGGATGCCGGAACGTGGGCATGTCATGCTGGAAAAAGCTGAGTTTGTCGCAATTGACGAACATACAACTGAGATTCGTACCCATAGCACAGCAATGAGCCAGTCAGACCGTGACGGCATGATTGCCAGTGGCATGGAAAGCGGCTGGCGGCAGTCCGTTGAAGCTCTGGGCAAGCTTTTAGAACCAAACGATTAATTACAACTCGCTTGCAGGCTTACATTTACCAAACCACCTAACAAAAATTGTTGGACTTTATTATTTATTGTTGAACTTTTTTATTCCTCTACACCTGCATTTGAATCACCCGCGTTGTCTGATCTGCTACGGTCGCATCATGGGTGACAATTGCTCCCGGCTACGCCGACCAAAGGTACGCGGTATCCGATTGATTTAATTGTGGAATATTTTGTCAGCTAAAATCCAGAAAGTGTATCCTTGTAGTAAAAGCAAACGTCTATGCAAGTTACATTTGACTTACCTGATGAAGTTGTCAATCAACTTCAACCCTTTGCAGACAAACTGCCTCAAATCCTAGAGTTGGGGTTACGAGAACTGAATGCGATCGCTCAGTTAGGATTTTCAGGTATGGCTGAAGTCGTAGAATTTCTGGCAAGCCTTCCCACTGCTGAAGCCATTATTGCCCTGCGTCCCTCTCAATCCCTGCAAGCTCAAATTAACACTCTAGTAGAAAAAAATCGGACGGTAGGTTTAACCGCAACAGAAGAGCAGCAATGGCAAGGGTATCAATATTTAGAGCATATTCTCAGAATGGCTAAGGCTAGAGCCTTCTTGAAGATCAAAGAAGCTGACGCAGAATGAGCAAAACCTATATTCCTGTAGCTCTCCAAAGACAGGTTTATGAACGGGCAAAAGCTTGTTGTGAGTATTGTCTGATTCCTAATGTCGCTACCTTTGCGCCTCATGAGATTGACCACATCATTGCTGAAAAACATAGTGGACGGACTGAAGCAGAAAATTTAGCACTATCCTGTACTCTGTGCAATAAGCACAAAGGAAGTGATCTCGCCTCTGTCGATCCAGAAACCGGAAAAATCGTACCCTTGTATCATCCTCGCCAAGACCTACTCGCCAAGACCTATGGCATGAACATTTTCGCCTGAGTAGGTCTGAATTTGTGCCTTTAAGCCCCATAGGTCGGGTTACGATTGCGTTATTGCAGTTAAACCGTCGTGACAGAGTTGAGGAGCGTCAGCTTTTACTACAAGCTGGAATAATCGCTCCATAAGGTCGGCGATCGCCTCAATGTCCTAAGCTCATAACTTGAGCAACTCAGTTTGAAACCATGAACTAAGGTGTTTGCTCACATTATGCTTCAGATTACGTGGTAGTACAAGGTTACAACACAAAATAAGATACCCTTATCTTTTATCCGACATAAACTACGATTAAAATACTTGTGACTGTAACCATAAGTTTGCCGAGGTGGCTGTGACTGTAAGCATAAGTTTGCCGGGGTGGCACGTTTATAGTTTCAAATGGACTTACGACAGCTTGAATTTTTGGGATTTTTAAGAGGCAATCTTGTTACTTCAGGTATTTGAGGGTGCATAATCCCTGAACTTTCGGCAGGTTTATGCTTGATTTTTAGATTTTTGGCAACTTTTTGGTTTCAAAACTAAATGCTTTGACTGCGATCGCGGAACGTTAAATCAAGCCTTTTCGCTTGTTCTACGGCAAGGTTATGCTTTCAAAAGCGGCAAACTTATGGTTACAGTGACAGTCAATTCTTCTAGAACTTGAATTAGAGTAGCGGCAATGTTAACTCTGGTTTGGCTTGCTGTAGTTAAAGAATCTTGAACTCCAAATAAATGATTAATGATGTTGATGGAACTAGCACTGCTTGTTTTGTGATCCATCAGTGGAATAATCTTTGACAAAATTAGTTCTTCAGCAGTTATGGTGTGATAGTCGGCAAGGCGAGCAATATATCCACTTAAGCTCTCCATATAAAGCGTACCAATAGCAATTGGCTCCAATGGGAATAATTGACAACGTTGTGGAATTGTTGGTTTTTCCAGATTCCAAAACTCATCTTCGGTATAATAATTAACTAACATCAAGATTAATTCCTACAGGATCTCTTTTAGCCAGACGTTTTCCAACACGACCTTTCGTTTGAGATGGTTGCCTAACTTCTTCATTGGTCAAACTGGGCGTCACAGTTGCAACCTCGTTGTGCCATCGCTTCTCTCCAGCTTGTGCTTCCTGTTGAATTTGCTGCCGTCGTGCTTTTGAGTATTCGTTTTGTTGGATATACTTCGCATTGAGGGTTGTCGCATTCTCTGCCAAGGCGTTTCGTAAAGCTTTTGTCAACCAAGTTTTGAGCAGACCAACGCTGCCAACTGAGTAATCCAAAAAATATTCATATTGTTCTACCAAGCAAGGTTCTTCAACCAAAGGTAAATGTGCCTGAAATGTTCTGAGAACCCGCATAAACTCAGCTACATCCTCTTTGTTGTCTGTCGAATAACGAGGTAAATGTATATCATCGCTGCGTCGGCTGACTTGACCACTAAGGTGACAACAGTTGAGTAAATCATAAGTACCGAATAAAATATGTATGACACCAGTAACATTAGCGATAGATTTTATCCAATTCATCTGATGTAACATTTGTTTTCCTCCAGCAACCATCAGCAAATGTTGGGCTTCATCTATCATTAATGCTGTTAATTGATGGTGTCGCATAGATTGTTCTAAAGCACGACGCACTGTATCAGAACTTTTGGAAGCAAAGTATGTAGCCGAAAGAGTGCCTGCATACTTTTGATAATTTGATGTACTATTTGTAGTGATTGAATTGAGCGAGATTTTCTCTAGAGATTCTAGAACCCGGAGGTAGTAATCTTTATAATTAAACTTTCCTGCTTCATTAGCAATTGCCTCTATACCTGCGACTGGGATCTGACAAATATTACTGTTCATAGATGCTAATGCACCTTCCATTAACAGTTTTTCAGTTCGTAGTCGCAAAGTAGTCTTCCCTACTCCTGCTGGGCCAACAACGAACAAGACACAGATATCTGTTGGTTGTTGAAGATTCATCAACAAAATATCTAAAGCCTGTTTTAACCGTAAATGTCCAATTGTAATCCCCTGAAAATAGTTCAGCCGCTCGGTTGATGATTGAGTAAGAAGTGCTTGAGGAAATAGACGTTTGTGTTTTATTGCCATAACTCCTCTTGAGTATGGGGTTGAATTTTTTCTAAATCTATTGCTGAAATATTTAATTTATCTGTTTGTGATAAAACTTCAGTAGGATTGGTTGTATTAATGTTAATTGGATATTCATCAAGATAAGTTTGTGTCTGTTTAATATTATTTTGATACAGCAATTGACGCATATCTAGTGCAGCCAAATCGTACAATCTTTGTGCCTGTCATTATCCATTATTAATGTTTCTGGGAAACGTCCAAGTCGCTGCACGCAAATTCGCAACACCATCATGCAAGAGCGATACGATGGTGGATCAAAAGTTAAATAGATGGCAAAAATACGGCGGGAGAAAGCATCAATAAGAATCGTTGCCCAAGGTCTACCTAAACAACGTCCAGTGCGAGAACAAACTAACTCAATATCTAATTCTGTATGGTCAATGTGGCAGATTTCAAATGGACGACTGCCGTGGTTAGGCGTGGAAAGCGTTAATTCGTGATAAAAAGGATTCTTTTGGTAAGCCGCTCTACTACCTTGTCTTTGGCGAGTTTGCCGTACCGGATCTCGTTGATTAATACGCTTACAGAAAGTAATCCGACTGGGGCAAGGGTCTGTTCTTCCTGCTTTTTCCCACTCTCTAACGAGAATACCGTAAGTTGCCAGTTTTCCTCGCTGTTTGAGATTTTCATAATGCTGTTCAATAATTCGGTCGATGAACTCCCAAGTATCGGGTGAAAAGCGGTCTACTCGATTTCCTTTGTCTCCCCGATTGGGTAGTAAACCAATATAGCCCCAGCCATAATTATTAAGAGCCTTATTAAATCTGGATTTCCAGCTACGGATTGTCCGCTCAGGTACAGAACTATTAATTGGCGATCTTCCATGTAAATATGGCTCAATGATTTTATAGCGGTAGTTAGCCACGGACAAATCTTCAGGACTCGCGCATTTTAGCTGTTCCCAAATTTCTGTTGTTTTTGCAGATTTAGGTTGAATATGAGTAATTTCTTTTTGTGCAATGAGTGCATCAAAGTTTGCATGAGTTAACCCAATCAGTTCATTTTCGCTTTGGAGAGCAATTTTTGTGTCTCCAATTTGAAGTACACACCAACTTTTACCATCCCAAACAAGGGTTGAGCCAACCGCCACATCAATTCGTTGTCCACTGGCGATAGTGGTAGAAATTCTTTGAGCAATCATGACATTATATGCCAGTGCCATCTGTTGACTGCTGAAAAGATGAACTTGTTCTGGTTCACTCAAAGCTACTGCTTTCAGGTCTACATATAATTGCTTTGTTGCAATCAAGGCATAGATATCGTCTACCCAATTGGTACTGGTTGATTCTAATAGTTCTTTCAGAGTCATTCCAGGGTTAGCTCTCACCCACTCAACAACCGTTGTTCTTACCTCTGAGTTAACTGTATTTTCTTGATTGAAATAAGCTTTTAGAAACTGATGGTTGCGGTAAGCAATCCAGTTTATTTCTTGATCTGTACGTAAATGATAGTACAGTAAAAGTGGTTGAACTTTAGTTTCTGCTGGTGGAGTGTGCCATTGACCGTCTTCGCTCTGTTGATAGCGTGTGGGTTGTTTCTGAGCTAATGTTTTGAGACGTTCGCTTGGTTTCCATTCTTCAAATCCCACACAGTTACGGCGTATGATCAAGAAATCAGGAGTGTGAGATGTCACCACACAACGTCCGCTCTTTGATTTGAATGATAGGCTTAAGCGAATTGGTTGGTCATAGTATTCCAAAACATCTTCGTCATTTTCGTATTCGACGATCGCTGGCAGTTCTACTTTATGAGATTCAAACTGAATTGTTTTCCCCATTTTGCGGCTTGGATAGCTACCGCAAACATTTTTCGCTCCGCCACCTACAGCCCTTACAGGTTCTGAACAACGGATTTTTTGCACAAACTCTTTTGTCGTCTCTGTTAAACAAAGGCGGCGACACCAGTCTTCAAACTCTTGGTCGCTGAGCATACAGAAAAACCGTTATTTTCGGCAGGTTTATGCTTTATTTTTCTACTTTCGGCAAGCTTATCATTTCAAAACTCAACTTTTTCTATTTAGCCAATAAACGTAATAATCTACTTTTCAACTCTTACTGCGGCAAAGTTATGGTTTCAAAAATGGCAAACTTATGGTTACAGTCACATTTCACCAACATGCTGTCGGTTTGCAGACTAAATGAAATTCGTGCGGACTAAGTGAAATTTCGTTGCAGACTAATTGAAAATCTCTTTGTGTAACCCTGATTATTTCGTAGTCTCAGAGTGATCGCTACAATCAAAGTTTTGCTTCAAAGTCTTGTTCAGTAATCAATTGGGACGTTTTATGTCCATTTAGCGGAAAATTTCAATTAGTCTGCGAATTTAGGGGGAAAATTTCACTTAGTCTGCAAAAAAATTTCATTTAGTCTGCAACAAAAATTGCTCAAACCCTTATTCTTGCGTTTAAAAAATTTCACTTAGTCTGCAAACCCACAATGCGATCGCTCTGGGTGCATGTTGGCAACAGAATAGAAACTATTGCGCTGCCGATAAATTTTGCTTGTCTTTGGTATCGCCTTTGATGCGTAATCCAGCAATACACACTTACATAGTGCTAACTTTTAATTATAGTCAGCCGTAATTTATTATAGGCACAATTCAACTATAGCTTTGACTGAGTGCAAAGATAGTTTACAAAAGCTGCTCAGGCGGCAATACTGCGTGGATAACTGCAACCGCCTTGATGCAGAACCGTCTGGGAATACAAATTGTCTGCTTTAATTACAAAAATCATCTACCCGAATATCCCGCCAGACATCAGACACTTGCCAGCCGGAATTGCCCACAGATTGTACTGGAGGATTGTCAAGGAATGGAATATAGTCAGGAACTCTAAATTCAGGAGTGATTACTGGTTCCTCCTCAACCTCAACCACAGGGGCAGTAGAATTGTCAGTATTAGCTTGAAGAAGTTGGTCTTCAGCCTCCTCGATTAGCTTCATCTGTCTCAGGGTAAGCTTGTCGGATTTTTTTATGATCTTCTTGGTATCTGTATCATTAGAAGTTTTCATTGGCTGTTCCTTCAAAGGCATTGGCAAAAAATTTGGATGAGTAAATTTGGGAGAAGTTAGGTATAAATAATTTACACGGAATTAACAAGGTACACCAAATTTATGGAAAATACGAGTCCCTTGTTGAAGAATTTACCAATTGAGTACAAATCTCTTTTTCGGGCAGATGCCCCAGCATAATCTGTTGCACAGATGCAAGTATTAAGCGATCGCTTCTTG
>DASQZD010000051.1:0-6400 GCA_035638855.1 Nodularia sp. (in: cyanobacteria) | reverse complement strand
TCAAACGTGATGAGCTTGCTGGTCGAGTTTTTGAGGATGAATATGAATTAGCGCTCGCTATTATTGAGGGTATAGAAAATAGAGCCGTCCAAGGTCAGTACCAAGTTAAACGTTTTATCTTTAATTAGGTTGACCTACTTACTTGTAAATATCAAGCCGCTATTGATGATTTTTCTAAAGTAATAGAAATTGATCCTCAATATGATGAAGCCTATTTTTTAAGGGGCTGTAATCGCTCTGATCTTCACGATTATCAAGGAGCTATTGATGATTATACACATACAATCGCAATTAATCCTGAGCATATTGAGTCTTACTCTAATAGAGGACACCTTTTATCTGCACAAAAAAAATACGATGCCGCTATCTTTAATTATACGCAGAGTATTTTACTAGATCCAAATAACCAGGATATTTATGAAAGACGAGGAAGGATATATATTGAAATTAAAGAATACAAATATGGGTTAGCTGATTATACTCAAGTAATTAAGTTGGATCAACGTAATTTTCATGCTTATTTTATTAGAGGCTGCATTCTTTTTGATTTAAAGGACTATAAAGAAGCCATAAAAGATTTTACTTACATCATAGAAAATAACTATACTCTAGCCGATGCGTACTTGCAGCGAGCTAATGCTTATTTAGCAAATGAAAATTATCAGGAAGCAATTTCAGATTTTAATCAACTTATTAATAATCGCCCAAATGATGTTTCTGTTTTACTAAGGCGGGCTAGTGTTCTTGCTACTATTAAAGACTATAAAGGTGCTATTGCAGACTATACTCTAGCTATTGAAAATCAATCTGAATGTGTTGATGCTTATTTCCAAAGAGGTAATACTCATACTCTAAAAAAAGACTTCACAAAAGCAATTAAAGACTATAATAAAGTTATCCAAATTGACTCAAATTATGCTCTTGCTTATGTGCAACGCGGCTACATTCGTAAGGTACAAGGCAAAATTAAAGAGGCAGTAGAAGATTTGAAATTAGCAATCAATATTTTTTATAAAACATCAATGCTAACTGAAGTTAAAAATTTTCAACAAGTAATTATAACTTGGGAAAATGAAATTAAAAACACTCCTTGGTGGAAAACTCGTATTTTTTAAATCCAGTTTTCAATAAAAATAACCTAATTTAAATTGAGTGTTATATCTTTCAACGGAGAGGGGGAGATTCGAACTCCCGGAGGTTTTAGCCTCATCCGATTTCAAGTCGGACGCAATCGACCACTCTGCCACCTCTCCAATAAAACTGTCGGGCTTTGAATAAACTCACAACAATACAGCAGTATAGCGCCTTTGCCGAAGATTAACAAGCTGACAGATCATACTATATCTCATCATCTACGCAGATTGCACTACTGAAGGCAAATATCTAGGACACACTAAGCGAAAGCCTCTGGCAGGCTTCGCGATCGCTCGTACAAAATTTCCTCTGAAGTCACCTGAAAATCATTGCCTATCCAAACTTGGGAGACTTGGGAAACCTCACCCGCTTCTAGGGAAACAATGGAAAAACTACGCAGCTTCTCGCCCTGATTTTCCAAAATCCTGGGTACAGTTGCCGCATTCAAGTAAATTGTTCCCTCTGGACTTTTAAATACAGCTTTACGCTGCACTTTTTTAGTGTGTCTGAGGGTACGGTGCATGTGTCCAAATGTCACCAGAGGAATGGTTTTACCAGCCGTGAGAGCTTGAGAAATCGCCGCACCAAAGTCGGGGTCGCCAAAGTCACCACCGATGGGATGCCAGTCCTTACCGCAAGGATCTTCCGGGTGATCGCCTAAACCAGTAGGGCCATTGTGACCCAAAAAAATAATCGTTTCATGAGCGGCGCTGTTGACGGCTTTAACAATGCGATCGGCGGATTCTTCCAGACTCGTCACACCATACCGTTCTTGCACGATGTTCGCAAATTTCCACTCTGGACCTCCCCAGGTAAAGGGACGACCCCCCACCACAGTTAAATTCCACGCCGGAAAATCCAGCTTACCGTAACCTACATGGGCAGGTCCTAATAAATCAAGTTGTTCCTGTACCCAATCTGACTGAGAACGATCATAGGGACATTTCCTCCGTCCCCATTCCGTGGCAGTGTACCAGGCATCGTGGTTTCCCATCACTGCGGCTTTGGGAATGTCGATAGAGGCGATCGCTCTGACCACATCCACCGATTCATTACCAAAATCTCCCACAAACAGCACCAAGTCAACACCCAGATGCTTGAGTGCAATGCCATCTTCTAATTCCCATTGGTCGTGAACATCTCCAACCACAGCAATCTTTAGGGTTATTGATTTTGTTTTTTGACTGGTCATGCCACTTTCCTTGCCGTCTATCTCCAGCATATGAAACTCCGCCGGATTTGGACACAAATGAGAGGACATCCACCCTCTACTATTTTTGGTAAAAACTACTATAATTGAAGCCACAGGACAAAAACGTGCAACTTAAAGCAACCCCTAACTGTGTTTACCACCGCACTACCTCAAAAAAACCAAACCCAACCGGGTGGACTACCGCTAGATTTATTTACTGCCATTGAGACTCTCAAAAAAGAACTCAACGCAGTGATCCTCGCGCATTATTATCAAGAACCGGATATTCAGGATATCGCCGACTTTATTGGAGATTCATTACAATTAGCCAAAGCCGCAGCCCAGACTAATGCAGATGTGATTGTCTTTGCTGGTGTTCACTTCATGGCAGAAACAGCAAAGATCCTCAATCCTGATAAATTGGTGCTTTTACCAGATTTAGATGCTGGTTGTTCTTTAGCAGACAGTTGTCCACCAGAAGCCTTTGCCGCTTTTAAAGCAGCGCATCCAGATCATCTGGTAATTTCATACATCAACTGCTCTGCTGATATTAAGGCAATGAGCGACATTATCTGCACCAGTTCCAACGCTGTGAAGATTGTCCAACAAATACCACCCACACAGCCGATTATTTTTGCTCCGGATCGGAACTTGGGACGGTATGTCATGGAACAAACTGGACGAGATTTGCTGCTATGGCAAGGTAGCTGTATTGTCCATGAAACATTTTCTGAAAAGAAAATTGTGCAGTTAAAAATTACACACCCTGATGCAGAGGCGATCGCTCACCCGGAATGTGAAAGTAGTGTATTACGCCATGCCAGTTTTATTGGCTCAACAGCAGCTTTACTCAAATATTCTCAAAACAGCCCTACAAAAGAATTTATCGTGGCTACAGAGCCAGGTATCATTCACCAAATGCAAAAACTGGCTCCCGACAAGCACTTTATTCCTGCCCCACCATTGAATAACTGTGCTTGCAACGAGTGTCCATTTATGCGATTAAATACCCTGGAAAAATTATATTTAGCGATGAAAAATCGCACTCCTGAAATCACCATGTCAGAGGATATCCGCCAAGCGGCGCTGCGACCAATGCAACGGATGTTAGAGATGAGTGTTTAGTTAGCTTCAGTTTTAATAATTTGTAGAGGCGTGAAATTTTCCGTCTCTACAGAAATGGAATATATTGTGGTGACATTCCATATAGAAATAGAATTTATCAAAATGTTGTGATTCACTTTCAAGGAAAATTCAAAAGAGGTGCAATTAGAGGATTATCATTTGAAAAATTCGCTCAAGGACGTGATATTTATGTAGCTCGATCTCAAAAAGGTTCTTGCTTTTCTGCTGATGTAGTCATAACAAGAGCCATCAGCAAGCTAGGAAAACCTGATTATAATTTGTTCATAAATAATTGCCAACACTTTGCACATTGGTGTAAAGCAGGTAGAAAAAGATGTGGTCAAGTACATAACTTCATGGAAAAGACGGGGGGAATTCTGGGAGGTGCAATAGCAGGAAAAGTTGCGGCTGCAGCTCTACCCCTAGCTGTTCCTAGAGCCGTTTTTTATGGTGTATATTTAGCTGCTGGTTATGCTAGAAGGGAGTTAGGAAAAATTTGTGTAAATTTATTTTCAGACAGACCAGAATATGATAATGGCGGCATTCCATTTTAATCAAATCAAGAACCTATCCCAATTTTTTGTAGGTTGGGTTTCGCTTTGCTCAACCCAACTAAGCACGGTGTTTAACTTACACACCACTGAACTCACCTTAATCCCATAATTACTCCATAATTCCCACGATTAATGGTCACTTTACTAAAATATAGTCCACCCCAGAAACTAAAATTGAGTTTTCTGTACTTGTTCTTGTGCTATGTCACTATATTGCTTGTATAGTTGAGTGCGAATTTTAGCTTCTTGATAGCGGCTGTGGTCAGGTGGTACCATATTCATTAAATCTGAAGCCCGTTGCCACTCAGCAGCTAATTCTAACCACTGAGTTGAGGTTGTAGCTATTTTACCTCTAGCCGAGGCTTGGTTGGCAATTCGCACAGATGCTGAAAATGCTTCCTCAACAGGAGCTGAAACACTATAATTAGTAGCACGCGGTAAGGATTCCACTTTACTTTCATCACCATTTACTGTGTTTAAAGAGTTAGGAGTATTTATTTGTATAAACTTTGTCAGTTTATCGCCTAACTGGGCATAAACAAGCCAAGCAAGCAATAGCAGTGAAGATAGACCAGTTGCTGCTAGTATGCGTTTTTTGGATGAATTTTGAATAGGTACTGAAGGACGATAAAATTGGGTCTGAGGTAAATTGATTTTTACTTGAGTTTGGGCTTCTTGAAAATCTGCAATTAGCTGCTTAAAGATATGAGGCTGAGTTAATGTAATTTCTTGTGACCAGAGTAATTGATGATCGCGATCGCGATAAATTTCCGTCAGCCAAAGTAATTGCTCTTCCCTAACAATTCGACTATTGATATTAACTCTACGAATATTACGGGGTGTGATAGAGTTCAAGATTTCGTGGATTTGTTCTACTAGACTAGATTGCTCAAGTTGCTCTTCTCTAGCCGCCTCACACAGAAGTTGTAAAACACCATCAGCAAACATAGCTCTGGTTCTAACCCCGGAGTTAGCTAGTTTTTCGTTCAATAATTGAATAATCGCAGCTACGCTACCTTGGTGAGCCTGCCAAGCAATATTATTTATCCGGTCTACCATTTGAGATTTAGTGATAGCTCTTGCACCCTGACTTATTAACTGACTCATTAATTTAGAGAATCTATTCTACTGATTTTTACTTTGTCTTCGATTTTACGAGTAAAAACCTGAGTTGCCAAATAAAATCATAAATATTAAGTCTTTGCCTACCCATACTGTAATATCTTCCATTTTCTGTGTTCAACATAGCTTATTTTATGTTGAATACATCCCCTTGATTTCACTCATCGTTGCACGATACAGGCTGTATACGTTGAACTACAGTAGTATTGAGCTGAGAACCGTGTAAAAACCTGTAAGATGGTCTGGAAAAGCCTACTATATCTAGGTTTCATAGATTTTTAGCTTCATCCTTATAAGCTTTTTCACATAAGAGACACAATTTATACCTCAACGACACAACCAACTCACTACAATTAGCACAACTAGCCTGCAACTGCGTACCGCACAGGTAACAAAACTTAGCTCGAAGATTTCCCCAGATTGGGTCAGCAGCACCACCCGGATTCCAACATTGGGGACAAAATTTAATTGCTTGTATTGGCATAACCTCTTCCCCCTTAACAACAGCTTGTAAATACTCAACAGGCACGCCCAAACCTAGCGCCAACCCATTGAGAGTTTTATGGCTGAGTTTTATGGCTGAGTTTCATCGTTAGTCCCCGTTCAATCTTACCCACAGACCGAGAATGAATACCAGCCGCATCCGCACTCCAAAAGCTGATACTGAAGTCCCTTACATTTTGTTACATAGTTGGGTTCATTTGTGTCTACCTACTTACTACGACGGGATGACAGCCAAAGCTTTAACCAAGCAAGAACATAAATGTGGGTATTGTGGTCTGCGGTTTATAGAGAACGAAGATATACCCCTCCACCACATTGATGGCAACCACAATAACTGGAAACCCAACAATTTGATGGCAGTACATCAATCCTGTCACCAATATATTCACATGAGCAAAAGGGAAACCTGAGATTATCGGGAGCCGGATACATGGAAACGGGTAGATCCGGTTTTCATTGGGAGGGGCGGGAGACATACTCCCCCTCGACTTAACTCAATACCACAGTGTTTCAAGTTTTGCCCCTGGCGACTGTTCGAGTTCTGTCATGAAAGACCGTTTTGTAGCGTGGGGCATCAAAATTCTAATTAACAAACAAAAGCCCCTTCCATTAGAGAAGAGGCTTTTATTTTTTGTTTATTAATAGACCTGGCATCGAGCTATTTTTGCAGAGGGCTACCCCTAAACTATCGTTGCCGCAGCAGCGTTTCACGTCTGAGTTCGGGAAGGGATCAGTGTGGTTCCACAGCGCAATAGACACCAGGAAAGAT
>DASQZD010000050.1:0-247819 GCA_035638855.1 Nodularia sp. (in: cyanobacteria) | reverse complement strand
GGGTGATTTATCTCAAGGTCAGCATAACTATAGCCTCTCAATTTCGCAACAAAATAAGGTACTGACAAATAAAAAAATCTCCAATTTATAGGGTGGCTCAAAAGGGTAAATAGCTAGTTTCTTCTGAGTATATGGTGCAAGCTATTTAATAAATCTGGGGCTGTGTAAGGCTTGGCAACAACTACCTCAACAGCTGTATGATCTGCATTTGCTAAAGCAACATTAGGGTTAATACCGCTACAAGCAATGATTTTTACCTCTGGATTCATTTTTTGTAAGGTGCGAATGGCAGTGATTCCATCCATTTCCGGCATCATGATATCCATTAAAACGGCACTGATCTGCTGTTTGTGCTGGGCATAAAGTGCGATCGCCTCAATGCCATTACTAGCTGTGATCGTTTTATAGTTATATTTTTCTAGGACAATTTTCGCAATCTCCCGAATTTCCGGTTCATCATCGACAAATAAAATTAGTTCTCCCTGTCCGGGAAAAATTTCTAAGTTATTGATGTCAAGTGATTGGGTGACTTCCACCGCAGGTAAGAATAATTTAAATTTACTACCTTGCTCGACTGTGCTAGATACATTCATAAACCCACCGTGGCTTTTAATAATTCCCAGCACTGTTGAAAGTCCCAGTCCTGTACCTTTGCCGACTTCTTTGGTCGTGAAAAAAGGATCAAAAATTTTATCTAATATTTCCGGTGGTATGCCTATTCCCGTATCGGCAACAGTCATGACCACATAATGACCAACTTTAGCATCAAGATTCATTCGGGCATAGGCTTGATCAATAAACATATTTTCCGTATGAATGCTTACCGTACCACCTGCTGGCATCGCATCACGGGCATTAACTACAAGGTTCATGAAAACTTGATGCAGTTGTGTCGCATCTCCCGAAACAGCCCACAAATCTTCTGGAATGGTGATGGCAAATTCGATGGATTTGGGAAATGTTTGTTGGGCTATCTGATTAATTTCTGCAATCAGGTGTTTGAGTTGAACGATGGTGCGCTCTCCCTTAAATCCGCGCGCAAATGACAAAACTTGTTTGACTAAAGCCGCTCCGCGTTTGCTGTTTTTTTCGATAATTTGGAGTAGGTTTTGATAATGTTCTTTGTCTTGAGCAAATCTCACCTGTAGCAGTTGAGATGCTGCTAAAATAGGTGTTAAAATATTATTCAAGTCGTGAGCAATTCCCCCGGCTAAAGTGCCAAGGCTTTCCAATCGTTGAGCGCGGAAAAACTGCTCTTCGAGTTGTTTTTTTTCTGTAATGTCTGTGCTAACACAAAGAATGGATTTCGGTTGTCCGGCTGCATCATACATCAGCGTCCAACGGCTGGATACAACAATTTCTTGACCAGATTTCGTGACTTTACGTAACTCACCCTGCCACGAGCCAGATTTAATCACTGTTTTGAGGGCTTCTCTCAGTTGGGGAAAGTTGTTTTTGCAACAAAGCTCCAGGGGGTCTTTGCCTAAAGCTTCTTCTGCCTGCCAACCATACATACGTTCTGCACCTTGATTCCAGAATAAGATTTTGCTGTCAAAATCTCGAACTAAAATCGCATCGCTGGCAATATTTAGTAAGGCTGCTTGCTCGCTAATTTTTTCTTCTGCTTGTTTGCGATCGCTAATGTCAGCAAAAGAAGCGATTACACCATAAGGAACGGGGTCATTGTCGTGAAATAAGGGTTGGGAATTAATGGAAATCCAGGTGAGTTTGCCATTGGGCGGATAAAGTCCCATGACCACATTTGAGCAGGGTTGGCCTGTACGTAAGCTGACCATTGATGGATGCATTTCACTAGGGAAGGGAGAGCCATCTTCTTTAAGAGTATGCCAGCCGGGGTGGTCAGAACTGTGCGTGAGCATTTGGTCAAAAGTACGCCCCAATATTCTTTGGGCGCTGGCATTACAGGCAGCTATATTGCCATTAGCTTCATGGATAATTATCCCCTCCTGCATGGCAGTAACGACGGAGCGATAACGTTCTTCGCTGGCTCGCAGTGAGGCTTCTGCTTCTTTGCGATCGCCGATGCACCTATTTGTCCCAATCAATCGGATGGGCTTCCCCAGTTCGTTACAAAATAGTTTCCCGTTTCCACTGAGCCAATGAATACTGCCATCGGGCCAAACAACCCGAAATTCACTTTTAAATACACCTCTTTGCACAATACTGCTCGTTATCACCTCAGACAAAGGTTCCAGGTCTTCAGGATGAACTAACTTAAAAAATTCTTCTAGGCTTTGACAACCACCACTATCGGGCAAACCATAAAGGAGCGCCATATTGGCAGAGAATATGACTTGATTACTGCGAAGATCCCAGTCCCAAATACCCATTTGAGTGGCTTCAAGGGCTAAAGTTAGTCGCTCCTCACTCGAACGCAGAGAGTCTTCTATTTGCTTGCGCTCGGTGATATCTTCGGCAAACCCGGCATTATATTCAACTTCTCCTTCTTGATTATAGATGCTAAAGCCCCGATCCCAGATCCAACGAATCGAACCATCAGGGCGGCAAATGCGATATTCAATATCAGTAGACTTATCCCGCAGATGTTTTTGTATGTTTGCCATGACGCGATCGCGATCATCTGGATGAACTGTCTCTATCCAAGAATCAGGTTGGTTAATCAGACTCTGGCAAGAACGATGCCAAATTTTTTCATAAGCAGGACTAATATAGAAACTCTGGCTTAAATCCGGGCTTGACATCCAAATCACGGCTTGGGTATGTTCGGCAAAATGGCGAAATTTTTCGTCACTTTTTTGCAGATCTGACTCCATCTGCTTGCGCTCAGTCGTATCTCTACCTACCCCCTGCAATTCAACAACCTCTCCGCTTTGATTCTGAATTGCTGTAACGTTCCATTGCAGCCAGCGCATACCGTTAACTGTCAACAAACGTCGTTCATCGGTCATCAAGTGATAGGGTGGGGAGATGACAATGCTCATATGTTCTCTGATTTGAGGCAAGTCATCTGCATAAAAAAAGTCAAACACCGGCTGACCAATTAATTCCTCCAATTGCTGACCCAACGCTTGGCAAACGACTGTATTCGCAAAAGTAATCCGTCCCTGCAAATCTATACGGATAATTAAGTCGGTTTGAGTTTCCACTAGCTGGCGATAAAGTTTCTCACTTTGCCGCAATGAATCTTCGACACTTTTGCGTTTAATGAATTGCTGTTGTAAAAACTCGTTGGCTACGAAAAGTTCGTGTGTGCGTTCCTCTACCCGAATTTCTAACTCATCCTTGGCTTGAGATAATGCTTTTTCTGCTTGTTTGCGGGCGCTAATGTCACAAAGCAACCAGCGCCAACCCACCACCTTACCCTGTTTATATATTGCCCCAGCTCTCAAACTCGCGGGGAAAGATAGATTATTCCGTGGCTGGAGGTGAATTTCCCAGTCCTCTATCTGCTCTAAAGTTTGTAGTTGAGTGATAAAATTTTGGCGGTCTTGTTCAGAAATAAACAGAACTAATGGTTTACCCACCAGATAATTCTGTTGTACACGAAGCAATGTGGCTGCTACATGGTTAGCTTCTTCAATTACACCTGTGGCATCGGTGACTAAATAACCATGAGGAGCGAACTCAAATAAATCCTGATAACGCTGACGTTCTAAATCAACGATTTCATGCGCCACCGCCAGTTCAGCATTTTGTTGCCGCAGCGTTTCTTCCACCGCTTGGACTTCTGCAAAGGTTTGCTCAAGTTCTTCATACATTTGCATGACTTGAGCTGTTTGTGGTGCGTCGCACCATTTTTGTAACTGAGCCTGAGTTGGGCAATTTGCTGGCTGTAGATTTGACGGTAAGGGTTCAACAACGCTATTCACCGGAGCCAAGGTTTGAAGCAAGGTTTTTTCGGAGACCAGCCCTACTAATTGCCCCTGTTGATCTAAAATCGGCAGATGGGAAATGTGATGCTGACGCAATAGTGACAAAGCTGTAAAAATATCCTGGAAATGACATTGTGTCAGGGTAATGACTGGTTGAACCATCACTTCAGCCATTGTCACCTGAGATAAATTTATGCGACTAGCCGTAATTCTAATTACATCTTTATTTGTAAAAATACCTAATATTTGTCCTTGGTCTACAACCAAAACACAGGTATTAACTTGACTATTGGCTGTGCTGTAAACTAAAGCATTCTTTGAGTCGGTTGGTGAGGAGTTGATCCTGGGTTCTTGACTCATCAAGATAATGGCATCGACTACATAACTATTAGGGCTAATCGTTAAAGGATGTTGATCAATAGCATGATATAAACTAGGCGGGTCAATTAGCTGATTATTGAATCTCATAGTTAATTCATCAATTTTCATTATTTGATGGAAATCGGAACTACATAACTCCAGAAATCCTGAAAAAGTTGTTCATCACCAGCGATTATTGAGCTTAAAGAACATAAAGATGCTCAGAAAAAAACGTCTGTACTGGCTCTATCTTAAATAATTGTATAACCTTGGGCTGTTGACGAAACTTTAGTAGTTCTCAAACTCCATTGTATTGTTGAATGAGGGATAGATGATCTTTTACTTCCAGAGATTACACTAGTTCATGCTCTGACTATGAAGGGGTGAAACCACCCAACTGGAATATTTAAGCGATCGCTCGATTGATTAATGTCTTCTTATATACATATAGTTAATCCTGAAAAGATTATAAAAACAGCATTTTTAAACTAATTACTTAATATTTTTTTTTGTAAACGTTTTAGTTAATACAGCCAACCAAAGTTTTTGATTCATCGGAACATGGAAAATTTGCAAAAACTCTTAATATTTAAAAATAATTAGAAAACCTAACCTTCTAGATAAAGCTCGAAAACTCTGGAAATTGCTGGCATAAACTCATATTTACATTTAAAATTTTCTCCTTAATTCAATAGTTAGAAAGAAATATAAATTTAGAAGCAACATTAATAATTACCCTGATAAACTCAGTGTGTTCTCATTACCTCTAAGTTTGTTTATATCGTGCAGCCCCACAATTTCGCCACCAATGAGAGCCACGGTTGCTGATGCCACATCACTGCCAAATGTAATTTGATTGTATCGCTAATACCTCTACCCAAAGCATCACAAGCACTACCTCTGAGAGCAGATTTACGCTTGTTTCCTGACCTGACAGAAAAATTTGGTAATATGCCAGAGATTATCATGGGCTGCTGGGTTTAAAATCACTATGTCCCACTGCGAACAATTCAATCCGGTGTGATTAAAAATGAGGATGTGGAAAGTAATTTGATCTGATCAAGGTAAGCCGATGCAGTAGAATGCACAGGTATATCTGCATTATGGTTTTGCTAATGAAAAAATATGGTAATCACAGCACTTGTACTTTTATTTACTGTATAATTTTGGAGCATATTTGTAGTTTTACTGATTTACACAGAGAAACTTCTGTATATTAAGTAGGATAACAGAGGCATTACGGAAATGGATCAAACTGTGATCAACGACACAACTTTGCGTGACGGGGAACAAGCTGCTGGTGTAGCTTTTAACTTGAAAGAGAAAATAGCGATCGCTCAACTACTTGATACCATTGGAGTTCAGGAGTTAGAAATCGGTATTCCCGCAATGGGCGCAGCTGAACAACACGCCATAGCCACAATTGTTGATTTAGGCTTGCAAGCTGATCTTATTGGTTGGAACCGCGCGGTAATTTCAGACATCCAAGCTTCCATAGATTGTGGTTTGCAGCGAGTGCATATATCTATACCTGTCTCTGCGATCCAAATTGCCACTAAATTTCAGGGAAAATGGCAGGTAGTTTTAGATAAACTGCGTGATAGTATCAACTTTGCCCTTGATCATGCACTGTTTGTGTCCGTAGGGGGAGAAGATTCTTCCAGAGCCGAGGCCAAATTTCTCTTAGATGTAGCGCTTTATGCTCAAGAATGTGGTGCATCACGGTTTCGCTTTTGTGACACAGTAGGAATTCTCGATCCTTTCACAACTTATACACAAGTTAAACAATTAGTGACAGCATTATCCATACCCATTGAAATGCACACGCACAATGATTTTGGGTTAGCAACTGCTAACGCTCTAGCCGGAATCAAAGCAGGTGCTTTATCAGTGAATACAACAGTGAATGGTTTAGGCGAAAGAGCCGGAAATGCTGCTTTAGAAGAAATCGTCATGGCTCTCAAACGCATCCATAATATTAATTTAGGGATTGATACTTCTCGCTTACTGGAAATATCCCGACTCGTAGCATCAGCATCAGGGTATAAAGTACATCCGTGGAAAGCAATTGTGGGCGAAAATAGTTTTGCTCACGAATCAGGTATCCATGCTCATGGTGTACTCCAAAACCCTGATACCTACGAACCATTTGCGCCCGAAGAAGTAGGAGGCGAACGACGTTTAGTATTAGGTAAGCATTCTGGAAGACATTTATTGTCTAACGTGCTTCAGCAGCATGGTATTTCTCTCAACCCAGAAGCCACCAAATCTCTTTTAGATGCGGTGCGACAAGCGTCTATGGAGAACAAACGGAGTTTAACTACCGAAGAACTTTTGCATTTAGCACAAACACATCAACAGATTCATACTATTTCTTTGTGATAGCTTGATTGGCGTAGCCATAAATGCGCCGATTTTCTTCTTCTTCCTTCCTCTGAGAATTTAGACGGGAGAAAAGCGAAGGATGAATTAACCACAGATAAACACAGATGAACACAGATAGATTAGGTTAAGGGTCAAAGTAGTCACCACCAGAGCCGTATTTCCACGCATCTACTAAACGATGCCAGTAATATTGTTGCTCCCTGGGCTGATTTTTGATCCATGTTTCTAACATGGGACTTAACTTAAACAAGGCAGTGTAAATACCTAAGTTACAGTAATGCACTAGCCAATCGAGTAAACTCAGTAAACCAACTTGGGGAATGATTTTGGCAACTAATCCCGGATGAAACAAACCAGTTTTTAACAGTGTTTGTGTCAGTCCCGAAAACTGGACTACATCTTGCAAAAACGGTTTCAAGACTGGTGTACCCAGTTGCTGCATTTCCTCAAATACCGCCTTGAGTAGTTGGTTAATTTGATCTGGGGCGATTTTCTGATTTACTCGCACACTCATGGCTTTTTGAAACAACCAGGTAACTGTTAAATTTGGTTGATAAGGTTGCAGCAGGGCTAAATTTTGGGCAGATAATTGATTGCTTTGTAGTGCTTCATAAATACCAAATGTTAACCGCTTCAGGTGTCGTACCATCGCGCCAAAACCGCCGAAACTCAAGGGAGATTGACTACCACTGCTGTCTCCCACGGTTAAGAGGCGATTCCAAGGGGTTTTGATGGGGCTTTGGCGATAGGTTGGAAAGAAGCCAAATAGCGCTCGTTGAAATTGTAATTGGTTTAATTCCACACCCTGATATTCTGGTAGCAGTCGGAAATATTCTTCAAACAATGCTGCTAAACTCAGGCGTTGTGGTTCTGCATCCATGTAGGTAAATAAGTAAGTAGTTCTACCGTCTTTGGCTGGGAAGGCTTCCCAAAAGTATTGACATTGATTTTCTAAGGATGTGAAGGAAAATAACAAGTCACCGGAGGTATTTTCTGGAAACCCTTGGGCGCAGGTTCCCACTA
Source organism: Nodularia sp. (in: cyanobacteria) (assembly GCA_035638855.1). Taxonomy (GTDB): domain Bacteria; phylum Cyanobacteriota; class Cyanobacteriia; order Cyanobacteriales; family Nostocaceae; genus Nodularia. The sequence continues at coordinate 240,197 of DASQZD010000050.1, read as the reverse complement.
CTAAGCATAAAGCGTCTGGTTTTTTACCTTGACGGGCTTGGCGGATGATGGGAGAAAAATGTCCCATTGCGTCGATTAATAATTTAGTTTTGTATTGGTTATTAACTAGAACTCCATCTGGGTGAACGATTGCTTCAGTGAAGGGTGTATTTTCTAACAAGTTTCCCCCAGAAGCGAGAAATCGGGTTTTCAATGTATCGAGTAGATAAACTGGGTCTACGCCGATATTTAAGACATCTTCTATCGATATTTCTGCACCACCTGCAAAACTGACTCGTGCGGGGTTATATTTAGTTGCGATCGCTTGCTCTAATTCTTCAGGACTTAGCAAGTTTAATTTGACAAATACTTCTAATTCTGGGCGAGAAATATTCCACTCTTGTTCTCTCCCCCGTAAAATTCCCCGTTCCATTAAGGCTACCCGCAGCCCTTTCACCGCTAAGGCGCAAGCAATTAAAATCCCTAAAGTCCCACCACAGACGACTACATCCCAATCTACAACGTCTAATGGTTGGTGACTTTGTTTAACTAGTGTGGGGATTGGGGCGGTATTTTCTCTGATGGATGTAAGGAGGCGATCGCCTTGGCGCAAACCCCCGATCACATCACCCGGTAGTTGGGAAAGAATTTCTTCAGTTAAAGATGGGGACATATTCAGGTGATTCCAACAGACTACTAGTATTCATCGTATCTGTCACAGGTTTTATCTTGTGATCTCTCATACAATTTTTTGATGATAGCTTGAGTGGCGTAGCCATAGATGTGTCGAATCAGCGTGCGGGGGAATAAAGCACAGCTTCATATCAGACATCGACCGAATTTAAATATGCTTTTCCCAAAACCCTTGTAGAAACTTTCCCTCAAACTTCTCTAAATTCTTGGTCATAAATGTCTATAAAATTGGTATCAGCTTCTGTTATAAGCACATCAACAACCCTATTTTTAGTATTTAAATATGTCATCAGATAGATATTGAAAATATTTACCTGTTTTCAATACAAACCACAGGTTAAATAGGTATGCAACGCCTATTTTTTTTGATTTGCTTCAATTAATACGAACTTAACAAGCTGGTGGCAATTTTTAGGTCAGAGCCTCTTTGTAGCAAGGCTTTCAGATATTAGATGGCGTTGCATGTCATGTTCGCTACTTCTACCGCAATTAAATATATTTTTTAACTATCTGAAGGCAGAAGTTATAACACAAGCAAAATTGGGTAAGTGATACTTACAAGTATCTGCAATTTATAGCTGAAAAAATTACGATTAGTTAATTTTTGCTACTCCCAAATTCGGATGTTTTGAAGCTATATCCATATAAGGCAATTAGAGAAAAAATGAAAACAGTCATCCAAAAAATAAATAATCGAATTTTAGAAAATATTTATCGCATCCCATTAATCAGTCATTTTTCTAACATTACTTATCAAGACTTAATCGAAAAACATCAAGATGAGTTGCCTAGTCTTTCAAGCGCTGATTCAACTTTATTTGAGGCTCTTAGAAATGAAAAAATTGTTGTAACTTCATTAGCAGATATTTCAATTTCCTCTACTTCACAAATGTTAGAAGCAGCGTCAAGATTGATATTAGAAATGCCCCAAAGCCCTTCTGGAAGTAAACATGAATTCACAATTCATGCTACCTCCAAGCAAATTATGGTAAATTTAGAAATTTTTCTCTGGGGACTTCAACAACGTTTACTCAATATTACTGAAAATTATCTAGGTCTGCCAGTAGCGTATCATGGTCCTTATTTTCGTAGAGATATCGCCAATGGAATTCAAAAAAAATCAAGGCTGTGGCATTTAGACAAGGAAGACCGAAAATTACTCAAAATTATTATTTATTTAAATGACGTTGATGATAATGGCGGTCCATTTCAATATATTCCACACTCTTTTACCTCAACAGTCGCGCACTCTCTGAAATATAACTATGACTACATTCAAAACCAAACTATGCAGCAAGTTATATCACCACTAAATTGGAAATCTTGCACAGGCCCGTCTGGTACCTTAATCATTGCTGACACTGCGAACATTTTCCATCGGGGAATCGTACCTACCGCTTCAGATAGATTCACAATATTTTTTGACTATAGTTCTAGATCCCCAAAACACCCTTTTTATTACGAACCTTCCTTGAGTAATGAGGATTTAGCAATAATTGCTACAAGGCTTTCTGAAAATCAAAAACAGTGTGTTTTTTGGCGTTCCCTCTAGGGATTTTCCAAAAATAAATTCCCCAAAAATTGTCAGTGGGATGGCTACGCTAGCTTGTGGGGAGACAAAATGCTCCAGAATGCAGACAGAATAAGTTTCATCCCTTTTTTTCCTTATTGATAATAAATACTTGCATTTATTAGAACTTAATCTTAATAAAATTATAAAAATCAACCTCTAGTCAGATACATTGGTATCCTCCAATTTATATCCAATGCTTTTAAAGTTATTTGAAATAGATCAAAAACTTGCGGCCATTTCTACATTATTCTGGGCAATACAACTAGCTTCTAGAGATAATTTAATTTGTTTATTAGCACCGTATAAAAATAAATTAGCTACACAAAAAAACAGGCGATCGCACAATTTTGAAATACTGATTAATCATAGTTATTTTCCTCAAATAACCATATATTGTCTGTATAGTATCCATTCATACTAGCTCTGGCGAATCAAAGTCGGGGAACCACCAAGATCATACGGGTAGAGGCTTCCAGGAGAGAAGGCCACCTGCGTGGGTTTAAAACCTAAATCTGATACCAAGCAGTCAAAGCCACCGCCAAAGCATCAGCAGCATCATCTGGCTTGGGAATTTCGTCTAAATCCAACTCCCGCGCCACGGCATCTTGCACTTCCGATTTATCAGCATTACCATAACCAGTTAAGGCTAGTTTAATTTGGCCAGGAGTAAATTCAACATAGGGCAGCTTATGCTGTGCCAAAACTAACATCAATACACCCCTAGCCTGTGCCACAAGAATTGTATTTGCCATCCGATAAAAGAACAATTTTTCAATTGCTACCAAATCTGGCTGTAATTCCGAAATCACGGTGTGCAAATCGTCAAACAAGGTACACAGGCGCTGTCCCATTTCCATTTTGGATGAAGTCTGGATGACTCCGAAATCTACCATACTAACCGATGTATCCGAAATTTTACCGGATATTTGCGTACAAGTAATTAGCCCAAATCCTAAAATTGCTAGTCCCGGATCTAATCCTAAAATGCGTTTTTCCATTAAATTCAATTTAACTGGCAATTTTGACGACTTGCTGCTAGTCTGAAGTCCTTGATAAATTTAATAATTCCACATTTGGTGTTCATACCAAGTAGTGTAAATTTTCTATTAATCATTTATTTTGTAGCACGGCTCCTAATCAGGTATGTCAATTGGTTTTCTCAGACAAGCCCTCAATGCCCTGCAAAAGCAGTCGCGCCGCCGCACCTATCGTGTTAACCAGTGGTTTAAATGGTTATCTCCTGGGCTAGCCATCAAACGCTGGTTGCTAATCAGTCTTGGGGGTGTACTGCTGGCAATTTTGGGGTTGGCGATATCGGTGAAGCTAACCCCAATTTTTTGGGCGCTAGAGTTGTTTAGGGGTTTTTTGGGAGTCATTGCTGGCATTTTACCCCACTATATCAGCGGCCCTTTAGTCTTGCTGGGCGGTGTACTTTTGCTGCTGTGGGGGCAAACTCGCACCGTCAGCTCAATTACTCAGGTGCTAAGACCAGGCGGCGAAGAGGATTTAATTGATGTGCTAATGGCACATCGTCGATTGTACAGGGGTCCGAAAATAGTCGTAATTGGTGGTGGTACTGGACTTTCTACGTTATTACGGGGATTAAAAACCTACAGTGCCAATACTACTGCCATTGTCACTGTCGCTGATGATGGTGGGTCTTCGGGGCGGCTGCGTCAGGAATTTGGCGTTTTGCCACCAGGAGATATTCGTAATTGTTTGGCAGCACTGGCAGATGAAGAAAAGTTATTAACAGAATTATTTCAATATCGTTTTAAGGCTGGGGACGGCTTGACGGGGCATAGTTTTGGCAATTTGTTTTTAACTGCCATGAGTGATATTACTGGGGATTTAGAACAGGCGGTTGCAGCAAGTTCCAAGGTGCTAGCAGTCCGGGGACAAGTTCTACCAGCTACCTTGAGTGATGTTCGCCTCTGGGCAGAATTAGAGGATGGCCGTCGCATTGAGGGTGAGTCTAGTATTCCCAAAGCTGGCGGAAAAATTGTCAAGATTGGCTGTATCCCTGCTCATCCGCCGGCTTTGCCCACAGCTATTAAAGCAATTAAAGAAGCTGATTATATTATTGTCGGCCCAGGTAGTCTTTATACCAGCCTCATTCCTAATTTACTTGTACCAGAAATTGCCGATGCGATCGCTAACTCTACAGCGCCTCGCATCTACATCTGCAATATCATGACTCAACCGGGTGAAACTCAGGGATATACTGTTGCTGATCACATCAAAGCTATTGATGCTGCTTGCGGACAAAGACAGCTGTTTGATGCCGTATTGGTACACAAAAAATCTCCCTCGGAAAAATCACTCGTGCGCTATGCTCAACAAAATTCCCATCCAGTATTCTTAAATCGGGAAGATGTCACCCTCTTAGGGCGGCGAATTGTTTTAGCCAATGTCTTGTATGAAGATGAAACAGGTTGCGTGCGTCACAATCCTGAGAAACTAGCACGAGTTTTATTGCGATGGTACAGTGGAACTCATAATGGGAAGTGAATTCAAAATGGAACCAGAAGAAAAAATATCCCATCTTGACTCGTCCATAAATATTTTACTTGCAGATGCAGAAGCAACGCTAGGCTTGGGCATCGCACTTGGTCAAAATCTGACGGCTGGCACTGTGATTTTATTAGAAGGTGATTTAGGCAGTGGTAAAACTACCTTGGTACAGGGAATTGGTCAAGGTTTAGGCATCACTGAATCAATTGTTAGCCCTACTTTCACTCTCATCAATGAGTACACCCAAGGACGTTTACCCCTTTACCATTTAGATTTGTATCGCCTAGAATCCTCTGAGGTCGTAGCCTTGAATCTAGAAACTTATTGGGAAGGTTTAGAGGCGATGCCGGGGATTGTGGCTATTGAATGGGCAGAAAGAATGCCCTACAAGCCAGATAATTATCTAACTGTGGTCTTGGCTTATGGGGATGACGGCACTCGTCTAGCCAAAATTGCACCGTTTAATTGCACCATTCGCGAATTTATTTAGCCAGAAGAGAAGAGAAGGAGAAATTCCACACTCGTTCTATCTACCACTACCACGCTCATCAAGGAAATTCACTAACATTGTTGTCTTCATTATCCAAAAATCAAGGAAATAGTGTTCAACTTAAGAACTGGTTATGATTGACATCTACTAGCTTTTTACACTTCGACAAACTCAGTGACCACTGCGGTTAGCTAAAATTGGCGTATTCTCGCAGATGATATTGCAGTAGATGAATGAAAACTGGACTCAAACCTTTACAGAACATTGCTCTCGCAGGTAATATCTAGCACGCTGCCAGATAATGTTTGATACTTACCCTTAAAGAAAGTCATATTCACATAAGAACTAACATAACTCTGTCCTCTAGCGGATCATCTTTGTGAATAGGGATGTTAGATGAATGGGAATTACTCAGTAAATGCTGGTTTTTTTTCATCTGCTAACACTAGGGTTATTCCTATTGCTTCATTGCTTTGATTATCTCGATAAATAGTGATTCAATTTGTTTGCTCGGATGCTGATTTGTCTTTATTTACTTTGGTTTGTTGGCTAATGTTAAGCTTTTTAGCATAGTCACGGCAGGAAACCCAAAACAATTAGAACTGTCAGAATTAGGTTTGAAGACCGTACAAATTAAGTGCATATAAAATTTTTATATGTATAAAACATACTTTCCACAGAAATTTGCCCGTTTACTTAACCCTACTAATTCTCTACAGTTATTTAGAGAAAAAATCCGGATAGTTAAATACAAAAAGATTGTAGTGAAAAGTGAAATGTTAAACATTTGCACCTTTATTCGTTTAACTTATGTTCGCGGTTACTATTTTTAGGTAAGATTCGGGTTCTACAAACAAAAAGTTACTGATGGTAAATTAATGAGATTAATTTATTTAAATTATTTTTATGAGAAGTTGTACTTATATCTATATATATCGATGTAGTAATTAATTTGATAAAAATAATTTTGCCCAGCAAGCTTGCTGGGCATTTTTAGTTTAGTATTTATACGATTTTTGTAGTATAAATACAATCTGATGTGTGTCTAAAATTGATACATGATATTCCTGTGAAGCGATCGCGCTTTGCGCCGGCTAGAGGCGTTCGCGCTTCGCGTGCCGGAGGCGATCGCACAAAACCAATCATCTTGGCTACAAGAAAGTTAAAGCTTGTCCGCGTACTTCTGTATTTACTTGGCCTTGGTCATAAACAATTTCACCACCGACAATGGTTGTTACAGCCCACCCTGTGAGGTTCCAGCCTTCAAAAGGACTCCAACCACACTTAGTTAATAGTTCCTCACGCTTGACTGGGCGATATGTGTTTAAATCTACTAAAACTAAATCGGCATCGTAACCAGGAGCGATCGCACCTTTATTGGGTATACCATAAGCCACAGCCACAGCCTGAGACATCCATTTAACGACTTGGGACACAGTACACTTTCCTTCCTTGGCCGCAGTTAACATCACAGCCAGAGAAGTCTCTACCCCTGGCATTCCAGAGGGAGTATTGGGATATTCTTGAGCTTTTTCTGCCAAGGTGTGGGGTGCGTGATCTGTAGCAATAAAATCAATTACACCATCGCGCAAAGCTTGCCAAAGCACTTCGTTATCGTCAGGCGATCGCAACGGTGGATTCATCTGTGCCAGAGTGCCAATTGTTTCATAAGCACTGGTATTCAATAATAAATGCTGTGGTGTCACCTCTGCTGTTACCCAACTCGGTTTATCCTGACGCAGCAAGTCAGCTTCTACTCCTGTAGACAGATGTAGGATATGGAGACGACGTTGATATTTTTTAGAAAGTTTTAATGCTCGTTGGGTTGCCAAAAGTGCCGCTTCATGATCTTGAATCTGGGAATGAACGGCCGGATCATGAATACCCGCAAATTCTTGGCGACGTTGGTTAATTCTGCCTTGGTCTTCAGCATGAACAGCAATTAAGCGACGACCTTGTGCAAATATCGCCTCTAATGCCTCCTCCTGATCCATTAATAACTGACCATGCATCGACCCCATAAAAACCTTAATCCCAGGTGTCGGGTGCGCCAAAAGTAAATCTGGCAGATTCTCAGGTGTAGCCCCAATAAAAAAGCCATAATTAACTACACACTTCTGGGAGGCGCGTTGTAGTTTGTCATCCAAAGCTTCCTGAGTAGTAGTCAGAGGGCGCGTGTTGGGCATTTCCAAAAAAGAAGTCACACCACCTTTGGCACAGGCACAACTAGCTGTAAATAAGTCTTCCTTATGTTCTAGCCCTGGTTCGCGGAAATGCACCTGCGGATCAATGACTCCCGGCAACAAAGTTAACCCTTGTGCGTCAATTTCTCTAGTTGGTGTGGACGGAGAGATTTCTGGTGCAACTTCCACTATTAGGCGATCGCGCGTCAGCACATCCCCCACCATTATTTCACCATCAGGGAGAATAATACTAGCGCCGCGAATCAGTAAACTTTGGGGAAATGACATGAGGTTAACAGGATTTAGACAGATGCGTATGCTTTTAGGTTAAACTTGATTGCGCTGATCGTCATGCATTTTTGCAGATCGTCAAGAAAAAATTTATTTTTAACTGATCAATTCCTTTGTGATATGCGGCGGAGCGTGGCATGAGCCATATCTCCGAACTTCAACCGGGAAATCAGAATTTACTCGTTAAGATTAAAGAATATCGTCTCCCCGAACGAATTAATTACTGCACTCCTCCCTTACTTCAGTAGTTTCATGCGAAATCAAGTGTCTAATAATAACTCTAGTCAACAACCCGATAATTCCTGGTTCGCAGAACTAGCCAGAACAGTTGTATTAAGTATTGTGCTAGCCCTGGGCATTCGTACTTTTGTTGCTGAAGCTCGCTGGATTCCTTCTGGCTCTATGGAACCTACACTGAATGGTACACCAAACCAGTGGGAGGCAGACAAGATCATTGTCGATAAATTGAAGTATCGGTTTTCTGAACCGCAGAGGGGAGATATTGTAGTTTTTTCGCCGACAAAAACACTACAAGAAGAACAATACAACGACGCATTTATTAAACGTATAATCGGCTTACCTGGAGAAAAAGTAGAACTCAAGGATGGCCAAGTCTATATTAACAATAAACCCCTTGAGGAAGTCAAATACCTGAATTCCGAGCAGCGCACAGCAATTGATGTTTGCACATCAGCACCCCAGCAAGCGTATTTGGCAAAACCCGAAACTATACCCCCCAATTCATACTTGGTTTTAGGTGATAACCGTAATAGTAGCTACGATAGTCGCTGCTGGGGTGTTGTACCTCGTGGCAATATTATCGGTCGTGCCGTACTCCGCTTTTGGCCTCTAAATCATATTGGTGGACTTGATCAGCCACCATTGTATCCATAGATTAATGCCATACTTAGCCAAAATTCTACTTTACCCGATTAAATCATTGGATGGCGTTGAAGTTGAGCAAGCAAAGATTTTAGCCAGTGGCGCACTAGAATATGACCGCGAGTTTGCCATCTTTGACGGACAGGGTAAGTTTGTCAATGGCAAGGGCAATAGTAAAATCCATTTAATTAGATCACAGTTTGACATTCTCAATCGAACCATCTCGCTGGAAACTGCCAAGGAGGACTCACCACAAGTCTTTCATCTAGATGAAGAACAGCAAGAGATAGCAGCAAACCTCAGTGATTTTTTGGGGTTTGCCGTGACATTAGGGCAAAATCCTGTCCTGGGCTTTCCCGACGATACCAACTCACCAGGGCCAACAGTAATTAGTACAGCGACTTTAACAGAAGTAGCTTCCTGGTTTCCTGGTTTGAACGTTGATAATATGCGTCGCCGCATCCGTGCCAACATTGAAGTTAGTGGTGTACCAGCATTTTGGGAAGATCAGTTATTTAGTCAACAAGGCGATATAGTCTCCTTGCGAGTCGGAGATGTCAGCTTATTTGGAGTCAACCCGTGTCAGCGTTGTATAGTGCCAACACGCAATCCTGACTCTGGAGAAGCTGACCCAAACTTCCAAAAAATATTTGTGCAGCACCGAAAAGCCACTTTACCAGATTGGGCAGACTCATCATACTTTAATCATTTTTATAGATTGGGTGTAAATACACGATTAACACCATCAGAGACTGGAAAGTTTTGCCAAATTGGTAACGAAATTGACATGATTACTTCACAAATGTAATATTTATACATAAAAAGGCGACCCCTTCCGAAAAAAAAAGCATAATAGAAATGTGACTGATTTGTTCGCCCCTTTAGAATCTTTGAAAGCAGGACACTGGTTTAAGCTGATCTGCGGAGCCAGCTTCCAACATCTGCCCTCCGTCAGAAGTTTAACGTTAGCATATACATTGGCAGGCGCTGACTGTATAGATGTGGCAGCTGATCCAGCTGTGATCGTCGCAGCCCAGGAAGGGTTAGAAGTAGCGAGGCATTTGGTGAAGGATGCCAAGGCGCGGGGTTATGGCTATGAAGGCAATTTACCTTTTTTGATGGTCAGCGTCAACGATGGAGAAGATCCCCATTTTCGCAAAGCCGAGTTTAACTCTACTGAATGTCCTACAGATTGCCCTAGACCCTGTGAAACGATTTGCCCAGCCCAAGCGATCGTATTTAACAGGATAGATGACACTTCGGGAGTTGAAGCCCAAAAGTGCTATGGCTGTGGACGTTGCCTACCCGTTTGCCCATATGGTAAAATTTATACAAAATCATATATGTCCACTGCGACAGCGATCGCGCCATTGGTAATGTCAAAGGTCGTAGATGCCGTAGAAATTCACACAAAAGTTGGACACTTGGCAAAATTTCGGCAATTATGGCAAACCATTTCACCTTGGGCTAACCAACTAAAGGTATTAGCCATTAGCTGTCCCGATGGCGAGGGCATGATTGATTACCTACGTGCAATTACTGAAGTAATTACCCCAACGCGTAGTACCTTAATTTGGCAGACAGACGGCCGTCCTATGAGTGGTGATATTGGAGATGGTACTACTTTAGCAACGGTGAAACTAGGACAGAAAGTTTTAACAGCTAAGTTACCGGGATATGTGCAGTTAGCAGGTGGCACTAATAGCTACACCATTGTTAAGTTAAAGGCAATGGGACTGTTGAAAAGTGCAGAGTACCATCCTCAGCCCCATGTTTCTGGAATTGCTTACGGTAGCTACGCCCGTGTACTGCTGTCACCAATTCTCGATCAGTTAGAGAATAAGGAGGTGAGTCAAACCAGTGTCAAGGCGAAAGTTCGCCTCGAAGCAGAACCCGAATTACTCTGGCCAGCAGTAAAGCTTGCCCATTCCCTGGTTTCCCAGATCAAGTCACAGCAAGAGCGCTAATCGCTCGTTCACTTCGACTGCGCGAGCGTGTAAACCTTATCTCTAAAAACGTCACCATAGAAAGCATGACGATTAAAGAAGACCTTCAAAAGTTATTAGACATTTTGCCCCAAGACCTGCGAGAAGTCCTAGAGAGTCATCCCCAACGAGATAGTTTAGTTGAAGTGGTCTTGGATCTGGGTCGTTCCCCAGAGGCTCGCTTTCCTAACCAAGCTGAGTATCTGAGCGAAATACCCGTTACTCAAGCACAAATTGATGATTGCATTCAGCGAATCGGAACCTTTAGCGGAGATAATCGAGCCGGAATTGAGCTAACTTTGCATCGCATCAGCGCTATTCGTAACCGTAGCGGTAGGATTATTGGCTTAACCTGTCGCGTTGGTCGGGCTGTATTCGGCACAATTGGCATGATCCGCGATTTGGTGGAAACTGGTAAATCACTTCTCATGCTGGGGCGGCCAGGTGTGGGTAAAACTACTGCTTTAAGAGAAATTGCCCGTGTTTTGGCGGATGATTTCCATAAGCGTGTAGTCATTATTGACACTTCCAATGAAATCGCCGGGGATGGTGATGTGCCTCACCCGGCTATTGGTCGTGCGAGGCGAATGCAAGTTGCACAACCCGAACTTCAGCATCAAGTGATGATTGAGGCAGTGGAAAACCATATGCCAGAAGTGATCGTCATTGATGAAATTGGTACAGAATTAGAAGCCTTAGCGGCGCGTACCATTGCTGAACGGGGTGTGCAATTGGTCGGTACTGCCCACGGGAACCAAATTGAAAACCTGATCAAAAACCCCACTCTTTCTGATTTAGTTGGCGGGATTCAGGCTGTGACTTTAGGGGATGATGAAGCCAGAAGGCGCGGCAGTCAAAAGACGGTTTTGGAACGCAAAGCTCCTCCTACTTTCGAGATTGCTGTGGAAATGTTGGAACGGCAACGCTGGGTAATACACGAAAGTGTGGCTGATACGGTAGATACTCTGCTCAGAGGTCGTCAGCCTAGTCCACAAACCAGAACCGTTGATAACGAAGGTAAGGTGGCGATGATACGGCAGCTATCAGTGGTTAACGGTCGAGGTGGGCAAGTTTCCCCAACAGAGGAATCGTTTCCACCAGCACGACCGATTAATGGCTGGCGTTCATCAGGACAAATGGTAGCATTGCCTCCTTTGTCTTTAGAACGGGAGCGGATGACTGGACGTAGTGAATTTGACCGCTTGCTGGATGAATCCTTCAATTACTCCGAGAGTTTTGATGTCAAAACCAGTAGACACGCAGGGCCAAACGGCGAAGATTTGCCGCTACACATTTATCCCTATGGTGTTAGTCGCCATCAATTAGAACAGGTGATTGGTGTACTAACTTTGCCAGTGATCTTGACAAAAGACATTGATACTGCTGATGCAATTTTGGCATTGCGATCGCACGTTAAAAACCAAGCCAAATTACGGCAAATGGCCAAAGCTCGTCATGTGCCAATTCACATGATTAAGTCCAGTACAATTCCGCAGATTACCCGTGGTTTGCGGCGGTTGCTGAACATTGAAGATCCGGATATGACCGATGACCGAGAACTGCAATTGTTTCTGCACAGTGGCAGTGATGACGAAATGGATGCCCTTGAAGAAGCCAGACTGGCTGTAGAGCAGATTGTAATTCCCAAAGGACAGCCAGTGGAGTTATTGCCTCGTTCTTCCCAAGTACGCAAAATGCAGCATGAGTTGGTAGAACACTATCGACTCAAGTCTGATAGTTTTGGCGAGGAACCAAATCGGCGTTTGCGGATTTATCCAGCTTAATTGGTCATTAGTCATTGGTCATTGGTCATTGGGAAAAAACTTTCTCCCCTGCTTCTTGGCCAACCGCCAATGACCTTTCAAACTGGACTGACTTTGGCTCGATACAGGAGCTTGTCGCCTTGTAGGTAGCCTGTGTAACGTACTCTGACTATTTCACCTGGTAGTGCTGTTCCTGCCATTAATTGGTGCATTTGGGGATTATATGGTACTTCTGCTCCTACTGGTGCGATCGCTTGTATTCCCCATTCCTGTAATAGTCTTTCTAAGGGCTTCTGCACCAAAGGCACAATTTTAATTGCTGCTAACTGGGGATTTTCCGTAGCTTTCTGGGCTACTGTCGGCCATTGTAATAATAAAGATTCCAGTAGTTGTAAACTCGACTGCTGGAATTCTTGTTTTAATATTTCTCGCTGTTGTTCTAATTGCAGTTGCAATTGCGCTTCGCGCAGTGCCGGAGGCGATCGCTGGTACTCTGTTTTTAGGTCTGCAATTTCTTTTTGGCTAGAAAGTGGGGAGTGGACAGTGCTGTTAGCGCAGCCTTTAGCCCGTGGTGAAAAAGTTTCTATTAATTCACTCAACGAAATTTTTAACACTTGCGATAACTTCAGCAGCACATCCACCCGCATCTGTTCTAGTTTGCCTTGTCGCAGCCGCAAAATTTGACGTTCTGAGACACCAGCATCACGACTCAACCCTTTAAAACTAGAAATATTTACACGTTGCATCAAATTTTGCAACTTCTGGGTGTCATTAGTCATTAGTCATTTGTCATTGCTTATCTCCCCACTCCCTACTCCCCACTCCCTACTCCCTCTTTTATTCTTCCAATAAACTTCTCAACATCCAAGCGGTTTTTTCGTGGACTTGCATCCGTTGAGTTAATAAATCGGCGCTGGGTTCATCATTGACTTCTTCCAATAGAGGGAAAATAGAACGTGCAGTTCTGACTACTGCTTCTTGTCCTTCCACCAGCAAACTGATCATTTCTTTAGCTTTGGGAACTCCGGGAGTTTCTGGAATTGAACTCAGTTTGGCATATTCGCTGTAAGTTCCTGGTGCAGGGTATCCCAATGCTCTAATTCTTTCCGCAATCAAATCCACTGCTAAGGCTAGTTCTGTATATTGAGTCTCAAACATTAAATGTAATGTTTGAAACATCGGACCTGTCACGTTCCAATGAAAATTATGAGTTTTTAGATACAGTGTATAGGTGTCAGCCAAGAGGCGAGACAGCCCCTCAGCAATTTTAGCCCTACTTGCATCGTCAATACCGATATTGACATTTTTGGCTTTTGCTTTGGATGACATATTTTTCTCCTATTTGGTTATATGTTTTAGGGAGCTAGAATCTATTAACTCATGCTAAGTGCATCTTGAGGACGCTAAGTGGAGCTTTGCGGACTCTGGCGACAATTGTTTCTTTACCTAAGCGCTGACAAGCTTCATAACGGTGACAACCAGAAAAGCCATAATACTGTCCTTCCACTTCTAGGACATCAATGGGTTCTTGCTGGCCAATAGCTGCAATCGATTCCATTAAGGTTTGTACTTTATTTGGATCGTTTGCACGGGGTAACGGCCGTTTAATTTGATTCAATGGAATTTCTTCAACTCTCATAATCAGGAATTTAGTTAACTCCTTCGTTTTGTGTCTTACTTAATCATACTCATTATGACTTTTATTAACAAGTCCATTTGGGTAAAATTTGGTATATCTAGCGAATGAATAGCTACGGTAAGCTAGGCGATCGCATTAACTTTTTCCGATGTATATTATGGAACACTATATGTTGTTGTATTTGTAAGCGTCATACTTCATCCTCAACTGCTTCTTCTTCCATATTGAACTCAACTCGACTTTGCAAAACTATTTCTTCAATTACTTGAATAGCCCTTTGAAATTCTAAGACTTTATTAAAACGAAGTATTAGTTCTGGAATATTTATCACTTCTTCTATACATTCCATATATTTCTTAATAATAGCCTTGATTTGATATCTTGTCCTTGCTTGTTCCTCTATTTTTCTGAACAAATATTCAACTGATTGCTCAGTTTTGATAACAAACGTAACATGATATTTTTGTACCTTATCAATATCTAAAAAGTATTTTCCCGCATCTATAGTTTCTGTTACTTGAAAAAAACGACCCAGAGGCTTCATGACAAAATCTATCCCACCATCATTAGCATTAGTCCGTCCTGTTTTATACAAAATCAAATTCTCAAGATTTAATTCATCCGGCGACCAACCCCAGTATATTTTATGTTCAGCATAATACTGTTTTAAAATTGCGTAACTAACAATTTCAAATACTCTTGCATCTATATTTGGTTTTAATAAACTTCTAATGAATTCAATCGCTGTTTCCGATGATTGTTCTTGAATCTCAATCAGTTTTTGACAATCACTCATAAACTCATTGAATGAGTTAATTCTCGCTTTAATATAAGCATCAATAATATCTTTAACAGATTCAGCAATATTTATGATTTGATTATCAAGTTGAATTTTTAGATGATTTTCATGAATCCAATATCTATTTGTTTCCGCATCTCTGAGTATTGGTAAATACTGTGATGTGGGAAAATATTTTTTAAATTCTTCATTCAAACGATGATTCAGAGCATGATTTTGCAGTTTGCTCCCGAAAGGTAATTCTCTTTGTCTCCTTAAAAGTGCCGTATATTGTGCGCCTTTTTAATCTTCATAGCCATTTTCAATATGAAATTTATTATCCAAATAATCTTCAATCAAAACATATATAGCATAATGATTCGCAAAACTGGCTCTTGATTTTGAACCACGATTTGCAGCCTTACTTTTAATGTTGATGTACTGTTATAGTTGACTGTTATTTAAAATAACATCTCCATGTCCAGGAAAATATTTATTAAGAATAGACCTCTTGCAGAATCGTTTTTATGGTACGATGAGAGGTTTTACTTGAATACCAATGAGGTGGGATAATTGAAAAAGTTGATACCTGGGAGTTGGGTAGGAGCTATCGCCAAAAAAAGAGTAAACAAATTCTATACATTGCCCTAATATATATAAGGTGATGAAGAAATGAATTATCAGTGCATCCAAAAGTTAAATCCAAGAGCCTTTAAACGTCGCTTTGGAGTCAGAAAAAAGACTTTTAAGAAAATAGTTAAAACTATCAAATCATTCCAGGCAATTAATAAACACAGCCGTAGCGGGGCGAAACCTCTGTTAGGTATAGAAGAACAAGTTTTGGTGACTCTGGAATATTGGAGAGAATATCGCACTTACTTTCATATTGCTACCAGTTGGGGAGTATCAGAATCGACTATTTGTCGTATTGTTCATCGCATAGAATCAGAATTGATGCAGTCAGGAATGTTTCGTCTGCCAGGAAAAAAAGCCTTGCTCACAGGCTCTCAAGAGCCGAAAGTTGTAGTTATGGATGTAACTGAAACCCCCATTGAACGTCCAAAAAGAAAACAAAAGCAATTTTACTCAGGAAAGAAAAAACGTCATACCCTCAAAAGCCAACTGATTATTAATCAAGAGACAGGGGAAATTATTTGTACTTTTTTTGGTAAAGGTCGTTGCCACGATTTTTCCTTATTTAAAGCGAGTGGGATTCATTTTCATTCCGAAACACAAGGTTTATACGACAGTGGTTATCAAGGAATTGATCAATACCATAGCAATAGTTACACTCCCAAAAAGAAGCCTAAAAACAGAGAACTTTCTTTCTTAGAAAAAGACTATAATCGGGTTCTAGCAAAAGCGAGAATCAGCATTGAACACATTAATCGTCGCTTGAAGATTTTTAAAATATTTGGTGATAGATATCGTAATCGCCGTCGTCGTTATGGCCTGCGTTGTAACTTACTGTCCGCAATTTACAACTACGAGTTAAGTTTAGCCATACCAAAATCGCAAACCCCCATCATAACATAAAATCAATTTTGCAATAGGTCTAATAGTAATTATTGTTTGTGTAAAATCATGTTGTAGTATTTGCATCAAAGACACTCCCTTGGATAAAGTCTAAATCTTCTAAATCTATTTTCTCACCATTTTTATTTTTTAACTTATGGGTTTTCTCTGGTGATGAAATTTTTTCCCCTTTATATTCTTGCCATTCTAAAATTCTTCTCAAACCGATTTTTAGATATTCTTCTTGCAGTTCAATACTGATAGATTTCCTACCTAAGTGTTTAGCCACCGCAGCAGTTGTAAAAGTTCCAGCAAAGGGGTCAAGTATTAAACTTCCTTCATGACTACTTGCTAAAATGATTCTTTCTAGCAATGACTCTGGTTTTTGTGAAGGATGATTTTCGTATTCTGCCATGCGATATCTCACACGAGGAAAATACCAAGCATTCCCAGGTACTTTTTCTGTATTATAGAGAGTAGGGACTGATTTTCGGTAATCAATTAATTTACGTTGTGCGCCTGTTTTAGCTTCAACTTTGATATCATCTGCATTAAAAATATAATTGTTTTTATTTTTTACACAATGAAGAATAGGTTCATACATTGAACCAAAGTATTTTGTCGCTTGAACTCCAGAACTATCGTAATGCCATATTATCCGACTGAGAACAGTTAATTTTTTTCGCAAGTAAATATCAAAATAAGGCATGGCTTGGGTACTTGTCATGACATAGAGTGAACCATTTTGTTTTAATATACGAATACACTCATCAAGCCATTGATATGACCAATTGATATATTCTTCCTCAGATTCCCATTTATCACGGAAGTTACCAAATTTCTTACCTATGTTATAGGGAGGATCGATAAAAATTAAATCTACTGATTCTGAAGGAATATGATTTGCTAAAATGCTGATAGCATCACCGTGAAAGATGGTATGTTCTTCATTTTCATAGTGTTCAATCATTATCATCATTAATAGGTTTACTATTATTATAGAAACTTTGGGTAGTCAGACACAAGTTTATGTATAATTGAGATAAAATAAACTTGGCTGTGGTGGTGACAATATATACAATAGCAATACATTAACTGGTGAGATGCAAAATGCCAACAATGAAAGTTGAATTACAATTGTCTTCAGATGATTTGCTCAAAGCGGTTGAGCAATTGAATCAAGCAGATTTAAAGCAGTTCATTTCTCAAGTTATCGCTTTACAAGCACAACGTACTGCTCCGAGTTTGATGCAACAGGAGTCAGAATTGTTATTAAAAATTAATCAGGGAATTTCTGTAGAGATTCAGAACTATTACAACGATTTAATAGCTAAAAGAGATATAGAAACGCTCACTGATGAGGAACATAGAGAGTTATTGAGCTTAACTGAACAGATTGAAAAACAACAAGCACAACGTATTGAATATTTGGTAGAGTTAGCCAATTTACGAGGAATTTCGCTGAATGCGTTGATGGAAAGTTTAGGTATTCAGACGCAAGTTTATGTCTGAAAAAAGAGTCACAGCCCAACAGAAAAAAGCTGTCGCTAAACGTGCAAATGGATTTTGTGAATATTGTCGCAGTCAAGTGCGGTTTGCTATTCAACCCTTCTCAATCGAGCATATTATTCCTAGAAGCCAAGGTGGAACAACAAGTTTGGATAATTTAGCTTTGTCTTGTCAGGGTTGCAATAATCATAAATATAACAAGACTGAAGGAATTGATCAGGTAGGTGGTAATGTTGTTTCTATTTACCATCCACGTCAACAGACATGGAATGATCATTTTGCTTGGAATGATGATTTTATTTTAGTGATTGGCTTGACTTCTACAGGACGTGCTACGGTAGAAACACTACAATTAAATCGAGAAGGCGTAGTTAATTTACGTCGTGTGTTATACGCAATAGGAGAACATCCGCCGACTGAAGTGAAATAAGAAAGCTCAAATTAATCTAGAATTTATTTAGGTGATTAGTCCGAGGGGTCCTGTATCTAATACTATGGCTCGGCTCACCAAGTAATCCCCTTCATCTTAAGTGGAAATAACTTACGTTCAGACAGCCGATCCTCGTCTAACGGATTAATGAGGTACTGACCTGTTTCTTGCTGTTCTTCAACATCCTCATCATCCAGCCAAGACTGAAGCAGATTAACCGATTCAGCTCGCTTTTGTTTTAACAGAATAGAGTCTGTCAAAACTTGCAATGTCACCGCCTCAACCGAAAGCCCTTGTTTGTTAGCTTCTTGCAAAAGATATTGCTCTAAGTAGGTGGTAGGTTAAGGGTTAGGGTCATAAGCCTTTTGGGGGATACAAATTCTATTTTAAAGTAATGAAAGTGATAATGCGATCGCACTATTTCCATTTCAAGCGATACATTCTCTTCTCCTGACCGAGACGCTATGCGAACGTTAAGCTTTGCTAAGGCAGAATTTCCACCATAGCTCAGTGTATTTTCAGTCAATAACGTGTATTTTCCTGTATAATTATCTTAATTAGTTTTAAATCACACATTCAAAGTGATTTACCATCCTAATCATATAAATCACTTGCGGGAATAAGTATTGATTTCCGTTGTTGATCCTGCGACGGTGTATTTTACGGTTAATTTTAACTATGAATTTAACCTTTTTAACTGCTTTAAACGTGTCCGAATAAGCGAGAATACACCCGCAAGTGATTTCTTTTTAATTATCCATAACGGAGAAAGTGCAAAAAAACTCCCAGTTATTTCTCAAGCAAAGTCCTGAATCTTTACGAGAAAAATTTTACTCTCTCAAAGAACCAATTGAGATAGCTGACTTTTTAGAAATTTCTTATTCTCGTCTGATTTATCATATATATCTTGTTAAATGTGAAAATCGTTATAAAAACTTTGAAATTTCCAAAAAATCTGGTGGTATTCGTCAAATCTCAACTCCTATAACTGCGCTGAAAATTATTCAAAGTAAACTTAATCAAGTTTTACAAGCAGTTTATGAGATAAAGCCATCAGTACATGGTTTTGTCATGGGAAAGAATATTGTCACTAATGCTCAAGCTCATGCTAAAAAACGCTATGTTCTCAATATTGATTT
Organism: Nodularia sp. (in: cyanobacteria); assembly: GCA_035638855.1. Lineage (GTDB taxonomy): Bacteria > Cyanobacteriota > Cyanobacteriia > Cyanobacteriales > Nostocaceae > Nodularia. The sequence goes on along the minus strand of DASQZD010000050.1, from coordinate 220,834 downwards.
AAAAGATTTTTTCCCTTCTATTAATTTTGGTCGGGTGCGGGGTATGTTCATGGCTACTCCCTATGGTTTACATCCGGACGTAGCCACAGTTTTAGCGCAAATTTGTTGTCATAACAATCAGTTACCTCAAGGCGCACCAACCTCACCGATAATTACGAATATGATTTGTGCCAAGATGGATAGTCAATTGCAGAGGTTAGCTAAAGATTGTAAAGCGACTTATACAAGATATGCCGATGATATTACTTTCTCGACAACCTTACCTAAATTTCCTAGAGATTTGGCATATATAACTAATGATGAAGATGGAGAAAAATTAGTTATTGGCAATACTTTATCAAATATCATTAATGGAAACAGATTTGAATTAAATGAGGGTAAAGGTAGATTACAAGCTAGAGAAAATCATCAAGAAGTTACGGGTTTGACAACCAATCTTTTTCCTAATCTTGACCGCACTTATGTACGTCAGGTTCGTGCTATGCTTCATGCTTGGGCTAAATTTGGACTTGAAGCTGCGGAAAATGAATATTTTGATAAATACGTAATTAAATCAAGATTAGATATAAAAGAAAAACTTAAATTTAAGGAAGTATTGAGAGGAAAAATAGAGTTTATAGGTATGGTAAGAGGAAAGGATAATGCTATTTATCAAAAATATATTAACCAATATAAAATGCTAAATAATTTATAAATTTTGTATTGTTTAACAGTTGCGTATCAATTAATGGACATAACATCTCAAAAATTACTAGAACAAATTAACTGCAATTTAAACAGTATTTCCCTATATATAGAAAGATTATCTAGGGAAGAAATTAAAATAGATTCACATAAAATATATTTAATAGATTATTCAATATATGAATGGCTCAACATACCAGAGAATGATGAACTCGGAAAAATACTTGAAGAATATAATCAACAATCACTTAATGATATTATCAGTGATAATTTTGTAGAATATTGCCGTAAAGCTTACCTGCAAATAGAAGTTCTACTGAATAAATTCATAAATCACAAATATGGTTATGATAAAATGCAAGATAGTAATTATTCTAAAATAGCGAGATTAAAAGATTTTTTTAACTGTGTGCGTAAAAATTTTGAACCTCATAAAGATAAAGAATACAAAACGATTACTCATATCATGTCTATCAGAGATATTGCTAGTCATGCAGATAGTAATGGTAAATCACTAGCAGAAAGAGTTGAAGCTAAAGGTAAATCTATAAAAATAAAACTGGAAAATCTAAATAATAATATTTTGGCAGAACGGGTAAAGAGTATATTCTCGGAATTTGTAGTTAATAAAAATGGAGTTATGATTAGTAATACACTTGACCAAAGATACGCATATATTCGACTGTTTAACTTGAAAGATACATATTTAACATCTGACTCAATTATCAGTTATATTAACAGGAAGTCACAAAGAAATATACTTCAATACAAATTAGGCGATAAGTTCAACGCTTTTCTAGATAGAGATCAGCCTTCCAATGAACTTAAAATCTTTTTTGAAAAGAAAGACTATCAACAAATAAAGCAAACTCTGGATTGGTTTATTCAGGAAATAGGTAATCAACTAAAGTAAAATATTTCAAATCATATTCTGCCAAATTTATTAAAAATACTCCACTACAGCAGCAATAGCCGCAGCGATTTCTTCCATAACTTCAGTCGAACAATCTCCGATTTTACGGATGAGTCTCTGCACATCAATACCCCGCAATTGTAAAACATCTACAGCAGAAGCTTTTGTTAAATTATTTGTGATGTCTGGTTCAATTTTAATATGCCAAATATTACCTGCATAATATTCCTTCCAGTCTGTGATTGGTGCAATTAATTTAATCGGTAATTTACCAACCCCATCAGAACTTACCACTACAGCAGGTCGAATTTTTTTTATTTCGGCTCCCAGGGTTGGATCAAAATTAGTCAGCCAAATATCACCCCGTTTAGGTACAGAAGAACTAATATTCAACCAAATCTCCTGTCTGTAATTCTTGCCATTCTTTATTTTGCTGGTAGTGCAGTAACATCAATTCAGCTTGTGCTGCTAAGATACGTCGCCTTTCTTCTAATGGCAACTTCATAAACTCACGGCGGCTGATATTTTTGAATTTTTCTGTCTTCTGTTTCTGTGTAGTGGATTTTGAGACTTCCATAAACTCACAGTAGTTTCTTATTTATTTTGATTATATGTCAAGACGTAATTATGTGTGATGCCTAGATTGGGCAAAGCCATCGCTTACTTTAACATTTCTATCCTAGACCAAAACCCCTCTTCCTCCTCTCTGCGCCTCTGCGCCTGGTGCGTGACAAAAAAAACGGCAGAGAATCTAAATTCCCCACCGCTTCTTAAACTTTTACAAGTTATTAACTACTACTCAACACCTTGGGGTAATAACTCCCGTGTTTGTTGAGAACTAACTTGGACAATGCCATTTTCATCAACATCAACTAAGGCTGTATCGCCATCTTTGATGCGACCAGACAGAATCTCTTCTGCTAGACTGTCTTCTAACAAGCGCATAATCGCTCGACGTAACGGCCTTGCGCCGTAACTGGGACTGTAACCTTCCTCAATCAGGCGATCTTTGAAGCGATCGGTAACTTCTAAGACGATACCCTTCTCAGTTAGACGACCAAATACTTCCTTGAGCATGATTTCGGCAATTTCTGTCACCTCTGGCTTGCTCAACTGACGGAAGACGATAATCTCATCTAGACGGTTGAGGAACTCTGGACGGAAGTATTGCTTCAGTTCTTCGTTCACCAAAGAGCGAATGCGGTTGTATTGAGTCTCGGTAGCATCATCGGCGAATTCAAAGCCGATACCGCCGCCGCCTTTCTCAATTACCTTAGAACCAATGTTGGAAGTCAAAATCAGCAAGGTGTTCTTGAAGTCTACCGTGCGACCTTTGGCATCGGTTAACCGACCATCTTCCAAAATTTGCAACAGCATATTGAAGACATCGGGGTGGGCTTTTTCGATTTCGTCGAATAGCACCACTGTATAAGGTCGCCGTCTGACAGCTTCTGTTAATTGACCGCCTTCGTTATATCCAACATAACCAGGAGGCGAACCAATCAGTTTACTAACTGTGTGGCGTTCCATATATTCCGACATATCCAGGCGGATCATTGCTTCTTCGGAACCAAAGAAGTAAGAAGCCAAGGACTTCGCTAACTCGGTTTTACCTACACCAGTTGGACCGGAGAAGACAAAACTGGCGATTGGTCGATTGGGATTCTTCAAACCGACACGAGCGCGTCGAATGGCTCGTGACACTGCTTTCACTGCATCTTCTTGACCGATTAAGCGCTGATGCAAGGTGTCTTCCATGTGCAGCAGCTTCTCGGATTCGGATTCGGTGAGCTTGTTCACCGGTACGCCTGTCCAGGACGCGACGATGTGAGCAATGTCCTCTTCACCGACTACAGGTTCTTCACCTTCAGTCCCGGTGGCGCTGGTTTTGCTTTGAGCGATCGCCCGGATTTCACCTTTGATTTCCATTTCGCGATCGCGCAGTTCGCCAGCTTTGTCAAAGTCTTGTCCGCGTACAGCGTCGTCTTTTTCTTTTAAGATTTGACGTAGTTCTTTGTCTAACTCCTTGGCTGCTGGTGGCAATTGGGAGTTCATCAAACGTACCCTAGAACCAGCTTCATCGACTAAATCGATGGCTTTATCTGGAAGGTAGCGATCGCTGATGTAACGGTCAGACAATTTAGCGGCCGCTATCAGGGCTTCATCGGAGATTTTTAACTTGTGGTGTTGCTCGTAACGTTCGCGCAACCCGTGCAAGATTTCAATAGTTTCATCAACTGACGGTTCACCCACCATTACTGGCTGGAAGCGTCGCTCTAAGGCTGCATCTCGCTCGATGTGCTTGCGGTACTCATCTAGGGTTGTGGCTCCAATACACTGCAACTCGCCTCTAGCCAAAGCTGGCTTCAGGATGTTTGCTGCGTCAATGGCTCCTTCCGCCGCACCTGCACCAATGAGGGTGTGTACCTCGTCAATCACCAGGATGACATTACCCGCAGAACGGATTTCATCCATGATTTTCTTGAGGCGTTCTTCAAATTCACCCCGGTACTTGGTTCCTGCTACTAGCAAGCCAATATCTAGAGTGACTACGCGCTTATCTTCCAGGATATCGGGGATATCTTTGTTGGCAATTCGCGATGCTAAACCTTCAGCGATCGCTGTTTTACCAACCCCTGGTTCACCAATCAATACTGGATTATTTTTAGTCCGGCGACCCAGAATTTGGATCACCCGTTCAATTTCTTTGGCGCGTCCTACAACTGGGTCAAGCTTGTTGTCCACCGCCATTTGGGTTAGGTTCGAGCCAAATTCATCCAAGGTTGGAGTTTTGGTGCGTCCCGATGGCCCTGTGGCTGAAACCTCTGCTGTTTCTCCCAGCATTCGGATCACTTGGGTTCGTACTTTAGATAAATCTACCCCTAGATTTTCTAGCACCCTGGCTGCCACACCTTCCCCTTCCCGGATCAGGCCCAACAGCAGATGCTCGGTGCCAATGTAGTTATGCCCTAATTGGCGCGCTTCTTCCAAGGATAGTTCTAAAACACGCTTTGCCCGTGGCGTAAACGGAATTTCCACAGCCACAAAGCCCGAACCCCGGCCTATGATTTTTTCTACCTCAATGCGGGCATCTTTGAGATTGACACCCATTGATTTCAACACTTTGGCCGCGACTCCCGTACCTTCCCCAATCAGACCCAAGAGGATCTGTTCGGTTCCGACAAAGTTGTGACCTAAGCGGCGGGCCTCTTCTTGGGCCAGCATGATTACCTTAATGGCTTTTTCTGTGAAGCGTTCAAACATACATTTTTCCCATCACCTGCGTCGTGCCGGTATGCTGATTTTAGCACAGGCTCGGCTTTTGGATGCCTGTATAAAGATTATAGGCGACCAAAAAGTTTCGCCGAATATGATGGCTTTATTGTTAATTATTTATTACTTTTAATGTGGTTGCTATACTGAGGAGCTTGTGTTTACCAGTGTTTCTGGGCTTAACTACTATGCAACAGGCTACTATGGTTAAGAATTAGTTTAACCATTTACAAACACTTATCAATACCATATTTATCACCATTTAGTCAAGAATATCGCCAACATATATGTTTTACTAAACTAAAAACTTTTATTAATTAAATATTCTAATCAATATTTTTCCCGGAAACCTGGATTTTTTCTCATTAATGTGATCCTGATGGCGGGTTGCTAATTTTCAGCGCCCAACAAACAGGTAAATTAAATAATGACTAATGACTCAAAGCATCTGCCAAAAAAACTGGCGCAAGCGATCGCTCACAGTAGTATGCCAATTTTCCAAAGTTTCTGTAAACTGAGGATATTGTAAATCTGAGAGCCACAGCACCAAAGCATCTTCGCCATTATCTTGGTAATAACCCTTACGCCGACCCGCTATTTTGAAGCCAAATTTTTGATATAAAGAGATCGCCGCTAAATTAGAAGCTCGAACTTCAAGGGTAGATCGCTCCAAGCCGCGATCGCAAGCAGCCTTCAGCAAAGCATATAGTAAAACCTGTCCCAAACCTTGACGGTGATATTGGGGATGAATTGCCAAAATTGTAATGTGCGCCTCATCTAAAATTGCCCAAAAACAGCCCAATCCTAGCAGTTTTGACGGAGCAAGGGGAGAAAACAAACCGAATAATTCACTGTTAGGACTGTCTAACTCTCTTTGGTAGCCCTCCAGAGTCCACAAACCACCAAAACAGGCTATATCTAATTCTAAAATTGCACTCAGATCCTCTGAGGTCAGTGTTTTCAGCTTTAATTCTAATGAGGTCACGTTTGTGGGGAATGTTGAGACAATAGCGAACTGAAGTTAGGCATATCTCCTGTTACGGCGATATTTTCGGTAAACTGAGAAACGGGACAATTTTTTACGCCACGCCCAAAACACTTTGAACTTTGAGCAAGGAAAATTCATAAAAACTATGGTATCGACTCACCCCACGGAGGTTCAAAATACTGGTAGTCAGTATTTACCTCAAAGGCGCAGCCAAAACGCAAATGTTTCGCCCAATCAAGAACTTTTGCCTTTGACCGCCAAAGTTAATAGTCAAGACATCCTGGAAATTGGTGGGTGTGATGTCACAACCCTAGTGGAGCAGTTTGGTTCACCTTTGTACATTTTAGATGAAGAAACGCTGCGTTTAGCTTGTCAGCAATACCGGGATACATTTAAGCAATATTACCAGGGAGAATCTCAGGTATTATACGCCTCAAAAGCGTGGAATTGTCTAGCTGTTTGCGCGATCGCACAATCCGAAGGTTTGGGAATAGATGTAGTTTCAGGAGGCGAACTCTACACAGCCCTCAATGCTGGTGTTAATCCTGACAAACTTTACCTCCACGGTAATAATAAATCTCGTGAAGAACTCGTTTTAGCCATCGACTCTGGTTGTACCATTGTGGCGGATAACTGGCAAGAACTGCGTACCTTGGTGAAGATAGCAGAACAAGCACCAAGTACATCTTCCCCCATCCGCATCATGTTGCGGTTAACACCAGGAATTGAATGTCATACTCACGAATACATTCGCACCGGACATTTAGATAGTAAATTTGGCTTTGACCCCAACGATTTGGACGAAGTATTTACCTTTGTCAGTCAGCAACCTTCCTTGAACTGCGTAGGTTTACACGCTCACATTGGTTCCCAAATTTTTGAACGCCAACCCCATCAAGATTTGGCCGCTGTCATGGTGCAATGGTTACAAAAGGCGGCAAATTACAGTTTAAACATCACAGAATTAAATGTTGGTGGCGGTCTGGGAATTAGGTACACCGAATCTGATGATCCCCCCAGTATTGAAGAATGGGTGAAGGCGATTTGTGAAGTCATTCAATCAGCTTGTACAGCCGCAAATCTGCCTTTGCCGAAATTGTTGTGTGAACCGGGGCGATCGCTCATTGCCACAGCCTGCATCACGGCCTATACTATTGGATCATCGAAAGTCGTACCCGAAATTCGTACCTACGTCTCAGTTGATGGCGGTATGTCTGATAATCCCCGACCAATTACTTACCAATCAGTTTATCGCGCAGTAGTTGCCAACAAGGTATCTGCTCCACTCACAGAAACAGTGACAATTGCTGGTAAGCATTGTGAATCAGGGGATATTCTGATTAAAAATGCTCAACTGCCAAAAACTGAACCTGGGGATATTCTGGTCATTATGGGAACTGGTGCGTACAATTACAGTATGGCATCTAACTATAATCGCTTACCTCGGCCAGCTGCTGTTGTAGTCGCCAATGGCGAGGCCAATATAATTTTGCGCCGCGAAAGTTATCAGGACTTGATTCGACAAGATTGTTTACCAGACAGACTAAACGTCCAGAAGTAATCAGTTAACAGTTAACCCTTTCTTTCCTTAAGGTTGCTGTGTACAGACATTTTCCAAATTACATCAGCAAATAAACTGTACAATTCAAAAATCAAACCTTTTACTGTGGGTACATCTTTCCCTCAGTCATCAGAGGGATATGCACAAGATAGGGTGAGGTTATTTGCTGGTTTTTAGATAATTCCATGACTTGTGTGTACACCGTAGCAGGAAAGGGAGGCAGGGAAAAAGAAGTTTATAAAGTCACTAGCTAAAAAATTATTAATAGCTAATGGCTAATGACTCGCTGATTCCTCAAGCGGAAATTTTTGGGGCATGAAAATAACAGCGAAATGACAGAATATTGAGGAAGAACAAAGAGTAATCCAGATGTCATGAGAGATTCACCGAAGCAATGGCTGACAAACCTAGGATGGTCGCAGTCCTTGCTGCTTGGGACTCTGGATATCTTGTTAGTGTTAGCGCTGACTTATATGATACTAGTTATTATTAGTGAGCGCCGAACACTGTGGATGGTGCGGGGTTTTATTATCTTGATGTTAGCCTCAGCTATCAGTGGCAGAATGGGTCTACCACTGCTAAATTTTGTGCTAGAAAAGTTGGTAATTGGTTGTGCTGTGGCGATGGCGGTGGCTCTCCAGTCCGAGTTTCGCCGATTTTTGGAGCAAGTGGGACGTGGTGAATTTCAGCATTTATTTAAGCCATCCAGTTTAACAATCCCTAACTCTGATAGTGTGATTGATGAAATTGTGGATGCGGTTAAAGAACTTTCAAAAAACCGCATAGGAGCTTTGCTGATTTTGGAAACAACTGGTCCGATTCACGAGCGGGATTTTTCTGTGCCGGGAGTTAAGCTGAATGCTGATGTTTCTAAGGAACTGATCCAGACAATTTTTCAGCCAAAAACTTTACTGCATGATGGGGCAACCTTGATCCGTGGCTCGCGGATTGTGTCATCAGGTATAATTTTACCACTTTCGGGACGCACAGCCTCGCGCCAGTTGGGAACACGCCATCGGGCAGCAATGGGAATTACTGAGCGGGTCGAAAATTGTATCTGTGTCGTTGTATCAGAAGAAACGGGTTCTATTTCCTTAGCGGAACGAGGAACTCTCAATAGACCACTGACCATTAGGACACTCAAAGAGTCCTTAGATGCTCGCTTATCGACTACTGTAGATCGGGAAGCTGTTGCTCCTAGTCTGTTAGGTTTGGGTCGTCAGATGGGTAGTAAGGCAATAGGACTAGTTTCACGTTTACTCGGATTACCATCGACCGCTTCTCGCAATAAAAAATGACAGCACAACAAACTGAATTGCAAAATTTACCTTCTGACTTAAAACGAGAACTCCTGCCAAAGCACGTTGCAGTGATTATGGATGGCAATGGTCGATGGGCTAAACGTCAAGGCCTACCCAGAATTATGGGACATAAGCGAGGAGTGGATGCTCTCAAGGATTTGCTGCGCTGTTGCCAAGATTGGGGCATTCAGGCACTAACAGCTTATGCTTTTTCTACTGAAAACTGGAAAAGACCCCAGGAAGAGGTAGATTTTTTGATGACTTTGTTCCAAAAAGTTTTACGCCAAGAACTACGGGAAATGATTGAGGAGAATGTGCAAATCCAGTTTGTTGGCAATTTGGATGCTCTGCCGCGATCGCTTCAAGCTGAAATCTCCCGCTCAATGGCAGAAACGAGCAATAATCGGGCTATTCGGTTTACAGTCGCTACTAATTATGGCGGAAGGCAGGAAATTTTACAAGCTTGCCGCGCGATCGCCCAAAAAGTCCAGCAAGGTCTGATTCAACCTGATGACATTGATGAACAGTTATTTGAGCGTCACCTGTACACAGCCGGAATTACCGACCCCGATTTATTAATCCGTACCAGTGGCGAAATGCGGCTTTCAAATTTCCTCCTCTGGCAAATGGCTTATGGAGAAATTTATATTACTGACGCTCTGTGGCCAGATTTTGACCGGACTGAATTTCACCGCGCCTTGTGTGCCTACCAGCAACGAGAGCGCAGATTTGGGAAAGTCTAGATCATGATTTTGAACCTCCCATGACTAGAAGTCACGAGTGTGCAGCTTGCAGAAATCAAAAAGACTATTTACCATAGCACAAAAACAATTTAAAAATCAAAATTTCCGAATATGTAAATAATTCTCTATCATGTCATTTAATCACCATAATCTCAGTCAAGAATATGGTGATTATCTTGCAATGTCACTGAGTTACCTGTAATATCTATTACTATCACTACCAACCCTAAAACCTCTGGCGAAACAAATATTTTCCCATCGGACATGGTATGTATTATTTATTACTAACCTAAATTAGCTACTTTAGATGTGCAAATTCTTTATAAATGATGTAAAGCAAAGAATTAGGGAAATAAAATATGAAATCTATATTGATAATATTACTTAATTAAAAAGTGTTAAAAAAACTCCTTGATCAGTATTAAATGTATGATTTGAGTAAATTATTATGACCATAAATTGATAATAGCTAATTGATGGTCTTGTAATTTTTGGTGAAAATGCTAAAATCCCCATATTCTCTATCGTTAATGTGATGTTTTATTTAGATTTCATCACCAGAAATCGGCGATCGCGTATTACCATAAAGTATAAATACTTTATTTCTATCAACTAACCGTAGTTTAACAGGAGGCAGAAAAATGAATTTGTGGCAGCGCTTACCGAAACAATCGCAATTTACATTCAGGCTAAATTCACTCAAAAGCTTTGGATCACTCTTTTTAGCAGGGGCAATTTTGAGTGTAGGGCTTGGCGCTTGCTCTAGTACAAATGAGAATAATTCTACCGCAGATACTCCTGGTGCCAGTCCTGTCTCTGCCAGTAAGGAGAATGTGGAACTAACCCTAGTATCTTTTTCCGTTACCAAAGCTGCCCACGAAGCCATTATTCCTAAATTTGTAGAAAAGTGGAAACAAGAACATAACCAAACTGTCACCTTCAAGCAAAGTTATGGTGGTTCTGGTTCCCAAACCCGCGCAGTCATTGATGGTTTGGGAGCAGATGTTGTCCACTTAGCACTATCTGGAGACACCCAAAAGATTGAAAAAGCTGGACTAATTGAGCCAGGATGGGAAAAAGAAGTTCCCAATAATGGCATTGTCTCTAAATCTGTGGCAGCAATCATCACTCGTCCAGGCAACCCTAAAGCTATCAAGACCTGGGCAGATTTGAGTAAAGATGGCATCAAAGTAATTACTGCTGACCCAAAAACATCAGGTATTGCTAAGTGGAATTTCTTAGCACTATGGAATTCCGTAGTTAAAACTGGTGGTGATGAGGCTAAAGCTACTGAATATGTCACTAAAGTTTACAAAAATGTGCCAATTCTGACTAAAGATGCGCGAGAAGCTGCTGACGTATTTGCTAAACAGGGTCAGGGAGATGTTTTAATCAACTACGAAAACGAAGTTATCTTGGCACAACAAAAGGGCGAAAAGGTGGACTATGTTGTTCCTGATGTCAATATTTCCATTGACAATCCCATTGCCGTAGTAGATAAAAACGTTGATAAGCATGGCACACGGGAAGTCGCAGAAGGGTTTATCAAATTCCTTTATAGTCCTGAGGCACAAGAAGAGTTTGTCAAATTGGGATTCCGACCAGTGAATGAAACAGTAGCCCAAACGAAGGAAGTTTCAGACAAATTTCCTCAAGTCAAAACTCTGGGTGTAGTTGATGATTTCGGGGGTTGGCCAGCAGTGGATAAAAAGTTCTTCGCTGATGGTGGTGTTTTCGACCAAATTCAACTTAAGAACAAACGGTAATTGGTGATTCGTGATTGGTCACTGGTACTTCCTTACCAGTATAAAATTACCTATCTTCCTTGTGACTCTCAGCAGACAAAAACCTAATTTTGAATTATGACAGTATCTTCTTCGGTGCAAGTTAATCATAAACCTCCTATTTGGAAGGTATTACTACAGAGTTTAATTCGCCTTCCTTGGACTTGGCGAATTACCATAGGATACCTAACTGTGATGTTATTTGTTCCCATAACGGCGATGTTCCTCAAAGCCAGTACGGAATCTCCGGCTAAGTTTTGGGAAATCGCTACCAGTGAGTTAGCATTGTCCACTTACAACGTCACTTTTGTGACTTCACTGTTTGCGGCGCTACTCAATGGCGTTTTTGGAACTTTGATTGCTTGGGTATTAGTACGTTATGATTTCCCTTTCAAACGGATAATTGATGCCACGGTAGATTTACCTTTTGCTTTACCAACTTCGGTTGCTGGTCTAACTCTAGCAACTGTTTACAGTGATAATGGTTGGATTGGTTCGCTATTAGCACCATTGGGAATTAAGGTATCTTTTACTCGGTTGGGGGTTGGGGTAGCAATGATATTTATATCTCTACCTTTTATCGTGCGGACTGTGCAACCTGTGCTTCAGGAAATGGAACACGAAATTGAAGAAGCTTCTTGGTGTCTGGGTGCGACTCAATGGCAAACTTTCTGGAAAGTAATTTTCCCACCTTTATTTCCGACAATTTTGACTGGTGTGGCTTTGGGTTTTTCCCGCGCAGTGGGGGAGTATGGTTCAACGGTAATTATTTCTTCCAATACATCTTATGAAGATTTAATTGCACCTGTGCTAATTTTCCAGCGCTTGGAACAGTATGACTATTCTGGTGCCACTGTCATTGGTGTGGTTTTACTAGCAATTTCTTTGGTGATGTTACTAGCAATTAATTTCTTACAAGCTTGGGCTAGAAGATATGACAACATCTAAGAGGAATAGTCGCAAACAGCAAAGTTGGGTTCCAGGTGTTTTGATTGCGATCGCGATCGCTTATTTATTCCTAGTCCAATATATCCCAACTATCAACCTTTTTTTTGAAGCCTTCAAAACAGGATTCACCCCATTTCTGTCTAACCTCACAAAACCTGAGTTTCTCCATGCAGCTTGGCTAACTTTGTCACTGGCTTTAATTTCTTTGCCTGTAAATACAGTATTTGGTTTATGTGCGGCTTGGGCGATCGCTCGTCATAAATTTCCAGGACGCGCTATAGTTTTGAGTATAATTGACCTCCCATTTTCCATCTCCCCAGTCGTAGCTGGATTGATGATTGTGCTACTTTATGGTAGACAGGGCTGGTTTGGTCCTTGGCTTCAGGCGCATGATATCCAGATTATCTTTGCATTTCCCGGCATGGTACTAGCTACAGCATTTGTCAGTATGCCTTTTGTTGCCAGAGAAGTAATTCCCATCCTCGAAGAATTTGGCAAAGATCAAGAAGAAGCAGCTAGAACCTTGGGTGCAAATGATTGGCAGACATTTTGGCGTGTCACCTTACCCAATATCCGTTGGGGCTTACTTTATGGCTTGATTTTAACCAATGCCAGAGCAATGGGTGAATTTGGAGCGGTTTCAGTCGTATCTGGTAACATTGCTAATACAACTCAGAGTTTGCCATTATTTGTTGAAGACGCTTATAAACAGTATGAATCAGAAGCTGCTTTTTCTGCGGCTGTAATTTTGGCACTTTTAGCAGTAGTAACTTTGGTGCTGAAGGAGATTCTGGAACGGAAAACCGGAATTAAAGAAGTTGAATAATTCGTAATTCAATCATTGCCATCACCAATTATACCTTTCTTAAAATGAAGCTGCATAGAAGCAAGAGAGCAAGAATAATTGACCGCAGATATAGACACCCGTAGGGTGGCTAGTCGAAGTTTCATGGAGTGTAGAATTATCGGCTCTTACCTCAAAATGGTTTGAACATTTCCTTCCTTTCCGCAAATGGGTAAGTTATTTTTGCGCGACTCCTTAGTGTAATAAATTGTCAGCATCACTATAGTTTACTACACTTATGCAGTAATGGTAACGCTATGACCGACAGGAGTTTGGGTCCTGCGTCCCGTCGCTATCCATCCCCACCGTATAGACGGATGGGGAATTTGGCGAGGTTGGTTGGTTAAAATTTTTGGCTGTATTTATCTTCCTGGCAAAGGCACTAATTTCTATTTTGAACGGCTTTAATGGTTTGCAATAACTGATTAGCTGTGTAAGGTTTGGCTAAAAAGGCTTTAATGCCAAGATTATGCACTGCATTTACTTTATCAGTTGTTGCTAGTCCACTGACAGCAATAACTTTTACATTCGGGTTGATTTTTTGCAATGTCTTAATAGTTGTGATTCCATCCATAGACGGCATCAACATATCGGTTAAAACCAGAGCTATTTTATCTTGATTTTCTACATACAAAGCTATGGCTTCAATGCCATCACTGGCTGTAATTGCTTGGTAATTATGGTTTTCTAGTGATGTTTTCGTAATATCCCGGATCGCAGGTTCATCATCTACAACTAAAATTAATTCTCCATTACCTTGGGGCAAACTTTGCTCAATTTCTTCTCTGGTTTCTGTGATATGTTGTGCTGGTAAATAAACCTGAAATTTACTACCGTTTCCCGGTTTGCTGTGTACCTTGACAAAACCACCGTGGCTTTTAAGAATCCCCATGACTGTAGAAAGTCCTAGCCCAGTGCCTTTACCTGTTTCTTTAGTTGTAAAAAATGGCTCAAATATCCGATCTAATATTTCCGGGGGAATACCCATGCCCGTATCGATGATGGTAATGACTATATAGGAACCAATTTGAGCATCAATGTTCATTCTAGCGTAATTGTCATCTACGTAGAGATTTTCGGCGAAGATTTTTAATTTTCCGCCGTTGGGCATAGCATCACGGGCATTAACGCACAAATTCATCAGGATTTGATGTAATTGTGTTGCATCACCAGATACAGTCCAAAGATTTTGGGGAATGTGGCTGGTAACTTCTATTGACTTGGGAAAGGTTTCTTTAATAATCTGCTGAATTTCAATAATTAAATGCTTTAGTTGTAAAAGGGTACGCTCTCCCTCAAGTCCACGAGTAAATGATAATACTTGATTAACTAAACTGGCTCCACGTTGGGCATTGGAAATTAAAATGGGCAACAACTTCCGAGAGCGCTCATTGTGGATTTCCGATTGTAAAAGTTGTGCTGTCATCATAATTGGAGCTAGAACATTGTTAAGATCATGGGCGATACCGCTTGCCAATGTGCCAATGCTTTCTAATCTTTGCGCTCTGAGAAATTGAGATTCGAGTTGTTTTTTTTCGGTAATATCAGTATTGACAACTAAGATAGATTGTGGTTTTTCAGCAAAGTTGCGAACTAATGTCCAACGGCTTTCGACAATGATTTCTTTGCCTAATTTGGTTTTTTGATGTAATTCTCCAAACCATGAACCATGTTCCATGAGATGATTGAATGCTGCTTGTAATAGCGCTTCATTGTTTTCATGCCAAAGCTCTTGGGTTTTTCTGCCAATTACTTCTGCTTTTTTCCAACCGTATAAATCCTCGGCGGCTTTGTTCCAAAATAAAACAGGGTTGTCTAGATCATGCACAAAAATGGCATCGGTGGCAATGTCGAGTAAGGCGGCTTGTTGGCGGATTTTGTGTTCTGTGTGTTTGCGCTCGATTGCGTAACGGATGGAACGCTCTAGCAAGGGTGCAGTTAACTGGCTTTTTTCTAGATAATCTGCTGCGCCTGCTTTCATGGCTTCTAGGTCTATTTCTCTCTCTCCCTGACCGGTGAGTAAAATTATGGGGGAGTCGCAACCGTTGGCTACGGCTTGGCATAATAGCTCTAGTCCGCTATTAATTCCTAAACGATAGTCTACTAGATAAATATCATGATTGTGAGATGCGATCGCATCCTTTCCGGCTTCATAACTATCTATCCATGACAACTCGCAGCCAGATCCTTGAAATTCCCTAAACCAATCACGAGTTAAGATATAATCATCTTCATCATCATCAACTAATAGAACTCTGATCGGGTTGTTGTTCATTTATTTCTCCCACGCCTTTTAGTGGCAGTTTCACTATTTCAAACCAGTATTTTCCTATACTTTTCATCATCTCAACTAAGGCTGCAAATGTTACTGGCTTGGTGATGAAGGAATTTGCGCCCAAATTGTAAGTCTGGTATATGTCCTCTTTGTCATCTGAGGTTGAGAGTACGATCACGGGAATACTCCGCAGCATGGGATCTGTTTTAATATCTTGAAGCACTTCAAGACCATTTTTTTTAGGCATATTTAAGTCTAATAAAATTAACCCTGGACGTGGCGCTTGAGTTTTGTCTGTATATAAACCAAGATTATACAGATAATCCAGCAACTCTTCACCATTGCTGACAATATGCAGATCCATTGGCAATTGGCTTTCTGCTAATGCTTCACGAACTAATATGTGATCATCTTCGTCATCATCTACCATTAATATTGTGACAGTTTTTTGACTATTCTTCACCCTGAATTATCTCCTCTAAACTAGTCAGGCTCGAAGTTAAGTATTAATAAATATTAAATTGCTACATTTTATCAGAGATATGTTTTATGGTAAACGGTTGCATTTTGCGGACTTTTAGTAATCTCTCTGTAGGAAGAATAATTAGAAGTTGCAATTTATTGGTAAGCTGACCATAAATTTTGCGCCTTCTCCTGGTCTACTTTCCACGGTAATTATTCCATGATGACGTTCGGCAATTTTGCGGCATATGGCTAAACCCACACCAGTACCCTGATATTCCTGACGACCATGCAAACGTTGAAAAACATTGAAAATGCGGTCAACATACTTTTGTGAAAAACCAATCCCATTATCTTCAACAGTGATTTGGCAAATTTCGGAAACTACAGCCACTTGATCTGATTGAGTCGGCAGAATTTGACTGTAGACTTTGACCACAGGCGGTATTTGGGGGCGGTGAAATTTTAGGGCGTTAGCGATGAGGTTTTGCAGTAATTGGCGCATTTGTAGGGGGTCGGCTTTAATAGTAGGTAAATCACCTACTTCTACACGTCCATTGCTTTGCTGAATACTAACTTCTAAATCAGACAATACTTCTTGGGCTATTTGTGTCAAGTTCACCGGGACAAAAGGCTGCGCCCTAGTGGTAACTCGCGAAAGTGTTAAGAGGTCTTTAATCAAAGTCTGCATCCTGAAGGCTGCATTCTGCATTCGTTCGAGATAATCGCGTCCTTGTGCGCTTAAGTCATTTTCGCTGGTGGTTTTGAGGCGATCGCCAAAGCTGATAATTTTCCGGAGTGGCTCTTGTAAATCATGGGAAGCGATAAAGGCAAATTCTTGCAATTCTTGGTTAGAACGAGCGAGTTCTTGGCGTTGAAGAGTTTCTTTATCTAAGATTAAACTCTGATCTAAGGCGATACCTATTTGATCGGCGACTTGTCCCAACAGTCCAATTTCCCATGTTGTCCATTCACGGGGGCGAACTGACAAGTCAGCGCTTGCGCTATCGCACTGATGAGCAATGAGCAATCCCCAAAGTTGATTTTCGCAGAAGACCGGAACAACCAGGTTAGCTTTGACTTTAAATTGTTGCAGCGATTTCACATAGCAAGGTTGGAGTCCAGCTTTTTCTATGTCAGTAATCGCAGTTATGCGCCCCTGACGATATTTTTCAATGCAACTTTTTTCTAAACAAGGGTCGCCAAGATGCTCTCCCAAAACAACAGGTAAACCCGGTACTACAGCTTCTTTCAGCACCGTGTTAGAACCATTGCTACATAAATGCACAATTAATACCCTGTCGGCCTGTAGTAGCTTCTGGACTTCAGTAACGCTGGTTTGGAGTATTTGATCGATTTGTAAAGACTGGCGAATTTTCACAGTGATATCGGCGAATAATTGCGATCGCAAGTATTGGCGTTGTAATTGTGCTTGTACCTCTTGGAGTTGATCCAGCGCCGCGCGCTGTTTGCTAATATCCATAATCCCGCCAATCATCCGCACCACATAACCATCTTCATCCCACACAGCGTGACCACGAGCCAAAATCCACTTGTAAGAGCCATCCTGACAGCGGATTTGATGCTCAATAATCAAAAATGGGGTTTTCTTGGCGTTGTGGTCAGCAATTGCTTGTTGCACCGCATCGAAATCTTCTGGATGTATCCGCGAACACCATTCATGGACATCAGAGGAAATTTCCTGGTCTTCGTAACCAAGCATTTCCTTCCAGCGCCGGGAAAAAAATACTTCATTAGTGATCAGGTTCCAGTCCCAAATACCATCATTGGTACTGCGTACAGCTAACTCCCAACGTTCTTCACTCGTTTTCAGTGCATCCTCAAATCGTTGACGCTCTATAGCTGTTGCTAAGATATTGGCCACAGCTTGGATAAAATAAACATCATCTTTGGTAAAAGTCCGCTCTGTGGTTGTATGTGCGCCTAATACGCCAAAAGGAGATTCTTGACCATGAATGACCACACTTATACCACTCACCACTTGATGGTCATGTAACAGCGCTGGGCCATTAAATCGCGTTTCTTGCTGAAGGTTAGTCACAATCACTGGTGAGTGAGAAAGTAAAGTATAACCAGCTTGGGAATTGATATCAGTGCCGACAGTTGCTTGTCCCACCAGCCCCGATTGCCAACCGACTCCCGCCCGCAGTAGTAATGCGTTACCATCTGGTAACAGATCCAAAATCTTGCAGTATTCAACCTTGAGATGTTGAGCAACAAGGGTTACACAGGAGTTCATCAGTGTAGTCAAATCTGTACCAGCTAGCGCCTTTTGACTAAGTTCGGCGACAACCCCTTGTTGATTAGCACGAGTTTCCAGTGCTGATGCTGCTTCCTTGCGTTTGGTAATATCTCTGTCTACCCCAGACATCAGCACAGCTACACCAGAAGCATCATGAAAAGCTGCTCCTTTGCTGGCTAACCAGCGAATCTTACCATCGGGTAAAACCACACGAAATTCAAGATCATATTCTATTCCTTCCCGAATCGCTCGCTGATCCGCGTATCTGACAAAATCTTGATCTTGAGGATGAATGCAATTGATAAAAGCTTCATAAGTACCCTTAAAAGTGCTTTTGTCCCAACCATAGAGAAGTTCTAGGGTATCAGACCAAGTAATTTGGTTGGTTAAGAGGTTCAAGTTCCAAATACCCATGTGGGCGGCCTCCAAAGCCATGGACATTTGCTGCTTTTGCATTTGCGCTAACTGAGTTTGCCGTCGTAATTCCTGTATGGCATCATTAGCTTCTAACAGACGGCGTAATCTTTGAGATAATACTGTCCATTGAATCGGCTTGGTGACAAAATCAGTTGCACCCACAGCAAAAGCTTGTTCCGCAGATGCTTGATCATTCAGAGAAGTCATGATTAACACAAATGTGTTTTCAACATCTGGAAGTTTTTGCAATTGAGCGCAGCAGGTAAACCCATCCATAACCGGCATCACGGCATCTAGCAAAACTATATCAGGGCGGAGACGAGTACAGGTAGCAAGTGCCTCTAAACCGTTACTCGCTTCTGCGAACTGATATCCAGCTTGTTTGAGCAGAAGGCACAGATGCATTCGGATAAAAGCATCATCATCTACAACTAAAATCAGAGCAGAATCTTTCTTGATCATGCAGTTATGGCTGGTAAATATACCTGAAATTTTGTTTCTTTGCCGACTGAAGTTGATACTTTTATAAAGCCATGATATTCTTTAATGATAGCGATGACTGTTGATAATCCTAGTCCGGTGCCTTGACCAATTTCCTTGGTTGTGAAAAATGGCTCAAAGATTTTGTCTAATATGTTCTGATTGATGCCTAAACCAGTGTCTGTAACTGTGATCAGAATATAATCACCAACGTCAGCATCAAGAGACATTCTGGCAGCGTTTTCATCAATAAAAATATTGACCGCAGATATTGACAAGTTACCACCATTAGGCATAGCATCACGAGCATTGAGACACAAATTCATCAATATTTGATGTAATTGCGTGCTGTTTCCCCAAATTGACCATAAATCTGGTTGAATTTCCGTGGAAAGGCTAATTGATTTCGGAAATGTTTGCTGGACAATTTGCTGCATTTCTAAAATCAAGTGTTTTACTTCAATTACCCTGTGTGGAACTGCGACTGGTTGTTTGGGAATATCAGTTTGCATATCTTGGACAAAAGACAGCATTTGTTTCATTAAATTAATGCCATGTTTTGTGTTATTTTCTATGATAGATAAAATGTGCTGAGTTTGGCGATCGCTACATTTACGTTTCAATAAATATATTGACATTAAAATTGGTGACAACACATTATTTAAATCGTGAGCAATACCACTAGCAAGAGTACCAATTCTTTCCACACTTTGAGCGCGTAGAAATTTCTTTTCTAGTGTTGGTTCGCAGATTTGCACATCGGCTCGTTTACCTGCGGTGTTGTCTTCTATGGAGTTACGCCGGACTTCTAGTTGTGTAACGATGAGGCGACTAATTGCTTGCAGTGCTTCCACCTGTTTTGGAGTAATGTGGCGTGGTATGCGATCTACTATACATATAGTCCCAATGGCCTCACCTCCTGGTACTATCAAAGGTACGCCAGCATAAAATCTCACACAAGGTTCCGAAGTAACTACTGCGTCTGTGGCATACTCCTCATCGGCTAAGGTGTCAGGAATAACCAACGTCTCCCTTTGCTGAACGCAACGTCTACAAAAGCCAATGTTCGTAGGTAGTTGCTGAATCTCTAACCCAATTTTTGCTTTGAACCATTGACGATTAGCATCAAGCAAATTAATTAAAGCTATTGGTGTATCACAAATTTGCGCGGCTAAAAACGTCAGATCATCAAATACTTGTTCTGGTGCTGAGTCGATAATTTTATATTTATAAAGAGCGGCAATTCTTGCAGCTTCATGATTATAAACTGAGGAGTTCATTAAAATTTTCCTACTAATACTAAATTACAACTTGCCTTCGTGTTAATCGCGGTTTTGTCAAGTTATAACGTAGGGAAGGCATCGGGGAAATGATGCTAAAATGCTGCCTGTGTTTAGTTTGTTTTCAAGTGCCATATAATTGACAATATATCTGCTAATTAATACTCCAAATCAGTTAAGTCTTCACTGGACTTGATTTGGATGAAATTATCATTGAAATTATCTAAAACGTGTCAGCAGATAACCTTATTATAAATATAATAGTCTACCTTAAGGAGGATGGCATCAAAATTTATTAATTCAAGTTATTAAAGTCTCCCCTCTCCTTCTCCCTACAGCCCTTTGGGCATCCTACGGCAGGCGTTAGCCTCTCCCAAAGGAAGAAGAGGGAGACGCTACGCGAAAGTAAAGAGAGGGGTTAGGGCTAAGGTGCTGTATTTTATTAAATCCGCATTCCTAGTTACTTACACCTATCAACTCAACTGCATCTCTGTCATCCCAATCTTGTAAGTAAACTTTGACGATTTCTTCTTTAGCTGTAGGTAGTTGCTTCCCAATAAAATCTGGGTGAATTGGGACTTCTCGATGACCTCTGTCGACTAAAACGGCTAAACGAATGACTTCTGGTCTACCATACTCAGTCACAGCATTCAAAGCCGCGCGAATCGTCCGACCTTTGAAAATTACGTCATCTACCAGGACAACTGTCTTTCCTGTGAGGTCAAAAGGAATGTTGGTTTTGGCAGGAGTCCTTAAGCCGATTTTGTCAAGATCATCTCGATAAAATGTAATATCTAATGCTCCCACTGCCACGTTGACACCTTCGAGTATCTCAATTTGACGTGCCAATAATTCGGCTAATAGCGCTCCTTTCGTATAAATACCGAGGAGTACCAGTTGGGATAAATCACGGGACCTTTCCACAATCTGAGAGGCTAGGCGGGTTAAGGTTCGACGGAGGTCTTCTGAGGAAAGAATTTCAACTACTTTGGCAGACATAGTTTAAATGGGGGAATGAGTAGAGAGGCTATTAATCGCTTCTGTACAAGGGGACGGGGAGCAAAAATGTCCCAATGTCTAATGCTCTATATTAGACATCCGGTGGGAAAGAGTATAGAGACGTTCGATACAACTTCTCTACCAGGGTTCTGTGATAACGGATATTTAATTTTTACCAGATGTCTATTTTTAATTATCTGTTTACAGATATGCTTAATAAAGCGATCGCGATCGCTAACCACAATAAAAAAGAATATCGAGTCAATAATAAGGCAGTTTCAATGGAACTTGGGGTAATGGGATGAATTGCATCTCCTAGTAGTGGTTTTGGTTTAGGTACTCCGCCATACCAATTTGTCCCTCCCATTTGCACACCCAAAATAGCAGCATAAGCACACTCACTCCAGCCTGAGTTGGGACTGGGGTCTTTGACTCCATCTTTGCAACACATTCGCCAAACATATCGGGGTTTACCTGATAACAGTGCCAAAGTAATCACCGTTAAACGACAAGGTAGCCAAGTTAAATAGTCTTCCAACCGAGCGCTAAACCACCCTAAATAAGTATATGGTGCTTGGCGATAACCCACCATTGAATCAAGGGTACTACTAGCTTTGTATGCTAAAGCCAGAGGAATTAAACCCACACCCGGCACACAAGCACCCACAATGGCATAAAAAAGCGGAGCCATAACGCCATCGGTAGCATTTTCTGTCACAGTTTCTAACACAGCGCGCAAAATTTCTGGTTCTGAAAGCTTTTGTGTATCTCGACCTACATAATTACTTAAAATATTCCGAGCTGATTCTAAATCTCCGGCTGTTAATGGTTTTAAAACAGCTGACGCAGCTGTTCGCAGACTTTTGAAAGCAAAACAACTAGCGAGAATAATGCTTTCTAAGACGATTCCCCACAATGGATGCAGCCCTTTGGCAATTTGAATTATTAACCAACCTACACAGCCGCTACCAAATATTAAAGTTATGGCTAAAAAAATTCCTGCTATACGTTGTGTGAGAGAACTCTGACAAACTTGAATAAAGAATTTAGTCAGGCGAGAAATTACCCACCCCATAACTTGGACAGGATGAGGCCAACCCCAAGGATCACCAATGAAGTAATCTAATAGTGCAGCCAGAATTAAAACCACAGATGATGTCATTTGTCTTGTATGTGAAAGCGAATGACCAATGACTAATGACTAATAACCAATGACTAAACAACAAAACTAGCTTCTTCTCCCAGAGAAGCTTGCCAACTGCGAGCATCATAATAGAGATCGGCCAGA
This sequence comes from Nodularia sp. (in: cyanobacteria), assembly GCA_035638855.1. Lineage (GTDB taxonomy): Bacteria > Cyanobacteriota > Cyanobacteriia > Cyanobacteriales > Nostocaceae > Nodularia. Next base: position 198,331 of record DASQZD010000050.1, on the reverse strand, counting down.
GTAATACTGTACAAAGCTTCTTTGAGTTTTTGGTTGAGTCTCTTCCAGAGAGTGAATGTTACCCAATCTTCAGTTTGCGCTGGCGTTGGGGTGTGATGGGGTAAACGAGTAATATTTTCGCCCACGGCTTCTAAAATTTGACCGATAGAAATTTCTACAGGCTTTAATGCTAGTTGGTAACCGCCAATGCTACCCCGAATTGATTTAACTAATCCAGCCCGACGCATTTCTATTAGTAACTTTTCCAGATAAGGCGCGGGAATATCTTGACGAAGTGCGATCGCTCTCACTGACGCTGGGCCATAACTTGGCTGTAAACTTAAATCAAGCAATGCCTTTACACTGTAATGTCCTCTGGTAGTTAGTTTCATACTGGCAAGTTTTGTTTATTTATCAGTTGTCAGTTGTTTTGTTGTTACCACTGACCACTCAATAATTATGATTAAAGGAGAAGTTTTGCTGATCATCTTCTGTTGTCATTCTCAAGCTTACCAGCTATACAACTTTTGAGGGTGACTTTAGGAAACTTAAACAAATATAGTCTAGCAGTGATCACAAACTAGATATAGTTATGAAGATTATAGAGAATAGATTGTCTTGACAATATTGATAATTGTGTAACAATTTCAGATCAGAGTGTAATATACTTAGCAAAGCTGAGATAAAAACTAAAGGATTCTGTTCTTACTAGCTCAATGTCAGCTAAAATCAAATCGATTCAACTACTTCAACCATTCATTTCTCATCTAAGTTGATGCCTAAACTGAAAAAAATAGAACCCCTACTGGGTGAAGAACTGCTCAAAAAAGTTAAAGAGCTAGAGACCCTCAGCAAAGAAGATAAAGCCAAGCAGTGCGGCTACTATACCATTACCAAAAATGGTATAGAGCGTGTGAATATGATGAAATTTTTGAATGCCCTCATTGATGCTGAAGGCATTCAGTTAGACAGTTCACCCAGCGAAAATGGACGCGGCGGGCGTAGTGCTAGCTATAGAATTAGCGTCCAATCCAATGGTAATTTACTGATAGGTTCAGCTTATACAAAGCAGATGAATCTCAAACCAGGAGATGAGTTTCTCATCACCTTGGGCAAAAAACATATTCGTCTGAAACAGGTAGACGCAGATGAACAGGAAGAGATCGAAGCCATAAAGGCTACAGCTTAATTAATTGTCAGTTGTCAGTTGTCAGTTGTTAATTTTTCCACTGGCCACTGACTATTGGCTGATGACTAATGACTAATGACTGTTGCTGCTAAATGTTGCTGAAGTGCCTTGTTCGTTACTGTCAAGCTGCATATTAATGTAACTTGCTCGCGTTCTAGTAAGCCTAAAATGGACTCAGAATTATCTCGTGCTACCACTGGTAACTGGTGCAAACCGCGAAGGGACATCCGATCTAAAGCTTCAGACAAAAGTTCATCTGACCAAGCATAAATAATTTCAGTGGTACAAATATCAATCAAAGTTTGATTAGCTAAATTAGTGCTAATTTCACTGGCAGAATGGGACTGATTTGGCGGTAGACGCAGAACACGATTAATGTCTTCTAGAGACAGGATACCAACTAATTGGTCAGCTTGATCAATAACTAAAGCACTCCGACAGCGATCGCGAATCATTTCAAGAGCTGCCTCTAACACTCCCAAAGTTGCAGGTAACTTTTTCGGGTAAATTACCATAGCATCTTCTACCAAAATTTGCTGGACAATTTCCGCCTGCTCGTCTTTCAACTCAGAAAGACCAATTTGTTGCAGATTAGAATTAGAGTTTAAATTTGGCTTAAACTGTTCTATGACCCACACACTTAAACTGACTGCTGCCATTAAAGGTAAAACAATGCGGTAGTCACGGGTTAATTCAAATAACATCAAAATAGCTGTTAATGGCGCTCTGACACTCGCCGCTAAAACTGCTGCCATCCCCACCATTGCATAGGCTGGAGGAGCCGCCATCACCTCACCAACTGCCGGAAATAGCAGAGTAACGATTTTAGCGTAAGCAGATCCAAAAGAAGCACCCAGAAACATCGCTGGTGCGAATAAACCACCCACGAAGCCACTACTCGTACTGATTGCCGTCATTAATAATTTCAGTAATAACAAGACAACCAATAGATGGGGAGAAAACTCCACATCCTGAAGCATCGCTTCCACAGTTTCATAACCGATGCCTAAAATTTGAGGAAATTGCAAAGCGACTGTGCCGAGAATTACGCCGCCAATCAAGGGATGAATCGGTTTAGGGATGCGTCCTAACAAGCCAAAACCTGGAATTAACCCAGCAAAGGCGGCTTTTGCGAAACGAATTGTGCCTGTATAAGTCAAAGACACTAAACTGGCTCCTAAACCTAACCCCAGATAAAGCGGTAATTCCAAAAGACTGCGGACTTGATAAACAGGTAACTCAAAAGCAGGTTGTGCGCCCAAGCCAATTTGAGCAATTAATGCGGCTACTACTGCGGCTAGCAGTACCACACTGACAGCAGAAGTGGCAAAAGATGTTGCTCCCATCACTACTTCTAGAGCAAAAAATACTCCAGCGATGGGGGCGTTAAATCCCGCCGCTAATCCCGCCGCCGCACCAGCACCTAAAAGTAACCGTTGTCGCTCTTGAGACACTTTGAGAATCACAGACAACAGCATTCCAAAATTTGCCCCAATTTCTACACTTGGTCCTTCAGTTCCCAAGGAAGCACCACTTCCCAAGGAAACAGATGCAGCTAACATTTTTGTGACTGGTCGTAATTGTTGCTTGAGTTCTGTTCCCTGAGAGGCAGCAATCATCGATGAAAGTCCGGGGCCAAAGTCTTGAGCATACCAACGCATCAATCCCACAATTAACCCACCCAGGATGGGAACACAGGCTAAAGTCCAGTCACCCCAGATATTAATTACACCCAGGAATTTTGCTCGCATCAGGTGATCAATCAGCTCAATTAAATAGTGAAATGTCACTACGCCCATAGCCGTACCGCCGCCAATGAGCAGGGCTAAAAATAGTACAACCGTTTCTGGGGATAGTTGAAAACGGTTAATCAGTTGTGTTAAACGAGTAGAAGGTGTAGGAAATATAGGTTGTTCCGTTACCTTCCTCAGTTCGCTGGGAGGCAAGAGAGTCATTGAGAGGTGGGGTAAAGGTCAAACAATTTTAGATTTTAGATTTTGGATTTTGGATTAATTCCACAGATATAGCTGGGGAGTAGGGAGTAGTCCGTGGGGAGTGGGTTAAAACCTTTGTGGTGTCTAAGTTTGATGATCGGTTTATGTCTTAACCTCCTTGGCGGTTGCTATAAATATGCAAGTTTGTACCATTAAGGAACTATCGGTGAGAAAAAACTTAAATTTTTAGCTACTACTTCTTATTGTCAGCCATTGTTTATCAAGCAGACAAGTTAAGTATCATTTGAGGGATTTACAAAGGTTTAGTCAAAAAAATTCGGCTTGTTAAAATTTTTATCATGACAATGGTTAAATAAGAGAGAATTAATTATCGATGGTCAAACAATTTGGGATTTTAGATTGACTGTATTCCCTTGTGGATACACCTGGGGGATTTTAGATTGATGAACAGGTATAGCCGAGGGGCTTGAACCAAAAAAACAAATCCAAAATCCAAAATCCAAAATCCAAAATCTAAAATTGGCACGGTCAACGATCGCTAGTGGGGTGCGAGTCAGGGCTGACTTATTATCTGTAGAGAAAATAAATATAGTGTCTGTGAACTGAATGGATCTACCATCGGCGAGCAGGAAACAATAGCCATCTTCACCTAAATTTAGTTATACTCGTGTTGCGACCATCAAGCCATGCTTCGTAGAAATACAATTACACAGATTGATTCGTGGCTGATGTCAGATGACACTGTGAGGTCTACTAAGTATTTTCCCAAAATGCAATATAGCTATTGTTATAGAGCGAGTAAATGGATTAAGCGGACGAGGTAGATGAATATACACACCTTTGATAATGATTATGTTGCTTGCCCAATTTGTCAAAGAAATGCCAAGCAAAGACTGGCCGAGTCACACATTGGCTTGTTTAGCTGTCCGTATTGTCAGCAAAGACTAGTGGTCTGTCGCAGTGGCCACTATGTCCGCGATCCGTTTATGCTCAAACAAATCATGCTTTGTTCGGCTCTGCGTCGTCAAAGTAGTCCTTTAGCTAGAATTATACGAGATTTTATTCTGATCAAGCGTCCTATATTAAGCTTGGCTGTGGGTCTGGCGATTTTCTTGAGTATGATAACGTTGACGCAGCAAAATACAAACTACGATCAGCAATTTCCTACGACGGAGGAAATTCAAGAAGGGAAATAATGCGGACAAGGGCAAAAATCAATTGTTACAACAGAAGAGGTTCTTTGGTGATTAATATCCAATCTTCAGCTTGACCAATCTGCTTGATTGATTCGAGTGGAAGTTGTTTGAGTACATCTGCATGGATTAAGAAGTAGGGTTGTCCAGTGTAGTGCCAATGATATTGCAGTTCGCTGACAGAAGCGGGAATAATGGTGCGATCGCTATAAAAATCTAATGAACTTCTATGGTAGGAAAAAGATGTATAAATCTTCGTTACTTCTGGATCTAGCTGCTGGATCATCGCTGCCACGGGTTTGACTGGATAAGCCTCCCCTAATTCCCAAATCCAGTAGTTTGATCTCATTAATAGCAGTAGAGAAATATAACTTCCCCACAGTAAAATCTTCAGGAATTGCCCATTACCTCGTTCTGCTAAAATAGCGGCTAAAGTCATAGTCAAAGCTATTGCCGCAAAAATCAGCTGTAAGTCGGTTTTATGTACTGTGTCGCTACTAAAGTAAATGCTACCAGCAGAAGCCACTACAGCCAGTATTGACAAACCAGCTACCCAAGTACGTGGATAGGATGAGGTTAAAGGTAAATTTTCTATTTCTCCTAACTGAGCGCCAAAAGCTAAGGCTAAACTAGGGTAAATCGGGAATAGATACCAAGGTAGTTTGATACTCATCAAGGAGATAATCAGTAGATAGACGAGACTCCATACCAGCAATAGTTTTGCCCAGCTAAGGTTGAGATTTTCCCAAATTAAACGTACAGTTTGGGGTAAAAAAATCAACCAAGGCCATGTCCAGGTGAGAATTTCCATGAGATAGTACCAGGGTGGGGCATAATTTCGCTCAATGGCTGTCCCAATTTTGCTTAAGGATTGATTGACAAGGCCAACTTGAGCAAAAGTTTCACCGTAGTGCAGCAACTGGGCGCTATACCAACCAACTACAGGTAAAATGCCAATGAAGATGCCGATCCAGAAATAGTAACTGGTGAGTAATCTGGGTGTATCCCAAAATAGAAAGACAATGGCGATCGCACCTAGTAATATTCCTAATAGCCCCTGAGTTAGGCAAATCAACCCCAATCCGATGCCAACACCGAGACAGTAACGTAAATCCCGGCGCGATCGCAACACGCACAACATCATCACCATTAAAAAGCTGACCACTGCGCCATCTAAAATCGCCAATCTGCCATGACGCACTACCGGCAGCATTGTCAGATAAATTAAAGCACTATAAATAGCTGCCCAACGTTGACGAAATATTTCTCGACCAATGCAATACAGCAATGGTACAGAGAATGCAGTCAAAATTGAGCTAGGTAAGCGGCTTGTCCATTCGTTCACGCCTCCTAAAGAATAAGCCTCAGCAATCAGCCAATGTATCAAAGGTGGCTTGTGATGATAGGGTTCACCTCCCAAAGTCGGGTAAAGCCATCGCATGGAACCTGCGGGAGCATTCCAAATTTCTCTAGCAACCTGCGCCACAGTACTTTCATCCCCATCTTGCAGAGGTAATCCTCCCAGATTGATTGTAAAAAGTAAGACTGCGCTGAACAGTAATATTATTAGCCATACCCAATCAATCCATTTATTAACCGGGCGATGCTGTTTCTCTAGATTGCCCCAAATAAAGCTTCCTTCTGGCATATTCTCTGATCATGATTTTACTTGCAGGTTTGATTACATAGAGACAAAAGCGCATCTCTGATGTTGCCAACCAGTGACAATATGTGTTTTTAACAATTGCTAAGTTCCAACATTAACTCAATTTCCTCTGGACAAAAATAAATTTTTGGACAATTTTCCCTAATTTTATTCAAGTTATTTAACAATTATTAGTTAGTAAAAATGATACAAATAGTACCAATATAAATATACTAGATCCCTGTTGAGGAACCTGCGAATGAATTTACCTTTTATTTTAGATATAGCAATTGGTTTAATTTTTATCTATTTAATTTTCAGCTTGTTAGCTTCCGAGATTCAGGAAATGATTACTACCATTTTACAATGGCGTGCAGTTCACCTCAAAAAATCCATTGAAATTCTGGTAGCAGGTGATGCGACAAATTCCGACAATAATAGTGTGATCAGCTTTGTCAATGACTTGTACAATCATCCCTTGGTTAAAAGTGTCAACCAAGAATCAAAAGGATTTTTAACGAATTTACCTCGCAAGTTAATTTGGTTCTTATCATCTCTTCCTGTGAAATTTTCCCTATCTGGAAAAAAAAGAACTAAAAGTATTTTTGGATATACACAAGAGGAAACAGGAGATAGCAAAGATCACAAGAGCAACTCAAATAGTATCAAACACAGTGCGCCATCTTATATTCCGGCGGAGACTTTTGCTACAGCCTTCATGGAAACATTAGGTATACCAGAACTGGTTCATAAATTAACTGAATCAAGACTGATGAATTTTAAAGATGAGCAATTACATGAGATTCAAAATATCTTGTTAAATTTTCATAACCAGGTAAATAATATAGATGACGAGATCAGTAAATTTTCAGCAAATATTTACCATGATTTTACGAAAATAGTTGCTCAGAATTTTGCCCAAATCATTGATGATTTTCAAAATGAGAAAGCTGACTTGCTGACTAGTATAAATCGCATGGCAAAAATTTTAGATAGATACATAGCGCTTTTTGAAGAAGATATGCCAGATGATTTTTATGCGCGCAAAGCTTTACTAAAACTGACATTTATCAAAGAAGATATCTTTACTTATATTGAACAAACTATTTTACTAAAAGGTTTGCGACCTAATATTAATGAAGTCGTCCAATTAATCAATACAGGTAGTGATATTCATCAAGGATTACTCAAGGAATTTTCCGATAAAAATAGTCAAGCTTATCAAACATTTAAATATTTTAGTGAAAAACTGCAAATATTCACTACAAATTTGCCGCCATCTGTAATCAACAACATGGCTACCTTAGCAAAGCGTGCCGAACTAAAAGCTAAAACTACAGAAGAAGGAATTTATATCTTACAACAAGAGATAGAGCAAACTTTTGATAAATCAATGGAGCGAGCTGCTGGTGTCTATAGACGAAATGCCAAAGGAGTGGCGCTGTTAATTGGCTTTAGTATTGCGGTGCTTGCTAATGCTGATGCTTTTCATATCGTGAGTAGATTATCAAAAGATTCTTCTGTCCGGATAGCCATTGTTAATAATGCTGGGCAAATCGTGGAGAGGAATAAGTTGGATTCATCAGAAAATTTAGCTAAATTAAAAAAAGAGACTGAAGAAGTTTTAGCAGATATTGCCTTACCAATTGGTTGGAATGCTATTAATTTAGAACAGCAAATTGATTGGCATCCCAGTAAGATATATGATTTTTCTATCTGGAAATTTTTAACTATGATTTTTGGCTGGTTTGTCAGTGGTATTGCGATTTCGATGGGTGCGCCCTTTTGGTTTGATTTATTGGGTAAAGTGGTGAATGTACGGAATACAGGTAAAGCACCGATATCATCTGCGCCTAAAAAATAAAAATTATCCGTAATTCCCAGGCTTTTTCTTGGCGAATAATTTCAATTTGTTTGATGAATTCTCGCAAGTAAAATCTTCTTTCGGCTTCTGATAAGTCGAACCAAAATTGGGGAATGGAAACAGCTTGAGCGACAGAACGCAAGTTGACTGGGGGAAGTGTGGCTAGTTTGGCTTGGAGTTGAGAAATTTCTGTGCGGAGTTTGTAAGCTCTTAATTTAGCGGTTTCATCGTCTAAAATCCCGGTTTCGACTAAGGCGGGTAATTGCTGGAGTATTTCTTGCTGTCGTGCGATCGCTTGCCCTAAACTGTTCTTAATAATATCCAACTGCGGAAAATCCATTCCCGCTACAGCCAGGGGTAAGTCACGGCAAATCATTTTAATAGTATTTTCTAATACATCCTGGTAGGGAATCGCCCGACATCTGGGGCGTTGAGTACAGCTAATAGGTCGTAAATAAAGATACTCTTTATCTTGGTAAGGGCGGGTGACACGGGTGACAGTTGTATGTGACTGACACTCACCACAAATCACCAACCCAGCTAAAGAACGCGGTGCGCTAGCAGTTCGAGATGGTAAACGACTGTTACGGCGTAAAATTCGGTCAATTTGAGCCGCTTCTTCTCTAGATATGATGGCGATATGGGTATCAGAGATAATTTGATCATGGTGATAAGCGGTATCACCGCGATAAACAGGATTAGTGAGCCAGCGTCTTCCGGTAGTCACAGAAATTTTCTTCCCATATTTTTTCGCTAAGTGACGCACTGCGCCGCGCAGGGAAGCATAAAGTAAGAAGTGTTCAAAAAAATCTTTAACTACTGGTGAGGTACTGCGATCAATCGTATATTTTTCTTTACTACGACGATAGCCATAGGGAGCTTTACCAGGAGGAGGTGAGGCTTGTAGACGGTTGTAGGCGTGTGCTTGGCGGATGCTGCGGCTATGCTGCTGACGTTGGATTTCGTGTAACAATTTCCACAAGTCAGAGCCAAGAAGAGAATTTTCCGAAGTGTAGGGTTGTTCGGTGGCTATGATGATTAGCCCCATTGCTTCGAGTTCATGCAAGCGATCGCTCACTTGCTCCAAACTGTCTCCCAATTCTTCTAAACGATGGATAAGCAGATAATTTGCTGGTTCAGTTTGACAGTCTGTGATTAATTTCTGTAACTGCGTTCTTTTACCCAAATCTTGATAAACTCGATCCACCTCCCATCCCCAATCATTGACATCAGCAGAAGGTTCTAATAGGGGATGACTGTAAGCATAAGCAATAATTTTCATTATCCCACTCCCCAGATTACTGCTGACTAAGTTCGATAATATTCCCATCTGGATCTTGAGTGAAGAGAGCCGCGCGACCAGAAGCACTCACTTGAATGGGATAATTTTGATTGAGTAACTCTTGTTTAGCAACATCCAAATCGGCAACAGAAAAAGCAATGTGAGGATTACGTCCCCATTTTTCCTGCGGGTTATCTGTCGGGACAGTAGTTGCAACTATTAGATGAAGTTGATAGTTACCCACTTGATACCATGCACCGGGGTATTTGAGAGTACGATCTATTTTAGATAATCCCAACACCTGACCATAAAAATTTTCAGATTTTGCTAAATCAGTCACAAGAATCGCTGTATGGAGAGACTGGTTAATCTGCATTGTGTATCTGCTCAGTAGGTCAATCTAATTAAACATATAGCATTTCCTAGTCTGCACCTCGAATATATTCATCTGTATAGCCTACGGCAAGCCGCTAACGCGTCTACATCTGTGGTCGAATCATTCTTCAAATACCTATTTATTTGGGAATACCTATAAACATTTTCAGAAACTCAACCATGTGAATTCTTAATCCTGACTTGCGATAGAGTTATACACCAAAAAATTGAGTTGAATGGAAAGTATTATGTCTCGCACACCAACTGACTAGAGATCACCCGTTTTTATGTGTTTAATAAATTAGTTGCAGCGACATTTTAGATAGCACCTACTATTTCTTGAAGATTTAACATCCAAAAGGTCAAAAAGAATATGGAAAACGTCAACTTGGCGAAAATGATAGAGCGTTACTGCGCTTTGAGCATTGGTGTAATTTATTTGCTCTTAGGTTTAGCTGGATTTGTCCCAGCTTTGGTTTCATTACCAGGGACAAGCGCATCTTATATCCCTGCTGATATCGCTCCTAACGCCTATGCTGCGGGATTTGGTTTGATATTTGGAGTAATTCCCACAAATTTCTTGCATAACCTTGTCCGTTGCGCTGTCGGATTTTGGGGAATTGCTTCCTACAACAATGTTAACAGCGCTCGCACATTCAATCGTGTTTTTGCAATAACTTATGCCGTACTAGCGATTATGGGATTTTTACCCTTTGCTCAAACCTTTTTCGGCTTAATGCCTATTTTTGGAATTAATGTTTGGCTCAATGCTCTAGCTGCGATCGCTGCTGGCTATTATGGTATTGTCATCCCAGCAAAAATGAGGGGTGTTAACATATCCCAAAGCGTCTAATTTAAAACGAGTAATAATACGGTAAATGAATTGATCATTAATCCTGTTGAAAGCTCCAGAATGGTTATAGCGCTTCTGGAGCGTTTTTCTGGTTAATAATTGGGAAAATTAAGGTGAGCGATTAATCTCTGGGCAAATCTTTCCGCAAATGCGCTGAGATTTTTATTTTCCAATTCATAAATCCAGCATAAATACGGTTACACTAATTTGTACTTTTAAGCAAAACTACAATTATCGAGTTTAATTAGGGTGCATTTTATGAACAACCCTGCAAAGACTGTTATTCGAGTCAATTGGAACAGAGCCAAAGAAGTTGCACTTGAGTGGGAGCGAGCCTCACTTACTGATATCAGTGCTTATTGTTTAGAGATTTTGCATGAGATCGGATGTTCTAATACAAAACTTCCAGTCAACTTACAAACTCGTGAACAGCAGTTAAATTTTATTGCCGGCTTTGCATCTTTTGCTTTTGGGGAGGTACAAAATGTCCAAAGTGTTAATTGAAAATGCCTGGAATGAATTAGAATGGGCGGAAAAAACTGCTTTTCCGGCAACAGATCAACAATTGCTGATTTTAACCCAAAAACTTTCAGAATTAGAAATTCCCATCAAAGTTTTTTTGCAAGCGGTATCTATAGCTGCTTATGACTGTGTATCAGCTTTTCGCTACGCTGATAAATATTTGACTGTTTTCCAGAATCAGCACAAACGTAAAAATTTGAGTGATTTTGAAAACAATTAATAACGTACTTTCACTAGCATAGCCTGGCTCTTCTATCCTAACCCTTAGAAGGGCTTATTTTTTGGCAACCATGCCTAATTTAAACCACAGATAGAAGAAAATACTGACAATATTCACTAATGTGAGGCTAGTGACTCGAATATCAGGAAAATACCAGTGGTTCCAATTAAAGATAATAATCCTACACAAATCACACCTTATGTAACTTATGGATTGATTGCAGCCAATGTCTTGGCTTTTCTTTATGAAGCAAGTCTTCCTCCCCAAGCATTAAATCAGTTCTTTCATCTGGCGGCTGTCATTCCCGAAGAACTCACCTTAAATTTTTCTGGTATCTCTGTCAATCAGCCAGTACCAGAATGGGCTACTTTGATTACTTCACAATTTTTGCATGGCGGTTTTTTACATCTAGCGGGGAATATGTTGTTTCTCTGGGTTTTTGGGAACAATGTTGAAGACAAGTTAGGCCATGCTAAATATTTACTGTTTTATTTATCTTGTGGTGCTTTGGCATCTTTGACACAATGGTTCTTCGCTCAAGATTCTACCATTCCTTCATTAGGGGCAAGTGGTGCGATCGCTGGCGTTATGGGAGCATATATACTCAGGTTTCCCAAAGTTGAAATTCTCGGTGTAATTCCTTTAGGATTTTTCTTCCCCTCTTTCCGGGTTCCAGCATATTTCTTTTTGGGCTTCTGGTTTATCCAACAAGCCTTTTACGGTATAGCCAGTCTAGAAGCGCCCACAAATATCGGTATGGAAAGCGGAGGTATTGCCTATTGGGCCCATGCAGGCGGTTTTGTGTTTGGCGCAATTCTTGGCCCATTGCTGGGTTTATTTAGCGACAAATCCAATCAAGAATCTTTATCTGGATAAGTTGGCAAAATCTCATAATCGGCTGTCAGCATCAATAACACAGGCTATATTGCAATTAATCGATAATTAGGAAAAACACCTTGTTTCCCCTCCATGATGAAAACCCAACGCGAATCACCCCATATTTTACTTACGGGTTGATTGGTTTAAATATTGTAGTCTTCCTTCACGAAAGAAGTCTATCAAGTGAACAATTAGAGCAATTCTTTCGGATGTATGCAGTCATACCACGAGAGTTAACCAATAACTTTGCCCAAGAGTGGACGACTTTATTTACGTCACAATTCTTACACGGTGGTTGGTGGCATCTGATCTCAAATATGGTGTTTCTCTGGGTCTTTGGTAACAATATTGAAGACCGGATGGTTCATTTCAAGTATCTGATTTTTTATCTAGCCTGTGGTGCTTTAGCAGCCGCGTGTCAGTGGTTTATTGGCATGGATTCCACGATTCCTTCTTTAGGAGCTAGTGGTGCAATTGCTGGGGTTCTGGGTGCTTATGTGATCCGTTTTCCGAAATCTAGAATTTTGAGCTTAGTGTTTTTGGGTTTTTTCATCACCACAATCAGGATTCCGGCAGTTATTCTCATCGGAATCTTCGTGATCCAGAATGTGATATCGGGTCTTCTCAGCCTGCAAACGGCCGCTAATATGAATGTGGAAGCAGGCGGAGTTGCTTACTGGGCGCACATCGGCGGCTTTGCTTTTGGAATCATTCTGGCTCCATTATTCGGGTTATTTCGGCGCGATTAAAAGGGGGCTGGGGGCTGGGGACAAGAGGAAAGAGTGCAGACCATTTCAAACTCACTCACCCCCGCTTTCTCTCCCCTACCTGTTTTACACTTCTGAATAAATTCCTGCTTGTTGGTCAGATAAGACAGGCTCAGACGGAGAAACAAAAATATCAGCCCCGTTGACAATAACTCCTAACAAACCCAGTTCAGATTCAACTAATTGGTCAATAGCTTCTCCTAACATATTTTCTTGTGTATGGTTGGGACGTGCTACTAACACTATGCCATCGCTGTAGGGTTGGATTAACAAAGGATCATTGGATGAGCTGAGGGCATTAGTATCTAAAATTACTAAATCAAACCGTTCCCGGACATCTGCCATGAGCCGTCGCATTTCGCTGGATTCCAGAATCGCCGCAGATTGACGCACAGGGCCAGGGCTGGGAATAATGTATAAATTTTCTACTTCAGGAACTAAGCGGATACATTCATTCAATCTGGCATAATAGCGCAGGGGTTCAATGGTGGCATCAATATCCGGGGTAACATTCAGGGATGAAGCACGAGAAGGCGATCGCAAATCAGTTTCGATAATCAAGGTTCTTTTACCAGCCAGCGCGGAAGCTATACCTAAGTTATAAGCACTCACCGTCTTACCTTCATGGCTGCTAGTACTAGTAATCAACAGCACTTTGAAATCTCGACCACCAATCCGGCGCAAATTGCTGCGGAATTTTTCATAAAACTCCAAATAGGGAGAATCAGGGGAAAGTATTACAGGTAGGGCGCTTCTGTCCAAATCATCAACAGGCATTAAAGGCAACTCTCCCAGATGGGTAACTTCCCGTTGTCTGAGGGTGTCGCGGATATCCTCCCTGGTTTTGAAAGTGCCTTCCAGGGAACCCAACAAAAATATTACCCCACCGCCTACTAGCAATCCCAATAAACTACCAATACCCAAAGTCAAAGGCACATTCTGAGCTTGACTGGGATCGCTGATCACGTTCGGTATTTTAGCAATTGTTAAGCTGCTAACGGTTTCTGCTTCTGCGGTTTGAGAGTCTGTCAGCTTCGCCTGCATTTGGTCATAAATTGCTTTTTTCAGGCCTACTTCCTGTTCTAAACGCGATCGCTCTAGTTGCTTGTTGGGTATTTGAGAATAATCTTGCCGTAATCGTTCTTCTTCTCTGGTTTGTTGCGCTAATTGTTGTTGGAGTGTTTCTCGTTGGGTTTCCAAACCCACCATCTGATTTGCTAGCTGTTGTCGGGCTGGATCTAAATTACTTTGAGCGCGGATACCCGAAACATTCGCCGCCAGAGGAGCCGCAGTACCGTCACCTCCTACCACCTCAGCAGCGCGTTGTTGCAGTAATTCCTCAATAGATTGTTTCTGACGCGTCAACTGAATCATTGTCGGGTTTTCAGGTCGTAAATCTTTACTGAGTAAAGTTATTTGAGATTCTACTTGATAAATTTGCACTCGCAAGTTAGAAAGAATGGGATCGGCACTCAAAGCCGAAGAAACATAGGCTTGTCCAACATTTAAACCCAACTTGTCTTGCAAACTGCCCAGTTGGGCATCAATCCCCGCAATAGTTAGTTGAATTAAGCGTTGCTGATTTTGGCTATTAGTTACTGCACCGAGCAAACTACCATTTTCAGCCGCCAATATTGCCGGACGCTCCCGCCGATCATACTGTTCGAGCTTCTGTTCTGCTGCTTGCAGTTCTAATTTCGCCTGCGGTATGCGCTCATTAATTTTTTCAATAATTTTGTTTAATCGTCCAGTATTAATGTCAGTACTCAAGTTAATCATGGCTTGCATTAATTCCTGCAAGATCTCCCGCGATCGCTTGGAGTCAGTATCCTGATATCTCAACTCAATAATTGAGGATAGTAGTTGCCCATTACTGTTTCTCTCCGGTAGAGTTAGGGCGACATTCCTCTGTATAGTTTCTGGTTTGACATTGACTTTCGTCGATACACCTTGAATAATCTGCTCTGATAGCAAAACTTGCTTACTCAGTTCTTGTCCTTGTTGTTGAATTTCCGTTCCCGTTGCGGAGAAAGAAACTGGCGGACGAGTATAGGCCAGCGCTCCGTCTGCTACGTAGGTTGATGCTGGTTCTGGCTGGATGGCTACCACAGTTGATCCTGCCACAACTAAAGCGAAACTGGCTAATCCAATCCACTTGTATTTATCAAAGGCAATCAGATAGCGCTTAACAATTGGTGGAGTCATAATAAAGGTATATTTAGAAGTATACTGACGTTTCTGATAAATTAGATAGCAGTTCCATACTACAGCTTTGCGGAAATCAACCACCCATTACCCATGCATCAAACCCTTGCTGTCTCGTAATGACGTAAACCGCCATTACGAATTATAAATGACAAACAAACCTTTGCTCTCTCCTAATTACGAATTACTTACAGCCTGATGCATAGCTGCCCTGAGAGCGTAGGGGGCGAAGCATCGTTAAGAATTACAAATTACCTCCTGTTAAAGTCTTCAAAGAAATTGAGGAAACCCCGGATATTGAAAAAGGGCTGTGTAATATTACCGAGAAAATTAGTAATTCTCCCGACTAAATTACGTCCCACAATAATGACATCATTATCTTGAAGTGGCACATTTTGAGATGCATCGCCAGCCAAAGCTTTTCGCGCATCCAATTTTTGGGTGACAGCTCTACCTTGTTCGGGATCGAAGCGAACCAGGGCAATGTCTCGGAGATTAGCACGATCCAGATTGATTCCGGCTAAAACATCAATAAAACTACTTCCATTCGGTAGTGCTTGAGTCACCATTCCCGAAGCAGTGTAATTTAAAACCCGGACGCGAATTTGTGGTACAGCCAGAGATGAACGAGCGACTAAGGTGCGATCGTAACCGTCTTCCGTACCGATTTCCTGACGTGGGATGATAATGGCATCGCCATCTTGTAAGCGTAAACTCGGTAGTGACCCGTCATTTTGTAACACTGCATACAAATCAACAGTTTGTGAAATCACAGAACCATCCACCAACCTCCGACGGACTTTCACTTGGCGCAGGTCAGCACTCATTGTCGAACCACCAGCGATGAGTAGAGCATCAGCAACACGGGGTGTTGAGGAAGCAACAGGATAAATTCCTGGTCGAAACACTTCACCGCTAATAGTGATTTGAACTGGTCTTGGTGAGGCCAGTGACACTACCAACATCGGTTCAACTAAAACATCTCTTAAACTCAAGCGAATTTTTTCTTGTGCTTCTGCCACACTCAAGCCCTGTAAAGAAACTGTTCCCACTTGCGGAACAACTATATTACCTTCTGGATCAATTTGGGCTTGAAAACTCGAATCTGGGCGCAGCCCTGTTAAAGATAAAACTATTACAGGATCAATTACAAACCGATTCAGCGACACCCGAATTTTTTGTTGTGCTTCTGACAAGGTTAAACCTTTAAGCGACACTGTGCCGAGTAGTGGCACAATAATGTTGCCTTCTGGATTAATTGAGGATTGAAAACTCAAATCAGGGAAACGCTGAACTGCAACGCTAATCGTATCTCCTATACCTAACCGATAGGGGCCTGGCGGGCGCTGAAACACAACGCTAATTACATCTCCTGGACCCAAAAGATAGCGGCTGAGTTCGCCACCAACCCGGTCATTAGAACCCTCAGCATTTGGTGGAGGCGACGGTGGTTGTAAGAGTTGTGGGACATCAACAGCACCAGATGGAGGCGACTGTGGTTGTAACACTGGTGGTACTTGCACAGGAGCAGATGGGAGGACGGGTAATTGCCCAATGGATTTCCCAGGAGTTGATAAAGTTTGGGCAACAACAGGTTGGGCCGCAGTTGTCAATAAAATACTTACTTCAAAACTCACAAAATATAGGGCGCTAAATAATGCACGCATATCAAACATGGAATTATGGTAAAACTGAGGTCAAAGTAATTCCCACCGATTGATGATTTTACTTTGAAGATATTTTAAATCTTTAACCGTATGGTTTCGTTGATAACTTTGTACTTTATGATTTCTGCACAAACCAACGCACTCGTGATTTTTTCTTAGAAAGGACTTGCCATTAATGTCGCTTGTACTGTTTTACCAATAGACTGAGCTAAAGCCCAAGTAGTTTCCACTTCGCCTAAAGGTTCCATAGGAATCATTATGCTTACACTAACCCAAGGAACGCGATCGTGATGCCATTGTGCCACTTGATCTGTCACAAACCAGCGCACAGGTGATGGATGTCCACCATTGGGAGTGGCATACCATTGCAAGACAGCGAAAGTTTCCTGTTGGGTGGAGACGCGAAAGAACCTGGCTTCTACATTTGTTTCAGCGTTTGTCCCCGATTTTGGGGGTCGGTTGACAGTAAATTTCGCAGAGCGATATTGAGCAATATCCCATCGTTTCCAGCGAGATTTTCCCCAGCTATTAATATCAGTCCATTCTACCTCTGGTTGATCCATGGGACCGTTTTGCGGATGCAAAAGTAATATGGCTTGGTTTTGAGTGCCTTCTTGCTTAAGAATCTGCAAAGACCATTTATTTGTACCTACGAATTGTTCAGCTTGTTCAACAGTTTGCCAATTAGGAAGGGTAATCCCGGTTTGACGTATCTGTCTCAATTCCGTCAGATTGGGAACAGGAGCTGGTTGTTTCCATTGCCAGCGTCCTGTCAGATATCCGGGAAGTCCTCCGATTACTAATAGCAGTAATAACAACAACAGCACTGCTACATGAGTTGCTTGCTTTTCTTGGAAAAACTTAGATAAGGGCTTCATCAGTAAAAATTGCCATAGTTACGCAAAATCTTACTTTAAAAGTGATCCAAAAATTTCAGGATCAAATTTTTGGGTAAAGTAGGGGGAAGTCTTTCCCCTGTGTTTGTCTATTTCCTTATCTAGCATTTTCTCTTTCTTCCGGAAGTTCTGAATCTGTGGCGAAATAGTTATTGATCCAATTCAGTAAAGGTACTAATAAAAGCAGCATACCTGCTGAGTAAAGGTCTCCACCCCAGCTGTCATGTAGCCATTTAAAAGCTGCCTCGCGACCTGTGCCGTGAAAGAAGCTGAGTAAAGTGTTACGAATAATGTTGGCAGCAATACTGATGAGTAGGGCAGAAGATAAGAACCACGTGGTAGTGCGGCGTGAAGATAATGCACCAGTCCAATAAAGCAGCATCAAACTGACGTAGAAAGTTGTAAATAACATTTTTAGCCCTGCACAATAAGGGGCTACTTCGACAATTCTGCCATTTACGTATATGTTGATTTGATCAACTACTACTTCCATTCCCAGTTGATTGAGAATGAAGCCTGCTGTACCAGCAATGAAGCTTTGGAGAGGTAAGGTGTAGGGAACGATGAGGTAGGGTAAGGCGGTTGGGGTTGCTAAAAATATCAGCAGCAAAGCAAATGCTTGCAGTCGAAAGCCCGGTATGCCTTTGAACCATAAGCACAAACCTGCCAGTATTGTCGGGAAGGAAACATTCACCCACTCTGGAATCCCGCTCAGATAAAATACTCCCCCGATTGAGAGCAAAACAGCACCTAAAGGATGGGCTGTATCTTGCAGTCGATGCCATTTTTTGCGGTTTAACCACATCAGGTAGGCAGCAAATGGCAGACCAATAATACCGTGGCTAAAGTATTCGTGTTCGATACTAATGCTTTTGTTTAGCCAACCATCGAGCCAGTGCAGCAAGACAGGGGCATAGAGCAGCACTAAAAAGCCAAAAATTGCTATGTTGAGCAAGTTTCCTATGTTTCTTTGTTTTAGCTGTTGCTGAAGTGCCATGATTTCAAACAATTTAAATTAATAACTCACAATCCACAAATTTATCCCACAAACTGAGTTTAGTTGTTTGGCTATGGATGACTGTACTACGGAATTAAGACTTGTAAATTAAATACATAATAACTTTTGGGTCTTATCACCCAGGATAGATGTAATAGCTGCTACAACTTGTTTGATTTGGTTACTGTTTAAACCTGGGTACATGGGTAAGGATAATATTTGATTTGTGAGCTTTTCTGCTTGGGGAAAGTCTCCTAGTTTATAGCCTAAGTCGCTGAAGGCTGGTTGCAGATGGCAAGGAATGGGGTAGTGAATGCCGGTTTGAATTCCCACTGCTGTGAGTTTGTCTTGGATTTGCTGGCGTTCTAGTAGACAAGAATCATCAACTTTGATGACATAAAGGTGATAAACGTGTCCGGTGCTGCTTTGGTTTTGCAGAGGAATAATCCCAGCAGATGCTAGGGGTGCTAGTTCAAGATCATACTGCTGGGCAATGGTCAGGCGATCGCAATTCCATTGCGGCAAATGTGGTAGTTTTTCTAATAACACTGCTGCTTGCAATGTATCCAAACGACTGTTAGTGCCTAATTCTACGTGAAAATACTTTTGGGATGCGCCATAATTTCGCAAGCGCTTCATTTTCTGAGCTACATCGGAATTTCTCGTCAGCAGCATTCCTCCATCCCCAAATGCTCCTAAATTTTTGCTGGGATAGAAACTAAAAGCCGCAGCTATCCCCACCGAACCAGCCCGATATCCATCTCTTTCGGCTAAATGTGCCTGGGCTGCATCTTCAAAAATCAGCAGTTTATAGGTATTAGCCAAGTCTAATAGCTGTTGCGGTGGGACCATCTGTCCATAGAGATGTACGGGGATAATCGCTTTTGTTTGTGGTGTAATTGCTTTGGCGGCGGCTTCTAGGTCGATTAAAGCTGTTTGCGGATCACAGTCTACGAGAACAGGCTTGGCTCCAGCTTGTAAAACTCCAATCAATGTGGCGACAAAGGTGTTCGCTGGTAAAATCACTTGATCACCAGCCCCAATATTACACGCTTGTAAACCGAGTGCGATCGCATCTGTTCCTGATGCCACACCTACACCATATTCTGTGCCAGAGGCTGCGGCAAAAGCAGCTTCAAAATCTGACACTGCTTTCCCTAAAATAAAATCTCCCTGTGCCAATACAGCCTGTATTGCTTGTTGCAATTGATTTTGAATCGGCTGGTGTTGTAAATTCAGGTCTACAAAAGGAATTTTAAAATCCATATTTATCCTAGCTATCCTCAAAAATAAATATCAAATTTTTGACTATTAATACAAGCCTTTACTGATGAAGTAATAGTAAAGTCTTAATAAAGTAATTTATTGTTGATCTGCACAGACAAAATTTTTATATAAAAACACTTTTTTGCTTCTATACCTCTGTGCTGAAATTTACAGCCATTTTGTGGAGTTGCCAGATCAAAAATCCGAAGAGTTTTTAGTTTGATTTGCTATCTAGCCTTATATTACCCTGATCAAAGATCAAAATAACGCTATTTGCCATCAAAACTAGAACTACGGCAGATGAAATCACCTGTTCACGAATGGATTATCAAATTTTTGTGCCTATTTTGTTGATTAGCAGCAAAATTGGGGAATGCTTGAAAGTAGAAAATCATAACCCAAACTCAGGGGTTATATAAATTACAAGAGCGAGAAAATATCAAGGTAGCAGTGGCAATGGTAGAGCCTGAAAACAAATTGTTTGGCTTCAAAGATGGTTGGGGTTCTCAAGAAGCAACAGAGGAACAACGCCTAGAAGCATTGTGTGAATTAGGTTTGCGACAACCAGAAACGATTCCGGTCTTTGAAGAAGCCACTCAAACTGCTGCCCATTTTTTAGAAGCGCCAATTTCTATATTGGGATTTGTAGACCAAGAACGTCATTGGTTCAAGTCGGCCGTGGGTTTATCAAGGCTAGGGCTAATGAATCATCTGGCACAAAACCGCCAGTTGTTACGTGAGGAATCCTTTTGCACCCAAGTGGTAGAAAGCTTGCAGGTCTACGTAATAAATGATACTCAGAAATTGCCGAAGTCATCACAGAGGACTGGTAAGTTAGTACAGGATTATGGCATCCGTGCCTACTTAGGAGCGCCCCTGATTGATGCTTCGGGGAATTGTTTAGGTGCTTTGGCAGTAATGGATTTAGTACCACGTAAATTTACAACTCGCGATATTGAATTTTTACAAATAATAGCTCGTTGGTGTATGAGTGAATTTGAGTTAAACCTGATGCTGCTGCCAAAAAAGTTAGAAAAAACTCATTCACAGCAGACTGCTACCAAATCACTCAATGGTCAACGCATAAGTGGGATCAGAGCTAGCGCACCCAATTTAGATCAAGAATCTGGTTCTACTCAGGAACTGAAACTGAAACTTTTGGGACATATTACGCAAGAGCTACGTACACCCTTAACATCTGTACTAGGCATGGGTAGCGTTTTAGAACGTGAGATTTATGGGTCTTTGACAATCAAACAAAGAGAATATGTAGAAATCATTCAAGACAGTGGTCGCTACTTACTGTCTTTAGTTAACGAAATTAGCGAACTAGGAGCATTGGATGAAAACAACTTTGTGCTGAATCTGGCTCCTGTAGATATTGAAATGCTATGCCAGCAATCTATCAATACTCTCAAAGAGGCAGCTAACCGCCGCCACCAAAATATTCGCCTGTCCATGGAACCAGGATATAGCCGCATTTGGGTTTTGGATAAAGACAAGGTGCGACAAATCCTCTATCACTTAATTTCCAGTGTGATTCGAGTTTCTGCTACGGGTAGCGTTATCCGTATTCATGTTTCTGGTCAGAAAAATATGCTGAATATTAGTGTTTGGGTTTGCCATCCCAGGCTAGGAGATGGGATAACTGAGGTTGATTCCTATTTTCATCGGCATTCTTTCTCGCAGCTTGAACTCACAGACGAAGCTGCAACCTCGTCCAGCACTTATCCACAAAGTCAGGATGACTCAAAGATGCCAGTAGTAGTGGATAAAATACTGAAATTAAATGATCCTGACTCAGATACATTTACCATTAATTCTGGTAAAGATTTAGCTGAAGGTGATGGTAACTTAACGCGTGAAAGCTTGGGTATCTTACTTAGCTGTCAACTGGCAGAATTTCACGGGGGACAAGTTGCAATTCAAGGTTCACAGACATTAGGACATCGCTATGTACTGTCTTTGCCTTTACAGATAGCTACTTCCTCAGAAATGATCTGTGATTGAGCAGATTTTCCGATGAATGAAAAAGCCGTAAAAAAATCACCGCCAAGCAGCTTTCGCGTAGCGTCAAGCACAGGAGTATCTCAGAAGGCTAAGTAAATAGAGCCGCACCCAACTCAATTAGCATCAATTGGAAATAATTCTGAATAAAATGGCAATTATTACTTTTGTTGTGACTCCGCATTATGATTAAATCCAAGTTCCGCGCGGGCCTGCTAATTGATGAGAAAGTGTGTTTGTAAGGGACTCAGGTCTAAAGACACTGAGCTTTAGCCCAGATCAAACATACCAAACAAAGACATTTGTCCTTGCAACTGGCAAATCATCCCCGGACTTTCGGGCTGGCTTACAGACAACCCCAAAGCAGCAATATTTTTAGCCGCGTTTATATCAGCATCATGTTCAAATCCACAATGCCCACACTGAAAACTTTTCCCGTGGCGATACGATTTGCCTTTGGTTGGGTGAATATGTCCGCACCGGGAACAGGTTTGACTAGTATAAACAGGTGGCACAAATATCACGTTCACTCCAGCAATATTTGCTTTGTACCCAACAAACAAACGCAGTTGATAGAATGCCCAATTATTAGTTCTACGACGTTCCACTTTACTTCTAGGTTTGGTATTCAGCGACTGCCTAATATTAGTCAAATCTTCAAAAGCCAAACTCGCATTCAACTGTTGAGATTCTTGAACAAGCTGACTAGAAATGTTGTGATTCAACCATTCTTGAAACATTCGTTCTCTCCCAGAGAGCCTTCTCAAAAGTCGCCGAGACGACCGAGTGCGTTTGGATTGAACATTAGCTCTGACCCGGCTATAACGGTCACGAACGCTTTGAATCTGTTTACCACTCCACGATTCACCCGTGGAAGTGGTGGCAATATCTCTTCTACCAATATCGACCCCAATTACCCTTGGAGTTTTGCCAGTAGGTTGAGTTGGGATATCAACAACAAAGTTGATAAAGTAATCCCCGTGCTTGGTTTTATTCAGAATGGCACTAGTTGGGGCTTGACCCCTCAGCAATGCAATCTGGTAGCCACCAATGGACAACTTAAATTCAACTCGCCCACACATCAAAGTCACACCTACAGATTGGGTTTCTTCCTTATAAACAAAAGTGCGAATATCCAAACGAATAGAAGTGGGTCTAAATTTGTGGATTTGTTTAACAGCTTTAGCATTGCCAATAACTCTTCGGATAGCTTGACAAACATGGTTAGCCTTCAACCCCGTAGCTTCACGTACTGGCTGATAAACTAGATGGTGAAGCTTGGTGGTATTCCAGCAGTTCTCACGTTTAGCTACCTCCAAAATCTGGTTGCAAGCATTAGCAAACCCCTGCATCGTGCGATCAATTTCGCCCCGAAAGTTAGGAGGTACTATCAGCTTGCATTTTACCGATAGAGGTTGAGTCATGGCAATATTATAACTCATCCAGAGCAATTAATGCTGACTGCGGTTAAAACCGCTCGTGCCGCTTCCCTCTCAGGTCTAAAGATTCTGAGTTTCCCGCATCCCGTGAGGTTCTATGAATTTAGTCTGGCAACGATTTACTTTATCTTATTTACCGCTCAAAGAATATCTGGCTACGAGTTACTTACACCGTTTTTTCGTGGGTATATTGCACTCTTGGCGGCAAAGTAGCATCTTGATGCAATGGGGAGACGTAATAGCGGTTGCTTTACTCAGCCTGGTGTATGCTCTAGCCCCTTTTGTATCCAGTGGCCTAGTAGGACTATTGTTAGTAGCTTGTGTAGGATTTTGGCTGCTGTTGACTTTATCCGATGAATCTGCACCAGCAAATAGGCTGTTATTTACGCCAATCCATCTGCTGGTGTTACTGTACTGGGCAATTGCGGTAGTCTCTACAGCATTGTCACCAGTCAAACAGGCCGCGTTTAAAGATTTGGTGGTTTTGACACTTTATTTGTTGCTGTTTGCCCTTTGTGCTAGGGTATTGCGATCGCCTCGTTTGCGGTCTTGGATCATTACTCTGTATCTGCACGTATCTTTAATTGTGAGTATATACGGGTTGCGGCAATGGTTTTTTGGCGCTACAGCACTGGCGACTTGGGTAGATCCAGAATCTCCTATGGCTAAGACCACGAGGGTTTATAGTTATTTGGGTAATCCGAATTTATTGGCTGGATATCTTGTACCAGCAGTAGTTTTCAGCTTGGTGGCTATTTTTGCTTGGGCTAGCTGGATCAAGAAGGCTTTAGCGTTAACTATGTTGATTGCTAATGCTGCTTGTTTGGTGCTGACTTTTAGTCGTGGTGGCTGGATTGCTCTACTAGTGGGTTTATTGACTGCGATCGTCTTGCTCGTTTATTGGTGGACTGTACAAATGCCTCCTTTTTGGCGTACTTGGTCACTACCAATTATTTTGGGAGGGATGATTAGCTTACTATTGCTAGCAGTGATCTTTGTTGAACCAGTCCGCCTGAGAGTTTTGAGTATTTTTGCAGATCGCCAAGATAGCAGTAATAATTTTCGCATAAATGTTTGGAATGCTGTCTTGGAGATGATTCGCGATTTCCCGATTACTGGGATTGGCCCTGGTCACAATTCTTTTAATCAAGTTTACCCCCTCTACCAACGTCCTCGTTTTACGGCTTTAAGTGCTTATTCGATTTTTTTAGAGGTGGCTGTAGAAACTGGTTTGGTGGGTTTAGCCTGTTTTCTCTGGCTGCTCATTGTCACCTTCAATAACGCATTTGTGCAAGTGCGACGATTACGCCAATCTCGAAGTGTCGAGGGATTTTGGTTGATTGGAGCTTTTGCTACTGTGGCGGGGATGCTGGCTCACGGTACTGTCGATACGATTTGGTTTCGTCCTGAAGTCAATAGCCTTTGGTGGTTAATGGTGGCTTTAATTGCTAGCTACTGGACACCCATAGCTCAAAACGACAATCAAAAAGTTAATTCATCTCACCCAGAACCTACAGCCAGCTAAACAGGGTCAAATAATGGCAGATTCCAGGAGCCAGAATCCAGCGTGGATTTGTAGCTCCTGAAGGTAAAATCAACTTTTGTCGGTCATTCGTAATTCTGTTAACTTAGTTTGGCATAGCCCATGATAACTTTTGAGTTTTTGAATAGCTTAGTCTCTGTAGTTTGTACTTCCGGTACTAGTAGTAGGCTCACGATAAGCGGTAGGTTCGGCACGCTTTTTCCCACCTAAACCAGCTAAACCAATTAAACCAATTAAACCTAACCAACCCCAATCAAAATCTTGACGCTCTTCAACTTCAGTCCTCGGTGTAGTTTCAACTCTGGGTTCAGTAACTTGGGCATTTGCGGGTAGAGTTAAAGGCAACATGGTCATACTCAAAGTGAGAAAGCCAGCACTAACTGCTTTGGTGAAATTACGTATCATGGTGAAAATCTCTCATCCGTTCCAACGTCATTCACCACTGTATCGAGTCCCATCACTAATCAAATCAATCTGCGGCTATAAACTTGGCGTTCTCTAAACTCACACTGAAGATATACAACATACTGTCTATGTCTATTCATTCTGTGTGTGGAAATCATGAGATATTTCAGGCTGAATAATTTTTCATCGCCCGTTGTATATCACGTTGATCTTGTTTTCGTTTGAGGGATTCGCGTTTGTCATGGAGCTTTTTACCTTTACCAAGGGCTATACTCACTTTTACCCAGCCTCGTTGGAGGTACATTTTTAAAGGTACGAGTGTTAAACCCTCCTGTTCCACCTTGCCAATTAACTTCCGAATTTCTTGGCGATGTAACAACAGTTTGCGCGTTCGACGCGCTTCATGATTAAAATATTGACTACTAGCGTTGTAAGGAGAGATATGGACGTTGATCAGCCATGCTTCGCCATTGCGAATCAAAGCATAACCATCTTGAAGATTAACTCTGCCGGCGCGAATTGATTTGACTTCTGTTCCGACTAACTCAACTCCTGCTTCAAAGGTTTCTAGGATTTCATACAAATAACGGGCTTGACGGTTGTCACTAATAACTTTGTAACTCTGGCTCTTTTCGCTCATTGAAAAAATTTTTTGTACTTTAAATGTGCTGCAAAAATTTTGGGACTAGTTTGTGAATTTCTCTTCAAAGATGAGAGTTCTTAAATGTGATATCAGCGCGATAGCTTCGCTTCGAGACGCTACGCGATCGCTCCTTACAGGCATCGCATATTCTTCTAATTTAACTTTTCTCAAGGGCGAAAGTTACAGAAAAATTATGAGAAATTAAATATTAATTTACACTACAGCGAGTATTTTCTGTATATTATGAGTTTATTGTTAAGAATTAAAAATTTATGTGTAGTTTTTCGGCATCAAAAATCGAATTATGTTAATATTTATTAACATTTTATCACGATTTAAGATTTTCTTTATAAATCAACCTTGAGGCAGTCATTAGCTAATAATCCTGTCATAGTATGAAACATAAGGACACTATTTCTGCCTGTGTTCAGTGATGTAGCTCGTATTCGTAAATTTCTGAGTAAAAAAATGCTAGGGGTGTATTGTCCATGCCCTTGACTATTCTTGTTGTGGATGATGACCTGGGAACTCGTTTGTCTATTAGTGATTATCTGGAACTGTCTGGCTACTCTGTGGTCACGGCGAACGACGGTCAAGAAGCTTTGGCAATGGTAGATAATTACCATCCTGATTTGATCGTTACTGATATTATTATGCCACGAATGAACGGCTATGAATTGGTACGTCGAGTCCGGCAACAACCAGCATTCCGGTTATTACCTGTAATTTTATTAACAGCACGCACAAAAACCCAGGAAAGAATTCTGGGCTACCAGTCGGGGTGCGATTTGTACTTACCTAAGCCTTTTGAACTAGAGGAGTTAGCAGCAGCAATTCGTAATCTTCTAGAGCGATCGCAAATTATTCAGTCTGAGTCCCGCTTTTCTCATAAAGAGAATTTGGGCAGTTTCGTACCCACAAAAGAGGTGGAAGTCCCAAATTCTCTAGCCACTAATATTCAGCAATCCCATCTGTTAGCATCCTTGACACCCAGAGAAGAAGAAGTTCTAGAAATGTTGACTCATGGTTTTTCTAATGCTGATATGGGACATCAACTGCACTTGAGTCCAAGAACAGTAGAAAAGTATGTGAGCAGTTTATTAAGGAAAACTGCCACCAGCAACCGAGCGGAACTGGTGCGTTTTGCCATGAAGCATGGACTCGTGGAATAGCATTTACGCTTTGAGTTGCTGGCTGGTAACGTGTTGGAGTAGACCTTCACAAGCATCCACAAGTAAATGTATTACCTGATTAAAACCCTCTACTTCACCGTAGTAAGGGTCTGGAACTTCCTTCAGGGTGTGCCGGGAGCAAAAACCACACATCAGGTAAACTTTGTTGTGATACTGCCCAGTTGAATCAAGAGAAATTATATGATCATAATTCTCTTGATCCATTGCCAAGATCATATCAAAGTCCTGAACATCTAATTTTTGCAATTGCCGGGCTTGACCAAGCAGTTTAATTCCCAACTTTGCCGTAGCAGCATTACTCATGCGTCGGTCGGGTGGGCTACCGATGTGATAACTAGATGTACCAGCAGAATCACAGAGGATGCCATCGCTCAAGCCAGCCTGGTCAATGAGATGATTCATAATGTTTTCTGCCGATGGCGATCGGCAGATGTTCCCCAGACAGACAAACAGCAACTTGTAAGGCATAAGTATTTTACTTAGTATCCATCAAAGGTCAAAAGTCCACAGTCATCAGTCTAATGACTAACGCTCTTTTATTATTCTCCGCATATAAAAATCATCAACCCTTATTTTTCAGGAATTTGATGAATTTAGACGTAGGTTGGGTAGAGGAACGAAACCCAACAATAACAATTTTTGGTTTCGTTGGGTTTCACTTTGTTCAACCCAACCTACATTTTTTTTCTTTCATCAGAGTCATAAAAGGGGACTAATGACTAATGACTAATGACTAAAATCCAGGTAATTCCAGACCGCTAGTTAAGTCTTCCATACGTTCCCGCATTGTTGCAGTGGACTTGTTGTAGGCATCTTTCATTGCTGCTGTCACGAGGTCAGAAAGTAATTCTGCGCCTTGTGCTACGGCATCTGGGGAAATTTCCACCCGCTTGGGTTCTTGGTTCCCAGTGACAATTACCTTAACAAGTCCACCGCCGGACTCTCCCTGGATTTCCATTTGCTCCAATTCTTCTTGAAGCTGTTTAGCGCCTTCTTGAACTTGCTGCGCCTTTTTGAAAGCGTCCGCGAGTTCTCTCATTTTTCCCAAACCAAAACCGAATCCCTGTCCTTTTCCTGTCATAAGTGATTGTGCGCGTGTGCGTTAAATAACAAATCAAATTCAATTATAGATGGGGTCGGTAATTTGCCTCTTTTATTACCAATAATTAATGGTGGGTATCGGGTATTGGGTAAATTCTTCCCTATTCCCTACTCCCCACTCCCCTACCTTAACCAACCGCCTGAAACTCACCGATCATTTTTACTTCTGGCTGTAAGCAAATCGACCAATGTTCTTTTACTTGCTGCTGGATATGACTAATCAGAGAGAAAATATCGCTTGCTTTAGCCCCGCCACGATTGACGATAAAATTAGCGTGTAATAATGCTACTTGCGCTCCACCAATTTGGTAGCCTTTTAAACCTGTTTGTTCAATTAACCACCCAGCAGAATAAGGTGTAGGATTGCGGAACACACTGCCACAGCTAGGGAAATTGTAGGGCTGGGTAGTTAGTCGATGTTGTTTGTGTTGCTTCGTTGCTGCCAAAACTAATGCTGGATCTGTACCTGGTTGGAGTTGAAAGGTGGCTTGGGTAACAATGCGTTGGCAACCCTTTTCTGTAGGAGATTCGCTACTTTGCAGTGATGAAGAGCGATAGCTGTAACCTATCTGGGCGGGAGTGAGAGTTTCTAATCTCCCATCGGGCGAAAGTAGCTGGGCGCTCACTAACATATCTGCGATACAGCTATTATGCGCCCCAGCATTCATGACTACAGCTCCCCCAACAGTACCAGGGATACCAACAGCCCATTCTAATCCTTGCCAACCTAATTTTGCTGCTTCCCATGCCAAGGTGGGAATTGATTCTCCGGCGGCTACGGTTAATTGACCTGTTTGGGAATCAAAGTAGCTATGGCGCAGATGACGAGTAGAAATTACTAAGCCGGGTAAACCGCGATCGCTCACCAAGAGGTTAGAACCTGCACCTAGTATTGTTACAGCCAATTCATGTTCTTTAGCATACTCAACACTGGCTTGCAGTGCTTCTAAATTACGAGGAGCAACGTACCATTCCGCAGCTCCCCCAACTCGATAAGAAGTAAATGCAGATAAGGAAGCTTGTGACTTAATAGCACAATCAGTGTCTTTTAAGTAAATTATTTTACTATTACTTGAATCTTCTATTTCCTGCTTCTGTGTAGTTGAAGCAAAAACTGTGCAGACATTTCCGGCTGCCTGGGATATTTTCATCTTTACGTAAATTTGTGAAATTTTTACATTTAACTGCTGTAAAAATACAGCACTAGTGTCAATGGCTAGAATCGTTCTTAGAGGGAAATACTTCGGCGTAGCACAGTGTCCACTCCGGTTCTTTTTTTCCATCTAGGATGTGGCTGTAGCAGGTTCGCAAAGTGTACTTATGACTTCAGGAATCACCTGATTTAAATTTCCAGCTCCCAGAAATAAGGCTAAATCTCCGGGACGCAGCGTTTTCACCAAAAATTCACTCATTAAAGGCAGATTTGGTTCATACAGCACTTGTGGGTGTAGTTTGGCTATTTCTGCTGCCAGTTGTTCACCGCTAATTTGCCCTAAATTGGATTCACCGGCACTGTAAATATCTGTCAGTACAACTAAATCAGCGTGAGTAAATGACTCGGCAAATTCTGTCAAAAAGGTCAATGTGCGACTATAGCGATGGGGTTGGAAAATAGCCACGACTCTTTGCTCTGGTCTGGCTTGGAGGCGTGCAGCAGCAAGAGTAGCGCGAATTTCACTGGGGTGGTGGGCATAGTCATCGATGAAGGTAATACCGCCAACTTCTCCCCGAAACTCAAAGCGTCGTCTGGCTCCTTCAAAGGTAGCAATACCCTTGGCGATCGCGCCGAATTCTAAACCCAAGGCTCGACCAACCGCTACCGCCGACAGAGCATTGCTCAAATTATGCCGACTCAGTAACCGCAATTTCAATACTCCCAAGGCTTTGCCTTTTTCCCAAACTAGGGCTGTGGTACCGTCAGCGCGATAGTCAATATTAGTAACGGTATAATCAGCATTTGTCTCTGGGTTGAGGCTATAGGTAATTGTCGGTTGGAAGCGCTCGCGAACTGTGTCACAATCAATACAACCTATGAGAGTCTTACAACCAGATGCAAATTTTTGGAAGATGTTAACTACTTCTTCTAATGTGTCGTAGTGGTCAGGATGATCAAGTTCAATATTAGTAATAATGCCAATTTCCGGGGCGTGTTTTACCAGAGAACCATCAGATTCATCAGCCTCAGCCACGAGATACTTGCTTTGCCCTAATCGAGCATTTCCTTCCCAAGCATCAACTTCACCACCGATAATAATTGTCGGGTCTAAACCAGCTTCTAACAGCATATAGCCAATCATGCTACTGGTGGTAGTTTTACCGTGGGTTCCGGCCACTGCGATGCTGTAGTAATCTGAAATTAAAGCAGCGAGTACATCTGAACGATGTAAAATTGGACATCCTAATTCCAGTGCTGCTTTGTATTCCAAATTATTGGCATTAATTGCTGTTGAACAAACCACTTGAGGTAGTGTTGACTTGGTAGCACTAGCCAATATTTCTTGTGAGTTTAATAATACTCTATTAGCTGATTCACTAGATCGAAAGAATTCAAGATTACTGGCCTCTTGTCTACCAAAAATATGTGTTCCGATAGATTCCAACTTGCGCGTAATATGAGTTGGACGAAGATCAGAACCTGATACTGGCATTTGACGCTTTGCCAAAACATATGCTAGGGCAGACATACCTATGCCACCAATGCCAATGAAATGAAATGGTCTGCCATGAAAATCTACATAACTACTCATTGATTAGTCCTCTTACACCACACCATAATCACAAATGACACGCGTATCATAACAGGAATTTGATTTTTACCGTAACTGCCCTTGCATCTTGTTTATACCTGATGTTCGGATTATTTTCCTCTGTTGTTTTGCTGATTGAGAATGATTTTACCTTTGTTGGAGGTTTTTACAATTTCTGAACTGTTATAAAGATTATTCTGAAAGTTTATGCCACATCGGGACAGAAAATCTTGTAGTTTCAAATACATCTTTATAAATTTCTTACTGGTGTTGGCTACAGTAATACATTAGTTGTGAAGCGGCTGAAAAATTTAGCGACATTGTATT
Organism: Nodularia sp. (in: cyanobacteria); assembly: GCA_035638855.1. GTDB lineage: Bacteria > Cyanobacteriota > Cyanobacteriia > Cyanobacteriales > Nostocaceae > Nodularia. Next base: position 167,172 of record DASQZD010000050.1, on the reverse strand, counting down.
CAACGTCTGTAGAGCAGGAATTGAGATCATAGTATATTTGTATTAAAATCTTGACAAACTGAATAGAGTTTAGGCATGACTGAATGCAGCAAATAGGAATCTTTGGTGGCACATTTGATCCAATTCATTGGGGACACTTACTCGTAGCCCAAACAGCTTTAAATCAAGTACCTCTGGAAAAGGTAATTTGGATACCATCCCTAAACCCTCCTCATAAAAAAGCGGTTTTGTTTGAACATCGCTGGGAAATGCTGAAACTAGCAACAAGAGAAAACCCAGCATTTACTATCTCCCTAATAGAGGCAAAACGCTCTGGGACTTCTTATGCCATCAATACTTTGATGGACTTATCGAGTTGTTATGCAAATACTCACTGGTACTCGATTGTGGGTTTGGATACATTTAAAACCTTACCCCGTTGGTACCGTGGACACGAACTAGCACAAATGTGTGATTGGTTAATCGCACCTCGAACGCTAGGTGGTGAGACTATAGCTCAAAGCCAGCTCATCTGCAAGCAAGTGGAGCAAGAACTAACAACGCGATCGCTCACTATTCGCTGGCAAGTGTTGAATATACCTTTAGTTGGGATTTCGTCAAGTTTAGTTCGTAAACGTTGCCGCGATCGCCAATCAATTCGCTATTTAGTCCCAGAATCGGTCAGACACTACATTAAGACTCACAGCCTTTACTCAGCTAAATCTGAATAAAATCTGTGTTTTTTTTATTGATCAAACACTTTATGGTTATTAATACCCCTCCCCTTTGCGATATGATTGGGTTCAAAGATATCAACTTATAGGCATAAATACAGAGGGTAAGACACTGTGATTAGAGTCGCAATAAACGGTTTTGGGCGTATTGGACGTAACTTTGCACGCTGCTGGGTAGGCAGAGAAAATAGCAACATTGAGCTGATAGCTATTAACGACACATCAGATCCTAGAACCAATGCACACCTCCTAAAGTATGACTCCATGCTGGGGAAGTTAAGGAATGCTGACATTACAGCCGATGATAACTCAATCATTGTTAACGGTAAGACCATTAAATGCGTATCGGATCGCAACCCGGAAAACTTGCCCTGGAAAGAGTGGGAAATTGACCTGATTATTGAAGCAACAGGCGTATTTACCAGTCGGGATGGCGCACAGAAGCATATAAATGCGGGAGCCAAAAAAGTTCTGATCACTGCTCCTGGTAAAAACGAGGATGGGACTTTTGTGATGGGTGTGAATCATCACGACTATGACCACAACCAGCACCACGTCATTAGTAACGCTAGCTGTACTACCAACTGCTTGGCTCCGATAGCCAAGGTGTTGAACGATAAATTCGGGATCATCAAAGGTACGATGACCACGACCCACAGTTACACTGGTGACCAGCGCTTGCTAGACGCTTCTCACCGGGATTTGCGACGGGCGAGGGCAGCAGCTATTAACATTGTCCCCACCTCCACTGGTGCGGCCAAAGCAGTAGCGCTGGTAATCCCAGACCTCAAAGGTAAGCTGAATGGTGTGGCTTTACGAGTACCTACCCCAAACGTCTCAATGGTAGATTTCGTAGTTCAAGTTGAGAAGCGTACTATTACTGAAGAAGTTAATCAAGCGCTCAAAGAGGCCTCAGAAGGTTCACTTAAAGGCATTTTGGACTACAGCGAATTACAATTGGTATCTTCTGATTATCAAGGTTGTGACGCTTCTTCCATCATCGATTCCAGTTTGACTATCGTCATGGGTAATGACTTGGTGAAAGTTATGGCTTGGTATGACAATGAGTGGGGTTACAGCCAACGAGTTCTAGATTTGGCAGAACTAGTAGCCACAAAGTGGGCTTAGTCATTAGTCATTCGTGACTTGGGCTATGAACTGAAATGTTGAAATCCCTGATTGAGAGTTAAAACTTGGTCGGGGATTTTTTTATGTTGGTCGTGCAGTATTACTTGGGAACCTGTGGTAATTGTTCCAACTATGGCGGCGCTGTCACCGAGTTTTTTCACTAAAGTCTGGGCGAGAACGAATGGTAAGCACAGCACTAATTCAAAGTCTTCACCACCGTAAAGGGCATATTCTAAAGCTTGTTCTGGCGTTAGCGAGTGTTTAAAAGCTGCTGGTAAGGGTATTTGGCTGGCTTCTAGGACAGCGCCAACACCACTGGTGTGGCAAATTTGCAAAATCGCATCTGCCAAGCCGTCGCTGCTGTCCATACCTGCGATGGGAGGATAGAGAGATGGGGGGTAGGATGGGAGAATTTCCCAGAGAATGGGTAAAACATCTAATCTGGGTAGCGGTCGTTGGTGGGCTGTGATTAGTGTCCTTTGTTCTGCATGGGTGAGGTTTTGCTTTAATTCGGGATGCAAAAGCAATTGTAAGCCTGCGTGAGATGCTCCGTGAACTCCTGTGACGGCGATCGCATCACCCACTTGAGCCGCAGAACGTCGGATAATCCTGTGGGGATGAACTTGACCAAAGGCGGTGATAGCTAAAGTAGTTACAGGCGATCGCACGATGTCACCGCCCACAATTACGGCATTGTATTTCTGGAGGCATTCTGTCATTCCCTCGTATAATCTTTCAACCCAACTCACCATCACTTCCCCAGGTAGTCCCAAACCGACGGTAATTCCTAGAGGATCAGCCCCCATTGCGGCCAAATCGGATAAATTAGCAGCCACAGCCCGCCAACCAGCATCTTCTGGGGATGTGGTGACATCGCTAAAATGCACGCCATCAACGAGGACATCTGTTGTCACTACTAAAGATTGATCTGGTGCAGTTAAAAGAACTGCCGCATCATCCCCAATCATTCCTGGGGGACAGAAACGCTGCAATTTTTTTAAAACACCTTGTTCGCCAATATCTTTAACTTTGGTCATTAGTCATTAGTCATTAGTCAAAGAAAAGAGGAGTGTAATCAACAACTCCTCAAACTCTCATATCTACTTAGGAATCAGGACTAAGAAATGTTTTAGGCTGCTTGTGGCTGAACTAAATTTTCGATTCCTTCAACCACAGTTGCTGATTCAATTTTGTCACCTTCCTTGAGCTTATCCAAAATTTCTTTGCCTTCGGTGAGATAGCCAAAAACGGCATAGCGACCATCTAACAGATTTCGTCCTGCGGGAGTGAGTTCTGGCTCAAACAAAAAGAAGAAAAATTGCGAGGAACCTCCATTTACTTCAGTTTCGGGGCGAGCCATCGCCAATGCGCCAAAGGAAGAAAAAGGCAGAACTGGCATATCAAGATAACGCCCAGCTTCTTCGAGAGTAATGCCATAGGTGGGTTCCTCGTCGCCCTCAACCAAAACTTCTAAAGGAACGGCACGGTATTTGCCAGTTTTGGGATCTATGAAACCTACTTCTTTTCCTGGTGGATCTCCGGTTTGGAGGACGTAAGATTCTTCAGAACGGGTAAATTCTAAGCCGTTATAAAAACCTCGCTGCACTAAATCTACAAAGTTGCCAGCTGTGACAGGGGCGCTATAACCATCTAGGACCATAGTCAGGTCGCCTTTGCTGGTTTCAAAAGCCACTGTGGCCCGACCTTTGAGTTGAGGGAGGTTATTGTACTGGGCGGGTACTTCAAAGGGGAATCCTGTCACCATTGACTCTTCTAGCTGGGTGACTAGATCCAGCAGTTTATTTCTACCTTCAAGAATGTGTTCTTTGTCTTTAACTTTTACCGATTCTTGCAGTGAATCTACACCGGATTTTAACTCAGCAATCCAAGCTTCGGCTTGGGGTTGGCGTTCTGCAAGAACGCTTGCTAGGATTTGGTTAGGTTGATCGAGAATGCGTGAAGCTGTTTTCAGGTCGCTAGAGATAGCACCCCAGCGCCGATTTGCCCGCAGTTGGGTGGAGATATCTTCTAAACTGGCTTGCAGTCGCCGTACTGGTTTATTCTCTATGGGGAGTGCATACCTTAATAAAGCCTTGCCCTCAGTAATGGCATTTCCAGATGGCAGGGCGGCGTTAATAGGAGGAGTCCAGCTGGCTGTACTTATGCCTAAAAATATTGTTACTAACAATATTGTCATTAGGCTGTTCTTCAGCCAGGATTTTAATATGTTAAACATGATGGAATAAGTCAAATACAACATGAAATTGTTGACTAGGCGTAACCCATCAATCATCTTCCCACAGTACGAGTGCTGAGTAATGGGGGAATTAAGGATGAGGGATGAGAAATTAGCTCAAATTCTCTTCCTGTCGCCAGTTTCTAGTCTCCAGTCCCCAATCAGTTGACTAATTAATTGACGATTAATGACTAATTACGACCCTTGAAGGGTACAATAAATGCCGATTCTCTTCCCAAATTTGAAAGCTTCATGATATCTAGTAACGACTTTCGACCCGGTGTATCCATTGTATTAGACGGGAATGTATGGCGAGTGGTTGAGTTTCTCCACGTTAAGCCAGGCAAAGGCTCTGCCTTTGTGCGGACAAAACTCAAAAGTGTCCAAAGTGGCAGCGTTGTGGAAAAAACCTTCCGAGCTGGGGAAACAGTACCTCAAGCAAATCTGGAAAAAAGCACGATGCAGCATACCTATAAAGAAGGTGAAGAGCTTGTCTTTATGGATATGGAAACCTACGAAGAAGGCAGATTAACCGTGGCGCAAATTGGCGATCGCGTAAAATACCTCAAGGAAGGTATGGAAGTTAATGTGATTCGTTGGGGCGAACAAGTGCTAGAAGTGGAACTACCCAACTCTGTGGTTTTGGAAATTGTCCAAACAGATCCAGGTATCAAAGGTGATACGGCTACAGGTGGAACTAAACCAGCTATTCTGGAAACAGGAGCCACTGTCATGGTGCCGTTGTTTGTTGCTCAAGGCGAACGTATCAAAATTGATACTCGTGAAGATAAATATCTCGGCAGGGAATAGTTTGCTCTGTTCCTAGAACCAATTATGATTGAAATCCCTATATTAGGGATTAAATCCCTGCCAAACTTAAAATTTTGATTTACGGTTAGGTGAGGTAATAAAAACTGTGCCATTGGAATTTAATGAAATCCGCCAACTACTGGCAACTATCGCCCAAACAGATATTGCTGAAGTAACGCTCAAAAGCGATGACTTTGAACTAACGGTACGTAAATCGAGTTCACGAGAAACTCAACCACCCCCAAATCAAATCATGGAGGTGGGAACAAGTCGCGTCTTGGAGACTGCTGTCACTACTTCTAGTGTACAGTTGTCAGCAAATCCCCCTTCAACCATTGATAAGAGGTTAGTGGAAGTGCCTTCGCCGATGGTAGGAACGTATTATAGCGCTCCGGCACCTGGGGAAGCACCATTTGTGAAAGTGGGCGATCGCGTCCGCACTGGTCAAACAGTTTGTATCATTGAAGCTATGAAGCTGATGAATGAAATTGAGGCTGAGGTATCCGGGCAAGTCATGGAAATTCTCCTGCAAAATGGCGAACCGGTGGAATATGGCCAGGCTTTGATGAGAATTAACCCTGATTAAGTATTAATCCATATTTCAAGTGAGTCATTGGTTAAATTCTCTGTTATGACGGAGAAATCCTGATGAAAGAAGCGTTGCTAGTACCGCCGTCAGTGGTGCAACAAGTTGCCGCATACTTCAAACTGTTAAGTGAGGCAATGCGCCAACCGTTGCTAGACTTGCTACGGGATGTTCGCGGAGCGTCTCGGAAAGAAGAAAAATGCGTGCAAGAATTAGTACAGGCAACTCAGACTTCCCAGGCAAATGTTGCCAAATACCTGAAGGTAATGTGGCAAGCCCGAATCCTTAGCCGCCGCAGTCAAAGGACTTCCACTTACTACCAGGTAGAAGATTAAATGATTTTTGAATTGTATCATCAGGTGTGCGATGATCGCCTAGCCCTAGAGTATAAAAACAAGTCAGCACCTTTTCCGTGCTGAATCGCAAAAGCTGAATCAGTTGTCAGTTATCAGTAACCAGTCCCTAGACTGATAACTGATAGCTGATAATAATTAACTCAATTAAAGCTGATAATTTTGCTCAAAGCTTTGACGAGTTAATGGCTGTTCCAATTCCAGACCTTCGCCACCTAAAATATCCAACTGTTGCCCGTTGACCTCAATGTATACTTTAGCTTTTGGATCTAATGTTGTAGCAGTATAAACAACTTGTCCGATGCGACCGATCATCGAGGCACTACCGCCACCCGTGGTAAAATCTTCAGATAAATTAACGTGAACCTCGTCATTTTCGCTCTTCAGCCCCAGCAACTTGGTTCCTTTGGGGATGGTTGTAGAATCTGTGCCTTCTGTTGGTCCGGCTAATAAAGATTGGAAAGCTGTTTCTAAAACTTGGTTGGGTTGTGTAGCAGCTATTTTAACTGGCTGGGGAACCAAATCGAAACTTGTAGCGTTTGGTTTTAGCCAATATACACTAGGTGTTTGCTCTTGTCCTGGCTGGGTAGTTGATGGATTTCCTGGCTGCGTGATTGTATGAGATGGGTTGGGTATGGGAGATTGGTTGGAAGTCAGCCAAGCTACACCACCACCCACAGCTATAACTGCTGCTGAGACTGCTGCAATTACACCTGAAGAAATTCGCTTAGATCCTTGTTGGTCGTTCATGTTTAAAACCTTCTTGACAGAAGCTAATATAGTGTGGTTCAGAAGAGAAGCCTGGTTAAAGACGATATCGATGCGGGGGGAGTTTCTTAAATTCTAAAGATGTCTTGATTTCTGAAAATTCTACTGACTTGATATTTTGCCTGTTTTCATACCAATTTGGGGTTTGAGATGAAGAATCCTCTTGGTGAGGCTATTTCAGCAATTTGTCATCTTGCACCCATAGTAACTTTATTTCATCTTTAATTTTAGGTTGACAGTTATAGTCCGTCACCCGAACCTTAATGTAAATATAATCGTTTCTTGAAATACGGATACTAACAGGGACTACAAGAAAATATTTAAGACCCTGCATTCTCACTATTGGTGAAATTCAATCTCCACAGGTATGAAGTATCTAAACTTCTGTGTACTTCTGCTTAATTCGGGAATCTGTGCCTTTAATATATTAATCAAAGTCCCAATAGCTATTTCCTGAATTTTGTATGTAAATATTTACATACTTTTATACTTAAAGTTTTCAACTTTTAGATTGAAATTATGAAGTCTACAAATTACAAAATTACACAACAGGAATGGCAGCGTGTACATGAGTTAAAAAAAGTATATAAATTGTCAATTGACTATGAAAACTCTGCAACAGTCACCAACACTCAGGGCAGTATTTCAACAAAAGATAATTACTAAAAAATCTGCTAAACACCAAGAAATTCATCAAGTCTTAGGGAATAGTCTATTAGGTAAATTAGGTTCATTCGTATATGAATTTAAACAAGCGAAGAATCAATTTCAAGGCAGTATGGGGGAGTGGGGTATATCAGCAATTTTGCAATCATTTCCAGACAATTGGTTAATGTTCAATAATGCTTTCATACCCACTAATAACTCAGGTGGTTTAACAGAGATAGACCACTTAATTGTCGGTTCAAAAGGCATTTTTTTACTAGAAATTAAAACATGGAAAGGCTCATTTACTGCATATCAGGATAAATGGAAACGTAGAGAAGGCAGCAATTGGGTAGCAATATCTGATAGTCCTACTTCTCAAAGTGCTTACCATCAAAAAATGTTTAGCCAATGGATAATTTCTCTAGTTCCCAACCTCTCTCATAGTTGTGTTTACGCTCCTGTAGTTTTTCCCATAGCTAAATGGTTAGGAATTAACAATTGTTCAGTACCAGTTTTTCAAGGTGTCCCCGCACTGCTGCAAATGATGGTTAGTTGTCCTGAGTGCTTAACACAAACGCAAGTACAGTCAATTGCTGAAGCTGTCGCCAATTATAAAATTCCTGAAAATACTACCCCAATACCTAAACCAATTCCCAAGCCAAAACTCGTTAAACCTCAAAATCATAGCAGCTGAAACTTTTATTTGCTATCAATGGCAGGCAAGATACCTGCCCTACAAGAGATGTATTTTATCCTTCTATTGCGGTTTTAATCCATTGTTGGAGTGTATTTACAACTTCTTCAATGGCTATTTCTTGAGTTTCACGGGTGGCGCGTTTGACTATTTCTACTTTGCCGTTGTTAATAGCCCGACCTGTAACTATGCGATAGGGGATACCAATTAAATCGGCATCTTTGAATTTTACTCCAGCGCGTTCGTCTCGGTCATCAAGTAATGTTTCTACGCCTGCTTTGTTCAATTCAGTGTAAAGTTTTTGGGCGATTTCGAGTTGTTGAGTATCTTTGATGTTAGGAATTGTGACGATCGCATGATAAGGTGCGATCGCTACTGGCCAAATAATCCCATCTTTATCGTAAGATTGCTCTACAGCCGATTGTGCCAACCTAGATACACCCACCCCATAGCAACCCATGAATAGCGGATTTTCTTCGCCTTGTTCGTTTGTATAGGTTGCGCCCATCGCTTGGGAATATTTCGTACCCAGTTGGAAAATATGACCGACTTCAATTCCTCTGGCTGTTTGTAGAGTTTGTTCAGGATTGTGAACCGCGCGATCGCCTGCTCTAGATTTGCGTATATCTACGACTAATTCAGGTCGTTTAAACTGCTCATCCCAATTAGCACCAACTACGTGATAACCAGCTTCATTCGCACCTGTAACGAAGTTTTTTAACTCAACGGCTGTTTGATCTACGAACCGGACAAACTGGGAATGAAACTGTTTATTAGCAGAAATATATTCATCTTCAATATCAGGTGCAATATAACCTAAAGGTAAAGATTTAGCAGCCCATGTTTCCTGCATTTCCGCATTGGGTACATCTAAGGAAATAATAGCTTTAGCACCGTAATTAAAAGCTAATTTGGTCAATTCATTCTGCAACTTGACTTGATTAACTTCCTGATCACCCCGAATATTCACCAATACCAAAACCGTTATGCCATTATCATAAACTGTTTGGTAAAGGACATTTTTAACAATTTGCGTGGGAGAACATTTGAGAAAATTACAAACTTTTTCTATGGTTTCGGTTCCTGGTGTTTCTCTTTTTTCATAGCTTGTAAACGGTGAAACTTCCGCATCAATGGCTAAAGAAACGGCTTTTTCTACGTTAGCCGCATATTTACCATCTTCAGTGTAGAGAACTTCATCTTCTCCAGCATCGGCCAATACCATAAATTCTGTCGAACCAGAACCGCCAATAGCGCCAGAATCAGCTTCCACAGCCCGGAATACTAAACCAGAACGGCGTAACATATTGCTGTAGGCTTGATACATATCTTGGTAGGTTTCCTTGAGGCTAACTTCATCAACGTGGAAAGAGTAGCCATCCTTCATAATAAATTCTCTTCCCCGCATCAACCCAAAACGGGGGCGAATTTCATCGCGGAATTTGGTTTGAATTTGATATAAATGTAACGGTAGTTGCCGATAAGAGCGAATCATATCACGAGCAACAGTCGTGATTACTTCCTCATGAGTCGGTCCTAATCCTAATTGTTGTTCGCGACGGTCGATGAGGGAAAACATAATTCCCTCGGCTTTGGTGTAGGTGTCCCAGCGTCCCGACTCTTTCCACAATTCAGCCGGTTGTAGTTGGGGTAAGAGACATTCTTGTGCGTTTGTGGCGTTCATTTCTTCGCGCACAATTTGGGAAACTTTTTGTAATACCCGCCACATCAAAGGTAGGTAAGCATAAATACCGCTACCGATACGACGAATGTAACCCGCACGGAGTAATAGTTTATGGCTGGGAATCTCCGCATCAGCCGGATCATCCCTGAGTGTGACGAATAACATTTTTGACAGTCGCATCCTTATTTTCCCTTTCCAGAATTATTAAAATCGATTAAGTCTCAAATTTTCCATCAATCAGGAGCAAATTACCTTGTCAGATAGAATTTATCAAGCACAAGCACCCCTAGAATTTATCCCTCCGGCCTTCAATCCCTTGGTTCTGAAAGGCTTTCATCTGTTGCTACCGAGTTGGATTAATTGGCAAACAGCTATTACCCAAATTGAAGCAGATAATGTAGAGGTTTTGGTGGATCTTTATCGCCAGTTTCAAGAGGGTAAAGTCCGCTTTTTGTTGGCATTTCGCCATCCTAAAACAGAAGATGCCTTTTGTTTGACCTATTTGTTTTCTCAACTCGTGCCAAAAGTAGCACGAAAGCAGAACACAGCGCTAGACTTGCCGATTCATGCTCATTTTATCTATGATCGGGGCATTCCTCTCTGGGCAGGTTCCTACGCGGGTTGGATTGCTTCGCGTTTGGGTGGGACTTCCATTCAACGGGGTAAGGCTGACTGGACGGGGTTACGTTCGGCGCGTGATTTGTTTGCTAACGGTCAATTCCCGATGGCGGCTGCGCCAGAAGGTGCGACTAATGGTTTGTCGGAATTTATCAGCCCTTTGGAACCAGGTATCGCTCAATTAGGCTTTTGGTGTGCGGAAGATTTGCAAAAGCAGGAACGCTCGGAACAAGTTTTAATTGTCCCAGTTGGGATTAAATATGATTATGTGGCTGCGCCTTGGAGTGCGATCGCCAATTTATTAAGCCAATTAGAAGCGGCTAGTGGTTTGGTGGTAGATTCGGGACAGCAAAATGAGGTTCCCTGTCTGGAGTCACTTTATCCCAGGTTGTTGACCTTAGCAGAACACTTACTTTCGTTGATGGAACAGTTTTACACCAGATTTTATCATCAAAATTTGCCGGATGCTAAAACTTTAGAGGCAGAAACAGGCGAACGCAATGCGGCTTTAGTCATCCGGTTGCAAGCTTTATTAAATACAGCTTTACGCATATCTGAGGAATATTTTAACTTACTATCCAAAGGACAATTAAGCGATCGCTGTCGGCGGGTAGAACAAGCTGGCTGGAATTATATATTTAGAGAAGAGTTTAAGGATATAAAAGCATTATCACCTGTAGAGAAAGCATTAGGCGATCGCGTCGCCGAAGAAGCCAATTCCCGAATGTGGCACATGAGATTAGTAGAAAGCTTTGTCGCAGTTTCCGGTAATTACATCCGCGAAAAACCCACAGCCGAAAGATTTGCGGAAACAACATTAATTTTAGCCAAAATGATTGCTCGAATTAAAGGTGATAAAGCAGTCCAACTTCCGCAATTGGGTAAGCAACGGGTAAAAATTACCATTGGTGAGCCAATATCAGTATCAGAGCGTTACCCAGAGTATAAAGAAAATCGTTTAGCTGCCAAAAAAGCTGTTGCGAATTTGACTAATGATTTGCAGCAAGAAATGGAGAATTTAATTTGAATTTGCATCACGCAGAGGCGCAGAGGCGCAGAGAAGAAGAGTTTAAAAAAAGTAATTTTGGCATTTTAGCTTTAAAGTCAGCAACGCTTGATTATTTCTCTACTTTGTCTCCCCTCCTCGCTTGCGGTGAACCAGCGCTGTAGGCGGGTTTCCCACCGTAGGCGACTGGTGAACCCGAAGGAGGAGGGGTTGGGGGTGGGGTTCCGGGTTCAATCAGCTACCTCATTGACCGGGAATCGATCAATTAATTGCATCGCCCGATAAGCATTACGCTGGAAATCTTTCGACAAATTAGGAACGTGGGGGATCTGAGATAATAAATCCAAAGTCCGGCGTAAAATCCTCACCACATCGCCCTCATCCAAAGTGGTATTTTCACAGAGTTCTGTCCACGGTGTTCCTAGCGCCCACTTTTCGACTATGGCAATTAATTCAAATTCCAACCAGATAGGCAGAGCGACATTGTACCGCCGTTGCAGTTGAAAGATTTTGCGGCGAATGTTCCGCAGTTTTGCCAAGGCTTCTACTACTTCATTACTGAGGTCAAAGTGTACCCTACTATCTGGACGAGGGGTTTCGATGACTAAGGCTGCTGCTGCTGCTGCTAAATGATGCGGATCTAAATGTTCTAATTCACCACTGGCGAAGACTAAACCCAGCCATAATTCATTTTCTCCCCGAATAGCGGCAGCAATTTGTCCTAATTTGGTGGGGACTAAGTTATCTAAAGCATCAAAGTGTTGCAAGATGGAAATTAAATTGACAAATTCTTCCCAATGGCGTTGTGAGTGTTCCTCAACTTGTGATTGTAATTGTTCAAGTTCGGCTTCTAATTCTACATAACGCGCCCGGCGTTTGAATATCTTGCTAACATTGCCTGATTGATGGATGGGATTGGCTTCTAATTGCGCTTGGACGGCGGTAACGCGACTGAGTTGTTCAGCAACTTCTGGAGGCATATACAATGAGCCTTCTGAGCCTTCAGGTATACGTTGAGCGATCGCAAATGTCTCTTCACTCCCACGCAGCGATTGACCCGGTTTTAACAGCAAATCTGGGGGTGCTACGATATGCGCTGGCACATCCAATCGTGGCAATTCAGCATACAAATTGACGACATCCTTAGTTGTCACCACATACCAGCGATTATCTTGCCCTAAGCATATTAAGTAAGGAGCTTCCCCATTACCAGGTGCTTTTCCCATTAATACTGCTGTAATAGGGATAGATACGGCGATGTTTTTACCTTTGAGACTCAACAGAGTTCCCGACACTGCAAAGCTCAACATCATCACAAATTCTTCTTGCCGATTTTCCTGGGCTTGTTCTTGCAGGGTTGATAATAACTGGCGTTCGACTTTCAGGCGTTGTCGTAATTTCTCATAAACTGCTAGTTCATGTTCATTAACTGTGGCGATTTGTTCGTGAAGTTGAGCTAATTGGGTTTGCAGTTGAGCCATCTCATCATACTCTGGTCTTAAATGCAGAGTCGCCATGTACTGCCCAAAGCTGCGTTCTATGAGTTCCTTGGCTTGCTCCAAAGTGTGAATTTGCAGCAAGTTCAGTACCATTCCATAGCTTGGTGTAAACTGACTCACCAATGGGTCTGGTTTAGATGTCGCTAAATATGCTCCTTCCTTGGAGCCTTCAAAGGGGGTTTGGACTGTGACTACATGACCTTGTAAATCCATGCCTCGCCGACCAGCCCGCCCCGCCATTTGTAGGAATTCCGAAGCGTTTAATAGGCGATGTCCTGAATCAGTCCGTTTGGAAAGGGTGGAAATTACTGTTGTCCGGGCAGGCATATTAATTCCCGCCGCTAGTGTCTCAGTGGCAAAGACGACTTTAATTAACCCTTGCTGAAATAGTTCTTCTACTAGTCCTTTCCACGCAGGTAAAATTCCGGCATGGTGAGCAGCAATACCTCTGTATAGGGGCGCAATTTGCCCAGAACGCCCGGCTTCCGGATTACGGGCTAAAAAATCATCAATTTGGTGGCGTAATATTTGCGACTCATCATTATTTACTAGCCATAAATCACCAACTTCTGCAACTGCTTTATCACATCCCCGGCGACTGAAAATAAAGTAAATCGCTGGGAGCATATCCCGTTGCTGTAGCTGGCTGAGGGTGTAAGCTATGCCAGGGGCTTCTGGTCTACCACCTCTACCCCTGTCTCCTTGGTTCCTTTTGCCTCTGTTTGCCAGACGGGGATTAATTTTGGTTTTGCTATCATTCAGCAGGGGAAACAACCCCTTGGGATTGCAATAGTAAAATTCTAGGGGAACGGGACGAAAATCGGAATAAATCAGGTCTGTGGGACCGTGAACGCGATTCAACCAGTCGGTGAGTTGGTCGCTGTTGGCAACGGTGGCGGAAAGGGCTGCCAGTTGAATTTCACGAGGACAGTAGATAATGGATTCTTCCCAAACTGTGCCGCGTTGGCGATCGTTCATGTAGTGGCACTCATCTAGTACCACCGCTTCAACGTCTACTAAGGAGATGCCGACTTGCCCGATGGGTGTGCCATAGAGCATATTCCGGAAGATTTCTGTTGTCATCACCAGAATCGGTGCGTCCCTGTTAATGGAGATATCTCCTGTTAACAAGCCAACTTGGTCATAGCCAAATTGCTCGCGGAAATCGCGTAATTTCTGATTTGACAACGCCTTGAGGGGTGTAGTGTAAAACACACGTTTCCCCCGTGATAAGGCTCTATAGATGGCATATTCCCCAACTAACGTTTTGCCCGAACCTGTGGGCGCACACACGACTACGGAACGTCCAGAATTTAGGGACGCGATCGCATCTTGTTGGAATTGATCCAATTCAAAGGGAAATATTAACCCTAAGTCAAGTTCTGGAGATGGTGCGGGATAATTCACTCAATCAAATTTGCAACCGGACTTTTTACTATATTAACGGCTATTTTGTCAACTTCGTTAGTCATTAGGAATTGGTTATTGGTCATTGGGAAAGAATCTATCTTCGCCTACTCTCTAACTCTTATTTCCCCAACTCTTGCGATCGCAATGTAGCCGCTTTCACTGCTTCAATTAAAGCTGAACGAAATCCTGCCTTTTCTAGTTGGGCAATACCAGCAATGGTTGTCCCACCAGGACTGGTAACGCGGTCTTTGAGTTCTGCTGGGTGCATTTTGTTGTCTTGCAACAGTTTCGCTGTTCCCAATACAGTTTGTAAAGCGAGCTGATTAGCAATACCTCTGGGTAATCCTGCTGCTACTCCCCCATCAGCCAGTGATTCTACCATCAAGGCTACGTAAGCAGGACCACTACCAGATAACCCTGTGACTGCATCCATGAGGATTTCTGGAACTTCTACTACTTCTCCCACCGCCGAAAAAACTTGATGTGCTATTTTGTGATGCTTGGGGTTAGTGTATGCACCTAAACACATGGCGGTAATTCCTGCCCCCACGGTGGCTGGGGTGTTGGGCATGGCTCGAATGACTGGTAACTGGGGAAATGCTGATTCTAGTTGGCTTAAAGACACTCCCGCTAAAATCGAAATCACTAGGGGCGATATTTGGATAGTCAGGATATCTGCTAATTCTTGTGCGATCGCACTGAATACCTGTGGTTTTATTGCTAAAAATACTACTTCGCTGGCTTCTGTGAAAACTACACCATTATCTGTAGTTACATTTACATTATATTTTTGCTGCAAATAATTTTGGCGTGTCGCTAAAGGTTCGCTGACTATCACTTCTGATGGTTGATATATTTCCCGCGCCATCAGACGGGATAACAGGGCTTCACCCATGACTCCGCCACCAATTAAGCCAAATTTAATAGTCATTAAGTTATATCGTCAATAGTCAATAAGAGCAGGTTTAATCCATCAATCTATGGTACGATACCATGTTTCATTAAACCCGCCCGTAGAATCATCAAAAATTTTCGTTGCTGAACTTTTGACTAATTTAACGTTACTGTGCCATGCGGTTAACGTCGTTACCCCAGGCTTGATTGGAACTACTGGCGGGACGTGAAGCACGAACAGGTGTTTGTGGTACTTCATGAATAACTCCACCTTGGGTGCTAACTTGCACACAACTGGGCGTAAACAAAAAGATACTTTCTCCGATTCGCTCTTGATGTCCATCGAGTGCGTAAGTCCCACCCGCGACAAAATCAACTGCTCGTTGTGCTTGATCTGGGTCCATGATGGTCAAGTTTAAAACAACTGACTTACGCTCTCTGAGTGCTTGAATTGCCTGGGGCATTTCTTCAAATGTACGCGGCTCAAGTACTAAAACTTCTGAAATCCCGTTAATTGCTCCTGGCATATTAATTACATTTCCCATCGTAGACTTTGATCCTGCGGCTACATCATCACCCATTGTAGTCATGGGTTCCCGCCAGCGTCGATTTTGAGCAGTGGCTTCTGCTGGTGCTGCTGGTGCTGGTTGGGGATTTTGTTCTTGATACAAGTTTTGGTAGTTACCAGCATCTGTATCGGCTTCTTCTTCGTAGTACTCGTATTCCACTTGCTCATTGAGACCTACAAAGTCTCGAAGTTTACTAAATATGTTGTTCATTGTTATGCTCCTGATAAAAGTTACCCTGATTGCTTTGGTTATTAGTTAATGTAACCAGGCTTGATTGCTACAAAATTCAGACAATTTAGTAATTTTATCGCTGTTTGTAGCTTCTATTACAACTATGTTTGATTCAGTGACGTTTTGGGGAACGCCTGTAGATTAACTCAGACTCAATAATGAGTCAAGATTATAGACCAATGATTCTGGGAAATAAAGACGACTTCCTCCCGCTTTTTTATTGGTACTCACCTTGGTTAAAACGGCTTATATTGTATAGTAATATATAAGTACATAGAAAATATCTCTGTATGCCATCCCTGGCGTTATTGATACCAGAATCCAAAATTCACTCATGTAGACAAAACCACTGACTTTTGACGAAGCCTGCTGTTAGGCATAGCACGAGATATTTACGGTCATTAGTACCAATGACCAATGACTAATAACTAATGACTAATTTGGCGGTAGGTATGCCGGATATTCCTTGAGGAGATGCTATTCCCGCCGATTTTTTTGATGCTTCATCCCCTAAGTGCGCTGACCAAATAAGATAGTTCCTAATCTTACCATCGTTGCTCCAGCTTGCACTGCCAGTTGGTAGTCTCCTGACATACCCATTGAAAGTTCCGTCATTTTCAGGTGAGACCAGTTTTGGTTTTGGATTTCTGCTGCTAATTTCTTTGTATTATTAAACACCTCAATTATTTCGGCATTATTTAATCCTAAAGGTGGAATTGTCATCAAACCCTGAATTTGTAAATTTTTACATTGGTTGATCTCTGATAAGTCAACTAATAGTTCTGGCACACTCCAACCCAACTTATTGGGGTCAGGGAGAATTTTCACTTGTAGACAAATTTGGGGACTGACTCTCAGTTGTTGCGCCAATTCATTTAAGCGCTGTGCTAGTGTCAAATTGTCTACAGAGTGAATCCAATCAAATAATTCCAGGGCTTTTTTGGCTTTATTGCTTTGTAACCGTCCAATAAAGTGCCAGGTAATATCCGGTAAGTCTTGTAACTCGGCTTGTTTACTGGCTGCTTCTTGGATACGGTTCTCGCCAAAATCGCGAATTCCGGCTGCATAAGCACCTCGAATGTCCTCAGCAGTCCATGTCTTGCTCACAGCAATTAACCGGACTGAAGGTGGTAGTGAAGCCCAAATAGTGGTGATATGTTCACTCAGGGAACTGGTCATTGGAAGGTGCGTTGGAAAACAGTCTGAAGTTGATCGTACTCCTGGGATTGACCAGTGCGGCGCATAGTACGCAAGCGATTTTCTAACAACATTCGCGCTTCTGTACGTCCTATGGACTGAAATTTGATACCTTTAATGTCCTGGGCAACCAAAAAAAACAACCGTTGGGCATAAAGTGTAGTGAACAGATCCTGCTGATCATCGACCATGCAGATCCGATAAAGCAAACCCCAGGTTGGATGATTTATGTAAGTTTCTGAGCTTTCTGGATTCATTTAATAGTCAAGGTAGGAGTATATATCTCTTTTCGCAAATCAGTACAAATGTTCAGAAGATAATACACCCCTTTTGCCAGAATATTCGGTTAGCTGATGCGAAAATCAGTGATTCTGGCCATTTAATGGCAGTGATCAAAACCTTGATCTTGTTCTGAATGGGCAGATGAACCCGGCAGTAGCAACGTAGAACTGCACAAGATATCAAAAAGGCAATTACTTATGTCTATTGGCTCTGGCTTCTTTCCATATTGGCATAATTATCGCCCTGTGAAGCAAAATGGCAAGAGATTGAAAGGCAATTATTTATGTCTATTGGCTCTGGCTTCTTTCCATATTGGCATAATTATCCTCCTGTGGAGCAAAATAGGCAAGAGATTGAAGCGGTTAAGCCAAATTTCCTAGAAATATTCTAGCACCCCAAAAGAAGGTAAGCATAGCGATCGCCAGCCAATCTCTGGCTTTGAGGTGTAATTCGTGCCATTTTACTTGATGTTCATTGGGGCTAGTGAAGCCGCGCACCATCATCGCACTAGCCATTTGTTCGGCTCGTAATAGTAGATTCTTTAACAGTCTCTCTGCTATGGTCATCCAAACTTTGACTGCTCCTTTTAACCCCAGTTTTTTCCAATTAATTGCCCTTGTCATCACAGAACGAATTAAATTTTGCACTTCTTCGAGAACTAGGGGGATAAATCGCAAGGACAAAGTTAAAGTCAAGGTAATTTCAGTGACGGGGACTTTGAAGCGTCGCAGGGGCTGCATGAGGCTTTCTATAGCCGTGGTGATTTCTTCTGGTGCGGTGGTGAGCAGATAGAGGTTGCTGCTGTAAATCACGGTAAATATAATCGTACTGACTCTGATGGCTAAATCAACTGAGTGACGAGTTACTTTAACTGGTCTTTTATGAAATAAAACGTAGCTATAGTTTCTATTTTCGCCTGTTGGTGCTGGAACAATATCATTACTGGGGTTTTCTGGCTGAGTTAAAATTTGTGGGTTATTTGGTAGACGTGGTTGATAACTTACACCCAAACCATCAGGGCTGATACTGACCAGCAGGAAAACAAACAGCGCCAGTGTTAACAGCCAGCCCATTTGCTGTTTCCAGACTCGCCTGGGTATTCGGGCTATGACAGTAAAAATAATTAATAATGCAACCAGTAATATCCGCCACTGGTTATTAGCAAAGGAGTAGCTAGTCAGAAAGCTCATCAACCAAGCTATTTTGACACGCGGATCGAGTTTATGTAGCCAAGTTTGCGGTTGTTCGAGGTAAAGTCCAAGTGGTAGCGATCGCAATAAATCCATGTCTGAGTGCTAAGTAGTAGAAAGTCAGGGCTTTGTATTCCTATTTTCACCTGACTATCCTGAAATATAGCGCTTAGGGAACACCAGAAAATCAATCATTCCAGCTTGTGGGATGGGCATCCTGCCTGTCCTTGGTGATTAGCGGGCATATTTGCCCCCACCACAAGAAATTTCTGGAGATTTTTTGATTGCTAAAAATGGTGCGTTAGCTGACTCAGATCCTCAGTAATCACTGGTAAAGACGCGATTAATTGCATCTCTCTACGAGCGCACTTATTTAACGCGAGTTGCTCTATTAACACTACCAACTTCCATTTCCCGAACTTTTTTACTGCGCCAAAGTAAACGCATGGGTGTGCCTTTAAACCCTAATTGTTTGCGGAATTGCCGTTCAATGTAACGGCGGTAATTGTCATTAAAGCGTTTGGCTTCGTTGACGAATAAGGCGATGGTTGGTGGTTGGATACCGACTTGAGTCCCATAATAGATTTTGCCCTGACGGCCACCACGGGAAGCTGGCGGTGAATGCCAACTCACAGCGTCTGTGAGAACTTCGTTGATTACAGATGTACTTACACGGCGTTTGTGCGACTCAGCTGCTTCGTTGACTAATTCTAAAATCTTCTCTACCCGTTGTCCGGTGGAGGCACTGACAAAAATGGTTTCTGCCCATTCTGTAAAATGTAACCGCGCTTCTATGGTTTTTTCATAGTCGTAAATGGTGTATGAATCTTTTTCAATCGCATCCCATTTATTGACGACAATAATACAACCTCGACCTTCGTCGATAATCCGCCCGGCTAATTTTTGGTCTTGGTCTGTGACTCCATCTACAGCATCGATGACCAATAAAACCACATCGGCACGGCGAATCGCTTTGAAGGCACGGTTAATGCTAAAGAATTCTGTACCGTAGTCTATTTGTTTTTTTCTGCGAATACCGGCGGTGTCAATGATGCGATAAACTTGCCCATTTCGTTCGGCGATGGTATCAATAGCATCGCGTGTTGTGCCGGAAATTGGGCTAACAATTGACCTTTCTTCACCAAGAAAAGCATTTAATAAACTCGATTTTCCGACATTGGGGCGGCCGATAATGGCTACTTTAATCTCGTTATCTTCTTCTACTTCTGTAACGATGGGGATGTGACTAATTAACTCGTCGAGTAATTCGCCTGTACCACTACCATGAATTGCGGAGATGGGGTAAGGTTCGCCCAAGCCCAAGCCCCAAAATTCCGAGGCTTGAATTGGGCCTTGGTCTGGGGATTCACATTTGTTTACAGCCAGTAAGACAGGTACTGGTTGTAGGCGTAACCATGAAGCAATTTCTTGATCTGACCCTGTGAGGCCGGTTTGACCGTCTACAACTAAGATAGCGGCGCTGGCTTGTGAGAGGGCTGTGAGTGCCTGTTGGCGAATTAGTGGCAGGAATTCGGTATCGTCGTTAAAGACTAAACCACCTGTGTCCACAACTAGAAATTCGCGATCGCTCCAGTAGGATGGCATATAAGTGCGATCGCGTGTCACACCCGGTTCGTCGTGGACAATCGCCGTTTGTTCCCCGGCGAGACGATTAACCAGGGTGGATTTGCCCACATTCGGGCGACCGATAATAGCAACAATTGGCAGTCCCATAAAACCAGGGTGAGTGAGAGAGATAGTATATCACCTATCTATATTTTAACTACTTTAATTCTTTATTTAATTTCTCGACCTGATCATGTTTCACTGCCAACTTTAAAACAATATAACTGAAAATCTGGCAGTCACGTCGCAGGAGTTTGTGCGTTGAGAAATCCTAAATGGCTCAAAAAAGCCAGGCGATCAGCCTTTCGATGTTTAAGGTGGTGTATTATTTTAGGCTGTTGTACCTTATTTTACGCCAAGTTGATTGAACCAAATTGGATTGCGGTCAATTCTTTGCAATTAACTTTACCTCATCTCGCGTCGGAATTTAATGGTTATCGCATTGTGCAAATCAGCGATATTCACCGAGATAGATGGATGAATCCGCAGCGTTTCCGGCGGATAGTGCATTTAGTCAACCAACAAGAACCAGATCTAGTAGCCATTACAGGTGATTTAATCACGCGTCATTTACCGCAGTATATCCCTTCTCTTGGGTCGATGTTGAGTGAATTTACGCCTCAAGATTTGACCGTGGCGACACTAGGCAATCATGACCACGAAAACGATGTTCAAGCAATTATACGGGTACTAGAACAAAGCCGCATAGTCCATCTTGATAATGATGTTTACACCTTAAAGCGGGGTAAAGGAATTTTACACATTGCTGGGGTGGATGATGTGTTTATGGGTAAAGACCGTTTAGATTTAGTGTTGCAGAAATTACCTCCGGAGGGTGCAGCAGTTTTACTCGCACACGAACCAGATTTTGCTCAGTCTAGTGCTACTACTGGGCGGTTTGATTTGCAACTATCAGGTCATTCTCACGGTGGACAGGTGCGTTTACCTTTTTTCAAACCTCCGATTTTACCGCCTTGGGGTATAAAGTATTATTTGGGACTTTATCAAGTGGGAAATATGCAGTTGTACACTAACCGTGGCTTGGGGATAACGGGACTGCATATGAGATTTTTTGCTCGTCCGGAAATTACGGTTTTTACATTGGTCGCACCTGGTTTCGATTAACTTCTTTCCTTAGTTAAGACATCGGGTCATTTTTGAGTATTAATATTCAAAAATGACCAACGAATTGCACTAACAGCAGAATCAGGGAGAGGCTTTTAATATTATTTTTATTTTTGCTGCCAATCATGATCACAAATAAGATATTCTAGAGCGAAATTAGCGCTTTTAAAATTATCCTAAATCTTATGAGTCGTTCAGCCCCCTATCAGCCTTTATTGTTGCGAATTCTGCATGGCATTAGTGGAATTTTAGTAATTACGGCAATCATTACCGGATTTTTAGTTTACAACACATTCGACCTAAGATTTGGCAAAATCCCAATTCCTAAAATTGATCCAATTCAGGATATTCACGGAACCGTGGGTTTATTTTTCTTACTTTTATTACCAGCCTTCGCACTTTATAGCTTTCATGCTGGAGAAAAGCGCCTATTACAACCAGACTCTATCCAAAAACTCACACAGGTTGGTAAACCAATTTGGTGGGTGAGTCTGCAACGTATTGTCAATACTCTGATGTTGATAGCCTCGGTTTTGGTGGTGATATCTGGCAGAATGATGAAGGAAGAATGGCTACCGATAGGTGAACTTGATCACATATGGTATTATTTCCATCTCATCGCTTGGGTGATTATGGTTTGTTGTTTAGCCATTCATCTTTTGATGTCTGCTAAGGTGGGTGGTGCGCCGTTGTTACTAACAATGTTGTCAGGAAAATTCCGCCCAGAAGATAGCCCTAGAAACTGGTATAGTCGTTTGCGTATTTGGTTGGGTAATGTTTCCCATAATTTTACTCCTGGAATTAATCAGTTAATACAGAGTAATTTTTATCTTAGAATTATTGAGGTTGTTTTGTTGGTTGGAATTATCGCGGCATTTGTATTGCCACTATTTTTTTCTGGTGGTGAATAAGTCAATAAATATAGGAAATATTTTATGATTAAATAGATGTAAATTTATATTTTTAAATCGTACTTTAACATCAGATTTAGAGATTTTTTGCACGTCCTAAAATTACGGTTTTTACTTTGGTTGCCCCTGTTTAGGAGTATTTAGTTGGGCTTTTTTTAAACTAACCACGTTGGCGCTAGCGAAGACCGCGAAGATAAGAAAGATAAGAGATTTGAACCACAGATGTAGACAGGTCGTCGCTACTCTACGAGAACGCCAAAGAGGAACCCGCAGGGTACACGGATGAACACAGATGCAATTTCTGGCATTTGCGGGGTGATTCTGGGCGAGATGTGTGTTTTTTTTTGTTTTTGGGAAACCTAGAATGATTGGACTTACGTACTGTACAAATTTTTGGTTGTGTGAATTTACGGAAATACTTATTTCGGGCTTGTAGCTAGACATGGCTGAACAAGTGTCCAAAAATCAAGGTTGAATATCTCCAACCAAGTTAATTTGAGTATTTATTCTCAAATGTAAGTTCTTAATTAGTGTTTTGGGGAAATTTCCAATGTCTGAATATCATGATGAAGACGGTAATTTTGATGAATATGTCGAGTACAGAGAAGTTAGTTGGTTCACTCGAATTAATGAATCAATTAAAACTATAGGTACTGGATTTTTACTGATCATATGTTGTTTTGGTCTTCTCATTTGGAATGAAGGACAAGCAATTGTTAATCAAGTTGCACAGGAAGCAATACCAATTTCGTCAGATGTAGCTAATAACCAACACATTGGTCAATTAGTAATGACGAGTGGAGTTATTACCAGTAATCAAAGTTTGGGTGATAATTTATTTATCCAACCAGGCAAATATATAGCCATAGCCAGAGGGGTGGATATGTATAGCTGGGTGGAAGAGCAAGCAAAGGACGCTAAAACAAAGGTTGGTGGTTCTCAAACCCAAAAAATTACTACTACTTATCAAAAAGTCTGGTTACCATTAGATGAATTAAATCGAAACCTATTAGTAGAAGGCAGTACTAATGTAATATCCAGAAGTACAAAATCAACATCTTTTGTTCATCGGACAAATCATCAAAATCCTAGCCCGACTATTAACAATTTAGCAGAAAAAGTTAAGGAGGCAAAAATTGGCATTTTTGATTTAGATATGTCCAGCTTTTCACTTCCTAACAGCATAGCAGAAGCCTATGGTAATGGTACGGTATTAACTGGTTATATAGAATTACCAACACCTACACCATTACAACTATCTCAGCAGAACCTAATACCTAAAGCAGGTGTGACCAATGTGGATAATTATCTTTATCAAGGTTCTGGGACTCTAGCAAGTCCAAATATTGGTGATTTACGAATGAGGTATGCAGTTTTTAATGCTAATACTAATGTGACAGTTATCGGTAAATTATCAGAAAATAATCAAATAGTTCCCTATGTCCATAAAAATAATCATCGTCTCTATCGACTATTTCTTGGCAGTCAATCACAAGCATTGGATAGAGTGAAGCGGGAAGACCATGTGTTTACTTGGGGACTTAGGTTTTTGAGTTTGATTTTTATCTGGTCTGGTTTAAGACTTATAGCTGAACCGATTAATGTAATTTTGGATTTTATTCCAATTTTTGGCTCAATTGGTAGACTAACTACTGGCTTTTCTACTCTTATAGTCGCGTTGATGGTCACTATATCAACTATTGTCATCTACCATCTCACACAGAACCTAGTTTATCTAGCGATCGCAGTTTTTATTACTTTTTTCCTTGCTAATAAAGTTTTTAGCAGGCGTTACCGGACTTGATATACAACATTTCTCATCCCTATCCTGTTTATACCGAAACAAAAAATTCATTTCGGGATAATTTATTTTGATCGTGTCATTCATCCAAAGCTGAGTATATATCAGACCTGGGATGAATGACAATTGAGTTACGTTCTCAAGTTTTTAATCTTGCGTCAAAGCATCTCTAAATTGCTTCAGCAGGTTATTAATTGTCAGAAACTCTGGGTTGTGTCCAAGTGCTTGAACAACTTGCGGACTACTTTCATTCAAAATTTGATTATATACAGTAACCGCATTATTAAATTTCTGGATATCCACATTTTGCGTTTCTCCTGTTAGTCCACTTAAATTACTTACCAGTGCTGCTGCTGTTGATGTTGAGACTCCCAAACTAACTATGGAAGACTTGAGATGATGAGCTGGTCGTAATGCATTCACTCCACCCGGTAAGATATGTCTAATAGTGCGAAGTGGGCTATTAGCAGCTACTGGTCGATTGAGTATATGATCCGCAACTTGATTTAAATTAGCCTGAACTTTTGTTGGTACGCTAATAACTGGTATCAGGGTATCACGATCATTAACAATTTGTAAATTAACCCCAGGTGCAGGGATAAAAGTATCTCCTGTTGAGGAAGCAGAATCGTCACCAGTTCCCGATACATTAACCTTATCTCCTGTTGAGGAACCAGAATCTGAACCAGTTCCTGGTATGGTTTCTTTATCCCCAATTGCAGAACCAGAATCTGAACCAGTTCCTGGTACGATTTCTTTACCAGCATATGCTCTATCAGGCGTAATCACTAGATAATTGAAGGAGGTGAATGCTAGGGTAAAGGCGAGAAAGAATGGTTGTTTCTTCATTATTATTATTGTTAATGAAATTGGATTATCACTGAGCAGTTAAAACTTAAAACTGTACCCTGCACTGAGAGACAAACCTAAACCCGTATCAAAGTTACGAGTAACATCTGTGAAAATGCCATTGATAATGAAAGGTGTATTTTTGAAAGGAATAATAGACGTACCTATATTCAGACGATTTCCAGTCCAGCTACTTACTAGGGATGCTTGAGGTAAGATTCTCAAGCCTAAACTACCGAAAATATTAACGTTATTTTCGTTTGCTTCTCTTGCTTCTAGAGAACGAAAACCGCCATTACCAACACCAACAGAAATAGTCAAAGGTAATTTATGATTGGGGTTATTTGGTAACAGTGCAAATGCCTTAGTAACTACTCCGTAAATAGTATCTTTATTGTTAGAAGATTCTCCCCATTTTAGAGGATTTGACCAACCCACGGCTACTGCTGTACCATCAGCAAAATATTTATGTAGTTTTAAACCCATATAGCCGCTAGTACCAACATCAAACTCTCCACCTTTGAGAGCGTCACCACCCGCACTGGTAAAGTTGGCATTAACTTCTAATCCCACAAATTTAACTGGATCTCCTAAGCCAAAACCAACAGAGTAAGAACCATCGACAAAGCCATCAGAATCGTCTTCTAAAGGAAAAACTAAACCAACGCCAATATAGACTTGACCAGCACTCGCACCATAGCCAGAGGGAGTACCAGCTGATGAACCGGGTAAAGCTTTTGGAGTTTGACGTTTAGTTAATGGTTTTTGGCGAGTTATGATCGGATCAATGAAGAGTTCTTGGCGTATTTTATTCATATCGCCAAGGGTATCGTCCACAGGTGTGGGATTCATTAACAGTTGTTGGCGTAATTTATTAATATCGCCAAAGTTACCGTCTACAGGTGCTGGAGAGTCTATTTGTCCGATAATTTGAGGTTGTTTTGGCTGTAATAACTTAGTTTTATCTTGTAATGGTTCAGCCAATAATTGTTGACTTATCCCATCTTTTCTTTCTAATACATTTTCAGATTCTACAGAAAAAGAATTGCTTAATGTTTCGGGTTGGATTTGAACAGTAAAACTTTTGGTGATACTTGGTCGTAATTTATCCAAAAGCTGATTTTTTTTAGATGCTAATAATCTTTGCCGTAGGCTGAGATTTGACTGGAAATTGAAGGGAGAGACTCTAGATTTTTCTGGGCTTACCTCCGCATTCAATTGAGTTTTTTTATTTTCCAAGATTACATTATTATCTGCAATATCTGCCGCCAATACAGGCCTGATAATAAGTGATATCAAGAGAATAATAAAAGTTGGCAATTTTTTCCGTAACTTCCAACAAACATGGTTAATGCTAATAAATTGAAAAGTCTCACGACTAGGGATTATTTTCTGTATCTTATTCATTCAAATATTCCTGTTCTATTTATTAGAGGATGTTTGATTTGCAGCTATTCACTCGTAAAAGCAGCAGCAAAGTATTTTAAATTCCACGGTATTTGTGATCGCAAAACCAACGGAACGCACTAAATTCCGTTTATATCAGGAGTATTGATCAGAGATATCTCAGCGATTAGAGTATCAATTAGTTTGGAGAAATCGCGACAAATATTGAGATGATATCCTGAAGTTTGTAAGTTTTCATTGCTAATAAATTTTGTAGCCGTCGTTACCGTAATTGATATATAAAACTCCTGATTTTTGAATAAAACTTTCTACAGTTTTATTCCTTTAAGAGTTCCTGGTTAATGTTTCATGTAACGATGACTAATTCAGGAATAAAATCTAATTATTCTGTTTTATTTTTAAACCAAATTTTGTACAGCTTTATTCCTGCTTGACGTTTAAGAGTTAATTGTTACGGTTTTATATCTCTAACAATGATTAACCGCATAAAATCAGATGATTATATTTAACGTAATGAGCGAAAAATTACGCGTCCTGGAGTTTCTTCTTGATTAATTCGCGCATACACGCGCAGACAAGTTAAAACTTCGCCAGGAACACCGCCACAGTTCATCTGTAGGTCGTCTTTTGAGAAAGCACAAACATCGGCGTAGAGTCCAGATAATTGGCGAATCTTCACGTCATAACCGAGGTTAATGGCTGTTTGAGCGATTTTTTTCAAAATGCGTCGTGATTCTTGCTGTAAGTTACCCCACCAGGAATAACGCTCCACTGGTGGGATAAATACAAGGGAGTGTATGGCTTCATCCATGTCTATCCATGCGCGCAGACTTAACAACTCATCAGAATTAGGCTCGGCTTGTTTGATGCGATGCCAGCGATCGCTTAAAATATTCATATATTGAGTGCGTTGTTCTGGCTGAGACTGTAAAGGCATAATATCGAAGCTAAACACGGTTTTTAAAGCATGATGTAAATCTGGATCTATTTCGATAAATTTCCGGAATAGATGCACAAAACCAGCTAGACAATATAAATTTCCATATTCATCAACTGGGTTAATTCCAGTCTTTAATAATGCTTTTTCCGATAAACATAATCCTGGAATTTTCAACGTACCATTCAGTCCGGGGTAAATAATTTCATCTCGGCTGAAAGGTAGTTGATGCAGATGCAAATTATCTGCTAATGCACCAATTTCTTGAGCGAATTCTAAAGCCCGTTGTCGCCAAGCTGTGGCTAGATTTTCTGGAACTCGCAGCAGTTTTCGGTGAATTTCTTGCCATAAATCAGCATCTGTTTGGCTTTGTAATGAGGAATCGCCTAAATATACTCTCAGTTCAGCATCTGTTGTAAAGGCTGATTGCAGATGAATCAGTTTTAATTCTCCTGGGGGCGATATGATGGCGACCATCGCATCTTCTGGAATAGGATCTGGCGGTGGTTGCAATAAGCTGGATATTTCTTGTAGTATCTGATCGCATATCTCTGTTCCAGGATCGAGGGGAAATTCTGTGCGGGCTTTATTTAAGGTGGCTTCTAGTCCGTAGAGGCTAAATTTTAGCAGTTTGGCTAATTCTGAGTTTTCTATTGCTAATAACTGGCGTAATTGTTGCATGAATATTAATTATAAAAGTTCTTTTTTATTGCACGCAGAGGCGCAGAGTTTTTTATCACGGTTTTGCGCCTTTGCTTGAGTTAAAGTTAGTTAATGTATGCCGCAAAAAGGATCGCGTTCTTTATCAACTTCATTGGGTTGTAGTTCTAATTCAGCCCGATAAACACATCCGGCTTGTTTGAGACATTCTTGGCTTGTTGATGTCCAATAGGGAACTTCACCTGCGTGCATTCTGAGGATACCTCTGTTATCGAGAGTTACACAATATTTGCAAGGGTAATCTGTGGTGATATCTGGTTTACTCAATGCACCAATTCTGATCCATTTTTTGCTGTTATTTCTGGGATCTGTTTGATAAATATAAAAAGTGTGCTGACTTGTGTGGGGAAAGGGAGGTAAGGGATTACTGACTAAACCGTTTTCTGGTTGATGTTCACTATTATGTATATAGTGAAATTCTCTCAGGAATTTACTATCATATTTGTCTACTTCAAACACTAAATGATAGGCATTTGGTTGATCAACTGTTGCAGATTCAATCACATTTATCGCAATATCACCATCATTTAAGTTTTGCTTCGGACCTTCTACGGCAATATTCCATTTCAATTTACCATCAGCAAATAGTGTTGATGTTTCAGAAGCTGCTAATAGGGCTGCACCAACATCAATACCTGGAAGGTCAATTAAATGATGAGGATTTCCTTGACAAAGTAAGACGTTAAATTGCAGAGTTTGGTCAATTTCAAATTGGACCTTCACTTTTTTGAGAAACTCGGCTTCTTGCATTCCTAGTTTTTTCATCAGGTTTTTGCCGTCAAAGCTACCCCAGAGTCGTAAGTCTCCTTCTTCGTAGTCTTGGCGGTAAATAATATTAGTTAATTGTATCCCTTGCCATTCTGTACGCACTTTGGCGGCTGTTTCTGAAGGCGTGATTTGATAAAGTTCTTGTCCGGCTTTGAATATGGGTAAAAGTTCGTTGCTTTGGGTTTTGCGTTTGAAGTTACAAGGTAGATAATAAAAGAGGTTTTTTACATCTATTTCTAACTGATTTGCGCCTTTTCGTAGCAATTCTTTGGACTCTTCTGGGTCAAATCTCAGCCTTCGCAGTTTCTCGGCGTAGCAAGCACCGGCTGAAGTGGCTAGTTTGGTAAATTCCAAAACAAAGGTAATTCGTTCTGGGTTCCAGACGAAATAAGGCGAGTTACTAAATTCTTGGTAGATGTGGCGCTGGACTAAATCAAGGTTACAAGTTTTGCCTGATAAAATCAACCAATCAACTTTATGTGTGTTCCAAGAATCTATGTTTTGGTCTTGTAAACCTAAGCGACTTTCCATCAGTCCTTTAGCGATGCCAATTCCTTCTTTAATTGTGGAAGCGGCGGCGCGTTCAAATTGTTGACTGTCTAGAATTACGGAGATATTATCGGGATTTCTTAGTTGAAATTTGATGGCACTTTGAGTCAGTAATTCCGAAATTTGTTGTTCAGACAAAGTAAAGGTTAAAAGCGGATGATCTGCGGGTGGTTTTTGCCCAAGTTTGAGTTTAGCAGCTTCGGCATGATCCCAGAGGGTATAAAAGGTTTGTAGCCGTTGGGGTGCTTGTTGCCATCGGGTTGGTAATACTTTTTCGGCAGTATCTAGGGCATCTTTATAAGCAGCGTCACCGTCGGGATTTTCTTTGTCTAAACATTTTAAGAGACTGCCGCTTTTGAATTTTCCTTGTTGAATAAAACGCTCATTTAATTCGGCGTTTATTAAATCTTCTAGCTTTTCGCTTTCGATGTCACCTGTGGTTATGGCTGTTAAGAGAAAATCAGCGATCGCCACTTTCAATAATCTAAATATTCTCAGGGTAATTAATTCGCCACCTAGCTGTAAATGTCCCGAAGAACCTAATAGTTTCGGAGTCAGTTTATAGTAACGTCCCCCTAAACCTCTATCTTCATGATCGGCAAAAGCAGGAGTTTTATCTTCCAAAGTCAATTCAATTAAAGCTAAGTCTGTAGTTCCCCCACCAATATCCAAAACGAGGACATTTTGTGACCATTTGTTTTCTAATTGGCGACAACGAGTTTTAAATGATTCAATCCCAATGTTGAGATTTCCGCCAAATTCTCGCCACAAAAAGAATATTGCTACGGAGACGGCTTCATCATAAGCGGTTTGTACGTCATCAATACCCAATTGTTCAACTAATTCCTTCACTTCCTTACGCACTAATGGCGGCGCGACGGTGGGGTAGGTGACAACGGCTGTGAGGAAATCTCCCTCAGAAAATCTGCGTCTAGCGCGTTGGCGGTAATCTTCGGTTAACTCGATTAAATGCGCCCAAGCTGCTTGGATGAGTTCATTAACATTAATTGTTTCTTCTTGATCATCCAGAATTACTGAAAAAGTGCGATCCTGTCCAAAATAGCGCTTGGGTGAGTGGTGAAATCTGCTGATAATTTCCTTTAAAGAAATGCTTGTACCTTGAGCGTTCGCTCCTAGCGTTAGCAAAGCTATCGCTTTTTTTCTGTTATCCCTTGCTTCCCTACCCATCCGCAGTTGTAAATCTGTCAAACTCGCAATTTCTAATTCACTGGGAATTTCTGTATCGCGGCGATTAATATCTAAGACGACGGGGATTAAATTTTGTGATTCTAAGGTTGGTACACGAAAAACTTCATGGTAGATTTGGTAGAGTTTTTTGCTTGCAGCCCGGCGGAATTTGTCGCTATTACCTAGACATAATTCGACTTGGCGAATTGCTTCTAAAAATCGTTCTTTTTGATCACTTTCAAAAACTTCTCGTAGCCGATGGGGTTCAATTTCCAGGTTTTTACTAATATCAGCAATAAACTTGTCCCAGTCATGAGCATTTACATCAGGTAAAGCCACCGATGCGGGAGAACTTAACCATTCCACCATGCGATCGCGTAACCGCATTTCTTGTTCTTTCGGTAAAATTTCCGCAATGGGGACTTCAATGGGATCAAAGAGTGTAACTGTAGAATTGGATGTACCAAAATCTAAAGCAAACCATCCCGGAAACCTTTTTTGTGGTTTATTGCTGATTCTTTTTTCAAGGTATTTACTGATTTCTACAGGGCTGCTAACCGTAGCATTATCAATTATTTCATCATCAAAAATTAGTGGAGACCACAGATAAGATGAAGCCCCACATTGTCTAGGTTCAGATAGAATTGGATCTCCTAAAACATCAGAATCAAAATACTCAACAATCACTTTCAATGTGCAGTTAATTGGTTCAATTAAAGGATGTTCTAATTTGCAAGGATATTGTTCTAATTGCCCAATTTGTGAAATCTTCGGAGTGACAGAATCAAAAGGTTTATATGCTTTTTTAATTTGTACAGCTAAGTTTTCTGGAGTACCAGTAACAATACAATTAATTCTAGCAATATGAGGTACATTATCCCCAGCCGCCACAAGTTGAATAGTGGGTAATTCCAAGTATTCGTTTTCCTTAACACGCACTTGAAAATTGGGTGCAAGCCGAATTTCTACAGCCATGTTTTCTCCTTATATTATTAATGCTTTAAAACAGTAAATCAACATCAAACTCTTAACTTTTCTGTGTTCTCTGTGTCTGGTGTGGTATGCGCTGCGCGCACGCTACGCGAACGTTTAAAAAAAATTAAACTTAAAAATTATCATCTGTATAAGAACTCGTAGAAATATTAGAAAGAATCTGCAACCAAGAAGGAATAGCAAATTTACCTGGCGAATCTCCCGCCGCAATATGTCTGAGTAAAGCTTCCTTTTTAGAAAGATTTTGCAGAGTCGGAATAACTTGATCCAAAATGCCTTCTAATTCAGCATTCACCTGCTGATTAATTTCGCTGACATATTGCACCAGATGCAGACTAGCAGTAGCAATTATTTCATCTCGTAGTCGCAAAACAAAAAGTTGATGATTACCTGTTCTGGGTAAATCTTGACTTTTTTCAGGAGACCAATCAAAAATTTGACCAATATTGTGTTTTTCATCTTTACGCGCCAATGGAAACATAATTTCCGGTGAAATTGATTGTTCTTTGCTATTAATTTCGGAAATAATTGCTTCTTGCCATTGATTAGGATCGCATCCTAATAGTAATTTATAAAAGATATCAGCTTCTTCTATACCAAACTTGGTTTCAATTTCTTGTTCCATTTCTGGGCGCAGATTTGCCTGTAAATGATCCCGTTCTGCGGCTATATGATGGGATAATTGATTTAATAAATCTGCTACTGCTTGATGAATGCGATCGCGCGCAAAATTTTCTAATTCCTTGACAGTTTTGGCAAAGGCTGGATAAAAATCTTCACTTTTCGTTGGTAGGGTGCTATTAACTCTATTTCCTCGGTCAAACAGCTTACCTGCTGCACCTTTAAATTCCGCAATAGTGATATTACCATTGTTGGCTTTATTAAATAGTAAAGTCCACTCATTCCAATTGAGAATTTGAAATGTGAGTTCGTCTTTCACCACATCGCTAACCACATCTCCACGGCGGTCTTTGAGTGGTTCTTTCCCTAAAGTTTTTTGGAAATTTCGATAAGTTTTATCTAAGTTTTCTATAGCAGCCCGAAACTCAATTAAATCCTGAGTATCTGCGGTAGGAATGCCTTGTTCATGAATTTCAGTAATAATGTTTTTTAGGTATTCTTGTTGCTGGAGTAAATTGTCGGCAGACCTTTGAGTATCTTGATACAGTTGTTTAAGTCCATGACTAGCAACATGATTTTGAATTAATTCTCGCAGTTTAGCAATACCCCCGTCTTGAGCAAAGTAACTCAATTGTCTGCCTAAATGACTGCGTGGGTCAGATTCTAGCAGACGTATACTTAATAGTTCCCACTTTTGTTGCAACCGTTTAGACCGTTCCAAATAATCAGGATAGTCTAAGTTAGCTAAAAATTCTGGTGAACCTGCTTTGACTGTACTAGAACGTTTTGCCAACTCAGCCAGCCCTAGTAGTGGAGATAATAAAACAATCCGGTCTTGTTGAGTTGTGAATGCACTAGCAGCGTCAACGGTGGTTTGCAAAACTTTCAATTTGCGGAAAACTTCTTCTTCTTCTAAAAATCTACTACTTTCGATTAATCGATCCAGTTCTCTTTCACAACCTTCACTATCTAAAGGTAGTTGATCAAAACGACCCACCCCAACCAAAATTAAATCTTTGAGGTCTTGTCCTGGGCGCTGTTGCTGCATCATCGTGAAGATTTTATTGGCGCGATCGCTTCCAGGAGTTTTACCATTTAAAAGCACTAAAATTGTTTGTACTTCTGCTAACTCCCGCAGTGACAAAAAGGTATCTCTAGCACCAGAATTAGCAGCCCCTAATCCCGGAAAATCCAAAAGCACAAATTCGGAAACCCCCGCAAAATCCCAAATCTCTCGTGATATTTGTACCTCAATATCCACACGACGGATGAGTGAGAAACTGTTTTGTAATAGCTTAGTAGGTAGCCTCTGGGGTGGGCTAGGTAATCGGATATGACATGGGGGTAAATCCTCAAAACGCAGAGATTGGATAGCCATTGGCTGCTCAATCAGCTGTAGCCCCTCATGGGCGGTGATACCATCAATTTGGTAATGACCACCACACATTGCTTCGCCATAGGCTTGATAGGCGCGAAGGAACAATACCAACTCTCGCAGTAAATAACGTAATTCTAAGTTTTTACTAATATTCCATGTGTCCTCGCACCAGTTAATAATATCTTTGCTACTATCTAATTTTGATAAAGACATAGGCGCAAGTCCAGCAGCCGTAGTCCGGCGACTTGCTTCCTCTAACATGAATTGTAGACACTCATTTACCCCTTCATGAGAAAGATACTCCACCCTAAAATTATTTGCCTGAGTTGTCACAAAGCCTGATTGCGGCACAATATGGATGGCTGTAACATTACCTGTCGTCGGGTTTTCACTAATAGGTAAAGCATCAGCATAACCAATCAGGCTGCCCAAAAGTAAAGTTTTGCCGCTACTAAATTCTCCCATCACCCCGATTCTAACTGGAGATGTGGCAAGTTCTACAGTTTTCTCAGCAGCTTCCCGGAGGCGCGCCAGACAGTCATCCAAGCTAGTGGGTATCCAATCTTCTTGTTTAGAGGGGGACTGGGGTACTGAGTCTAGTTTTTGAAGTATAAATTCGCCGTATTCTTTAAAACAATCTAATTGTTCTATTTCCATAAAAATTCTTTTCCTCTGGCATCAATTTCTGTGATTTTTATAACATAAACAAATCAAAATAGCAGATATTCATGCAATTTATTGCTATCACATTTTCGATCATATTCAGATGATTTATTACTGTGGATAGATTTAACTTTACTGAGTTAAACAATTCTTAACCGGATGCTTATGGGGAAAAGATAAAAAATCCAAATATTTATTTGGTATTTTCAGTATAATTTATTTCATTACTGTTATTTTAATCTCAAAAATAAAGCACCAGGCGACGGTCAGTCACTCTTACACAGGAACCAGCGTTTCTGATTTGAAGTCAAAACCTCTGTAGAGACGTTCCATGGAACGTCTCTACATTTAAATTCATACTTGGTTTCAGCAACGCCCAGGAACCAACTCCACCTATGCGGGTTTAAAACCTTTTATTTTTCCTGAGTCCGCCGGCGCGGACTACCCTACCTTCAGCCACAAAGCCTCTACGTTTGTCTGTTTTTTTGATAATTGTTCTACTCTCTGGTTGAGATACATCTGTCTTCAGTAGGGTTAAGTCGCAAATATGTTTTTGTTAATGTTATTAATGAAACTCATTAATTATCAAGACAATTTTTATGAGCTATACCCAAACCAGAGATCCAAATATTCGTGAATGTGTCGAAACATGGCAAAAGTTAGATGTAGAACAACAGTTGGCATTATTTTGGTTCATTTACCAAGAAATGGGAAATTCCATTACACCAGCCGCTCCTGAAGCCAGCACGGTTTCTCCAGAAATTGCTGAGGGTTTATTCAATCAAGTTCAAGAATTGAGCCACGAAGAACAATTGCAAGTTCAGCGTGACATAATTACCAAAAAAGATACTCAACTTAGCCGTCAATATGGCTCTTTGAGTGATACCACAAAACTGTTATTTTGGTATCGTTTAGCTCAAGAGATGGAAAGCGGTAGAATTATTCCTTTACCTGCTGGTTATGAGCTTTCATCTGGATCTCAAACACTGTTAGATAAAATTAAAGCCTTACCTTTTGAGCAACAGATTAATGCTTTTCGTGATTACGTTTCGCCAATGGGTGCTGAACCGAAAGCGGGTGCGGAAATTTAACACTTACCCCACCCCCAAACCCTCTCCCCTTGGGGGGAGGGGAGTTAAAACATATAGCATTTGGTAGCACGGAAAATCAAGAATGGTGCGTTAGCCTGCGGACTAACACACCAGTACGGTTAATTTATATTTTTTCATATATATTGAATTTTTTGCGCCGACTTACGTAAAGAATACTAATTATTGCTTTAATTTAGTTGGTTGACTTTAGGTAGCAGATACACCCTCAATCCGTAAGTAACGCTCTTTGTTTTATGTTCCATAATATAAGATAGTTACTCAACTAATTTCATCTATCTTATGGCTAATGTAAATATATAATTTTTTTGCAGTAATAGGGTTTATTTTTATTTGAATTTAGTTGGTTAATTAGTAATAATGTAGATTTAGCTACATGACGAAGGATTCAGGAAGGATAGAGGATTTATAATTAACTAAAATAATTAGTTAATTATAGGTCTTACCAATCATATAGGAAATATGAAGTCTTTTACTTTACTGGGTGAAAAAAAGTAAAACCCCAGGGCTGGGAATCCCTGGGGTTTCTTACCTGACCACACTTATAGTTTTAATAGAAAATTCGGTAAAAATCTCAACTCCAACGGACATAAATATGTAAATTTTGTCTAAAAAATATTGAGAAGAAAGTCTATTTTTAGGTTAGTTAAAGTTTAATTTCTAACCGAGATGTAAATTTTCATAATTTGCGGATAGCTGCTAACACAAAAATGATCTCTTGGTTCTGTATTCTTCTCTATTAGATAGATAATTAAAAAGATATAATTTCAGGATTTATGTCTAAAGTTGTAATTTTGCAGGCTTGATTTATTATTGGGAATCGAGAAAAATAAAAATATCATGATTCAACATGATTGTAGCCAATAAAAGTGACAGAAAGCCTACTAAATGCCCACAGGTGCGGGCATTTTTTATTGATCAAATCACCCCAGCCCCGCAAGCAACAGCAGAGAAAAAACTCCCAAAAGCTAAGGTCCGAAATCTCTCATCCTGCTTTCTCAGTGTTCTCTGTGCCTCTGTGGTTAGTTTATTTGGGTGAAATTCTGATAATTAGACAACTCTTGTATTGCTTCTTGTTTTAGCTGCTGGCGAATTGACAATGGGGCAATTACTTCGCCATTTGGTCGCCAGTCTCGCAGGCGCATTAAAACGTTAATATCTCCAGTGCGTATCCAGCCTATATAATAAGCATCGCTATGGGGTTTTTGCTGCAATATATCGAAAACTTGTTGCTGTTGGGGTTGTGGAATATTCTGCACTATGAGTTTGGCTAACTTTTCGTAAGGGACTGTACGAAAGGAAGGATGGCGAAAGGTATTGTCTACATACCTCTTGGCGAAGGCGGGGGGAAAACGCAGGATGAGAAATTCTCGTTTGAGGTAAAAGTTGAATCCCCAAGCTGCATCTAATTCTGTTTGAATGTTGTCTGGTGTGGGTAAGTCGCCTGTATGCCACATTTGTTTTAATGGTTTGGGAACAGCAGGATCTCCCCAGGCTAAAACGCGTAGGTTTGGCGAGGCAATGCGGTCTAGACGATAGTTATGCCAGGCTATGTTGTTTTGGGGGTCTATGCCATAGGCGCTGAGGTATTTGGCACGACGGAGGTAAT
The DNA here is from genome assembly GCA_035638855.1 of Nodularia sp. (in: cyanobacteria). GTDB lineage: Bacteria > Cyanobacteriota > Cyanobacteriia > Cyanobacteriales > Nostocaceae > Nodularia. The sequence goes on along the minus strand of DASQZD010000050.1, from coordinate 130,402 downwards.
GCAGACAAACAGGATACACTGTGATTTGGACTTTGTTTTCTGCTGTTACCCAGTAGTCAAATCGCACTACGCCACCGGGAGTTTTTCGCTTTTGGGGTGAGTTTCGGCAAACAGGCGATCGCGCAGTTGAGAATAGGTAAAATGCTGGGGGAGATCATGCGCCCATTGTGTCTCGCTGCCATATAGTTGATTTAATATCCACCAATGTCTGATGGCGCGGTGTAAGCGGTTAGCCAGTTGTCCGGCTGCTAGCCAGTGTAAGGTTTGCGGTGTGGGAGAACGGATGGCCTGCGGCATAACGGATGTGGCGGATAGTATGGTTTCTTTACAGAATACTATTTCTGTAAGCGATCGCATCTTAGGCAAAGTCAATATAATTCGCCAAAGCTCGGTGTAACGATTTTTCAACCTTCTTGACATTCTTTTCTATAACTTGAGAATTGATTCTCAGGCGGTTATTGCTCTTATGTGGGCGATTCCATCTTATTCAGTCATTGGAATACCCCTTTTCTATACTGATGCCATAATAAACTCATCGAAAAAAAGCACCTTTCCTTTGATCTCTTGATTACAGCTGTTAGATCACAATCTCGGTGATGTTATATCAGCACGTCGGGAGTGGGAATGTAGGTTTACCAAGGACACAAGAAAGGAAGCAACGCTGATGACTGAACGTGCATTGAGTCTACACTTAAGTGAAACAGTGATTTCCCAAAGCTGGAAATACCAATTTTTAACGATTTCTTTAACGAAAAGCGATCGCCTAATCGAACCAGCAGACTTAAGAGATTTAGAACTTCCATCTGGGATTGATACTACTGGCGGTGTGGTGATTTCTGGACGCGCCCCCATTTGGTTGTATGCTTACTTAACTCACGAACTACATCCTACGGCTTGGGTGGCTTGTTATGATCCGCGCTTGGGTGCGGTGGTTGTAGCAACTCACTCTCATTTGGTTCGCATTGGTGATGTAATTCTCATAGATCCACCCAATGGCCGCCAAAAACAATTATGTCCCGCCTTAATGGTTGTGGGGCCACCAGATAGCGGTAAAAGTGTGTTTTCTCATGCTTTGTTTCAAGCTTTGTTGGCAGAAAATCCTGATATATATCTGCAACGCGCCCATTGGGATGGTGAAGGTAACTACCTTTTGGAACTAGAAGCAACAACTACTGAGTCAGAAATTGAAGCTTTTAAAACGCGCGATCGCGGTGCTTTGACAGAACGATTTTTCCCCTACCATTCTCAAGTTATCCTCCAGCTACGGCGACAGAAGTCTCTGGTGATTGTGGATGTGGGCGGGATGGTACAACCGGAAAAGTTACCGATTTTAGAGGCTTGTACCCATTATATGATTATTAGTTCCCAGCTGGCGGCTCTTGATGCTTGGCATGAATTTTGTGGCGATCGCGGTAATTTAAAACCCATTGGTGTGATTAATAGTGTTTTGAGTCAGACAGAAATAAGTCATCAGGAACAACCTTATATAGAAATGACTGCTGGTCCGTGGATACGTGGAAACTCTGCTACTGTTCCTCACGCTTTCTTGAAACGGGTGAGAGATTTAATTATCCTAAATAAGTAAATACTCTGTAGTAATTGCTGTCATTGGTAGTATTTAATATACTCTGAAAAGGCAAATGGTGATTCAGGCGATCGCACTCTGGGAAAAGATAATTTAACAACTTCAGAAACTGAGAGCAGAATTTAATTCTTATGACAAATACAAATTCTATTACCATAGCGATCGCTTGGTGTTTAGCTTGGGGAGAGAAGAAAAAACCTCAGTTTGATTTGCCAGTTTTACAGCAAATGCAACAAGCTTTAAAGCTTGGGGAAGCAGTCCCAGGGGAAGTACAGGACTTAGTTAAACAAGTACAGGAATTAGAAGGTATTGATCAAGATTATTTCCCAAAAACCCTTGATGAATTAAAGAATTATCACCCTAATTTATGGAATCAAAATACCACCATCGGTTTAGTTTATGGTGGTGCAACTAAAGTAAAACAATATGTATTTGAATCCGCAAAAATTCAAGAAATTCGCGGCGCATCAGGATTATTAGATAGAATAAACCAAATTGATTTACCTGCATTTTTTAACAAAAAATACCAACCAGATGAAAACAAGCCTAACCTTTATAATGCCCAATTCAATGAAGTTAAAGCATGGCTAGATAAAAATTTTTATGTGGATGGGAAACTATCTGATGCTTTGATTCCAGAATTGATTGTTTATTCTACAGGTGGTAATATACTAGCCTTTTGTCCGTCTGCTTATGTAAATGACTTAGCTAATGCAATTGAAAAACGCTATACAAAAGAGACTTTAAGCGCTAACTCGTGCGCGGTAGGGGATACATTTAGATTGTTAGAAATAGGGTTTGGTTTGTTACGGCAGCCAATTGAAAACACATTATGGTTTGACTGGTATAATCGAAAATTTGATCAGCCCTTAGTTCAAGCTTATTTTGGTTATCCTAGTAATGAATACGAAAAAATATCAGCATTCAAAAGACGCAAAAGTTTTAATGAAATCACCACAAGATTAAACATTTTATTTAATCAGCGTCGTAGCGGTAGTGATATTCCTGGTCGTCCCAGTCGCCGCTATCCGCCAATGTTTGAAACCCATCCTTACTTGGTGCGCGATGGCAACGATCGCCGTTCTGCTATCATACAAGTAGACAAGCTCCCCAGAGCAACCTATTTTTCAGAAGCCTCAGTACGTAAGTATTTGGTAGGTGATAGAGCTAAAGATAGTTTAAGTGATAATCCTCCTTGGTATAAAGCATCTGGGCTAACTTGGCAAAGAGGTATAATTGACAAATGGGTAGATAGATTCAAATCATTCTTAGAACAGAATCCTACTTTAAAGGCTAAATACTACGGAAATACCCTAAATAAACCAGTAGAGATTGCTGAAACTTTAACTCAAGTATCTAACGCCAGCAACGGTTATGTTGCCTATATTTATGCTGATGGTAATAATATGGGCGGTTATATCCAAAAAATACTTACACCACAGAAATATCAAGAATTTAGTAAAGATGTAGAACTAGCAACACTTTATGCTGTTTATCAAGCATTAGCTGAAAACTTGCATCCTCACCAATTAGACAATTTAAATGATGAAGAATCACAGTTACAAAATGGTGAATTTATCCATCCTTTTGAAATTATTACCATTGGTGGTGATGATATTTTATTAATTGTTCCCGCTAATAAAGCTTTACAAATATCCCAGATGATTGGTGAGAGATTTGAAAAAATTTTGCTGAAAAAAATAAAACTTGAGGAAAATGAAGGAGCAACCAAAGAAATCAAAAAAATCACGGGTGATTATCAGTTGACTCATACAAAACCATTTGAACCTCATAAATATCAACGTTATAAACCTCTAACGGCAAAACGTTCTAAGTGTGAACTTAGTACATCAATTGGTGTATTGATTACAGCTTTAAACACACCCATATACTACGCCAGAGACTTAGTTGAACAATTACTCAAATTAGCTAAAGAACGCGCCAAGACACTAAAAAAAGCTGGATATTGTGGTGGGACAGTTGATTTTTTAACTCTGAAATCGGTCACAATGATTTCATCCAATGTCAAAGATTTTCGTAAACAAGCATTGACTAAACACGGACCACCACATTTAAACCTCTACGCTACACCATACACCCTACATGAATTAGAAGGTTTAATTACCTCGATTTCAGCATTGAAACAAGCTAAATTTCCTAAATCACAACTTTATCAAATTCGCAATTTATTAGAACGAGGTAAACATACGGCAATTCTTAACTATCGCTATTTTCGAGTCAGATTAAAACAAGGTAGAGAAGCATTACTTACAGATTTTGAAGAGGCTTGGTGTCTACCAAAAGATGAAGATAATAAAGGTAATTTAGCACCTTGGATGTATGATAATGGCAAACTTGATCCCCAATATCCTGAAGATCCATTTTATGAAACAATTTGGCGAGATATGGTAGATATTTACGATTTTGTGGAAATACCAGATAATGAAACATCAGTAGTTGCATCTCTGGAGAGTGAGTCATGATTAATCTACAAGAGTTATCGAACTCACTGCAAACTTACTCCATTACAGCAGTCATTGATACGGCCTTATGTATTGGTGCTGGTGGTTCTTCCGGTTCTCTTGCAGATAAACCAATTGTTCGCAATGCTGAAGATAACCTACTTATTCCCGCTTCTCAACTGAAAGGACGTTTACGCCATGAGTGCGAAAAAATTGCTAGGGGTTTAAATTGGCCTATTTGCTATTCTCCGAACCCACAAACTATGTGTCCACACAGGGCAGGTTTAACAGAAGATTTTGCCAGGAAAGAGTATATAATCTCAGAACATAATAAACAGCATCATTGTTTAATTTGTCAAATCTTCGGAAATCCCGTTTTACCTTCTCGCATCATATTAGATGACCTAATTTGTGAAGAAGAACCAGATAATTTGCCTGAAGTAATGCGTCCAGGTGTAACTATTAACCGCCGTCGCCGCACTGCGGAAGAAAATAAACTTTACTTTTTAGAAACATCACCAGCAAATACCCAACTGAGATTTACAGGTAATATTTATTTATCTAATGCACCGATTTATGCTGGCGCATTAATTTTAGTTGGTCTGCGCCATATTAATGCTTTAGGTGGTAGTAAATCAGCAGGTTTAGGTTGGCTACATTGGGAATTTCCCAGTTTACCTGTAGAACCAGCAGCATGGTATTTTCTGGCTAAAGGATTTAAAAATCATGAAAAAGATTAATTTAGAGATTAAAGCACTATCTCCCTTAGCAATTGGTAAACAAAAACCAGGTGGTAATGTGAGTGAAGTTGAACAATATATTCCTGGTTCTGTGATTCGTGGTGCAGTTGCTAGTCAAATATTAAAGCAAGCGAATACATCAATTAGTGAGGGCGATGATTTCCACCAGTTATTTTTAGGAGAAAATCCAGCTATTTTTCAAAACGCTTATCCAGCAAATCATAAAATCAAATCAGAAGTAAAAGTTATACCTGCTACTGCTTTAAGTTCTAAAGGAAAATCTGGATTTAAATTAAAAAAGAATCATGGGGTTTTTGATACTTTAATTGACCGCTTTTGTGCAGAAAGTTTTGGTTATATTTATGACCCTAACTGTCCTGTAGATGGAGGTAGAGTAGATACATTGACAGGTTTCTATAGCCAAAAAGATGGGAAATATTACAAAAATTCTGCCGATAATCGTTTATTAACCAGAGTAGGTATAAATCGCCGTCGCGCAACTTCTGAAGAAAGGGTACTTTATAGCGTTGCAGTTTTAAATGAATCACAAGAAAAGAGAAAACAACCTGTTATATATGCAGGTGGGGTTTTAGTGAATGATAATTTAGCTTCATCACTACAACAATTCTTGGATAATCATCAGGATGATTTGCGCTTAGGTGGTGCAGGTTCACGAGGTTTAGGTAAAGTCAAAATTACAGCAAAAGCACCTGCTGAGATTAAAACAAATGTAATTAATCAAATAGATAAATTTAATCAGCAATTGCATCAACGCTGGAGTGAATGGGGTGATATATTTGGTAGTCCTTTAGAAGGATTGTTAGATAATCGTACTTACTTCACGCTAGATTTGCAATCTGACGCAATATTAACTGAAAACTGGCAACGTACAACGGTAATTTCTCCAGAAATGCTACACCAATATACAGATTTTATTGATTTATCTTTACAGATTCACGCTGCTTATAGTAGTTATGACTACCGTTCTGGCTGGAATTCTGCATGGGGTTTAATGAAAGATGTAGAGTTAGTGACAAATAAGGGAAGTGTGTATTTATTTAGTACAGAAAACAAGGATTTATGGTTACAAGCTTGGAAAAATTTAGAAGTGTATGGAGTAGGCGATCGCACTGCTGAAGGTTTTGGAAAAGTCCAGATTTGTAATGAGTTTCATGGTGTATTTAGAGAAGAGGCCGTTTAAATTATGTCACAAATTTCTGTTATTGATTTGGAAGAACAATTAGCTCTGAGAATTAACCAAGAGTTGAGTAAACAATTAGATGATGTCATTATCAAAATGCAAAGTATTACTGAAAAATTTCAGATTAAGCAAGTCAAGGAACGTTCACCTTTAAAAAATGTTTTAACTACAGCTACAGATCCCACATCTTCTGTAGAGGTGATAAAAAACTATATCCGTTATCAAGTTGGTCGTAAGGATGCTAGTAAAATATGGAAATTAGAAAAAATAGAAGACGGTAAAAAACACCTATTTGCTAATGCAGTAATTGAGCAAATTAATGATTTCACTACTAATATTGAAAATATTTTCAATGAGATAAATATTAGTATTGACAAACAATTAAAACCATTTGTAGAAGAATGCAACCAAGACTATATTAATCCCAAACTTAATCAAGGTCAGAGAGATAATCTAGAATCTCTGAAAGTATTTCTACAAAAAAATAAAGTTAATATTAGCAAAAACATTCATCTCAAATTAACTCAACTATACCTTGGTTATCTCAGTCGAGAACACACAGCTTTAATAGGTTCATAAATACAAATTAACTTATAAAAGGATAATTAATATCATGTCAAAAATTCTCTTAGTCACAGTTGGCGGTTCTCACCAACCAATTATGACTGCTATTCGTGAACTTCAACCTGAACGAGTTGTTTTTCTATGTTCTGATGGTAGTAAGGGTAGTAAATCCCAAGTGATAGGAAGTGGAACTCCTTGTGAAGTCAGACGTGGAACTGAAGTAATAGAAAAGTTACCAAATATTCCTACACAGCTAGGATTAGGCCAGCGCTTTGAACCAAATAGAGACTTAATTCTCATTGAAGAACCAGATGACTTCTCAGAATGCTATCAAAAAGCTTCATCATATATTCAAAGTATTCGACAAGAGTTGCCAGATGCTCAAATAATGGCTGATTATACAGGCGGCACAAAATCTATGTCTGTAGGACTAGCAATGGCAGCACTTGATTATCAAGCCACAGTATATGTAACTACAGCCGTCCGTACAAACATCATTAAGGTAGAAAGAGGAGAATTAACGGAACAGGCAAGCGTAGCACCTGTAGTTGCACAACGTACTATTGAACAATTTTTACCAATTTTTTTACAACAGTATAATTATCCGGCCGCAAGCGCTCAACTCAGGCGACTCCAGTCATCAATGTCAATACCAATTCAAATGAAGCGGCAAGTTCAAAGCTTATATGCTTGTTGTTCAGGTTTAGATGCCTGGGATAGATTTGAACATCGGGAAGCTTTGGGTTTATTAGAACCTCAGATGAAACATCCTGAAATTCGACAACTGACCTTATTTTTAAAGCGTGTGATTAACAGCCGAGGACAGATAGATCATAAATTTGATTCTGGTGATGGTACAGAAGGACATGGTTATGAGATTGTTCAAGACTTACTAATGAATGCTGAAAGACGTGCTGCTCAAGAACGTTATGATGATGCAGTTGGTAGACTTTACCGAGCTTTAGAATTATTAGCGCAAATTCGGCTGTTGAAAACTTATAACATTAAAACAGGCGACGTTGATATTCAGCAATTACCAGAAAATTTACAGAATCAATATGAGCAAAAGCGCTCTCCTGTTAAGGGCAAAATTCAACTAGCTTTGAGAAGCAACTATGAGCTTTTAAGCAAGCTTCCTGATGACCCGATAGGTAAACTTTATCAGGAAAGTGCAAATAAAATTATTAATGCTCTAGAAGCTCGCAATAATTCACTATTTGCTCATGGATTTCAGCCGATTATTAGTAGTGACTATCAGAAAGTAAGGGAAGTATTTGTCAACTTCATTCAAGCCGCAACTACATCTGTTATTCCACCTAAATTGCAATTAGAACCACCACAATTCCCCAAAAAATTGGAAATTTAAAATATTACTTAGAAAGTTAAAAAATATAACCCATGTTCGACACATTCAAAAACCGCCTAGAAATTACAGGCGTACTTACCACAATCACAGCTTTACGCATTAGCGCCGGACGTTCCACCGAACCCATCGGATCTGATTTACCAGTAATGAAAGATGCTTTAGGTAAACCATTAATCCCAGGATCTAGCTTCAAAGGTGCAATGCGATCGCGCCTCGAAAGCTTCCTCAGAGGTATTGTAGGTAATGATCGCAAATTAGTAGCAAATCCCGCAGTTGAGGAGGAATGGTCAATTACCTCCAAGGAGATGAAGAAATTAAAAGATAGTTGCGATAATGACGAGGCTGTAACTAGGGAAATTCTTAAGCATACAGATTTAGCATCTCACCTGTTTGGTTCACCTTGGATAGCCAGCAAATTTCAAGTGCGGGACTTAACCGTATTACCTGAGACTTGGTTTGGACAATACCAAGAAAGAGACGGTGTAGCCATAGATAGAGACACCGAAACAGCCGCAGAAGGGAAACTCTATGACTTCCAAGTAGTACCTGCTGGAACACAGTTTGAATTTAAGTCCGTTGTAGAAAACGCCACAGAATGGGAACTGGGACTGTTGATGATTGGGTTACACCAGTTTGAGACAGAACAGATTCCTTTAGGTGGGGGGCGATCGCGTTGCTTGGGTGTTGTTAAGCTATATATAGATAAAATGCACTGGCTTGATGTCAATAACAACCCAGAAAAATTACTCACATATCTACAAGAATTAGTCAGTAGCAATCCCGGTGATCATATACCCAGCTATGAAGATGCTCAACAATTCAAACAGGGTTGGACTCAGGCTTTCATCAATCATTTAAGAAACAATATAAATCAGAGTGCTACCGCCGAAGCAACGCCAAATTCTTGAGAAGTCAATATGACTTGCAATATTTATCTGAATAAAATTTAGCCATGCACAAAAGATTTGTCAACCACTGCACCATTCATTTAAGCATCATACCCGATGGACCAATTCTGATCAAATCAGGCAAAGAAGGAGCCGATCCCACAAAGCCAGATATGGAATTTGTCGAAACCTATCACGCTGGGGGACGTTCTATATATTTACCAGGAAGCAGCTTAAAAGGTGCAATTCGCGCCCATGCAGAACGTATAGTGAGAACTGTAGGGAGCGAAAAACGTCCATCAGAAAATACCCAAAAACCTTGGGCTAATAACCCTTTGATAAATGATTCTGAACTAGAGAAGTTAAAAAAACAGAATCAAAATGATCCTAATATTGGAGGTAAGTTATATAAATTCTCCAGTTTTACAGACCAAATATTTGGTAATACTTCTATCGCCAGCCGACTGAGAATAGAAGATGCTTATCCTGATAAATCCATACCATTAAAACTTGAAGAACGAAACGGTGTAGCCATTGATAGAGTATTTGGTTCTGTAGCAGTTGGTCCCTTTAATTATCAAGTCTGCACATCTGGCGAATTTCACACCAAAATACATTTAAAAAACTTCACCCTGGGACAGTTGGGTTTAATTGGCTTAGTATTGCGTGACTTAAATGATGGTTGGTTTGGTTTAGGTTTCGCCAAATCTCGCGGTTTGGGTACTGTAGAAGTGAAATTAACTCAAGCTGTGGTGCAATATCCCGGCTGCATTCTGTCAGAAGATAAACAAATTCTGGCTTTAGGTAGTGAAAAACAATGGCCTCACACTTACCTTTTAGGCGCGGGAGAATTTTTAGAACCACAAGAAGCACAGTTATATGGTTTCCCAACATCAGACCATCAAGATACACCTGTCGCAGCCCAATCAATGGATTTAGGTTTTGGTGTGCAACTCACTTGGCGAGAAGGAACTGTTCATGATTTATTTGAGCGCGGTGTCAGGTCTTGGAGTAAATTACTAGGAGTAGCTAAATGACAGCTTTTGTAGGTGGAAAAAAACCTGTATCAGTTCCCGAATTGCTAAAATTAATTGATAAATTAGCAATTGAACCTAGCTACTATTTTTTACGTTGGAATCATCAAGTTAGTGAAAATTGGGAAACAGCACCGGAAGAAGAAAAAGATTTCCCCATGCTTGAGGGACAGATGTTTAATCAAGAGTGCGAATTGAGATGGAAGCGAAAACGTAACAATAATTATGAAGTGCTGCTTTTAAGCATCGCCGGTGAACATTCAGATTTTATTAAAATAGGTGAAGAATGGCAGATTCAACAACGAGAGGCTCATTTTCATTCTCCCGAAGATAGACGTTTTCCTAAAAGCCTACCTGCTAAACAAACAAATATCGCTCAAAGATATTTCATCGATAAAAAAACGGCAACAGTACACTTTGTCGCCCTGACAATTAAAAAATAAACCCTCTACCTTTGCGCCTTTGCGCCTTTGCGCGAAATAAATCCTGATGACAAAAACTCCTCCCGAACTCCCACCAAAACCTTATGAACTCGTCTCATTCCCCAAAGAACGCCCCAACTTACAGCGCCCAGTTGGACATCACAAATATTTTAGCGATCGCCTGCATGGTACTTTATATCTTACCCTCACAGTGCAGACATCTCTACACGTCTCCACCGGCTTAGTCGTCATGGGTAGCGACATTGACATAAAAATCTCCCTAATCAAAACAATGGTACAGGGTGTTGACCAAAAACTCTCAATTCAAGGAAGTTCCCTGAAAGGCTGTATTCGGTCTGTCTACGAAGCCATTACTAATAGTACCTTGGCAGTTGTAACTAAGAAATATAAAGATAAAATTACCCAAGAACGCCTACCTTGTAATAATCAAGAAAAACTTTGCCCAGCTAGTCGAGTATTTGGGGCGTTAGATTGGCAAGGATTACTTGATTTCAATGATGCAAACTGTACCAGTGTTGGTTTTTCTACAGGATTTATGCCTTCTTTATATCGTCCCCGTCCAGACGAAAATCAGGCATATTTTATCAGAGGTAAAGTTGCAGGACGTAAGTTTTATTATAACACTAATAAAGCAATTGATAAAGGTGAAAATTCTGGGGTTGCGGTACAGCAAGCGGGAAGAGAATTTACGTTTATTACCCAATTACAGTTTAAGAATTTATTACCTGAAGAATTAGGAACTTTGTTGATTGCTTTAGGACAAGATCCCAAATATCCCATAGCTTTAAAAGTTGGTGGCGGTAAACCCATTGGTATGGGAACAATGACCGTTAGTATAGACAAAATTGCCCAACCGCAAGATTTAAAACAGCGTTATTCATCTTATCAAGTCAGTGCATCTGATGAATTAACAGGGGAAAAGTTAGCACAATTTAAACAGAAACATATTCAAGCTGCTTACTCACGCCTGATTGAGAAACCGCAACTAGAAGAACTCGCCGCTATTCTACGTTACCCCAGCGATCGCCAACCGCCAACAGGAATGTATTAATTATGACTATAACTGAATTAAGTTCGGAATCGTTAACCAATAAACAGTGGGAAATTGCCCATGCGATCGCGCAAACCCTAGCAAAAGAAGATAGAGCTATAATAGACGAATTAGAAAAGGCGATCGCATATTTGCGGAGTATAGTTAATCAAACCAATGCCAATGTGAAGTTTTTCACCTACCTTAAAACCCTGGTTAGAGATGGTAGACAAATTAGTCACAGTAATCAGACTTCAGGATATTACCGCAACATAGAATCAACCTGTGGTGATTATCTCAAAACCATTACCGATGCCACAACAATATTACAAATATTAGGCTGGGTATCTCGGCTGATGCGTTACTACAAAGATGGAGGTGTACCCATTGGCGAAATCGCACCACCCACAGCATTTACTGTAGAATCAGCACGTCAACAAGAAATTGCTAAGGTAAGGGAATCTCGGAATTTCCAAGTTGACGAAATTTTAGAAGCCTCAGTCACTAAAATAAATGGTAACAGGGTGACTTATGAGATTTTGGGAACTATTAAGTTAACTGAGAGGGAACCGAAGAAAGCTAGTTTGCTTCATGAAGGACAAACAGTGAAGGTAAAAATCGTTTCTCTCAAAGACGACGGAAGTATTAAAAGCGTCAAATGTGCCTGTTTAGATATGGGTTGCTGTACAAAAAAGGAGTTATGATGTTTTTGCTACTTTGACCCGAAATAACCGTGAGTGAAGTACGAGCCGACTATGATGGTGCTTGGAAGTAAGGTGTAGAACAATATTTTGAAGCGTTTCTAGCATTCTTTTTTCCAGAAATTCAAGCAGAAATTGACTGGACGCGAGGCTATGAGTTTCTTGACCAAGAACTTCAGCAATTGATGAGAGAATCTGAAGTTGGTAAGCAATTCGTCGATAAGCTGATTAAAATTTGGCTAAATGATGGAAAGGAAACCTGGCTGTTGGTACATTTGGAAATTCAAAGTCAAGTTGATCCCAACTTTGCTAAACGGATGTTTTCGTACCATTACCGAATTTTTGACCGTTATAACCAAGAAGTTGTGAGCTTGGCAATTTTGGGGGATGATCAACCAAGTTGGCGATCGCAAGAATATAATTATGGACGCTGGGGATGTCGGCTGAGTCTGCAATTTCCCATCGTGAAACTACTGGACTATGAAGCCCGTTGGTTAGAATTAGAACAAAGTGATAGTCCTTTTGCTGTACTGGTGATGGCGCACCTGCGGACACAAGCCACAACTCAAGATTTAACAGGTCGATTGCGCTGGAAGTTGAGCCTGATTAAACGAATGTATGAGTTAGGCTATAGTAGAGATAAAATCTCTCAGCTATTCCGGTTGCTGGACAGATTAATGACTTTACCACCGGATTTAGACTTGAATTTCAAAACTGAATTGAAGCGTTTTGAGGCTGAAAAAGAGATGAGATACATAACAAGCATAGAACGCATAGGTATAGCTGAAGGCATCCAGCAGTCTATAGCTGAAGTTTTAGAAGCTCGATTTAATCATGTTCCTCCCGAATTGGTTGAACAACTCAATCAAATTTATGATCATACTCGGCTGAAGCCATTGTTAAAAAAGGCTAGTATTACAAGGTCAATTTCTGAGTTTCAGCAGGAATTAAACCAGGAAGGTGTTGAGTAAATTCATTGCACCCTACCCCCAAGCTGTATAGAAATGTCTGGGCTGTGATGTTTGATAAAATACTGGACAAGCTCAAATAATCGGTTTATGATTTTTATTGGCTTGATTTTTGGCAGACCTATAGTGAGGTCAAAAAGCCTGGGGAGTTCGCCAAATCGCCAGAACCTTGATAATTCAATAGTTATAGCGTTTCCACTGTTTCAGTTAGCAGTGTTTCAGGCTTATTTCTTGGTCAGATAAAATAGGTTTGCCAATTTCGCCTCTAGAACCTGCTCAGATATTACGTTTCAGATGGCGGTCTTTCCGCTAAAATAATCCCCGCAAGGGGACTGAAACCCAACGGTATGAATTGCCGTAAACTATGGTATCAACTTTCCGCTAAAATAATCCCCGCAAGGGGACTGAAACTTGCTTGGATGGCTGAAGATACTAGGTCTAATGTCATCGATCTTTCCGCTAAAATAATCCCCGCAAGGGGACTGAAACGGAGTATTGCACCTTTCCTAGAAAACAAAAAGCTTAAACTTTCCGCTAAAATAATCCCCGCAAGGGGACTGAAACGATAAACTATTACATTACCGTGTGTAGGCGATCGTTGCTTTCCGCTAAAATAATCCCCGCAAGGGGACTGAAACTCTACAACCTTAGTGGCAATCCCCGCTAAATCACCTGTCTTTCCGCTACAATAATCCCCGCAAGGGGACGGAAACAGAGTAAAATACTCAACAACACTTGCATAGAACTCGGTAATGGTCAGAACAGCTAAACCTACCAATCGTCAACCCAAGCCCAAATCATCACCTACCTCAACACTTCCCACATGGGGAGATAACACCGAATTGGTGGGATTAGAATTTGACCTCGAAGCACTTACCACCAGTTCTCTTTATTCCCAATACACCATCGCCCTCCATGCTTGGTTTCTTGACCAAGTGCGACAACTTGACCCAGAACTTTCCGCCTATCTCCATGATGGCGAGTCAGAAAAACCCTTCAATATCTCAGCCCTAGAAAGTCAACTATTTCCCACCGGTAAACAATTACAACTAGAAGCTAACCAAATTTTACACTGGCAAGTCAACGCTATATCTGCAAAGGTGGCTGAGTTTCTCCAACTATGGTTAACCCAATTGCCACAAACTCTAAAATTAAGAGATGCTACTCTACAGATAAAACAGGTGAGAATCGCTCATCCTCCCACCACCTACGCCCAACTATTGCAACCACCAGCAAAATACTCTCACGTCAATCTCAGCTTTATCTCACCTACCAGCTTTCGCCGCAAAGGTCATCATTTCCCCCTTCCTGTACCTGTGAATCTCTTCCATAGCTACCTGCGGCGCTGGAATGACTTTTCCCAAATCCCCATATCACAAGCAGATTTTCTCGATTGGATTGACGAAAGTGTGATTATTCATCAACACCGCTTGGAATCTGTGAAGGTGGCTGCTGGTAAACGAGGTTCTGTGACCGGCTTCACTGGGGCGATTTCCTGCGGGTTAAGTAAAGCTGCTTTGGCTAATACTGAGTTTACCCAGTTGTTTTATGCTTTGGTTAAACTTGCTCCCTACTGTGGAACGGGACACAAAACGACTTTTGGTTTAGGACAAACTTCTCTAAGTTGGGTGGAACCAGAAGCCAGCAGTCCGACGCAGTTACTCACAAATCTCCTGGGAGAACGCATTGAGGAGTTAACTGCTATCTTTACTGCACAACGCAAACGCTCTGGAGGCGATCGCACTGATAAAATAGCCTCAACCTGGGCTACAATTTTGGCACGGCGCGAAATGGGCGAGTCTTTAAAGCTGATAGCTGAAGATTTGGAAATGCCTGTGGCTACTGTTAAAACTTACACTAAGTTGGCTAGGCGATCGCTTAAGGATGCAGATTTGTAAGGAATTGGTGTCACGCACCAGGCGCAGAGACGCAGAGGGGAGAGGAAGAGTTAAGAAAAGGTAATTTTGGCAATGCCTTTTTTTTGCGTTACTATGATAACGATTCTCATTATTTTATAGCTATGGTTAGTTCTGTTATCCAGTCCCAGGGGAATTTTCAACAGCAAGACGAACAACTTGCACGGGTTCGTCACACTTGCGCCCATATTTTGGCTATGGCTTTCAGCAAGGACTAAAATTTTACCCTCAGAAGCAATATGACTACTCTCACACCATCAGCAACCAACATCATACCGAAAATTCCTAAAAGAGGAATGCCAGTTACTCTGATTACTGGGTTTTTAGGTAGTGGTAAAACCACGCTTCTCAATCAAATACTCAAAAACAAACAAAATTTAAAAATTGCTGTCTTAGTCAATGAATTTGGCGATATTAACATTGATAGCCAATTGCTGGTTTCTGTAGAGCAAGACATGATGGAACTCAGCAACGGTTGTATTTGTTGTACTATTAATGATGGCTTAGTTGATGCTGTTTATCGCATATTAGAAAGAGAAGACCGCATTGATTATCTCGTAATTGAAACTACTGGGGTGGCTGATCCTTTACCAATTATCTTAACATTTTTAGGCACAGAACTCAGAGATTTAACGAACCTCGATTCTATTATTACTTTGGTAGATGCAGAAGCTTTTGATGCCGAACATTTTCAGAGTGAATCGGCTTTAAAACAGATAACTTATGGCGATATTATTCTTTTGAATAAAGTTGACCTGGTTACTCCAGCAAAAATTACAGAAGTCGAAAATTACATCCATCAAGTCAAAGCTGGGGCGAAAATTCTGCACACCCAATATGGAAAAGTGCCGTTACCATTGATTTTGGATACACACTTAACACCCCAAGAAAAGTATATATCTATTGCGGAAGCGGATGCCCACAAGGAGCATGATCATCATGATCATCATCACTCAGATCATTTAGATAATGATGGTTTTATCTCCATTTCCTTCCAAAGCGATCGCCCTTTTGATGTTCACAAGTTTGAAGCCTTCCTCACCAAAGAAATCCCAGCAGGAGTATTTCGTGCTAAAGGCATACTTTGGTTTAATGACAGTGATTTACGTCACATCTTCCAACTGAGCGGATCACGTTATGATTTACACGCTGATGACTGGTATTCTCAACCAAAAAATCAGCTAGTTTTGATTGGAAGAAACTTGAAAAGCAGCGAAATTCACTCGCATTTGCATAAATGTTTGGTATGATGAGAACGTGTAAAGTTATGTTACACTCATTCATTAGTCAGGGGTAGTCAGAGGTCAATGACCACCGAAATCTCACAACTGACTAATTCAGCAAAACATTCCTAACAAAACTCAAAAAATGACTTTATCGATTCGTCCCGATCTAACTTCTGCCGATCAGGTACTATCGTCTTTAGCTGTTCAAAAGCAGCCAAAAGTAACAGAAGCAGAAATGATGCAGGCTGTGCGGACTTTGTTGATTGGATTAGGAGAAGATCCAGACCGCGAAGGACTCAAAGACACTCCCAAAAGAGTGATCAAAGCCTTGCAGTTTCTCACAAAGGGATATACTGATTCTTTGGATGAACTGCTAAATGGAGCAGTTTTTACAGAAGATGCCAATGAAATGGTGTTGGTTCGGGACATCGATATTTTCAGTTCCTGTGAGCATCATATCCTGCCAATTATTGGCCGCGCTCATGTTGCCTACATTCCCAACGGCAAAGTCATCGGTTTATCTAAAATTGCCCGGATTTGTGAAATGTATGGACGACGTTTACAAGTCCAAGAACGTCTCACCACCCAAATTGCTGACGCATTGCAAAATTTACTCAAACCCCAAGGTGTAGCAGTAGTTGTGGAAGCAACTCATATGTGTATGGTCATGCGCGGTGTGCAAAAACCCGGTTCTTGGACTGTTAGTAGTGCCATGCGTGGAGTTTTTGCAGAAGATTCCAAAACTCGCACAGAATTTATGAATTTGATCCGTCACAATCCTAACTTTCATTAAATCGTTACCATAGAGCTAAGTTTATCTAGCTCTTGATTTAGGTGTAGAGATGGGAAAATTCTTGTCTCTACTTTAATAAATAAATGAGATATTAGAAAATAAATAAGTAATAAAATATACTAATAAATATTTTCGTCCTATGAGTCTTAACTAAATTGATTAAAGACTGTAATATTAAAATTACGGCTTCTGTTGACTCACGAAGGCAAAACAGGCAGTCCTCTAGAACAAATACCGCAGCAATGGCAAACTTCAACCAGAAGTCAGTCCCCAGCATCGCCGCTAGCAAGTTGACTGATAGCAGCGACAAGCAGCCCATAAAGCCAAGCATTTCTCCGCAAGCGATCGCATTTGTAATTAATTACAGGAACTCGGCATTACTTTAATCGATCAATTAGATGGTAGAACTCGTTGGCATTCCTGATCAACATTTACTTGAATCGTAAGATTTAATCGGATAATCTAAACAGTCACCGATTGTTTTAAAAGGAAACCTCATGAACAAAAAAACTATACTGAGTTTGCTTTCCACTCCCATGCTAGTTAGTTCTATTCTTTCTATGGGAACAATGGCTCACCAAGCACAAGCGGCCGAAGCCGGAGCAAACAATGCAGATAAACTAATCTGTGTCCAGAATCAACATATATGGAAACCCGTGTGTGCTAGAGCTTCCGTATTAGCTCAAATCCCTAAAGATCAACCTACAGTTGAGTTTGCAGGTCAAAATCAAGATACCTTCCTAGCCTTTAATATTGAGGAAAGCGATATGGCCGTTAATTTATTTAATTGTGACTGTCCACAGTGTATAAATGCTTTGCGTCAGATGCGCGGTGTTGCACCTTTAGTTTATTAGGATGGCTCAAAAGGGAAAAAACGTCTGTTGTCTCCCTGCTGCGTTTTTCTAATAACGTGCAAATCTGGTTTTTTACCTCACCCGTGCTTGGATTTGTGTAGAAATCTCCCCTCTCCTTAGTAAGGAGAGGGGTTGGGGGTGAGGTTCTTTAAAGACTTCCGCACTTTCTAAGAATAGGAATAACTACCAGCCCATGTTACCCATTTATGAGATATTCCTATATACAATATGCCCTGATTTTTCTCTGGCTCAGTGATGATTGTTCCTGTTAAGTCTGCGCCACTGATTTCGGCTTCATTGATATTGCAACCAATTAAATTCGCCTTCCTGAGATTAGCGTTTCTTAAATTTGCTCCACTCATTTCCGCTTCTCTCAGGTTTGCATCTACCAGATTGGCAATTTCTAAATTTGCACTCCGCAAATCTGCACGACTCAAGTTAGTTTCCTCTAGGTTAACCCGAATCAGGTCAGCGCCAATTAAGTTTACCTCACTCAAGTTTGCATTCTTCAAGTTTGCACCAGACAGGTCAGCATCAGTCATATTTGCCCGACTAAAGTTACATCCACTCAAATCAGCTTTGCTGAGGTTAGCACCACTCAAGTCAGCTTCAATAAAGCTAGCACCACTCAAGTTAACAGCACAAAAATTGATTTGATGTAAATTGGCTCTATTAAATGTGCGTTCTCCTGCTGCATAAAGCTTCAGGATTTTGTTAGCATCCATAATGTCACCTCGCAATGTCTACAGGTCAGCAAGTTGAGTTATCTGTTGCACTCTACCCAAACCACACCAAAGACAATTTTGTTGAGTTGCCAGAACCCGGATTTTGGAAAAAAACCATACCTCCATTGTGCTATAATTTCAAGCTATTTAAAAAAAACTTAATAGAAATATACTAAATGACTGATTTCACATCTACCCTATCTCAAGCAGTGGCTGCATATCGCGGAGAAGGAGGCGCACGTCCCACTCGTGAAACAGTTGTAAATGCGTTATTAGAAGCAGAAAAAGCTGCCAAACACGAACGGCTGAGTTATCCCTTTGAATCGCTACTGGGCAAATGGCAACTTTGTTTTGCTACTGGGACGAAAAAAGCTCGCCAACGAGGTGGAATTATCTTAGGGAAGGGTTTATATGTACCAAAATTTGTCGCCGTCCAGATTTCTTTTAGTGCGACTTTAGACCAGGATTCCACCAAAGGGGAAATTGGTAATCAGGTACAATTAGGCCCAGTGTTGTTCCAGCTTACGGGACCAGCACAATATTTAGGCAAGAAAAATTTATTGGCTTTTGACTTTAACTATCTGCTATTCAGTTTGTTTAGTCGTATATTATACAACAAGCCGATGCGCTCTCGTCAGGCTCAAACTGAGGATTTCTATGACCAGACTATCGCTAAATTACCTTTTTTTGCTTTCTTTTTAGTGACTGAAGATTTTATTGCGGCTCGTGGTCGTGGTGGTGGGTTAGCTCTCTGGATTCGTCAGCAGTAATCAATCACGGTCATTGGTCATTGGTCATTGGTCATTGGAAATTCATAATCTTTCCCCCCTGCACCCTGCCCCCTGCCCCCCTGCCTCTTCTCCCCACTCCCCAGTCCCCAATCATCTGTCTTGTACCTATAGATATATTTTTTTATTTAAATTGTATTTACTTTTTCTCTCTAAAGGTAGAATATAAAAATTAACTCAAAGTTGGGAATCCTCCAAAGGGTTTATTCCCAGAAATCACTTGCCAATTCATCGCACAGTGTAACCGGGGTCAGATGACGCAAGCTATTAATCAAGTCCAAGAGTGGGAACAACGCCGAAACGAAGCCAGCCGCTACTACAAACAGGGGCAGTTTCAAGAATATCTCAGTTTTGCCAGTGAGAATTTACAGTTAGCCAGAGCAATTCCAGATCGAGCTAGAGAAGGATATACATTGAATGATATTGGTTTAGCTCATCTGAGTTGTTGCCAACCCCTACAAGCGTTAGACTGTTTTCAACAAGCCCGTTTGGTAGCGACGGAACTTGGTAACAGGCGAGCAGAAGCGATCGCACTCAGCAATCTCGGTTCTACCTACAGCCGTCTGGGGCGATTGTCGCGATCGCTTGAGTATTTTGATCAAGCATTACGCATCTTCAGAGATTTGCAAGATATTAAAGCTGAAATCTCTACTCTCAATGATGTCGCACTAATTTATACCAAATTGGGGAAACCAAAGCGATCTCTGTTGCTACAGTACCAAATTTTGAATATGCGTCGCTCATTAGGAGATTTTTCTGGTGAAGCAACTACCCTCAATGGTATTGGTTATGCTTACAGTACTTTAGGCCAGTATGAGCGAGCTTTAGAATATTTGCAAGCAGCGCTACCAATTCAACGCGCTGTCAAGAATGTAATGGGGGAAGCTACTACCTTAAATAATATCGCTTCTATCTATAGTGATTTGGGAGAACCTAAAAAAGCCCTGTTACTTTACTACCAAGTTTTATTGACACGTCGGGCGATCAATGATCGCGCTGGTGAAGGAACAACCCTACATAATATTGGTTTTACCTACGGTATGTTGGCGAATAACCGTCAAGCGATGAAATATTATGAGCAAGCGATCGCTATTTATCAAGAAATTGGTGATTGTCTGGGTGAAATTTCCACGCTGCTGAATATGGGGAACTTCTACGCTAAGACTAAACGCAAAAAGTTAGCCCTATCTTACTACGAAAATGCTCAAAATTTAGCTAAAGCCATCGAATCTCAGCGATTTTTGCAAAAGGTTAAGCAGTGTATGGATGCGCTGTAACTCAGATTCCGCTCTGATTTGTGTCAAACTCTCCCCTCTTCTTACTAAAGGTTGGGGGTGAGGTTCCAATATTGTCGCACCGCAAAACCTCTCCATCTCTCCTGACTAACCAGAGGTGTGCGCGGTGAGATTTTGTAAAAGCGATCGCTCGATGACTTGACTGATAAACTGATTACCTTGCAAGTTGAAGTGGATATGATCTTGATATAAGGCTTTTGCGTCAGGGTGTGCGTTGAGTAAAGGTAAAAAATCTATATAGGTAATTTGCTGTGCTTGGGTAAAATCAATCAGTCTTTGACGAATTTTAATTTCGTAGTCGCGGGGGCCAGGTTCACCAATTTCTCGTAATAAAGGAGTCATCAGCAGCAAAAATTGGCTATTTTTTTCACGAGTGAATGCTTGGATTTGGCTAATGGCTTCTAAATTAATTTCTACTATATCCCCCGTTTCTTTCTGCACGGCTTTGATTTCCGGGATAGGCTGTGGTTTAATAATATACCGTTGCCATACTTCTGCCAATGCGAGGGGAGGTTTTTGATCTGGGTAATTGCGATCGCGTCCCACAGGTAAAGAAGTCGGTGCAGTGCCAAATAAATCATCAGTATTAATTAATAACACCACTATTTGCGCGTTAAAGTTCCCAAATCGTTGTAAATAGGCTAATTCGTTCCTGGGTCCCCAAGAGTTAGCCGAAGCATTTAACACTTCAACATCCTGGTAATTACTAATATTTAATAATTTTAAAGAACGGGTAATCAGGCTGGATATTGTATGATCCTGGTCAGTCCACCAGCCACCGTTTGCTATAGAATCGCCAATAATTAGCACCCGGAGAGTAGAAGCTGCGGGTATCTTTTCCATAGGTGGACTCCGCATAGAATACTGATTAACTTCAATGCGATTACCAAAACGGCGAGTGCGTTGATTTGGGGCTAATAAATAACCAATGTGCGGATCACCAATATAAATCAGTGGATTACCAAAACCAAACAGCGATCGCAATCCCACCTCAACCACCACAAATAACCCCACAGCCACCAAAATTATGATTAGTGCTAACTTCACCTAACAACGCCCTCTGATAGAACTTTGATGAATAATCTCATATACTTTGCGTACCTTTGCGTTAACCTCCGCGCTCTTTGCGTTGAAAAACAAACATATACGGTAATTGTTGCAAAGCTTAAACAAAATATTATCTGTAATTTAGCTTGATCAGCAAATAGAAAGACTACAATCAAAACGGACAAATTAGCAGTGTAGGAGGTTTACAAGCTATGTCCGATTTAAATCGCGGAATTATGAAATTTAAGGGTGCAGATTCCCCGAAAATAGTCACCATCTCTACTGTGCTGCTATTGGGATCGATTGCTGCCTTGATTATTTGGGCGTTGCAAGCTGCCTATGCCCTAAACTAATTCATAGCAATTGAGGGGACACTTGCAACAAAGGTTTCCACCGGAGCCAAGTGTCCATCAAAAAATTCCAGAAAAAGTTAAAAATTTCAGATTTGAGGTTTTAGAGGGAAAATAAATCTAAAATCTAAAATCCATAATGATTGAACTTTGGGGAGCCTTAGTTATTTTAATTGTCTGTCCAGTCTTGGGCGCGTTACCAATTATTGCTGGGATTACTTACGCCTTCAAAGGCAGGCATTTGTCACAAATCGGCACTAAAAACATCAGTGTTTCAGCCGCTTTCTATCATGGCGGCACATGGGTAGGGATTCTGGCTGTTTTGTCAGAAGCGCTCAAAGGAATTGCGGCAGTATTTCTGTCTCGCGTGTTTTTTCCCGCAGGATCGGTTTGGGAATTAATTGCCCTGATTGCCTTAGTATTAGGTAGATATGGGGTAGGCAGAGGAGCTGGTACAACCAACGTGGTTTGGGGATTTTTGGTACATGACCCCCTGGTGGCAATATTCACAAGTTTGTTAGCAATTATCAGTTTTACTTTTCTGCGATCTCGACAACTGGTAAAATTCGGAGTTTTATTTATATTTCCTGTGTTTGTGTTACTTCTGAATGTTGACAATTTCCCCAAAATCATGGCGGCTATTGTCCTAGCTGGAGTGTTGGGGTGGATTTATACCAAAATTCCTGATGATTTGACTCTTCCAGTCGAAAAGGCTGATACAGATTCACAAGCGACTTTTGCATATTTACGCGGTAATCGCGCGCTTGTTTGTTTAGATGACGAGTTAGATGCTACCGTATTCGGACAAAAAGCCGCTACATTATCTCAAATTAAGCGTTGGGGCTATCCAGTTCCCAAAGGATGGGTAATTTCTCCGGTTGATGATCTTGAAGGGTTGATTGCTATGCTTCAGCCGTCTGAATTATCTCCTTTAGTGGTGCGTTCCTCGGCGATTGGGGAAGACTCAGAACAAGCTTCTGCGGCTGGACAGTACACCACAATTCTGAATGTTACCAGCAAAGAGCAATTACGAGATGCGATCGCCCAAGTTCAAGCTTCTTACAATCATCCTTCTGCTGTACAATATCGACGCGATCGCGGTTTACCAGATACGGCAATGGCTGTAATAGTACAACAACAAATTCAGAGTGTCTATTCTGGTGTAGCTTTCAGTCGTGATCCCATCTCCCAACAAGGTGATGCAATTGTGATTGAAGCTTTACCCGGTAGCGCCAGTCAAGTTGTTTCCGGCAAAGTTACACCAGAACAATATCGCGCTTTTGTGGTAGAAACAGAGAATATTTCCTCTGTACAGTTGGAGGGAAGCGGCGAAGTACCACAAGCATTAATTAAACAAGTAGTATATTTAGTCCGGCGACTAGAAAAACAGTATAACGGCTTACCCCAAGATATTGAGTGGACCTATGACAGTCAAAATCTCTGGGTTTTGCAATCTCGACCCATTACTACCTTGTTACCGATCTGGACAAGGAAAATCGCCGCCGAAGTTATTCCTGGTGTGATTCAGCCCCTAACTTGGTCAATTAATCGCCCCTTGACTTGTGGCGTTTGGGGTGATATTTTTACTTTGGTTTTAGGCGATCGCGCCTTGGGATTAGATTTTACCGAAACTGCCACACTGCATTATTCCAGAGCTTATTTTAACGCCTCCCTCTTAGGACAGATTTTTTTGCGGATGGGCTTACCACCAGAAAGTCTGGAGTTTTTAACCAGAGGCGCAAAGATGAGCAAACCGCCGTTAAAGTCCACTTTGGAGAATGTCCCAGGATTAATACGGCTGCTGAAGCAAGAACTCAGCTTAGAAAAAGATTTTCACCGGGACTATAGTCTAAAATTTCTACCCGGTTTGTCACAATTAGCAAATGAATCTATAGAAGAACTGACAGCGCCTCAGCTATTAGAAAGAATAGATTTGATTCTGGAATTGCTCCGCCGTGGCACTTATTACAGCATTTTAGCGCCCTTGAGTGCAGCCTTGAGACAGGCGATTTTTCGCGTCAAAGATGGGGAAATTGATAACAGTGTAGCCCCAGAAGTAGCAGCATTGCGATCGCTCACGGCTTTAGCCGCCGATGCAAAACAGGTATTACCTGAGTGTGACGCAAATCAAGTCTTTGAAAAATTGGCACAAACCCCAGAAGGAGATAAAATTCTCTATGAATTTAACGAACTGCTCCAAGATTACGGTTATTTAAGTGATGTGGGGACAAATATTGCTGTTCCTACTTGGAAAGAAAACCCCCAACCCATCAAGCAGTTATTTGTGCAGTTATTGCAAAATCGACCAGAGACAAATGGTGGAGATTCCATCAATCGGGTTTTATCAGCAAAGCGCAAACGAGGGGTAGTACAGCGACGGGTAGATATCAAAGGACGAGTTACCGAACTTTATTCTCGGCTATTGGCTGAATTACGGTGGCGATTTGTAGCTATAGAGGAAATTTGGTTAAAATCCGGCTTACTCAAGGAAACTGGGGATATCTTTTTTCTAGAATTAAATCAAGTCCGGCGGTTAGTAGCGGGGGATGATGTTCAAATCAGAAAAGATTTATCTGACATAGTACAATTTAGGCGATCGCAATTCGACCAAGATAGTCAGTTTAATCAAATTCCCCTTTTAGTTTACGGACATACACCACCCCATCCCCTACCTCCTTCCCCTCTTTACTCAGACCAAGTATTACAAGGTATTCCCGCCAGCCACGGACAAGCCGAAGGAAGAATTAAGATAGTCAGAAATTTACAAGATTTACCAGAAATCAACCGCGAGACAATTTTGGTAGTACCTTACACAGATTCCGGCTGGGCCCCTCTGTTAGTCAGGGCTGGCGGCTTAATTGCTGAGGCTGGTGGACGACTTTCTCACGGTGCAATCATCGCGCGTGAGTACGGTATTCCCGCCATCATGGATGTTCACAATGCTACTTGGATCTTACAAGATGGGCAAAGGGTACGAATGGATGGATCTAGGGGAATTGTCGAATTATCAAACGATTTGAGGCCAGATTAACTTTCCTCTTCTCCCCTCTCCTTACTAAGGAGAGGGGCTGGGGGTGAGGTTCTATATTTGATTAACCCGCATTCCTGAAAAAGAAAAGTCAGGGGACAACGGTATTACCTTGCTTTGACACCAATATGTTTACCCGCCCGCATCTTCTTTCTTCTATACTAAAGGTGTACTATAAGCACTAAAGCCGTAAGCTAAAGTTGTCTTTTGTGTTTCTGATGGCTTGAGACTACTATTAATTGCTTTAGCAAAAGGTACGGGAACTCCCTTAATAGTGTTTGGCAAAATAGCATATTCTGTTGTTGGTTCTACAACGTATTTTAGGCACTTGTTTGTAATGCCAGACTCTACTAACATTTCTTCAATTTCTACACCAGAATATTGCTTCAAATAAATAGGGTTTCTACTCACAGGATTTAATTTTCTAATAAAATTGTGTATAACATGAGAAGGACAAGCCTTATTATGAAAAGAGTGATTAAAAACAAACATTCCTCCTGGCTTGAGGACGCGAGCTATTTCTGACATTAGTTTTCTTAACTGTGCATCAGGAATGTGCATAAAAACACAATTAGAAATTACTAAATCTATAGAGTCATCTTGTAAAGGTAATATTTCGGCTGAAGTGCAAATTACAAAAAATTCAGCCCCAGGGAAAAAATCATATTCTTGTTTAACCTTAATTAACCGTTCCAACAGAGGTTGAGAAATATCAATACCATAATATTTTTCACATTGCAGATTTTTATTTTTAGAAAGGTGTAATGGAGCGCGGCCGTAACCACAACCAAGTTCTAAAATACTATCAACAGATTTATTAAGGGGGAACTTATTCCAAGTACCGCCTGGCGTGCCAGTTAAGAGAGTATAATCTTGTTTAATAGGAGATGCTTCTTCAACGGTATCAATTTTTTCAGAACCATAGTAAGTTTTACCAATTTTATCCCATGTTTGTTTATGTTGAGTTTTATTTAACTGGGCATAGTCGCTAGGAAAATAAATGCCTTCTATCAATTCAAAGTTATCTAAACTAAGTTGAACATTAGTTGGTGAACTCATAGGATGATCCCTGATAGATATTAATTTTTATATTATAAGTAAGTCGGCACAAATAAACCTAGCCATGTAACAAAATGTAAAAAGACCAAGACCCTTGCGATTGCTTCGTTCCACTCGCAATGACATACATTGAAATTTTCACGCCGACTTACTTACCTGGAATTTGGCATTGAATCAACCGAAAAGGTACTATACTGATAACGGTTGAAATTTGAATTTTTATAGAATTACGAAAAACCTGGATATGTAAGGGTTTAGGATTACTCATAGGTGTCAATATATATAGGCTCTAATCGTTGTCCCACAGATGTTATACCCCACCTGACAGGTGTAGGTATTTTACGTGGATATGAGTCAACACTTGAAAATGGGGGTTTGAAAACCTCTCAAAACTTAAACATTCAATTGTCCAATTACCCGAACTCTTCTCCCCTCTCCTTAGTAAGGAGAGGGGCTGGGGGTGAGGTTCTATATTTGATTAACCCGCATTCCTGAAAAAGAAAAGTGAGTTTAATATTCTTCTGGTTTCCAATCAGGATTGACTAAACTTGTGAGAATATGATCTTCCCACTTACCATTAATTAATAAATAATCTCTCGCGTAGCCTTCCACTACAAAACCGAGTCTTTTTAAGACATTACCACTGCGCCGATTATGCGGCATATAATTAGCCATAATCCGATGAAAATTTAATTCTTCAAATACATAATCAGTCGCAACTTTTAAGGCTTCTGTCATATACCCTTTACCTTGCTCAGATTCCGCTAGACTATACCCCACATAGCAAAAATGGGCTGCGCCTCGGATAAAGTTAGTAAAATTTATCGTGCCAATAATTTTCGTAGATTTTTTTTGAGGAAAAATAAACAGCTTTAATGATTGGTCATGGATGAACTCCAAGACATTATTTTCAATTTGATATTGCCAATACTCTTCTGTATACAACTGAGCCGATAAAATCGGATAAAAAGGGGTAAAATAATTTTTATTGTCCTGGAAATATTTAATTAGTTGCGGGATATCCTTTTTAATAGCAATTCTTAACGTCAGGCGATCACTTGTGATCAGTGGTAGTTCTGATTTCATAAAAGTAATAATTTTTACAATCAATCTGCCAGATCACCAAAATCTTGGTAAGCTGATGTCTAATATCTACAGCATAAGATTGAGATGATTTAATCCCAACGCTGTATTTTAAAAGAGCCAGCAAAAGATGGCTGTTGATCCATCCAGTTTATAAGAAGGATAGTGATGTCGGTGGGAATACGCTACAATTGGCAGAAAGCAGAGATTCAGGCGATATACAACACTCCATTCCTAGAGCTGATTTATCAAGCTGCTAGCGTGCATCGCCAATATCATGATTCAACAAAAATACAAGTTTGTAAGCTGATCTCAATTAAAACAGGTGCTTGTCCCGAAGATTGTGGCTACTGCGCCCAATCTTCTCGTTATCAAACCGAAGTCAAGCCCCAAGCACTGTTAGAAAAGGAAACAGTCATTAACATTGCCCAAAAAGCCAAAGCAACGGGTGTAAGTCGCGTTTGCATGGGTGCAGCTTGGCGGGAAGTGCGGGATAATTCGCAATTTGAGACAGTCCTGGAAATGGTGAAAGAAGTCACCGAAATGGGTTTAGAAGTCTGCTGTACGCTGGGAATGCTGACCACAAATCAGGCGAAACGCTTAGAAGCAGCTGGACTATATGCTTATAATCATAACTTGGATACTTCCCAGGAATATTATAATACGATTATTACCACGAGAACTTATGGCGATCGCCTAAATACAATTGATAATGTCCGACAGACAAATGTCACTGTCTGTTCTGGCGGTATTCTCGGTTTAGGCGAAAGCGTCGAAGATCGTGTGGGGATGTTAGAAACTCTCGCAAATTTACAACCTCATCCAGAGTCCGTCCCCATTAATATTCTTTCTCAAGTCCCTGGTACACCCCTAGAAAATCAACCAGATATACCCATTTGGGAAGTAGTACGCATGATCGCCACCGCGAGAATTATCATGCCAAATTCTGACGTGCGTCTCAGCGCTGGGAGGGCGAGACTTTCCCAAGTGGAACAAGCCTTATGCTTTATGGCTGGAGCAAATTCTATCTTTTCCAGCGACGATAATCAAATGCTCACAGTCACCACTCCCTGTCCCGATTACGACGCTGACAAAGAAATGCTGAATTTGCTGGGCTTAGAAATGCGTCCTCCGCAGCAACGACCCGAAAAGGTGACAACTCCAGCCGTTGTAGGTTAACCCCTCCCCCAGCCCCTCCTGTGCAAGCGAGGAGGGGAGAAAGATAATATATATTGTTGCCAGAGAGCGATAAATCGCCCACTACAAACAAAAACTCGTCATTTTACTCTCTGCGACTCTGCGCCTCTGCGTGAGACTTAACTCAAAAATTTGCCAAAAAAAATAGGGTAACTCTGGACACTCCAGAACTACCCCAAATCTAGTTAAACTGCAAACAAAGTTAGTTAAGCAAAAGCAGCAGTTTTGACATCGTTATTTGTCAAAATCTCTTGCAGTTCGTCGGCATCTACTGTTTCTTTTTCAACCAGCATTTTCGCGATCAGATCAAGAATGTGGCGGTTGTTAACTAATACTTCTTTAGCACGTATATAAGCTACATCCACCAGTTTACGGACTTCTTCATCAATAGCAGCAGCAGTTTCTTCTGAGAAATCACGCTCTGACATGATATCTCTGCCTAAGAACATATTACCTTGCTGACGACCAAGGGCAACTGGTCCCAAGCGATCGCTCATCCCAAAGCGGGTAATCATTTGACGCGCTACACGGGCTACTTGTTGTAAGTCATTAGAAGCACCAGTGGTAACTTCTTCATCACCAAAGATTAATTCTTCAGCTAAACGACCGCCTAAAGCTACAGCCATTTGATTTTCCAGATAAGAACGGCTATACAAGCCTGTATCCATCCGGTCTTCACTAGGAGTAAACCAAGTTAAACCACCAGCACGACCGCGAGGAATAATGCTGATTTTTTGTACTGGGTCATAGTCGGGCATCAAAGCACCAACTAAGGCGTGACCAGCTTCGTGATATGCTACTAGGGTTTTGCGCTTTTCGCTCATTACCCGGTCTTTCTTCTCTGGGCCAGCTAAGACGCGATCAATGGCATCATTGATTTCATCCATTGAAATTTCGGTCAAGTTGCGACGTGCTGCCAAAATTGCCGCTTCGTTGAGCAAGTTGGATAAATCTGCACCTGTAAAACCAGGAGTCCGACGGGCGATTTTATCTAAATCTACATCCTTGGCTAAGGTCTTACCACGGGCGTGAACTTTGAGAATTTCGCTACGTCCAGCATAGTCGGGACGGTCTACAACTACTTGACGGTCAAAACGACCAGGACGCAACAATGCTGCATCTAAGACATCAGGACGGTTGGTAGCGGCAATAATGATAATGCCAGTATTACCTTCAAAGCCATCCATTTCGGTGAGTAACTGGTTGAGGGTTTGTTCCCGTTCATCGTTACCACCGCCTAAACCTGCACCCCGTTGACGACCTACTGCGTCAATTTCATCGATAAATACGATACAAGGAGCGTTGGTTTTCGCTTGTTCAAACAAATCGCGGACGCGGGAAGCACCCACACCGACGAACATTTCTACAAACTCAGAACCAGAGATGGAAAAGAAGGGTACACCCGCTTCTCCGGCTACAGCACGAGCGAGCAGGGTTTTACCTGTACCAGGAGGTCCAACTAATAATACACCTTTAGGAATTTTTGCCCCAACTGCGGTAAAGCGGTCGGCGTTTTTCAGAAAGTCTACTACTTCGTTTAATTCCAGCTTGGCTTGGTCAATACCAGCGACATCGCCAAAGGTGACTTGTGTTTGTGGTTCCATTTGCACTCTGGCTTTGGATTTACCAAAGTTCATTGCTTGGTTACCAGGACCACTTTGAGCGCGACGTAGTAAGAAGAATAAACCCACCAGAAGTAATACAGGGAAAAATAAACTGCTCAGTGCCTTAAACCAAAATCCTTCATCAGTTTGGGGCAGAACAACGATATCAACGCCCTTTTCAGTCAGATTATTAATTAAATCAGGGTCATTGACTAAAGTCACTACCTTTTTGCCACCATCGCTGGAGGTAACAAGGGCTGTGGAGCGATCTGCACTCAGACTGACTCTATTTACACTGCCTTTGTCAACTTCTTGAATAAATTGACTGTATCGCCATGTTTCTGTAGTTTGAGGTTGTTTTTCAAAGAATGCTGTTCCTAGAGCAATGACAACTATAAATAGCAGCGCATACAGCCCCGCATTTCTCCATCTTTTATTCACTGAGGTCTATCCTCCTGTATTTTTGTGGGTGAGTGACTTCTCTGATATGAGAGGGCATTATTAAGAATTATGTTAACTTATCTTAAGGTATAACATAACGGTGCGGCACTCATGTTAAAAAAGTCCCCTGATTTGTTGCAAGCTAGGATGGTAGGGATTATATTGTAGCGATTCTGTGGGCTGCCCAACGGTATGAATGGGGATAATTTCTACCACACTATTAGTGTAGGCGATCGCTTCAAATCCCCGCACTAACTCGACATTCCAAGGTGATTCCCGCACCATGGGCAAATTCTTCATTAGTTGCGATCGCACGATTCCCGGCAAAATTCCCCCTGTTAATGGTGGTGTCCACCAACTACCATTCTGCCATCCCCAAAGGTTCCCTGTGGTAGTTTCTAGCCAATTGCCTGCGCCATCGATTAAAATGGCTTCCTGAGAATTTAACTGTTGGGCGTGAGTCTTCGCCAACCAAGCACTCAGATAATTACCAGTTTTATGAGAAGGAAGACTGCGATAAAAGTTTGAAAATGCCACAGTTGTGGTAATACCGTGTTTTTGTTTGGTGATTAAATCCGGTGGTAATAGCCTCCCAGTTATCCACTCCCGTCCATCAGCAAACAGAGTAATTCTGAGAATGGGGAAACTTTGGGCTAGAATTTCTGCACCTTGACGCACCAGATTCCAGTTTGGTTCTCGCCAACCAAAAGATTGTAGTGAAAAAAGTAGGCGATCGCAGTGTGCCACCCAGTTAGTTAAACTACTATCGAGGCACTTCCCATAAACGCGCATCGTTGTAAACACCGTCGCCCCATAAATTAACCCCGGATCATTAATATCTAATTCTAGGGTTTGAGATTCTATGAGTTTGCCGTTATACCAATAAATAACACTAACCTCACTGGAGCGTTAATGAACAGTTTATTCTTTTTTTTTCCACTGTATTAGCCGCCCAAAGCTACTCTCCATCTCCCCTCCTCGCTGGCGGGGAGGGGCTGGGGGTGGGGTTGATTAATCTGATGGAGGCAATGTAATCATGTTACCTTCTGGGGTACTCGTTACCTTTCCTCCCAAAGCCTCAATTTCCCGAATTGCTCTTTCAGTAGTCTTTTTGTCAAATTGATTATTTAGTACCATTGTCCAGGCAGCTATCTGCGCGTTTTTACTCTTAGGGTTTTTACTTAAAAATATAGAAGTTTGCTGAGAGATTGCAGCGATTGATTGACTTTCTTGATCTGAAAAATTACCAGCCCATTTTGCCGCACTTGCAAAAGAATTCTCGGCAGATTTGGTATCTCCTAAAAATAATAACTCATCAATTCCTTTATAACGCCACGCATAATAAGACCTTTGCGGAACCCAGGGAGACAACGACTGTAAACCCTTATTCATGATTTCTATAGAGCGTTCTGGCATCCCAGCGTAAATAGAAGCACCAGTAGAAAGACTCAAATAAGCTGCTAAAAATCGTGGATCGCGGTCTAAAACAATTTCCAAATATTCTGGAGTTAAGCTATAACCTGTTTTATCACGAGCTTCATCATCACCAAAGTATTGCGAATAACCCAGATAAACCCAATCTGCTATTAAATTATCATAACCAAAACTGGGGATTCTTTTGAGAAAACTGAGCCGAATTTTTTCAGTATTAATTTCTTTTTCTAGAACATCTAAGGAGATATCTTGTTTGCTTCTTAATAAACTTTGTAGTTTAGGAAACTGAATCAAGGCAACTCCCAACAGACACAAACAACCTACCAAAGGTGTAATCAGAGCTTGACGAGATAAAAATAACATATTTAGCTTGTCTATATAGATACCAAATCTCAAATCCAAAATTGATTGACTTGGGTCAAAGTCTCCCCTCTCCTTGATAAGGAGAGGGGTTGGGGGTGAGGTTTTGTATTTTATAAAACCCGCCTTCGCTGAAAGCTGAGTAACAACAGCGCCTGGGGCGCTGCTATTTTCAACAGATTATACTACTGAGAACTCACGATGTTTTGCACTCTTCAAGCGCTACCTGTAAAGGCAACTTCGGGGAACTTCAATTGAGCTTCTGCCATTGGTCGTCTTCTGCCTTCTTCTTGCCAGTAGTTAATTACTTCTGTGGCTTTATTCAGCAATTCGACGCGATCTACGTCAGTAATCCAGTGCTTGGATTCTAATTCCTTTTTTAACTCTTCCCAAGCATCATTTCGAGGCCAGAAAAAATATTTAGTCAAAGGACTTGTGCCTTTGCCTACAACTTGATCGACTGCTAGGGCAACGTTTTCGTCTAACCAAAGGATTTTGAGAATAAATTGGGTCAATCACACCTCCGGGGAATATCTGGGGATTCTTACTAAGTCGCTAATCGCACGGTGGAAATGATGCCCACTGTACGTGCTTTGCAATCGCTTATTTTAACGCAATACCTGACCTGATGACCAAAATAGTGTTTGCAAATTGCTTTACCATGATTGATTAAAATTTAAAAGCTGCTTTCATCTCCCAATTCCATGACTGAAAAATCTTCACTAAACCCGATTGTAGTTTTCGATATTGACGGCGTGGTGCGCGATGTGGGTAATTCCTACCGCCGAGCGCTGGCCGACACGGTAGAGCATTTTACCAACACAGCCTATCGTCCCACGCCAGTAGATATTGACCAGCTAAAATCTGAAGGACTCTGGAATAATGATTGGGAAGCTTCCCAAGAATTTATTTACCGCTACTTTGAATCTCTAGGACAAGCTCGCCAGCAATTGCAACTAAATTACAAAACTATTGTCGCCTTTTTTCAATCTCGTTATCGAGGCACAGATCCAGAAAATTGGAATGGGTATATCTGTGATGAACCCTTATTATTACAACCGAGCTATTTAGAAAACCTCACAGCATCAGGAATTGACTGGGGATTTTTCAGTGGTGCTACCCGTGCTTCTGCTATCTATGTTTTACATAAACGTCTGGGTTTACAGTCGCCTGTGTTAATTGCAATGGAAGATGCGCCAGGTAAACCAGACCCCACAGGACTTTTTGCCACTATTGGCTTGTTAGAGAATGAATTAAACAATATGTCAGCAATCATCTACGTGGGAGATACCGTAGCTGATATGTATACCGTCAGGAAGGCGCGAGAGATGAATCCTGACCGGAATTGGATTGGTGTGGGGATTTTACCGCCTCACGTCCAGGAAACAGCAGCCCATAGTGATGCTTATAGTCAAACACTACTAGCAGCAGGTGCAGCAATAGTTTTAAGTAATGTTGAACAATTAAATCCAGTCAAGATACAGGATTTATTACAAAAAGTGGGGATAAGGGGATAGGGAACGGGACGAAGGAAAATCAGAGCCAAAATTTTTCCTTTGTCCCTTATTAGCCAGCTTAGTATCTATTATTTCCAGTTGCTATTGAAACATAAAGAAAATTGGGTGATGTTTAGATGTGTGAAAAAAATCACATAGTCTAGCACCAGAGATGTTGTAAAAACTCTGCAAACTCAAAACTTCATAAGTAGGCGATCGCATGAGCAACGGCGTAATGATGCAGTACTTCCATTGGTACAATCCCAATGATGGTAACCTGTGGAACCAGTTGAATAAAACAGCCAATGAGCTAGTAAATGCAGGCTTCACTGCCTTATGGTTACCGCCAGCTTACAAAGGCACTGGTGGCAGTAATGATGTCGGATACGGTGTGTACGATTTGTTTGATTTGGGTGAGTTCGATCAAAAAGGCAGTGTTCGGACTAAATACGGGACACGGGATCAATACCTGACCGCCATTAAAACTGCTCAAGGTTATGGTCTTAACATCTATGGTGATGTAGTTTTAAACCACAAAGATGGTGGAGACGAAACAGAACGCATCTGGGCGCAGGAAATGCATTGGAATGACCGCAATCGGCCAGTTAGCGACTGGTATGAAATGGATGCTTATACGAAATTCAACTTTCCCGGTCGTGGAGATAAATACTCCAGCATGAAGTGGTCTTGGTGGTGCTTTGATTCATTGTCTTACAATGCAAGCACCCAAAATGCTAATAAGCTCTACCGGATCAAAGACAAGGGGTTTGAAACAGAAGTCAGCCACGAACACGGCAATTTTGATTATTTGCTAGCGAACGACTTAGATATGGGTGAGGAACTCGTGCGCGGCGAGTTGATGTATTGGGGGCGTTGGTTTGTTGACACCACAAACGTAAATGGTTTTCGGATTGATGCTGTTAAACATATCCGTTCCTCATTTTTCCGCGATTGGCTAAACCACCTGCGAGTTCATTTTAATCAACGACAACTCTTTAGCTGTGGGGAATATTGGTCTCAAAATATCGATGAACTGCACCGTTATCTTGCTGCTACTACAGGGCTAATGTCGTTGTTTGATGTGCCACTACACTTCAAGTTTCATCAAGCTAGCCGCCAAGGTAGTAGTTTCGATATGCGGACAATATTTGACCGCACCCTAGCTAAAGAACAACCAGCTTTAGCAGTCACATTTGTGGAAAACCATGATACACAACCCTGTCAATCCCTAGAGTCGCCCGTTGAACCTTGGTTTAAGCCCCTGGCTTATGCACTGATATTGCTGCGCCGTGAAGGCTATCCTTGCGTTTTTTATGCAGACTATTACGGAGCGCAATATCAAGACAAAGGACGTGATGCTACCCTGCACTCTCACCGTTTCTTAATTGACAAGTTTCTCGGCGCACGTAGAGACTACGGTTTTGCCGACCAACACGATTACTTTGATCATCCTCATACTATCGGTTGGACGCGCTTGGGTAACAGTGAACATCCAGGCGCAATGGCTGTAGTGATGACCAATAGTGAAGCCGGCAACAAGTGGATGAATATGTTTAGACCCAATGAAGCTTTTTACGACGCTACTGGACATATCCAGGAAATAGTCTATACCAACGATGACGGTTGGGGAAATTTCCCTTGTCCAGGTGGTTCAGTCTCAGTCTGGCTGCAAAAGTAGTCCTAATTTTAAGTAGTCAGGAAAAGGGTTTTTACTTTTTTCCTCACTTGGACAAAAAATCTGATGTCCTTAATTACTAATAGGACTTACGCATGAGTTAGGGAATAACGTTCGCGGAGCGTGCGCGCAGCGCATACCACACCAGACGCAGAGGACACAGAGAAATGAGAGTTTGAGCGATATTTTGCGTAAGTCCTAACTAATTAAGAATTAGCTAAAATTAATTAAGCAATGGGTGCATGAGGCTAATACTATTCTTGCTCCAATCATTGGGAAAATAATCACAATGCCTGCACTTCAACTACCTGATGGCCCGAAAACTCACCCTTGGCTACAGACATACCAATGGCTGACTAGCCCTTTGGAATATATGGAAGACTGTGCTAAAAACTATGGTGATATTTTTACCGTCCGCATCGGATCACTTTCTAGTCCTCACGTATTCGTCAGCAACCCTCAAGCTATTCAGCAGATTTTTAGCACCGACCCCAAATATTTAGACTCTGGTGCAGCAGCTGGGTTTAAATCGCCTTTATTGGGAAATCAATCACTACTATCCTTAGATGGTAAGCCTCACCAGCGACAACGCAAGCTATTGACACCCCCTTTTCATGGTGAACGAATGCTGGCTTATGGTGAGTTAATTAGTGATATTAGCAACCAAGTAACTAATCAATGGCAGGTTGGTGAAACAGTTTCTGTGCTGTCATCGATGCAAGCCATTTCCTTTCAAGTAATTTTAAAGGCTGTATTTGGTCTAGCTGAAGGGCCACGGTATGAAAAACTCAAGCAACTCTTAATTGCGATTCTCAATCCCAAAAAACCTATTTTACGCTCAATGCTGCTGATGTTTCCATCACTGCGCCGGGATTTAGGTGCGTGGAGTCCTTGGGGAGAGTTTCTGCGTTTACGGCAGCAAATTGACGAACTTGTTTATGCTGAGATTCAAGAACGCAAAGCACAGCCTGATTCATCCCGGACTGATATTTTATCTTTGATGATGGCAACTCGTGATGAAGCGGGTGAGCCGATGACGGATGTGGAGTTACGTGATGAGTTGATGACTTTGTTAGTAGCAGGTCACGAAACTACTGCTACAGCTCTGAGTTGGGCTTTGTACTGGATTCACAATCAGCCACAGGTGCGTGAGAAATTATTGCAAGAGTTAGACACTCTGGGAGAAAACCCCGACCCTAATGCTCTTTTTCGCTTACCTTATTTGAATGCAGTTTGTTCGGAAACTCTGCGTCTTTACCCAGTAGCGATGTTGCTTTTGAGTCGATTGGTAAAATCACCGCTACAAATTGGAGAATATGAGTTTGCACCAGGAACTTTACTAATCCCCTGTGTTTATTTAACTCATCATCGGGAAGATTTATATCCTGATTCCCAGACATTTAAGCCAGAGCGTTTTTTAGAAAGGCAATTTTCCGGTTCTGAATATATACCCTTTGGTGGTGGTAATCGTCGCTGTATTGGCATGGCGTTTGCCCTATTTGAGATGAAACTGGTGTTGGCGACAGTGCTGTGTAACTGGGAAATGGAATTGGCGGATAGTCAACCAGTGCAGCCAGTGCGTAAGGGCTTGCTGTTTGCGCCTAAAGGAGGTGTGCAGATGGTTATTCAGGGTAGGCGTGAACAAAATCAGCTAGTCCCTGAGACTAGTTCAGTTTAAAACGATGGGGGTGTGGTGCGAACGCTCCACGCCCATTCATCAAAAACACTCAGGAGTATTTACTGAAGTTTCAAAAATTTATCTAAAGCTACCACCATACTGGGAGGCCAACGGCGGATATTTGTTACCCAGTTCATATCTTTGTAGCGGTTATCCAACCCATAAGCTGCTACCCAGTTGCTTTCTGCTTCGCCTTGGTTGCCGTTTACCCAGTAAGCTGCTGTGAGGGCGGCACGCATATCGGCAAATTGGGGATATTTGCGGACTATGTTCTTCATCTCGCGGATGGCTGCGTCAATTTGACCAGTTTCATAGAGGGCTAGGGCGTAGTTAGCCCGCGCAAAGGCAAAATTAGGGGCAATTTCCATTGATTTTTGATAGTCGGCGATCGCATCTTGCCATTCTCCTAATCCTGATTTGGCATTACCCCGATTGTTATACGCCATCGGATCATTGGGATCAAGTTCTAGTACATGATTATAATCGGCGATCGCTTCAAGCCATTTTCCCAATCCTTCCAAAGCTGTACCCCGATTTAAATATGGATCAGTGGCATTAGGGGCTAATTCTATCGCTTGGTTATAATCTGTCAATGCTGCTTGCAATTTATTCTGACTCACTCGCGAATTTCCCCGGTTACTCCATGCGCCTGCATTAGTGGGAAACTGCTCAATAATCTGTGTCCAGTAAGTTTCAGCCGTGGCAAAATCACCCTTATTCGTAGCTTTCAAAGCTTTATTAGCCCATTCATCTCCTTGTTGTAATTGTTCTTGAGTAATACTAGGCGTTTCGGATAATGCCAGAACTGGTGTACTCCAGCCCAACACCAGCAACAAACTAAAAACAATCCCAATTAACTTGATCATCATCTATCATTTACCTTTAAAACTTCTGAGACATTATTTATCGCTTCTGTACAATAAAGTGCTGAGTACAAAACACCAATCCCCAATCCTCTTTACAATAATGACAACTGTTCATTAGGCGGCTTAAAACCCAAGTGCTTATATGCTGAGGTGGTGGCGATTCGGCCTCGGGGAGTCCGGCTTAAATAGCCAATTTGCATCAAGTAAGGTTCATAAACTTCTTCTATTGTTTGGGTATCTTCACCTGTAGCGGCGGCAATTGTTTCTAATCCCACCGGACCACCGTTAAATTGTTCAATTATTGCACTCAACATTCGGCGATCTGTCCAATCTAAACCGCACGGATCTACTTGAAATAGTTGCAATGCCTCAGATGCAACCTTTTCATTAATTTCACCCGATAATTTAACTTCCGCATAATCACGCACGCGCTTCAGTAACCTATTAGCTATTCTGGGCGTACCTCTGGAACGACGAGCAATTTCTGTCGCCCCATCTTGGGCTATGGGGGTTTTGAGAAAGTCTGCACTTCTTAACACAATTTGGGTGAGTTCGTCAACTTCGTAAAATCGCAGTTTCTGGACTAACCCAAAGCGATCGCGTAATGGTGAACTCAGCGCCCCGACACGGGTTGTCGCTCCCACTAGAGTAAATTTGTTCAGTGGTATACTTCTAATGCGAGCGCCAGCACCTTTGCCAACGGTAATATCTAAACGATAATCTTCCATCGCTGGATAGAGAATTTCTTCTGTCATCCGCGAAAGACGATGAATTTCGTCAACAAAAAGGACATCTCCGGGTTTAAGGTTCACTAGTAGCCCTACAATGTCCCTGGGACGTTCTAGCGCTGGCGCACTGGTAATTTTGTAGTCAACTCCCATCTCTGATGCTAAAATCATTGCCATTGTTGTTTTACCCAATCCCGGAGGTCCATATAGCAGCAAGTGATCCAGCACCTCACCCCTTGACTTAGCTGCTTTGATGGCAATATCTAGCACATCCTTTAAGTCTTTCTGTCCAATGTAATCAGCAAATTGCTGAGGTCTGATACTCTCTTCTTGCTTATCTTGTTCGTCAGTAGCAGCTTCAGGTTGCAAAATGTTCTCATTTGCAGGTGCGGGGGCGGACTCCCGACGTGGCTTCTTTGGTTGTCCGTTGGGTTCTTGAGGCTGTTTTTTCGAGGAGATTATCGCCATAATTCAGCTATCAACTTTGACTTGAGGACTGTTTGAGGGCTATCTACGCCGCAATG
Organism: Nodularia sp. (in: cyanobacteria); assembly: GCA_035638855.1. Taxonomy (GTDB): domain Bacteria; phylum Cyanobacteriota; class Cyanobacteriia; order Cyanobacteriales; family Nostocaceae; genus Nodularia. The sequence goes on along the minus strand of DASQZD010000050.1, from coordinate 91,254 downwards.
GCTGCGAGTAAATACAAGATCAGCGACAAAAATTTTCGGCGAGAACTACACGCGTCAATTTAGAATTTAAATTCCAGTCGATTACCCAGGAGTGAAAAAGTTATTATGTTGTCTAAAAGAATCTTACCGTGCTTAGATGTGAAGGCGGGACGGGTTGTAAAAGGAGTTAACTTTGTAGACCTTAAGGATGCAGGTGATCCGGTAGAACTAGCCAAGGTTTACAACGAAGCCGGTGCTGATGAGTTAGTGTTTCTGGATATTACGGCGACTCATGAAGACCGGGATACAATTATTGATGTGGTGTACCGCACTGCTGAACAGGTTTTTATTCCCTTGACTGTTGGTGGTGGAATTCAATCCTTAGAAAATGTTAAAGATTTGTTACGAGCCGGCGCTGACAAGGTTAGTATTAATTCAGCAGCAGTACGTGATCCTGACTTGATTGATCGGGCAAGCGATCGCTTCGGTAATCAGTGCATAGTGGTTGCAATTGATGCCAGACGCAGGATTGACCCCAACAACCCAGGCTGGGATGTGTACGTGCGAGGCGGTAGGGAAAATACTGGTTTAGATGCCTTACTTTGGGCGCAAGAAGTTGTAAAACGAGGTGCAGGGGAATTACTCGTGACCAGTATGGATGCAGACGGAACTCAAGCTGGCTACGACTTAGGGCTGACAAGAGCGATCGCTGAATCTGTAGAAGTTCCCGTCGTTGCTTCTGGTGGCGCAGGTAATTGTCAACATATTTATACAGCATTAACAGAGGGTAAAGCCGAAGCTGCGTTACTAGCATCATTACTGCATTACGGACAATTAAGCGTGGCAGAAATAAAAACCTATTTGCACGATCATTCAGTACCAGTACGTTTGTGTGCTTGATTTCCATAACGTCATCAAAATTTAACCACATCCATCATCAGTTAGATACAGTTATCTCAAAGGGTGTTAACATTGGTTTACAAGTATGAATAAATATTAAGAAATATTATGTTGATTGTTATTTTGCTATTTGACGTAGCGCTGGTGGCGTGGTCACTGCACCTAATGGAAAAAGCCGTAGAGCATAAAGAGTTTTCTTTAATGCTGGCTGGGACATTGGTGGCGCTGGCTGCTGCTGCTATGTTGGTAGTGTATTTCCTCATGGGACACTGTATGACTTATTTGTTACAAGTGTCCTAAAAAATCCTGTCTAGTAGAAGATATACTTTACATTTAATAAATCCCGCTTGACAAAGCTCAAATATTAAAATACTATAATTAAGCATCACATGGGGCTATAGCACAGTTGGTAGCGCGTCTCAATGGCATTGAGAAGGTCAGCGGTTCGAATCCGCTTAGCTCCATATTTTAATGATCCAGTCACGAAAGCTCGAATGATAAAGATTTTATTGGGTTTGATCTCCGGTTTTTCGCTGTTGCAGGAACTTCAGTCAACTTTCTAGTATTTCCTCTACTGCAAATTCATCGATATCGAGAATATCCGCAATCGCCTCTGCTGATATTGGTTGCTGTTGTGTCGCTAATATATTTAGAATGGCTTGGCTAAATTCCTGCTGTTGTGCGGGTGGGAGCATAGTTTGTAAATGTTGCTGATAATATGCTGCTAAAGTCGGGGGGAGTTGATTGTATTCAAAGGGTTCTGAGTAAAAATGATCAGTGATTGCACTCATAATTTGAGTCAGGTACATAAAATTATTTTCGCTGTGGTGAGGCGCTCGCAAAATTTCCGCTCACTGATATGGTGATTACTCAGCCAAGATTTCAGATTTGGGGTGGTGAGGTTATTTTGAATATAGGCTTGAACATCCCGCAGATTTTCATCTGGATAATCTGCAAAATTAAGACATTGTTAAGTCACTTCAATTAATAAGCCCGACTTTTCCGGTAAAAAAGGAAGGACGACGAGTCACGAGAAAATATAGGAATCTTATTTGATATTTGAAAACATACTGAGACTGAAAAGCGTGTTTTATAAGGATTTCATCCGAAATCTTGTTTATAAATCAGACAGGAGTCTTATAGACCCCATCGGGGAGATAGCGGGGGAGATAAAACAGATTTGTCCCACAGGGTTGACTATTACGGTTCAGGTCAATACAATTCAACCCATCAATAGCAATGATCAGTTTTTGATTAGCGTCCAAATATCTAGGACTTACGCACTGTACAAATTTCTGATTTTCTGTGTTAACGGAAATAGGTCGTTTCAGGCTTTTATCAATCATCCCTTGATAAATAGCGATTACCTCCGGCACTGCGCTTCGCGCAATCGCCTAAAAAGTCTGGGAAAATCAAGGTTTAATGCCTGAAATCCATACCCCCTATTTGGTTTGTCCTGTCAATGCGTAAGTCCTAATATCTATTCTGGAATGGGTCTTATTTTATTGCTAGAACTTCCAGTAATAATTTCATCTTAGATATCAGCTCCTTTCCTTTTGTTCCCTGCAAAAAATTGAAGTTACTGGCATTTATCATGCTATATGCAGATAAATTAACCGAGTTGGTAACTGCTAAATTTTGCTCTGCTGGATAGTAATTCATTTTCAGGTAAGTTCGCAGAATTTCAAACTTTCCGGCTCCTTGATGCTGTACTAGTTCAGGACAGCTAACCTGAAATTTTTTGTAAATATTTGCCAACCTACTTTTTACAGTAGCTTCACTTATGCTGAGGTCTGAAGCAAGCTCTCTATGATTAATTTGTGCATCTTCTTGAGGTAGTGCAGCTAATAAAGTTTCTTTTTGCTCAGGAGATAAACCGCGCTTACCTGCCTCTTCACCAAGGAAATCTAGCCAATTCATTGATGTACATTCAAGTTAATTTAGCAAAAATTATAACTTATTTTTGAATATGACCATAAGAGGATGTTTGTATATACTTTAATTATACCTTAATTATACCTCTGCTATATCTACTTTAATTAGACCTAGATTTATACCTTTGTCCAACTTAAAAACATAAAATTCATGACACGATAAAGATATGAAAAAAACGTAACTGAATAAGACAGGTAAATAGTTATGAGTATTGATAGCAATAAACAACCACAAAACGATCCCAAAAATAATGATATGAAAAAAGAACTTATGCAAGAACTATTACGCCAAGCCAAATTAACCTTTAACCTAGCCTTGAGTGTCACCGCCGCTGCTGCCATCATGACCCTAACTGGTGTAGGACTGCTTTATTTCAGCAAAGTATCCGAAGCTAGCCTGACAGCCGGAGCCGGCGCACTGGCTACTATCACCAGCCTGCAACTCTCCAAGCAAGCCAACGAGGAATTACTCAAAATGATAGAAAAGTCAGACAATTAAACTCAGGTACGATCCGCCTACCCACCTGAATATAGAGCATATTTCATCTGATTTCCGTAATCATTGATATTCCCCATGACTATAGCCTTTCGCAACAAGTAACAGAAGTATTTAACTCCCTCAAATCCTTAGAACCTAACGATTTAGTATCCTTCTTAAAACAGGTGCTATGAGTACCTAGCCCAGGCGATTGAAATCGCAGCTATACAAACAAAGTCCGCCTGCGCGGACTAATAAAAAATCGGGCGTTGCTGAAATTGAATATGAAATCTCAAAAATACATCTCCTCAACTCTTCTTCTGGTGCGACTCTGCGACTCTGCGTGATATAAATTCATATCTGAATTCAGCAACGCCAAAAATCGAATGTTTTTAACCCGCGTAGGCGGGTTTTTCCTGTGTAGCCGGAATTTTATTCGCCCGGTTCCTCTATCTACATTCCAAAGACTCGCGAGTATCCACACCAGTCCGAGAATTCACCCCACTAGCCTGAGTGCAGAGTTTTTGAATCTGCGTTCCATCTAAAATCGCATTGGTAAAATCAGCCCCCGTGATGTCAACATCATCAAAAACAGAACGTAACATCATAGCATTAGTAAATACCGCATCAGTTAAATCCGCACCCTTAAACTGTGTCAAATAGGCGATACCATTACTAAAATCGACACCATGCATATTCACTTTCTCCAACAGCGAACCGTTAAACACGCCGCCACGGAAATCAGCATTGCTAAAATTAGTATTCTCTAAAACCGCACTGGTAAACTCAGATCCGACCAAGTTTTTACCAGAGTAATCCTTAACCTCAACTTCCTCACTCATATAACTGTTGACGCTAGAAGAACTAGCAGCTTGCGCCGAGGGGGGAAACAAAAACAGAACTGTAGCTAAAACACAGCTAGCCAGTAGTTGCCAATACTTCATAATCTTTTATTAACAAATCTCAACAATTGCACTATTCACTAGTGAACGTCTAAATATACCAGCCTGTCAAACTATCAACCATCTCTTAGGATAGATAGATATTGACGTGCGATCGCAAAAATACCTGTGGCTAATCAACAAGACATCACCCAAGCCCTAGCGCGAACCCCCCTATATCAAAGGAGTGCAGAACTCAAAGCCCGCTTTACCAGCTTTGGCGGTTGGGAAATGCCTGTACAATTTGCTGGTATTAGCAACGAACACGAAGCCGTGAGAAACACTGCTGGGATGTTCGATATTTCCCACATGGGCAAATTTACCCTCCAAGGTAAACACCTAATTGACCAACTTCAGCGTTTAGTACCTTCAGACTTGAATCGATTGCAACCGAGTCAAGCGCAATACACCGTATTGTTAAATCCCCAAGGGGGAATAATTGACGACATCATTGTTTATTATCAAGGTGAAGATGCCACTGGTAGACAACAGGCAGCAATTATTGTCAATGCCTCAACCACTGCTAAAGATAAAGCATGGTTATTGCAGCAGCTTGATTTAAATCAGGTGGAATTTCAAGACCTGTCACCAGAAAAAGTTTTAATTGCTGTGCAAGGGTCAAAAGCGGTTACATATCTCCAGCCCCTAGTAGAGGAAGACTTACAACCCATTAAAGCCTTTGGTCACCTCCAAGCAACCGTACTGGGTAAACCTGCCTTTATTGCCCGCACAGGTTACACCGGCGAAGATGGCTTTGAGGTGATGGTTGATCCAGATGTCGGAGTAGAATTGTGGGAAAAACTCCATCAAGCTGGCGTAACCCCCTGCGGACTTGGTGCTAGAGATACCCTGCGACTCGAAGCAGCAATGGCACTTTATGGACAAGATATCGACGACACCACAACACCCCTAGAAGCAGGTTTGAGTTGGCTGGTTCACCTCGATACCAAAGGTGATTTTATCGGGCTAGAAATTTTAGCACAGCAAAAAGCCGATGGAGTGCAAAAGCGATTAATCGGTTTACAAATGTCAGGGCGTAATATCGCCCGTCATGGCTACCCAGTTGTATCAGCAGGTGAAGTTGTGGGAGAAATTACCAGTGGGACATTATCGCCTACACTTGGTTATCCCATAGCCTTAGCCTACGTTCCAACTCAGCTAGCAAAGGTGGGTGAACAGCTAGAGGTAGAAATTCGGGGCAAAACTTACCCAGGCGTTGTAGTAAAACGTCCCTTTTATCGCGCTAAAAATCGTGTCACTAGCTGATAATGTGTGTTGAGTTACTCAATCTCAACTATGGTTAATAACCGACCATAACTTGGATAACTTTGGGGCGCTAACTATTTTGATATCGAAGGAAAACTGATATGTCTTTTGAATATCCGCAGGATTTTAGATACCTGGATACTCATGAATACGTGCGGCTAGATGGTGAAATTGGCACCATTGGCATTACTGAATTTGCTGTAGACCAAATGGGTGATGTCGTATTTTTGGAATTACCAGACATTGGTGATTTGCTGACCAAGGGAGAAACTTTTGGCACAATTGAATCTGTGAAAGCCGTTGAAGACCTGAATTCACCAGTCACCGGCACAGTCATAGAACGCAATGAAGCTTTAATTGAATCTCCCGAAGAAGTTGCCGAAGACCCCTATGGAGAAGCCTGGTTCTTAAAAGTACGTCTCAATGATGCAGATGAAGTGCTGGATGCTTTGACCGCCGATGAGTATCGCGCCCTAGTAGAAGGCGAGTAAGAGTGCTGAGGGGATGAGGAGGAGGCTTCCTACTACTTCCTTATCTCCCCCCACTCAAAAATAGACATCTGATGACAAATAGGACTTACGCAAAAACTCTGGTAAAACTCTCATGACTCTGTGTTCTCTGTGTCCTCTGTGGTTCGTTTTTCCTTCATTCTCCGTAATTCCTGAGAAAATACGCTTCCGTTAAGGTTCAAACTCCTTGTCAAAATCAATTTTTTTTAACGAACCGCCAAGTGAAGAAAGAGAAGGAATAAATGCTTTGCAAATTCGTTAAACAATTTTGTTCAAAAATCAGCCATGAAATATAGATGAATTAATCTGTGACTCCCACTTATTAGGAATATTTGTTGCAAAATATGAAATAGTTAAGTTTGGAGTTCAACTTGTGGTATCTTTCGCCCCTATTCCTAAATCAAGCGATCCACTAATTGTGAGTCAAAGGAGTCCAAAATCAAGTAGTTTCGCACAACGACACATTGGACCTAACTCTGATGATATCCAGCAAATGCTTGAGGTTTTAGGTTTACAAAATCTGGACTCCCTCATTGATAAAACAGTACCGCAGGGTATTCGGCTGCAAAACACACTAAAGTTACCAGCAGCCCAAAGTGAGTATGCCGCACTGGCAAAGTTAAAAAAAATTGCTGCTAAAAATCAAGTATGCCGTTCATATATCGGTACGGGATATTACGACTGTATCACTCCCCCGGTAATTCAACGCAATATTCTGGAAAATCCTGGTTGGTATACAGCTTATACTCCCTATCAGCCAGAAATTGCCCAAGGGCGACTGGAAGCGCTGCTGAATTTCCAGACGATGATTATTGACCTCACAGGTTTGGAAATTGCCAATGCTTCTTTACTTGATGAAGCTACAGCAGCAGCCGAAGCTATGAGTCTCAGTTATGGTGTTTGCAAAAATCAGGCAAATGCTTATTTTGTGTCTGAGAATTGCCATCCCCAAACTATCGATGTCCTACAAACTAGGGCTAAACCCTTGGGGATTAAGATCATTATCGGTGATCATCAGACATTTGATTTTGCTGAACCAATTTTTGGGGCTGTTCTGCAATATCCCGCCAGTGATGGCACGATTTACAACTACCGCGCTTTTATTGAAAAAGCCCATGCTGAGGGTGCATTGGTGACGGTAGCAGCAGATCCTTTAAGTTTAACTTTACTCACACCACCTGGAGAATTTGGGGCTGATATTGCTGTGGGAAGTACCCAGCGCTTTGGTATTCCTTTGGGGTTTGGGGGACCTCATGCGGCGTACTTCGCTACGAAAGCAGAGTATAAACGGCTGGTTCCAGGGCGAATTGTAGGAGTATCAAAAGATGCCACTGGTAAGCCGGCTTTACGTCTGGCTTTGCAAACCCGTGAACAGCACATCCGCCGGGAAAAAGCAACGAGTAATATCTGTACGGCACAGGTGTTATTGGCAGTAATGGCGAGTATGTATGCTGTATATCATGGCTCTGATGGTATCAGGAATATTGCTGAAAATATTCACCAGTTAACTGTAATTTTGGCAGCAGGATTGAAGCGACTCGGTTACAGCATTAGTTCTGAATATTTCTTTGATACGCTGCGAGTGGATTTAGGTACACACTCTGTCAAAGCTATCCTGGAGGCTTGTCAAGGGCGAAATATTAATCTGCGGATTTTTGATGCGACATCTGTGGGTATTTCTTTAGACGAAACCACGACATCAGAAGATTTGATTGACCTCTGGCAGATTTTTGCTTTTACAGATAATCTTCCTTTTAGCATAGAAGAATTAACTTCTTGCTCATCTTCTCACATCCCTTTCCCCCGTACCAGTAACTATCTCACTCATCCTGTATTCAACCGCTATCATTCAGAAACTGAATTGTTGCGTTATCTGCATCAGCTAGAAACGAAGGATTTATCTTTAACGACATCGATGATTCCTTTGGGTTCATGCACTATGAAGTTGAATGCAACGTCTGAGATGATTCCTGTGACTTGGGAGGAATTTGGTAAGATTCATCCTTTTGCACCACCGTCACAAACACGGGGTTATCAAATTCTGTTCCAGCAGCTTGAGGCTTGGTTGAGTGAAATTACGGGATTTGCTGGAGTTTCTCTACAACCTAATGCAGGTTCTCAAGGGGAATACGCAGGACTTTTGGTGATTCGTCAATATCACGAAACTCGTGGGGAAGGACACCGCAATATCTGTTTGATTCCGGAATCAGCACATGGAACTAATCCAGCGAGTGCGGTCATGTGTGGGATGAAGGTGGTTGCTGTTGCTTGTGATACATTGGGTAATATTGACGTGAATGATTTGCAAGCAAAGGCGGAAAAACACAGTCAGCAACTGGCGGCTTTAATGGTGACTTATCCTTCAACTCACGGTGTGTTTGAGGAAGGAATTCAGGAAATCTGCGCTGTTATCCATAGTCACGGTGGACAAGTTTATATGGATGGGGCGAATATGAATGCCCAAGTGGGTATTTGTCGTCCTGGTGATATTGGCGCTGATGTCTGTCATTTAAATCTGCATAAAACTTTTTGTATTCCTCATGGTGGCGGTGGCCCTGGTATGGGTCCGATTGGTGTGGCTGAACATCTTGTACCTTTCCTTCCTGGACACCCTGTTGTACCTACAATTGGGCATTCTCAAATTGGGGCTGTGGCTGCTGCGCCTTGGGGTAGTGCTAGTATTTTAGTGATTTCCTGGATGTATATTGCCATGATGGGGGCTGAGGGTTTGACTGATGCAACGAAGGTGGCAATTCTCAATGCTAATTACATCGCCCACAGACTCAGTGATTATTATCCGGTGTTGTATAAGGGGAAAAATGATTTAGTTGCCCATGAGTGTATTTTAGATTTAAGGTTGCTCAAAAAATCTGCGAGTATCGAAATCGATGATATTGCCAAGCGGCTGATAGATTATGGTTTCCATGCGCCGACTGTCTCTTGGCCTGTGGCGGGTACGATTATGGTGGAACCGACGGAAAGCGAATCGAAGCAAGAGTTAGACCGTTTCTGTGAGGCGTTGATTGCTATTCGTGGGGAAATTTCGGCAATTGAATCTGGGAAGATGGATATTCAAGATAATCTCTTGAAGAATGCACCCCATACTGCCCAAAGTTTGATTGTGGGCGAGTGGAATCACGGCTATTCTCGTGAACAAGCTGCTTACCCTGCGCCTTGGACTCGTGAACATAAGTTCTGGCCTAGTGTGGGGAGAATTGATGCGGCTTTTGGCGATCGCAATTTTGTTTGTTCTTGTCTACCAATGGATGCTTATCAGTAATTTAGGATGCTGATTTAAGAACCTCACCCCCAGCCCCTCTCCTTCTCCCAAAGGGAGACGCTACGCGAAGACAAGGAGAGGGGAGTTTTTTAATTTGTATCACGCAGAGACGCAGAGACGCAGAGGAGGAGGAGGAGGTAGGAATTACATTTTTTGCATTTGTTCTAGTTCTGTTTTTATGGGTAGGGGTTTATACCCTAATGCAAAGGCTTTGGCACTATCTAAGGATACGTCTTTTGGTCTTGGTGCTGCCATTTTTACATCCTGTTGTCGGCAACTTTTGAGTTTGGTTTCTGGGAGTTGGAATACTTCAATTAGTAGCTTTCCGAAATCGTAGCGCGAAATGCGCTCTTTTCCACCCAGGTGAATGTATCCGTTGATTTTTTCTAATGCTAATAAAATTCCTTTGGCGGCGGTGATTCCACTGGCTGGGGTGCGAAATTCATCTGTGAATAATTTTAATTCTTTGCCCTCTTTTAAGGTTTGGATAAATGGTTGAATAAAGCTTTTGGCTGTGGGTGTTTCCATCCCAAACATTAATGGCATTCGACATACTGCTGTCATGGGATATCGTTCTAACAGGCAGTATGAATTACTGCATTGGGATTGATATCATTAAAAATGCGTTTTAAGTCTGAAAAATCTGTTAAGTTAACTGGCAGTATTTTTATTCCTGGTAATTCTATAAAATTGGTGGAATAAGTACCATAAACTTCCCATTCTTGTTTTGCTAGTTGACAAAGATGCCACCCTAAAAAACCACTGGCTCCGGTGATTAAGATTTTTTTCATTAATGGAGTATGATGGACTTTTCAATGATTATTTAATTATTTTTTTAAACTTTTCATTATTACGCACTTTATCAAAGTCTCGGTCAGTTTTTGCTAACTGTTCATACTTCCCAGGAACAAGCTGTATGGCTTTTTGCAGGTTCTCAATTGCTAAGTCAAGATTTTCTTGTAAGGCATAAGTACAGGCTTTATTATAATAGGCTTGATGCTTGTTGGGTTGCATGGCGATCGCCTGATTATAAGATACCAATGCTTCGGGGTATTTTTGTATTTTTGTCAAGACAATGCCACGGTTAATCCAGGCTTCATCTTTGTTTGGCTGGAGAGCGATCGCTTGATCGTATGATGATAGTGCTTCTAAGTGTTTGTTTAATGCTGTTAAGGCATTACCCCGGTTATACCAAGCTTCATCTTTTTCTGGTTTTAGTGCGATCGCCTGATCATAAGATGCCAATGCTTCTTGATACTGCTGCAATGATATCAGCGCATTACCACGATTTATCCAAGTGTCAGGATTCTGCGGTTGGACTGCGATCGCTTTGTCATATACTTGAAGAGCATCTTGGTAGCGTTGCGTATCTAGTAAATTATTACCTTTATCAAATAAATTTTGCGCTTTTTGGGTAGTCTTAGCTTCGGTGAGTAGTTGGGCAACATTAATTTCTTGTACTACTTGCGTAGCATATTTTGTTGATGATCCTGTCCCATCACCACAGCCAAAGGTGAATAAACTAATCACACTAGAGGCAACTAAGCAACGCCAGAAACCCATTCTATACATACACAATTCATACAATAAGGTTCAAACATCTTGAAGTTTTTTAATATTACCAAAAAAAACTTGATTCTTTAATTAAGTTTTTCTTATGTAGTAAATTAACTGTTCTAAAGTGGGGATATTTTTCTCCTCAGTAAGCTGTGATAATCATGTTTAAATAGAATATAACCATCGTAAAAACCGTAAAAACATTGTTGTAAATATGAAAATTTCTCATATTTTACACCTTGTAGAGACGCGATTCATCGCCTCTGAGATCCTGAGATTCATCGAATAATGACTGAACCTAACCCACCCCATTCACCAAATCCAGAACCTTTACCCACCGACGATTTTGACAGTGGTACAGGTGAAAATTACTTAAGCCCAGCAGCACTAGCTGCACAAGAATCCTTAGCAACAATTGCGTCTTTGCAATCTCCGCAAAATAGAAATGCTTTGCAACAAGCCCGTTCCCAGACCCAGCAATATACCATTAGTCAATTCACAGTCAAGCCGAGGGCATTACTATTTACTCTAATGGCGATCGTCATCACTTTTTTTGGACTGGTGATCAATAACTGGCTGATCGGCATCTTGGGAACACTGATCAGTTTAATATTATCTCTGACGATGTTATTACCTTGGGGGCAATATGTGTTAAAAAATTGGTTTTCGTCCCAAGATAGAACACTGTTTGTAGCCTTTGTCGGTCTAGTAGTAGGGATAATCGGCTTATTCAAGTTTAGTGGTTTAGGCGATCGCTTGCTGATGTGGGGAAAGCAAATTAGCTGGGAAGCTTCGGGTAGTTTAGCAGAATGGTTTGGTGCTTTGGGACAAATTCTCATTGCGGTCATTGCCGTTTATGTCGCATGGCGACAATATGTGATTTCCAAAGACTTGACCATTCAGCAAAACCTGCTCACACTTCAGCAAAATATTATTACCCAGCAGCAAACAATAGATTCCTATTTTCAAGGTGTCTCAGATTTGGTATTAGATGAACAAGGATTATTAGAAGATTGGCCGCAAGAACGGGCGATCGCAGAAGGACGTACAGCCGCCATATTTAGTAGTGTAGATGGCAGTGGTAAAGCAAAAATTATCCGTTTTCTCTCCCGTTCCAAATTACTAACTCCCTTAAAACGCGATCGCCGCTTAGGTAGAGCCATTCTCGATGGTATAGGTGGTTACGAGGAAGACCGCCTAGAAGGTTTACGCGTCATCGACTTAGGGGTGATGTTAGCCGCAGCAGACCTTTCTAATAACGATTTGCGTTGGACTGACCTGAGTGAAGCTAATCTGGTTCGCGGTAATCTCAGCAATTGTGATTTAGTAAAAGCCAATCTCTCCCGCACCATTTTATATAGTGCTAATCTCAGTGGTTCTGATTTAAATGGAACTCGTTTTTACTATGGTTCACTAGAAATAGCATCACCCCGTAGTCGCAACGAGCCACCAAACTACGAAACTGGCGAATATACTGGCGCTGTCGTGGAAAATGCCGATTTTACCAATGTCCAGCGTCTACCTGAGATGGCTCGTCAATACTGCTGTGCTTGGGGTGGGGAAAAAACTAGAGCTACTATACCCGGTGGTTGCGAAGGTATTGAAAATAAGTTAGGAAGGTGAAAAGAGGCAAGGGAGCAGGGTGCGGGGGGCAGGGGGGAAGACCCAGAGGTCGCTTGTACCCCGCCCCAGTTGGATGGAACGTCTCTACATTCTTTCTCAACAGATGTCTACTGGTAACTGATAACTGAACTTAAGCTAGGGTGAGAATTTCTACGCCTGTTTCTGTGACAGCTAAAGTATGCTCACATTGAGCCGACAGTTGGCGATCGCGAGTTACAGCAGTCCAACCATCATCGAGAACCTCAACTTCCCAAGTACCAACATTAATCATCGGCTCGATAGTGAACACCATTCCTGGTCTGAGACGCTTGCCTTTGCCCCGTGTACCATAATGGGGAATATCCGGCGCAGTGTGGAAAATATTGCTGATACCGTGTCCTACGAAGTCTCTTACCACAGAAAAGCCCTGTGCTTCCGCATACTCTTGAATGGCTGCACCAATATCCCCAATTTGCGCCCCAGGCTTAACTGCCGCAATTCCCAAGCGGCGACATTCTTCGGTCACTTCTACCAGCTTCTGCGCTTTCAAGGAAGGAGTACCAACTAAAAATGTCTGGGATGTATCGCCGTGGTAGCCATCCACAATCAATGTCACATCGATATTGATAATGTCCCCATCCTTAAGAATTTGTCTGGCGTTAGGAATACCATGACAGACTACCTCATTCACACTGGTACAAATTGACTTGGGATAACCTTTGTAACCCAGAGGCGCGCTTTTGGCTCCGTGAGCTTGTGTCCAACGTTCAGCTTCATCATTCAGTTGGAGAGTTGTCACTCCCGGCTTCACCATTGGTTCGAGGTGTTGTAAAAGTTGACCCGCCAAGCGTCCTGCTTGACGCATTTTGTCGAGTTCTCGTGTAGATAAAATCACAATTGGTTCGGTTTTCATAAACTTTCGGCCGAAGTGTTTTTCATAAAAATAGTTAATCCTGTCTGTGCAGCTTTGTGGGCAGCATCAGCAACCTTGAGGGCATATAAACTTGACTCTGGGGTGACGTACAAAGGAGTACCATCAAACAGATGATCTAACACCATAGTTGTATCTTTAGCAAACAAACCCCGACGAGTCCCAACCTCTATTGGTGTTGTTTCCCCGGAGTGAATTAAAAATCCTTTGTCGCTCTCAAAAATTAAACCACCCTTGTCGCCGTGAACTTCAAATTTGCGTTCTGGTTGCCAAAGGGTTTCGCCTTTGCCATAAACTACTTGTGCTAACAGTCCATTTTCAAAGCAAAGTTGACTATTACAGAAACAAGTTTGGTAATAATCCTGTTCTGTTTCCCAATATCGCTGATGACAGTTAACTGTCAAGACTCTACCAAATAAATCGGTGAGGCGATGTAATCGCGACAGCGCCCCAATGAAAGGAAAGCCAAACAGTTCATGATTATAAGTCCACTTCCGGGGTGCGGGATGCTGAGGATTGACGGTGCTGTAGCGAACATAAAAAATATCACCAACTTTTTCGATGTTCTGCTTTAAGGCTTGATGCAAACCACCCAAAAGTTCGATGTGTTCAACGTGTAAGAGTTTATTTTGGGCTTTGGCTAAGGCGATTAATTCCTCAGCTTCGGTAACATTTACAGACAAGGGATATTCGACAATTACGTGTTTACCCTGTGAAAGTGCTGCACGAGCGATCGCACCATGATCGCGGTTAATTGTGGAAATCACCACCAAATCAATATCTTCGCGCTCTACTAATTTTTCCCAGGAAATCAACGCTTCTGTCTGGTATTCTTGAGCAAAGGCGGCTGTTTTTTCTGGCTGATGACCTGCGATCGCGACTAAATTTGTACGCTGATCACCCAGCAAAGCCTCAGCCCGTAGTTTTGCCGCATATCCAGTCCCAATCAAGCCTACACGCACTTTTGCTGTTTCCAAAGCTGCCTCTGAATTATACATGATCCTGACCAGTTCAGTTTTTGACATTCCACGCTTAGAATATGCGAAATTGTTGATTCATAGGTCATCTATTAGTACGAATTGTGGTCAGATTCAAACCCTCTCTCAGCAGTTTCTTGTAGAGGCGCGATTAATCAGGTTTCTAAGAGCGCCGTTTTCATACTGATTGTACTTAATATATAAAATAAACTTATAATTATTTACTAACTCAACTTCATTACTAATCGGGGTCGATTTCCAGTTAAAAGCTGTAATTTTTCTCGTAGTATCAGAAGTGAAGCAATTGGAAAGCAACGGCTAACCTCATAACCAAAGCCCTATGCTTTGCTTCAGAATAACTTATACTGCCGTTTGAACACGAGAGGATTACTTAATGGCTACTTTCAAAGTCACTTTAATTAGCGAAGCCGAAGGCTTAAACCAAACAATCGATTGTGACGACGATACCTATATTCTGGATGCCGCCGAAGAAGCTGGTCTTGACTTACCCTTCTCTTGCCGTGCTGGTGCTTGCTCAACCTGTGCCGGTAAAATCAAGGCAGGTACTGTTGACCAATCTGACCAGTCATTCTTAGACGACGACCAGATTGAAGGCGGATATGTGCTGACCTGTGTTGCTTACCCAACTTCTGACTGTACAATCGAAACTCACAAAGAAGAAGAACTCTACTAAGAGTTTAGTATCTGAATCAAAAACCTCTTTCTGGCAAGATTTAATACTGATGTAGCAGGGGTGTAAAGCCTTGCACTCCTGCTTGAGTTAAAAAACCGGGTTTTTGTCTCTGGGAAGACCAAATTTTCCTCGTGCCAATTTGCAAAAACCCGGCTTCTGAAATTTATTTCTAAAACTTAATCTCGTTGCTGAGGCTTTTAATTTGAGTACCGGGATAATAAAATTGCATGATTTGGGCATTTGACCAACCCAGTTTAGCTAAATTTTGAGCGCCAGTCTGACTTAAGCCCACACCATGTCCCAATCCACCACCAATAAAAGCATATCCCCACAAATCTGGTTTGCCTTTGTTGAGGGATTCTATATAAAACAGCGTACTTCTAGGAGCTGCAAAGGCGCTACGAATTTCGTCTTTCTCTAGAGTAAAAACGCCGATATCTGTCTTCACCGCCAGTTCCAGAATCCGTCCACTTTTGCTGCGCTTGACTACAGACATAGCCTCAACGGTGTTAAATTTGGCATAGGGGCTATTTTTGATTTTCAGGAATTTTTGTAAAAGCTGGTTAATATCAGCAATGGGAGTTTCTTTATTCCAACGAAAGCTATTCCAGGCACTTTCGTTAAATTCTTCACTGCTATTAATAAACTCGCGAAAGTTAATTTCATCTGCGAGAGACTTCTGAGATAAATCCCAAAAGTTAGTCGCAGCATCCAGTACTGGGCGTAAATAGGGACGATCTTCACCATTCCAAACATCGCTAAAGTAGGCAGTAACGCCCCCAGTAGTAGAAGAATATAGGGCATCCACTAGCTGATTATTATAAGTTAAAACCATACCCCTAGTTGCGGCGATCGCCTGGTCGGTACTGGGAACTGTGCCACTCAAACCGTAATAAACTTGACAGTGAGTATCAGCACACAACTGATAGTTATCAGTCACAAACCTCCGCAAATTCCTTAAAACATAAGTGCGGGCGAGAATTGCTTGGGCTTCCACGGCTGCTTTGGGCGCACTTGTGCCAATTTCGTGAGGTACAACCCCCCGCAAATAGCTTTCTAGAGGTACTTTATTCACTAAAGTATATGTACCATAGGCATTGGGCTGTAAAGTCAGTCGTCCGGGATACAAACGATTATTTTCGAGCTTTTTGCCGCTTTTGACTCGAATTAAGTTTTTAGTTGTTTTAATTTCTAAATCATTGGGGCTGTAAGCGTTACCGTTGACCGACCAACTGACCCGCGGCACTGCTTGCAAAATTTTCGTATCGATATACGCCATGTTCTTTCCAGCAGCTTGTACGCCCTGAAATAGCAAGCGTCGCAGCAAGGGAGTACTGTAAACATCCCGTTTAGCCCAAACTTGCCAGCGTTCTGGTTGGGCTATTTCCACCTCTATTCCCTGAGAACGCCAATTTTCGGCGCTGTCTTCCGCAGTTTCAAAGGTGCGGTATGTACCTAAAACTACTACCTCCTCCACTTGAGGTTGAGGTAAAGGTTCCATGACTGTTTCTAGCTTGACTGGGTTTTGGGTAACTAAAGTTTTTTGCTGATTATTGGCTGTAAATTTGAGCTGTAAGCGATCGCCTGCTGTCGGTTCGAGTTGTAACTTCACTTGGGAATTCTCACCAAATCGCTGCATAATCCCAATTTTCAGTTCTACATCCTGATTTTTGCCATCAACAGCCGAAGCACCTGTCAGCCCCAACAAGCAAAATGTTGTCAGTACAGAGGAGGAAAAACGGCAGAATGTAGATGTCATAGTAGTCATATTCTTTCTTATCAATTCCAAAATGCTCACAATTACTGAGATTGTCTTGCTGTTTCTACCTAGAATTTTTCGCAATTATAGTTCATAAATTAACAGACACTTTCATGAACAGAAATATAGATACAGATAATTTTGGTATCTTTAAAAATAGGTAAACAAAGCAAATATTCACTCTGGGAATGAGTGAGAATGTCAAAAGCATACCTTTAGCGCCAAAATAATCAAGGTATTCGTTACACTTTTTGAACTGGCTGAAATCTTTATGAATCCTCACGAAAGTGATGCAAAACTAGGCGCTACGTCATCCAAAGCATGGAGTAGTTGGCAAGAAAATCTGACTCTGATCGCGATCGCCTTATGTTTAGCCATCCTGATCAGAACATTTATCGCCGAACCCCGCTATATCCCATCAGACTCAATGCTACCGACCTTACATACAGGCGATCGCTTAGTAGTCGAAAAAGTCTCATATCGTTTTCACCCTCCCGCAGCTGGGGATATTATCGTCTTTCAGCCCCCCGCAGAATTGCAACGCCGGGGATATCCCCAAGACCAAGCCTTTATTAAGCGAGTCATTGGTACCCCAGGGAAAATACTCAACGTCACCAACGGTAAAGTTTACCTAGACGGAAAAGCCTTAGAAGAAGACTACATCGCCGAACCCCCAAATCAGCCATTTTCCGCCGTACAAGTCCCAGAAGAGCAGTTTTTTGTCATGGGCGATAACCGCAACGACAGTAACGATTCTCGCTACTGGGGGTTTTTACCGAGACCAAATATCATTGGTCGCGCCGCATTTCGCTTTTGGCCTCCTGATCGCATAGGCTTTATTTAACTTCCCGTGTTGCGCCAAATTCTCCCCTCTCCTTACTTTCGCATAGCGTCTCCCTTTGGGAGAAGGAGAGGGGTTGGGGGTGAGGTTCTGTATCAAAACCTGAGAAAATACATCAGCTGGGCGATCGCCTCCCCAGATAGATCCAACCGTCGCCCGAAATCGGCCAAGTTCCGGTAAAGCCCAGCTGATAGCCGATTTTGTACAACAGCTTCAGCCAGAGACACATCCATAAAAGGAATTTTAACTAATTGCTCAACCGTCGCGGTATTCGGGTTAACGAACTGAGTGCGATCATCTAAAGATTCATTGTCATAGTAAATAAAATTGAGCAGAGGCTTTAATGGTTCTAATCGCTGAGTGGGCATAGTTAAAGCCGCAGCAACATCTTCAATACAGTAAAATTTTACACCAGAGCGTGAAAGTTCCACAAGCGATCGCGCTTGGTGAATTGACAAACCAGGTAGACGTAACCAATCATCCACAGTCGCCTGATTAGCATCAATCCGCATCCCCAACTTTACCGCCAGCTGAATTTCCTCCCCAGACTGTAATCGATAATAAGGATCATTGAGGAGTTTAGCACGGAGTTTTTGCAACTTGGGGTTTAAAGGTAGCCAATTCATGTCTTGTGCTTACATCAAGAAATTTGGTCTAGCAGCTGGCGGCGCTTTTGCTCAAATTCGTACTCAGAAATCAGTCCATCTTGGCGCAGAGTATCTAACTCCCGCACAGCCTTAGCGATCGCCTCCACATGATTTCCTGTTGGCGGTGAATTCTTCACTGCTGACTTACCCAAATTAAAATGACGATCAAAAGCCGCTTCATCTTGCGCTAAATACCAAACTCCCTCAATAGCACTTGCTACCTTGGGGATAGGTGTCCAGGAAAGCAAAACATACAACACACCCCACAACGGTTGTCCCAAATAAAACTTATGTAACCCGGAAATAGTCAGCGTACCGGATAAAGCTAAAATTGCCGCAATACTGCGACTTTTGCGTTTCGTTAACATATTCCCCATTAACCTACCACGACCACGATTTCTACAATAAAACAGCAACTGTCACAAAACACCAACACTTGGTGTTAATTCCCTGACTTATTCACCGACAATTTGGGACGAGTGCTGGTTTTTAACCGCTAGTTTTATTTAAGGATATGATACGAAGAACCAAACCCAACCTGTTATTTCAATAATACTCACAGATTAACTTGAATTACTAAGAAAGTGCCGAAAATACAACCCTAAAACCCGGATTTCTCAAACCACCATCGGAATAATCCCAACTACGGCTAGCGCTACGACAAAGTTCAGCACTAAAACGCCAAGAACCCCCACGTAATAGCCGACGATGAAAATCACCATCAACTTCCCAGGCGCTTCCATCTGAAGGTGCGCCACTATAATTATTATGCCAAGTATCAGCACACCACTCCCACACCAGCCCGTGCATATCATATAATCCGAAAGCGTTCGCAATCCTGAAACTGCCGACATCTGTTGTTTCTTTGCGGCTACAATTAACTAGATCAGTAGTAATCATTTCCCCAAAGTGGAAAGATGTCTTAGTTCTGGCGCGACAAGCATATTCCCATTCAGATTCGCTGGGTAAACGGTATTCACGTCCAGTTTTTTCTGAAAGTCTAGCGCAAAATTCTACAGCTTCGTACCAAGATACATTTTCTACAGGCCGATTCAGTCCTTTAAATTTCCAGGGATAAGGATTTAACGGTTGTTTGATTTTAGGTAAAGCGGCTACAGCTTTCCATTGGGCTTGAGTTATGGGAAATTTACCCGTAAAGAATGGTTGAAGAATCACTTCGTGTTGGGGACGTTCCTCAGCATCCCCTTCAAACTCTGGCGAACCCATCATGAAACTACCGCCAGGAATTGACACCATTTCCAGTGTTACAGATGGGGTCAATGTTTCAGCAAAAAATTTGGCTGTAGGGAAATCGCGGTTAACTTCTCTACCTGCTGTATCTACTGTAACCGCTTCAAATTCAAAGATTTCTAAGGGGGGTAATGGAGGTGTGACTTTCTTTGGTGGTGGTAATTTGATTAATAGAGGTAAAGAAATATCAGCAATTTTTGGTTTCCGAGAAGATTTTTTGATAGACTTTAAATCATTGATCACTTCTCTGGCTGATTGATATCTTTCACTCGCTAAATGTTTCAATAATTTATTTAAAATTTGGCTTAATTCATCGCCGATAGTCATACCTTTTTTCTGTAATTCTTCTTGCCATAACCAATTACCGTTCATGGCATCATAAAGAGGATCATTAATTTCTCCATAAGTATTTTGTAATGGTAAACATTGCGTTAACAGACGCACGCAAGTTACACCCAAAGCATATAAATCACTTGCAGAACAAGGAAATCCCGCCATTTGTTCAGACGGCGCATAACCAATGGTATAAATAACCGTAGCTTGTCTAGCTAAAGTTGTTTGTGTCACCTGTTTAGCACCACCGAAGTCAATTAATACTGGTTTACCATCACTGTCACGGCGAATAATATTTTCTGGTTTAATATCTCGATGAATTACTTTAGCCCCATGAACAAATTCGATAACTG
The DNA here is from genome assembly GCA_035638855.1 of Nodularia sp. (in: cyanobacteria). Classification (GTDB taxonomy): domain Bacteria; phylum Cyanobacteriota; class Cyanobacteriia; order Cyanobacteriales; family Nostocaceae; genus Nodularia. The sequence continues at coordinate 71,022 of DASQZD010000050.1, read as the reverse complement.
GTAATAAGTCAGTTAAAAGCTGGTGAATTTGGGCTTCGGTAAATGGTTTTTGCCGAACTTCTTGTAAAAGAGTTTTTCCTTCGATAAATTCTTGGACAAGATACAAGCTGGAACCTTGTTCAAAATAAGCTAATAATCTGGGAATTTGAGTATGATTTTCTCCCAGTTCATATAACCGAAATGCCTCTTCTTTGAAAAATTCGGCGGCTTTGTTGCGTTGAATTGTTCCTTGAACTTGCGGAAAAAATTGTTTGATGACGCAAGGCGCATTCAGTCTATCTGCATCTTCAGTTGCATAAGTTCGGCTAAATCCACCTTCACCTAAAAGCCTCAATACGCGATAGCGATTTCTCATAAATTTGCCAAAGTTGTTTTGTCCGCAACTCATGCAAAATTTATTGCTTTCAGGGTTGAATGGATTTGAGCAATTGGGATTTTGGCAAATTTGCATAATGAGGAGGAAATAGCATCTTATCCAAACTTAACCCCAACAATATCAAATTCAAAATACATATATAGACAAATAAACCTGAACTGAAATACATCTGCATATATACTTGGAGAGTAAATTAAAATGCAGAAATTTAATTGATATTTGGTTCTAGGTACTATTTAAATACGAGGAATTCTGAGATTATATATTTTGATCACCAAAAAAATAATATTGTGAAACTCTGTAATTTGTCAAGGGTGTTCACTTATTGTTAATTCTGCACAGATGACAGGTTATTTATTGTGATCAAAAGCACTAATAAATTCGGCAACAAAGGCGAAAATTGCAGATACTGCAATCAGGAGAACACTTAGAGCATTCATATCAGGCTGAACTCCTGTTCTAATACGACTAAAAATTTCTATTGGTAGGGTATTAGAACCACTACCTGATGTGAAACTGGCAATGAGAAAGTCATCTAAACTGAGTACGAAAGCTAGCAGACAGCCAGCTATAATCGCAGGCATTAACTGAGGTAGTAATACTTTTATAAATGCTTGTATTGGTGTCGCGCCTAAATCTAGGGCTGCTTCTTCTAGGTGGGGGTCTAAATTTGTCAATCTTGAAGACACCACAAGTCCAATATAAGCTACGCAAAATACGATATGAGCGGCAATAATTGTCCACAAACTCAAGGGAATGGCAAAGGCTGCGAGAAACACTAAAGTAGCTACAGCGATCGCAATATCTGGAATAATTAACGGTAGGTAAGAAATACCCCGATACAAATTCTTACCCAAAAACTGATAACGTGCCAATCCTACCGCCATTAAGGTTCCCAACACAGCCGAAATCCCCACGGCAGAAAAGGCAACTATCAAACTATTTTTCAAAGCTGACAAAATCCGCTCGTCGCTGAATAATTTGTAGTACCAATCGAGGGTGAAACCTTGCCAAGTTGCACTGTAGGGTGACTGGTTAAAGCTATAAAAGCCAAGCACCAGTATAGGCAGATACATAAATACAAATAAAATTACTGTGAAAACCGCCTGCCAGGAGACACGCGGTTTTTTGGATGGAGAAATATGCACGTTGATTATATTTGTGATTTTTGAGAACTGATGAACGTGTTCTGTATAACATAAAATTTTTACAGTGTCAATATTGGGGAATAGGGAAGGTGCAAGGTGTGAAATACTCCTTCTTTAGAGGAATATCTTTTATAACCATCTTCCTACGGTGTGAGATGAACGAAAATTACAACCTAGCAAAAACATCCTAAAAAGTGGTTTTACTGAATTTAATTTTGCAAAAAAATTGCTCAATTTAGGCAAAATTCTTAATAAAATCATAAAAAGTTACTTTGCTGGTATTTTAATTATTTATAATCGAGTTTCTTTCCTGCTCAAAGCAATATTTCACTACAAAGGTAGAAACGAAATATAGGAGCTAGGCAATATAATTATAATTAAACTGTTTATAAATTTGGTATTTTTTTGATTTAAAAGTGCTAATTAAATTGTTTACAGACAGTTTTTAAACAGCAAACAGATATCTGGTTTTAAGATTATTTTCTAGGAGTTTTGTCATGCGAATTGCTCAGATTGCCCCATTATTCGAGAGAGTACCACCTCCAGCTTATGGGGGAATAGAGTTAGTTGTAGGATTACTAACTGATGAATTAGTTCGACGGGGACATGAAGTGACGCTATTTGCTTCAGGAGATTCTATTAGTTTGGCAAAGCTAGTTTCAGTTCATCCCCGTGCTTTACGACTCGATCCAGATGTCAAGGAGTATAACATCTATGAAATGCTACAACTAGGCTTTGTCTATGAACGGGCGGAGGAATTTGACATTATTCATTCCCATGTGTGCTGTGCAGCCCTATCCTATGCGAATCTGATTAAAACACCCACGGTTCATACTCTCCACGGTATTTTTACCCCTGATAATGAAAAGATGTTTCAATATGCTAAACATCAACCTTTTGTGAGTATTTCCAATGCCCAGAGGGAACTCAGGTTAGGTTTAAATTATGTCTCAACGGTTTACAATGGCATTGATGTTAACAGTTATAAATTTTATCCTCAACCGGATAATCCGCCATACTTGGCGTTTTTAGGGCGGATCTCTCCAGAGAAAGGCACACATTTAGCGATCGCCATTGCTAAACAAACAGGTTGGCATTTGAAAATTGCAGGTAAAGTAGATGTAGTTGACCGAGAATACTTTCAGCAAGAAGTCAAGCCCCACATTGATGGTCAGCAAATTGAGTATCTGGGTGAAGCGAACCATGTGGAAAAAAATGCCCTGATGGGAGGCGCAGTCGCAACGCTTTTTCCTATCACTTGGCGCGAGCCTTTTGGCTTAGTTATGGTAGAATCAATGGCAGCAGGTACACCCGTGATTGCCATGAAGCTAGGGTCTACCGTTGAGATAATTAAACACGGAAAAACAGGTTTTCTTTGCAATAACGTGGCAGATTTTGTCACCGCTCTTGATAATATTACGCAGTTAGACCGCTCTCATTGCCGAGAGTATGTCCAAAATTTCTTTAGTCTGGAACAGATGACTGATGGTTATGAGGGTGTTTATCAGCAAATTATTCAGGAACAATCTGCTACAAATTCTCATACCCAGGATGTGGTTAGTCTAGGAATAAGCAGTAATTCCTAGATGCTTCTTGATCAGCAATATTTATAGGTAATTGAGAATGGGTAGACAGAACTCATTACCAATTACCTCGAAATGGAGAAGCTTTCTTATTTGAGTTTGGCTCGAATTGTTTCTATTCTTTGACGATTAACACCTAAATCACTTTGACCTAAGCGTGAGGCTGAACGCACTTGGATAACATTCGCTTGACGGTCTAGATAAAATTCTACATCATCGACAAATCCCATTAATGCACTTTTAAATTCTGCATATAAATAATCTTCTTTTTCGGTAATTATTGTGGTTCTTGGTAAGGATTCAATGATTTGTTTGAGATTGTCCATCGCTGACTGGGGATGAGATGTAAAAGTCAGTGGTGAAATGATATGCTCTGGATCTGTATCTTGACTAGAAACACAGTTGGGTGAATTAGGACAAGATGCTAATTTACCGTTGTTAATACCTAAATTATGCGGACGTTTCCCTGCAAAAACCATAACAAACTAACTTTTATACAATACTAATAATCAGATTTTCACCAAACCGAGTTTCGTTTTGTCCACACAATTTTAGGGACCAGAAAACACTGCTTGTTCTATATCTTCCCGGCTGAGAGAATATTTAAACGAGCGTTGAATTTCTTGCTCATTTCCCCCAGATTTGATATACCTGACTGTAATTTGTTCAACATCAAGCCACAATTGGGCTTCCCAACTAGGTCGTTGTACACGCCAACAATGTAACTCATTTTCATCTTGTTGACAGCCTTGATCTTTTAACCACTTCTCAATTTGTGGTAAGGGATGACTATATAAAGGTGTGTCGGGAGTAAGCATATAAAATTACAAAAAACAACTCAAAATTCAATAATCTTAACTTGTCCAGGGGTGGAAACTGGAGAAATATGGGTAATTTGTGGTTGGGTAACTGGGGTTGGGATATTGCTTTCACCACGAATCACAGCAACTGCGATCGCTACTAATACACAACCCGCCAGAGTTAAGCCTAACACAAATAATACAAAGATTTCTCCGGCGGATAAGGGGCGATCGCTTGCATCCAGATACATTGATTTTGAAAAATCGTAAGGTTGACGCACAGGATGGTTTAAATCCGTTGGTGCTTGAATTACCCCAAAGCGAGAATAGCCAATTTTCGCATCATAACTTAAACGCCGTTCCGGACTACTGAGAGTGGCGTAAGCTTCATTGATTTGCTGAAATTTGCTAGTAGCAACCGTAGCAGGTAATTCTGTAGTATCTGGATGATAGACTTTACTCAACTCCCAGTAAGCGCGACGGATATCGATCACCGACGCTGAGGGATGCAGTCCCAGCAGGACATAATAGGTTGTATTCTTGCTGTTTTGTAGGTTTGTCCCGTTTTGAGTCACGGCTTTAATTCACTTTGCTCAAATTCAGTTTTTTATATTTTAAATCTTTTATCAATTTACGCGCGCAGCACCAAACTTCCTACTTTCATTTATTGCTAAAATTTACCCCATACCTAAAGCCGGGGGGTTTGAATCTAGAACTTTAAATCTTGGTTTTTACGTTTGCGCCATTCTGGCTAATTACTGACCAAATCAATTAGCAATCTGACGGCGCAATTCCTGTCGCTCTCTCTCTATCGACCCTGCCTGAAACTTTGCTTAAAGGCAGATATAGCTGGGGAGGAAGAAGTCGGTTATAACCCTTGTTGTGTCTAAGTTTGATTATCCATTTATGTCTTAACCTCCTTGGCGGTTGCCAAAACATAGCTAGGGGACTGATAAAGCATAAATTATCGCAAAAAAATAAATAACCCATATTTATACAATAATTATAATTATTATATAAATATGGGATGTTTGATATTTTGGAAGTCCCTAGAGGCTAGTATTTATTTAGCCTCGTCTTTAATAATGACCTTTTCCTTGATGATAAGGACTTCTGGCATTGGGTGGCTGGAGATACGGGTATCCTTATCCTTGATTTCTTTTTTAGCAGATTCTGCTGCATTTTGGGCAGATAACTTAATATCCTGGGCGGAAGCTTTGGCAGATTCAGTAACATTCTGAGCCGAGGATTTAACCGATTCACTTGCACTCTTAGCTGAGGCTTTCAGCGATTCAGTAGCATTCTGAGCCGAGAATTTGAGGGATTCGGCGGCGCTTTTTACAGATGGCTCGACTGCCTTCGCTGTTCCTTTGACTGTTGCGCGGACATCCTTAGTAGCACTTTCAATTTCCTGAGCGACAGCTTTGGCAGAAGGCTTAATTTCATCAGCAGCGCTTTTAATAGAATTAGCAGCACTTTCTACAGAAGGCTGAACACCTTCAATTGTATGCTGAACAGACTCTTTTATCCCTCTAATAGTAGGTTTTACTTCTTCGGATACATTCTTAACTGCGTCTACTACAGAAGGTTGAGCCTCCTTAACTGTCTGATTGACTGATTCGGCTATACCTTTAATAGAAGACTTGGACTCTTCAACTGTTTGCTTGACGGCTTCTGCTGTGCCTTTGATAGAAGGCTTGACTTCCTCAATCGTTTCCCTGGCTGCTGTACCTATATCTTCTATGGAATGCTTAACACCGTCTGCTACAGAGTGAGCTGCATCCCCTAAATTATCTACAGCGCGATTAACTGTATCAGCAGTTCCCTTACCAATGATGGCACCAGCAACTGAGCCTGCGACAGCACCGATAATGCCTCCAGAGCGAGCGCCTAGTACACCACCAATTGCGGCTCCAGCAACCCTAGCACTAATGCCTGAACCTGACGAAGACTCTGATGTTTGTTCTGGCTGGGATTCAGAATTTTCTTCAGCTTGATTTAAAGGCAATTTTTTCTCACTCTCACTTCTCACAATCTTTTCCTCATGGAGGCGAGAATTGGTATCAATTTGATTCAAAAGTTGCTTGTTGTCATTCATAATACTTTGTACCTTAAATCCGCTTCTTCATTAAGGTAACTATTCCTCTCAATAATATCCCCTAGCGGAAGAAGTATATATTGAGTAGGTAATGGTGAATTTTAGTGACGGAAGGAGTATATATTGACTAAGTAATGGTGAATTTGAGTAATATGGGCATTGAGCCGAGATCAGAGCAAAAGCGGAAATAGAGGCTGGAAAGCCTCGTCTATTCTAGGTTTCAAAAATTCGGCTCCTACTAAATTTTCTCACCTCACAAAATTACGGTAAAATGCACCCCTTTTTTCTCAGCCACGTTAGCCAAAAGCTGAAGTGAATATCTTCTACAAAGATTGCATCTGATTGGTTGCACAAATGCTTAAAACGTGAAAGTAGTCCGAATCGTACCAATGACTACATCAGGATTATCGCTCGTTTGATTAGGAGCGAGCAGCCAAATTATACCTGGTGTAATTGAGATATGATCATTTATTTGATACTTGTAGAAAGCTTCCAGATGTAGTGGTGTTTTAGTACTATTAGGGATGTTACGGAGTATATCCCTTCTTGCACCAGCCAATAATGGTCTATAGAAGGGAACGAAACCAGAAATATCAGCATAAGGAGGGACACCTACCACAATACCTCCCAGATTACCGTTTTTACCCAAATCAGGAAACGCTAAGGCGATCGCATAACTGTAAACATCGGCACTCTCATTATTTGCCCCTGCTGATCTACCTTCTTGATTAGTATAGGTAAACCAACTATTAACGGCAAATTTGGGAGAAACTCGCCACAACCCCGCTACACCATAGGAATTTATGGCGCGTCGGTCATTATCCGAAATTAAACTCGGAGAATTTGCCGCAGTTGTCCCCACATCATTGAGAAAAGTGGGAGTTGCTGCGGTATAAGCGTTGACGTAAGTTAACCCAAAAGCTAAATTTTTTGTCGGTTCGATAGTTAATTGCGCCAAAGCTGAATAGCTACCATTAAATAAACCTCCAGCCGTTGCAGCATTGCTATTATCGGGAGTTAAATCTTCTGGACTATTAGCATTTGCAGCTAAATAGCCTAAACTCAAGTTAATAGCGGGACTCAATTCATAATTTAAGCCCAAACCCGCACCACGCGAACCAATGCGGTAAATAGGGCTATATTGAGCAAAGGTAGAAAGTGAACCAGAACCGCCATCTTGATCACCAACTGCACTAAACACATTCGGTAAATAGTCTGCGTGTTCACCACTATTGGCAAATACAACCGCTCGTAATTTATTACCTACCGGAAACTTATAACTCACAGTCCCGATTTCTACGCTACCTGCTTCAGAAAAGCCTTGGTTAAATGTTTGTCCACCTTCTGGGGTTGTTTCTCTACCTCTTAACGCAGCTATTAAAGCATCTGCACCATAGCGAAAACCGCCTTCGCTGTGGGGGGGAGGAGTGCTACCAGATTGGAGTCTAATTTTTAGCTCATCTCTTCCTGTAAAACTACTGACTAAGTTCAGACGGACTCTGTTAGCAAAGATAGTGTTATTTCCAGCTCCACCAACTCCAAAAGGATCACTATCTTCACTCAAAACATCAGTGAGAGCAAAAATTGCTTCACCCGAAAGCTTTGTAGTTGTGGAAAACTGCTGACTTTCTAAAGCTGCTGTTCGGCTTTCTACTGCGTCTATTCGTCCCCGCAAAGTTGCCAATTCTGAGCTAAATTCTGATTGTAGTCGTTGGATAGTTTCTAAATCTTTTTTCTGTACTACATCAGATGTAGCTGTAGCAATTAGCTCATTAACTTTATCTAAACAAGCATTTAAACCAGCCGCAAATTCATAACGCGTCAAGGCGCGATTTCCCTGGAATGTCCCGTTGGGATATCCTGCTATACAGCCATACCGTTCTACTAAAGATTGTACAGCACTAAAAGCCCAATCTGTGGGTTGTACATCAGACAACTGAGATACAGAATTTACTTGGGCAAAAGCATCATTTTCTCGAACTTCACCAGCCCAGACGAAGGGAGAAAGCACAACTATTGGCGCAGCAAAGAATAAAGCTGACAAAAATTTTAACATCAGATCCTCACTGTTTATACACTCTCATGATTCCCGCGATTTATATCATTGAGACATAAGCGTACATATATATACTTAACTTTTTCACGCTATCGGGAACAAAATTAGTACATCATCGCCTAAATAATTTCAGCGACAAAGATTTACAAAGATCACAAGTTTTTACATCTGCCATAGCTATAGCAGAGGAGTAGGGAGTGGGGAGTGGGTTAAAAACCTTTTGGTGTCTAAGTTTGATTATCCGTTTATGTCTTAACCTCGTTGGTGGTTGCTATAACTCTAGTAATGTAGTAATTGCAATTGCTGAAGAAAGAGTATCTACTGAATGTGCATTTAGCGAGATTACAACAAGAAATAACAACTTTAATTCAACACAAAATTCACATTCAAGACTAAATAAATAATGCAAAAAAAGAAGACGAACAAGTTTTTCAACAGATCGAAAAAACTGTAATTTGGGCTTCTGTCACTTATTATTTCTGCAAAAGAGAGTCTATTAATATTTATTCTCAAAAAAACTCGGTTAATTACGAGTTTTTAGATATCAAATTCAGTATTCGTTGTGTAGGAAGAAATCAGTAACCTCAGATGTAGAACCTCTGACGGGGCTGATTGCAGGGGACACAGATTCATCTGTGTCTTTTAACCTAATAAATCAGCGCGGGGTTTAAAGGTTTCAATTTCCCGCAATTTTTCATAAAGTTCCCGTTCTTCATCTGTCAGATTTTTGGGCGTGACAATTTGAATTTCTACTAATTGATCGCCACGTTTACCGTTTTCACCAGGGTAGCCTTTATTTGCTAAACGCAGTCTTTGACCAGTTCTCACCCCTGGGGGGATGGTCATTTTTACTGGGCCATCGAGAGTAGGTGCTTCTACTTGTCCTCCTAAAACTGCCTCACAGGGGGTAACTGGGACTTGGCACAATATATTGAAACCATCTAGTTTAAATTGGGGATGAAGTTCAACGGTAATTTTTAAGTAGAGGTCGCCACCTGCAATACCTTGGTTTCGTAAGCGGATCGTTTGACCTGTTACCATACCTGGGGGCATATTTACTTCGAGCGATCGCCCATCTTCTAGGCGAATCCGTTCTTTGCCGCCTTGATAAGCTTTTTCTAGTGGTAAAGTTAATCTAGCTTCAATATCCCGCCGGGGTGTGCGCGGTGGATTTTTGGGAACAGTATACTCAACTCTGCTTTTAGGAGAACGAAACGGATCGGTTTTGGTGCTACTACCCGCATTTCGAGTGTCTTTACGATTCCCTACACCCACAACTTGATTAATAAAACTCTCGAAATCATTAAATTGTCCTGGGTCGACATCTTCAGTGCTAGTACGACCATTTGAGGCACCAGCCCAGGTTTTCGGTTTGGGTGCTTTGTTACTCACAAAGCCTTTCTGCTTCCAATAGCGGCTAAACTGGTCATACTGCGATCGCCTAGCCGTATCAGATAGGACTTCATAAGCCTCACCGATATCTTTAAACTTTTCCTCAGCTTCTTTGTTTCCCGGATTCAGATCGGGGTGATATTGCCTTGCTAACCGCCGATATACCTTTTTAATTTCTTCAGCGGAGGCATCCTTATGTATTCCTAAAATTTCGTAGTAATCGCGAAAATTCTGCAAATTTTGCATAGCTCAATTATTTTACTTTTAATTGTAGTAATAGGGACTGGTAAGTAAAGGATTTGGGATTTGAGATTGCAGTTTAATCCAAAATCTAAAATCTAAAATCTAAAATTGATTGACTACAACCAATCATCATCATCATCCCAGTTATCCTGGTAGGTTGGTCGGGCGGGTTTACGAGAGGAACGGTTGTCGTAGGCTGGGGATCGGCTATCTCTGCTGTAGTTTCTATCGTAGTCTTTGTTGTAGTCTTTGTTGTAGTCCCTGCCAGCAGAATCACGGGAATCACGTTCTCGATATGTATCACGGGAAAAATCGCGATCGCGATCGCGTTCCCGTTCCTTGTCGCCACCTGTAAAAATGTCCCGAATCGTTCCAAACAAGTCCTCGTCTTCGTCATCAGCATAATACTCACGGACTTCTCGGTTCAGTTCATATAAAGCATCTTGTAAATCAGCGTAGGCTTGATCAATTCCCCGATCTTCATTTTCCTGGAGACTTTCCCGCAGTTCTCGGCAAATTCCATCAATTCGCTGGCGGCGGTTGCGAGCAAACTGCATCCCAAATTCTAATGCCACTTCTCTGAGTTGGCGTTCAGCTTGTAAAATTAAAGCCTCAGAACGAGTCCGCTTTTCTACCCTTTCCTTGCGTTCTCGGTCAACATCGGCGTATTTTTGAGCATCCTGAATCATCCGATTGACTTCTGATTCACTCAAAGTCGAAGCGCCTTGAATGGTGATGCTTTGTTCTCGCCCGGTGGTTCTATCTACGGCCGTTGCCTGTAAAATACCGTTGGCATCAATATCAAAAGATACCTGAACTTGGGGAATACCTCTGGGCGCTGGGGGAATGCCATAAAGCTTAAAACGTCCCAGCGACTTGTTATTTGCTGCCATTTCCCGTTCACCTTGGACTACGTGAATTTCCACAGTGTTTTGGTTATTTTCTGACGTAGAAAAAATGTCAGAACGGCGGACTGGAATAGTAGTGTTGCGGGGAATCAGTTTTTTCATCACGCCACCAATGGTTTCTAATCCCAAAGATAATGGTGTCACGTCCAAAAGCAGCACATCTTTGACTTCACCCGCCAAAATACCTGCCTGAATGGCAGCGCCGATGGCTACAACCTCATCAGGATTGACATTTTCATTGGGTTCTATGCCAATTAAGTCTCGCACTAACTGCTTGACTATGGGTATTCGAGTCGAACCACCAACTAGCACCACTTCCTCAATATCTGCGGGTGAGAGTCCAGAATCTTTGAGTGCGCGTTTGACTGGTGTCCGGATACGACTAATCAAATCAATACACAAACCTTCAAATTGAGAACGAGTCAGGCGAGTTTCAAGATGTTTCGGACCATCTTCAGTGGCAGTAATGAAAGGTAAATTAATCTCAGTGACGCTGACCGCCGAAAGTTCGATTTTCGCCTTTTCCGCAGCTTCCATGAGACGTTGTAGAGATTGTCTCTCCCGTCGTAAGTCTACCCCTTCAGCTTCTTGAAATTGGTCTGCTAACCAATCGACTATTTGTTTATCAAAGTCATTACCACCTAGTTGAGTATCTCCACTGGTAGCTTTAACTTCAAAAATGCCATCGCCGACTTCCAAAATTGACACGTCAAAAGTACCACCGCCCAAGTCAAAGACGAGGATAGTTTCAGTCGTACCTCTATCTAATCCATAAGCCAAAGATGCGGCTGTAGGTTCATTCAGAATCCGCAACACTTCCAAACCGGCAATTCTGCCAGCATCGCGGGTAGCCTGTCGTTGAGAATCATTAAAATAAGCGGGAACTGTAATTACTGCCCCTGTCACCGCTTCACCCAAATAGCGACTAGCATCATCTGCCAATTTTTTCATCACCATTGCCGAAATTTCTTCTGGGGCGAAATCCTTTTTGAGGCGGGGACAGGGAATTTTAATATTACCTAATTCGTCTTTACGGATAGTATAAGGTACACGCTTAGATTCTGGGCTGAGTTCACCATACTGCCGCCCAATGAAGCGTTTAACTGCAAAAAATGTATTTTGTGGGTTGAGAACGGTTTGCCGTCTGGCCATTTGACCAACCACTCTTTCGCCCTCCTTACTGAAGCCGACAACAGAGGGGGTTGTTCGCATTCCTTCTGCATTGGCAATCACCACCGGCTTACCACCCTCCATTACGGCGACTACTGAGTTGGTTGTACCCAAGTCGATGCCGACTACCTTGCCCATGCGTTACTCTTCTCCTAGCGTGTCTTGTAATTTTATTATGATTATGCGGGACTACCTCTAGCTGTTTGCTATTGGATGAAAACACTTCAATGATATGATAGTCATCATTAGGGTAAGAAGTAGAGGAGTTGAAGCTTGAGGAGCTAGTTGCAAGACTAGGATAACATTGAGAATGCTAAGTATGTCGAAGTAGCCGGAAATCTTATCCTGCCAATAGTCAGCGTTACCGTTTCTTCAAGTTGGGAAATCCACCCTGATAAAAGTTGCTTTTTCCTTTCTCGTGTAACCAAAAGTTGATATTGCAACTATTTTAAAGCTTTGATTTTAAAACAGCGATTACTAAATCATCTGCACCAGATAGCGCGGGAACGAGATCCTTACATGGCGACGGCTGGGCATTTTTTTGTCAAAGAATATATCCGTCAAGAATTTGCCCAATGGGACAGTGTGGAAATCCACACCTTTATAGTAAGAGGTAAAAGCTGTAATAATCTCATTCTCAATTTACCTTGCCAAGCTGGATCGCAAAAAAAAGATTTACCACCAATTTTAATTGCGGCTCATTACGATGGTGTACCAGGGACATCAGGGGCGGATGATAATGCTACAGGTGTGGCGGTATTGTTGGAGTTAGCTAGAAAATTTGCGGCTGAACCAGCTAAATATCCTTTACGGCTGGTGGCTTTTGATATGGAAGAATACGGGTTGCTGGGTAGTGCTGAATATGCAGCTTTGTTACATGAACAACGGCAACCTCTGCGTTTAATGATATCTCTGGAAATGTTGGGATATCGTGATTTTACCCCTGGTTCTCAACGTTATCCATCTCCTGTTCTAGAACGGTTTTATCCCAATCAGGGCGATTTTATCGCTTTAATTGGCAATTTACGCACAATTGGCGACTTAATCAGGATGAGTCACCATATTCGCCAAGTTGGTATATCAAGTCAGTGGTTACCAGTACCGAATCGTGGTTTAATTGTTCCACAAACTAGACTCAGCGATCATGCGCCGTTTTGGGATTTGGGTTATCCAGCGATGATGGTGACAGATACGGCTTTTTTACGGAATCCTCATTATCATAAATCTAGTGATGCGATCGCTACTTTGGATTTAGATTTTCTCACAGGTGTTTGTGAAGGTTTAGAAGTTGCTATTCGGCGGTTATAAATCGATAAATTATAGTTAATATTTTTAAGAATAAAGTTACTTATTTGGAATATTAGGTGAGCGCACCTTTAATTTATCCAAAAAATTCAGTAGGGGGTGTTATTAAAAAAGCTAAATAATGACCGAAAAAAGCCATTTTTTTGCTGTTTAAAAACATTTACTAAGTCAAAAAATACTTTATCGTTGATACTTAGGAGGAGTCTTTTTAGAGCGTCTAAATTTCTCAGTTTCTGCATCCTCTGGATGCTTAAAACACCAATCTACTTGTACTCCTTTCCGCTCATCACGTAAATAATAAATACCTCTATAATTTTCATTTTTCAAATTTTCAGTAGCTCTAATGGGATATCCAGAAGGGCAAGTAAATTTATCTGCTGGCGGCACTCCGAGGGTCAATTTTTTTCTTTCTCTTTCCCTCTCTACCCTTTGCCAATACTGCTCAACTTCTTTCTTTTTTTGTGCTTCTCTTTTTTCTCTTTCTTTTCTCTCTATTTCCTCATGAATTTGACGTTTTTCTACCCTATCCTTATATATATCTTGAGATGTTTCTTGACCTATATTTGCTTGTCGAATAATTTCTTTTAGCTGAGGATGTCGATTAACTAAATCAGGATTTTTTTGGACATACTGACCAATTATCTCTTTAGCTTTAACAAATTCTTCTGTAGCATTCTGCAACTCAGCTTCTTCAAGCTTGTTTAGCTGCTCTACTTTATCACGCGAAATTTCAAAAAACTGAGTCAAGGAAGGCGCTAAACCTATCCATTCATGTGGAATATTATAAATACGAGATACAAGTGGTGCTAAACCAGCTGCAACACCTCCAAGAACTAGCATTAAATATAAATAGATGAGTTGGTTCCAAGCAATATAACCGCACGCACATAATGCAGCAAGTATTAAGAAAAACTCAAACCAATCTTTTATAGCCTTCCAAGACCAGGATTTAGATGTCATTGATGAGTTTATATCAGTTAGTTCTGAGAATTATTTGCATCTAAGTATAATATTCTAGTTGTGTTAGGGTCAGTGGTGAGATTTATTGTTTCTCTAGCAGTCTTAAACCCTTGGCGAATTAAGGTAATCTGGGCAGTTCTTCTAGTCGGTATTTGAACTTCGATATATCCGTTTCTATCAGTCATCTTGGAATCTGGTGGACCATCAGAAATAATCTTGACTTCTACATTTGGTATGGGCTGAGAGTCTCTTGTCAGAACTGTAAGGCTTATATTCTGTAAATCTGAGCTTGTTGATACTTGATTACTAGGATTAATAACAGTTTGTGTCTGCTGTAAACTCTCATAGCCCGCAACTCCAGCAACTATGGCTATGAAAACAAATAAAGCTTTAGCCCAATTTGGCAAATTATTCAATAATTGCACAAAAAACCCTATTAGCAGTGTATTTACTGAGGATATCACATTTTTAAAGGAATCTGGATTGAATTCATACGACGACTCAATAGAATAAATTATCTTTAACCTTGCGTGACTAGAGTCTTAAAATTATGGCTAATGTATATCTGTCAATTAATCAAGTATCTACATATGTGGTTAATTAATAAATTTAATTGAGAACATCAAGCAACAAGTTTAGTGATAAATACAATTATTCGGTAAATAATTTGAAAAAGTCCATATTAGGTAGAGGTAATTGGCGCAGGGATTGATTAATTTCTACAGATGCAGCCAGTCCAGAAATCATTGCGTCTTCGGCGAGATGTCCGCCACACCAATCGCCACAACAGACTAAAGGTATGGTAGAACTGGCAGATAATACAGGATTTGTCCAGGGACGACTAGGAAAAGCGTAACGCCAGCGATGTACTTGCATCCACTCTGGTGTTTCTAGCCAGGGAAGGGCTAATTTCTGGGCGGCTGTTTGCAACATATCTTTTCCCACTGGTTGTAAATCTGGGGTTTCTAAATGAAGTTCGGCAAATTTAGCGCTACTTTGTAAAACAAATACAGGTTGCTGAGGGTTGGGACGTTTGCTACTATCTAAACCAATCCATCCCAGAACAGGATCATCTGTAAATTTCTGCTCTATCCAAGGTGGTAGCGGTTGGGATGTGGCAGAATATCCAGCGATCGCACTCACGGAAGGATAAAATTCTACAGAACCCAAATTGTCGATAAATTCTTTACCTAATACACCTTCGCCCAATGGTGCTAACAGTGTCAAAGCTTGGGGTGCAGGAATGGCTAAAACTAAGGCTTTAGCTGTTAATTGTTCGTTACTTTCGAGAGTCAGACACCAACTATTTTCGGGAGTGGGGTGAATAGCTGTGACACGTTGATTGAGTTGGATTTGTAAACCTTGAGCGAGAAATTTAGCGATCGCACTCATTCCCGCAGGTGCAATATAACGAGGTGCTGAATCGGTTTGAGTCGCATCTGTCCAGATTTCTAAGATATGGCGATCGCGTAACAATTGCACCAAATTTCCGAATAATTCACCTTTAGGCTTTAAATAACAAGCCCCATGATCTGCCCAAGTTCCATATAATCGGCGTGTAGCCAGTCGTCCCCCTAAACCACGGGACTTTTCCACAACCAACACCGAATATCCAGCTTGAGTTAACCGTTGGGCGCATATTAAACCAGCCATTCCGGCACCAATTATCGCAATATCAGTCATACAATTTTAGATTTTAGATTTTAGATTTTAGATTTTTGTTCCATCCACAGATTTATCTGGGGGCTTGTAGCACTAAGGAACTATTGGTCATAATTTATTGGTGAGTACGGTTACTCATAACTAATGACAAATGACAAATGACTGCTAATAGTAGAATAAAGTACATAAAGCCTGCACGCAGAGAGGAAGGGAAATTGGATGAGCTGAGAGCGGCGCTGGAACTAGCAACAGAAGATGAATTGCAGGATTTGACCGCAATTCTGTTTAGTCGTAAATTTAATCCCCTAGATTATGTTCATACACCTGAACCGATTGAGGTTCAAAGCCAAAACCACAAAGCTTGGCTGGATACATTAGAAAATCGGTTTCGGTTTTTAGCAGCAGATGGGATAACGGTATTACGGGGGCGTACAAGTCAGGTAACTTACCGCCAAGCATTAATTCAAGTCTGTAAGTATCTGAAAATTCCTTATTCTGATGAACTGACAACCGTTGATTTAGAAGCTGAGTTATTTTTACATCTATTAGGGCAGGTGTGGAAAAAATTGCCGGAAAATGAGAAGCAAAAATTAAACGAGCAGGTACAACGTCAGCTGTCCCAGTCAGACTTAAAACAACCGTTACCACTGTTATTACAGCGTGATCCCTTGGGATTACTTGTTAAAGGTGGTAGCGCTTTGGCGGTTACTTCTATTCTTCAGCCATTGGTGTTACAACAAATAGCGCGTCAATTTGCGATCCATTTTGCTAAATATCAATTAGCTACACAGACAGCAATTGTAGGTTCTCAAGCTGCTACTACCCAATTTAAAGGCTATGTAGCGCTACAAATGGCGCGGCGGGGTATGACGATGAATGCAGCTCGTTATGGAGCAGTTCGGAGTGTTTTTACCTTTATTGGCCCAGTCATGTGGACTTGGTTTTTTGCAGATTTAGGATGGCGAGCGATCGCTACTAACTATGGTCGCATCATCCCCACCATCTTTGCTCTAGCACAAATTCGTCTCACCCGCGCCGAATATTGGGAACCAGCTTGAAGTTAGCTTTTGATCATCCCAACCCTCGTTTAACAACCCCTTGGAATGTTACCCAAATTGGACTCCTGATTTTTCCCTTGAGTCCGTTGGTGGGGGGTGTGAGTATCCTTTTGGCAGCATTAAGAACTTGCCAATTAGAACAGCGCCGTGTTATCCACAGTCCACTAAATCGGGGATTTGCTCTGTTAAGTGTATTACTAATTATTAGTTGTAGCGTTGCCGATGACAAAACACAGGCTTTTCTGGGCTTGTTTAATTTGTTACCATTCTTTGTAGTTTTTACTGGACTCAGCACCCTGATTCAGACAACAGCCCAATTGCGACAAATAGCTGTAATTTTCGTCATTGGTTCAGTACCAGTGGTAATTATGGGCTTTGGGCAGATATTTTGGGGTTGGAGTTTCCAGTTACAGGTTTTGTGGATTTTATTAGATATGGGACTCGCACCTGGAGGAAATCCACCAGGACGGATGGCTTCTATTTTTATGCACGCCAACCTGTTTGCGGCTTATTTAGCGATCGCATTCACCCTGGGAATAGCCTTATGGTTAGAACAATGGCCATCAAAGTCTAAAATTCCGACAATTTTTTTAACGGTGTCAGTAATTACTAGCTTTGTGGCTTTGATTTTAACTGACTCACGCAATGGATGGGCGATCGAGATCGTTGCTTGTTTAGCTTATGCACTTTACCAAGGTTGGCATCTGATTATAGCTGGTGTTGCCAGTGTAATTACCAGCGTCCTGTTAGCAGCTTTCGCACCATCACCAGTAGCTGAAACCTTTCGGCGATTTGTGCCGGCTTTCTTTTGGGCGCGGTTAAATGATCAAATGTATCCAGATAGACCAGTGGCTTTAATGCGAAAAACCCAATGGGAATTTGCTTGGTCTTTGACTCAGCAGCAACCCTGGACAGGCTGGGGTTTACGCAGCTTCAGCGACCTCTACAAAGCTAAAATGCAGATTGATTTGGGTCATCCCCACAACTTATTTTTGATGCTATCGGCTGAAACTGGTTTACCTAGCGCACTTTTGTTTTTTGGCTGTCTGGCTTGGATATGGGTTGGAGGTGTGCAATTGTTGCAAAAGTCTGACTATCTAGACAAAAAAGATAAATTGATATTTTTCAGTTATGTTGTTGTGATTTTACAATGGCTGATATTCAACACCGTAGATGTAACTTTATTTGACTTCCGCCTGAATACAATTTCGTGGTTATTGTTCTCTGCGCTTTGGGGCGTTGTAGATAGTAGTTCTCGCATGAATCGGTACGGTGAAGATTTAATTGACCACAGATGAACACAGATAAACACAGATAATTCCAGAACTAGAAGATAAAAAATATGGGAGTAGCAGGAAATTTCGCCAAAATACTAGTTATGGAGGTTTTTAAAATACTGTCGAAGCCAGAAATACGAAACTGGTTTGCTAATTGCTGTTACTGTACCTCATGAACCTGCAATCTGCTGTATCTCCTTCCATTCCTCTTCCAGTTGCTGCTTGAGTGGGGGGGAGAGTGAAAAGTTACAGTTTTTTTGGGTAATTTATTATTTGGAAGTCCCTAATGAAAGAGCGCTAAAGTCCAGGTCGGAGAATCTTTTCCGCAACTTGGGGAAACCAGCGTTGAAGAAAAAACAACAATTTAGTTTTACCAATTTTTATCTCATAGCGATCGCGTGTAAAATCGTTCCAGAATTCATCTACCAGTGCTTCAGGAGATATTTTCCCTTTACCTCGTCCTTGAGTCATGGGTGTATCAACTAAAGGTGCAATAATTTCAAACACTTTAATAGGTGTAGTTTCGAGTTGCCAACGCAAAGCTTTCGTCGCAATATGTAATCCTGCTTTACTCGCACAGTAGACAGGCGCGGTTTGTTTAGGAACTAACCCCAAGCCTGAAGAAACATTGACAATAGCCGATTTTGGCTTTGCGAGTAGATGAGGTAAGATGAGTTTAATCAATTGCAACGGAGCAATTAAATTAGTTTGCAACTCTGTCTCAATTAACTCTGTTGCGATCTCTGGATTGACAAAATCATAGTTGTATTGAATCCCTGCATTGTTAATGAGAATGTTCACATTTGGGTAGCGGTTGACTAGCTTTTGCAGAGCATTAAAATCGTTTAAGTCCGCAACTTCAGTGATCACATCAGGGAACATTTCTTTGACATCAGCTAACTTCTGTCCATTACGTCCAGTAATAATCACTGTATTTTGTGCTTGCAGAAATTTCCGTGCCAGTGCTAACCCAATTCCTGATGAACCCCCAGTAATTAAAACTGTATTTCCTTTAGTGAGCATTCTAGATTTCTCCACTGATAACTTAACAGCAACCGCAGCCAGAAGGATTTGAGCCACACTCAACCAATAGGGTGAAGATGGGCTAACAGTTTGATATAACCAACCAGCTAATAAGGGTGCAATCATCCTAGCTAGAGCTTGTACCGTCTGAATGTTACTGTTGATCCGCCCTTGAATTTTTTCACTTACACTTTTGGACATCAATCCCACTAAAGAAGTTTCTGCTAGGGGCTGTCCAATTCCTACCAGTACAATACCTGTATAAAGTATAGGGGCGGAGCCAGTAATTCCGAATATGCCAGCCAAGGTAAATGCTAATCCCATGATTAACGAGCCAATGAAAGCCATACGCACTTCACCTAATTTTGGCAACAAGAACGGAATGATGATCGCTTGAGACACAACGCTCATGACACCAAATAGCGCAAATAATGGGGCAATCCGCTCTGCTGTCCAATTAAATTGCTCATTTGCTAAAGCAGGTAAATTAGAAATGAGCGCAAACATAGCCATATTCACAATTAAAAAGCTCAACATCAGCCACCGCAGATTCGGTAGTGCTAGACAAGCTTGCAATTGTGTGAAGGGATTTAACTGAGCCAAACTTGGTTTAGGAGAACGTTGGGCTTGTGGTAAGGTTTCTGGCATAGCATAATAACCCCAAACCAAAGCCAGACCAAAAGCGATCGCCACAACATACACAGGTAGAGTAGGATAAATTCTAGACATTACCCCACTCAAAATAGGCCCGACAATTAGCCCTAAAGCAATCATCGCACTTATCCATGAAAAAGCGCGAGTTCGCTGTTCATGAGTAGTAGTATCAGCGATCGTGGCGAAGACAAGGCTAGCAGTACCATCGGTTAGCCCCACAATCAGCCATCCGACAAACAGAACAGCTAATGAGCCGCCTCCAGCAAAGATAAAATACCCCAAACAAGCCCCTAAAAGGCTTACCAGCATCATGAATCGCCGCCCATAGGCATCACTTAGATAACCAATTCCTGGCAATGTCAAGAATTGGGCTAGAGAGTATGTAGCATATAACAGCCCAATTTCCCATGCTGTCCCACCATAAAGCTTCACCAGAGTCGGCATAATTGGATTTAAGACACCAAAACCCAAAAATGCCAAAAAGCCCGTGTATAGAATGAAAGGATGTAATTTTGTCTTCAACATGGCTAGTTCAACACGATTGCAGGTTTAGATGAATTTCTTGAAGAATACTGAAATTACTACTGTCAGTTACGAGACTATCGGAAAAACCCAATCTAAGATAGCAAAAAAATTCAAAAATGAGGTTTCATGAGTTATTTTAAACCTCCCCTGATCAATGATTGCCATATCAAATTGTGAAAACCTAATTTTTGACGCAAAAAGAATCAAACAAAAACCTATGATAAATAGAAATTTATTATAACCATTGGCAAAATGATATTAAACGTGCTGCTCAAATAGGAGGAAGCTTGAGAAAGAGATTCGGAGTTACATGGTTTCCCCATATTAAAGAACGAGAATTGCGTTACGCGTTAGACGTAGATCAGGAATTGGAAGATTTTTTCAGCCAAGAATTAGCTAAAAAATGAAGCCTGCATCAAAGAGAGTCCTGCTAATCGGTAAAATGGTTGTGTCGGTCATCAACTAAAACACGCCTAAGTAGCCCATTTGTATGCTTTCAACAGCTGACTTTCTTCAGTATGCCCAATGGTCGGGTATCGCCACACTGGTATTCGGGGCGATCGCAGTCCTGGCTTTTTTACTCAAATGGGGTATCCGCTTTCGGCTGGTAGGTGCAACTGGCTTTATGCTGGTGCTGACGGGTGGTTTATTCTCTCTCTCGTTGGTTCCTCTGAGTCGCACTGTTATTCCCGGCGCAGTGAAATACACTCTCGTTTATGATAATGCTTCAACACAAACGGTAATTGCGACATCACCTAATATTACCCCCTTTGAATTAGAAGCTACTTTACGTCAAGCGGCTAGTAATCTCTATTCTTTCGGTCGTTTAGGTTCACGCTCAAATAATCAACTGACAATTCGCGCCCGTACTGTTATCCATCCTCAACCAGGGGTTTCTGTACCGCTTTTCTTGGGTCAAATCAAGCGCACATTGGCTAGCCGTGAAGATGCGGATATGGATATTGAAATTTACTTAGAAAAATTCGATCAATTACCTAACTCTGCTACTTCATAGTTTTCATTTAGTCCCAGCAGACTTTTCGTAGAGTCAACGGGGAGACATTGACCCTCTCCCCACTCTCTTAACTACAGACAAAAAACCATTTATTTGTTACCAAAATCACATATAATTTTTGTAGTACACTATACAAAAATTATTACCTTTAGATTAAGATAAAATTTCCGCAAAAAACCTCTCAAACTCTCATAACTCAGTGTCCTCTGTGTCTCTGCGGTTCGTTTTCTCCTAAATTCGTACATAACCACTATCAAACAAAAAGTATAAATTCTGGATATTCAAACATTCGGTAGTTTAAAATTTGAGGACATGGGCATGATTAAAGCCAAGGGAAACGAAAATTCCTGGACATAAGTCTAAAATTTTATTAAGAAATATCAATGTTTTGGCAAACTAGATTTATATGCCCAATCAACTTTCTACTCAAACCTCTAGCTCATTACTGACGCTGACGGTTGCTCCAGGAAAAATCATTCGTGGTTCTGGCCTGTTGCAGGCAGCATCAGCAGAAATTACCCGCTTAGGGACTCGTCCATTGATTATTGCCGGGAATTCGACCCTTGCCATCGCTCAAAAGAGTTTACAACCAATTTTAGCTCAGTCAAACTGGCAAACTGCTCAGTCCTCCTATGGTGTAGATTGCTGTGAAGCTAGTTTACAAGCTTTACAGAAAACAGCCCAGGAACATCAAGCTGATGTGATTATTGGTATCGGTGGCGGTAAAGCTTTGGATACAGCTAAATTAGTCGCTGACCAATTAGAGTTGCCAGTGGTGACAATTCCCACCTCAGCAGCTACCTGTGCGGCTTGGACTGCCCTTTCTAATGTCTATTCTGAGTCCGGGGCTTTTCTCTACGATGTGGCGCTGTCTCGTTGTCCTGATTTATTAATCCTTGACTATGATTTAATTCAAACTGCACCACAACGGACATTAATAGCAGGAATTGGAGATGCGATCGCTAAATGGTATGAAGCATCAGTTAGCAGTGGCAATTCTCAACAAACTTTAATTATCTCCGCAGTGCAACAAGCGCGAGTTTTACGAGATATCTTATTGCAAAAGTCAGCTACCGCCCTCAAAGAACCAGGTAGTGAGGCTTGGCGAGAAGTCGTAGATGCCACAGTTTTACTCGCTGGGGTAATTGGCGGACTGGGAGGGGCGCAGTGTCGCACCGTTGCCGCCCATGCAGTACATAATGGTTTAACTCACATTTCCGGACACAGCAGCATCCACGGTGAAAAAGTCGCCTACGGCATTTTGGTGCAACTGCGATTAGAAGAAATGTTACAAAGTAATCAACTAGCGGCATCAGCACGGCAACAATTATTAAAGTTCTACGCAGAGATTGGACTGCCGCAAAATTTAAGTGATTTAGGTTTGGGTAACATTACATTAAAAGAATTGCAAACAGCCGCCGAAGTAGCTTTAGAACCTAAGTCTGATATCCATCGACTACCATTTAAAGTTGCATTAGAACAGTTAATGGCAGCGATGGTTTCTACCACTGCACCAACAGATAGTAGAGATGTTATCAATCGTGTCTCCACTAGGGGAATGAGTGAAGAGGTTTTAGAATGAGTTTGAATTGGATTACCCCCGCAGATCGTATACAACAGCTACCGCCTTATGTTTTTGCCCGTCTGGACGAATTGAAGGCCAAGGCACGAGAACAAGGGCTTGATTTAATTGATTTGGGCATGGGGAACCCGGATGGGGCGACACCACAGCCTGTAGTAGAAGCTGCGATCGCGGCTTTACAAGATCCCGCCAATCACGGTTATCCGCCTTTTGAAGGTACTGCTAGTTTCCGTCGTGCCATCACTAATTGGTACAATCGCCGTTATGGTGTAATACTAGATCCCGATAGTGAGGCTTTACCTTTACTGGGTTCTAAAGAAGGATTAACTCATTTAGCGATCGCCTATATCAACCCTGGTGATTTAGTTCTGGTTCCTTCTCCCGCCTATCCCGCCCATTTTCGCGGGCCATTAATTGCTGGGGGGAAAATTCACAACTTGATTCTTAAACCGGAAAATAACTGGTTAATTGATTTAGCAGCTATTCCTGATGCAGTTGCAGAACAAGCCAAAATTCTCTATTTTAACTATCCCAGTAATCCCACCGCCGCCACCGCCCCCCGTGAATTTTTTGAAGACATCGTAGCTTTTGCGCGTAAATACGAAATTCTGCTAGTGCATGATTTATGTTACGCCGAGTTAGCTTTTGATGGTTATCAACCCACCAGCTTATTAGAAATTCCCGGTGCGAAAGAAATTGGCGTAGAGTTTCATACGTTATCCAAAACCTACAATATGGCTGGTTGGCGTGTGGGTTTTGTCGTGGGGAACCGTCATGTCATTCAAGGTTTGCGAACTCTCAAAACCAACTTGGATTATGGCATTTTCGCAGCCTTGCAAACCGCAGCCGAAACCGCATTGCAACTACCAGATGTGTATTTGCATGAAGTCCAACAACGCTACCGTACCCGCCGCGATTTTCTCATAGAAGGTTTAGGAAAATTGGGTTGGGATATTCCCAAAACCAACGCCACCATGTATCTATGGGTAAAATGTCCAGTGGGTAAGGGTTCTACAGATTTTGCTTTGGATGTATTGCAGCAAACAGGCGTTGTTGTCACCCCTGGTAATGCCTTTGGGGTTGCGGGTGAGGGCTATGTGCGGATAAGTTTGATTGCAGATTGCGATCGCTTGGGTGAAGTTTTGCACAGATTTAAACAAGCTGGTATCCGCTATCAACCCGAAGCTGTCGTTTCCACTCCACAATAAAGATAGATATATTCTGAAAAAATGTCACTGATGCCTACCCCCTCTGCTACCAATTCTCATTTAATTGCTGCTGGCTTTCATGCACTTTCTGATCCAATCAGGATTGGCGTACTGGAACTGTTACGAAAGCGAGAACAGTGTGTGTGCGACTTGTGCGATGCTTTGGGGGTAAATCAGTCCAAACTATCTTTTCACCTCAAAACTCTCAAAGAAGCCGGCTTAGTTAACGCCCGTCACGAAGGACGCTGGATTTATTACAGTTTAAATTTGCCACAATTTACGATTCTAGAAGCATATTTAGCCGATTTTAGCAATAATCAAATAATTTTATCTGCGCGTCTCTGCTGCGATTAAGAATAATTTTCTCAAGTGATAGAGTGGTAATCATTTTGGGAACCATGAGATTTAGAGCCAAATAGATTTTTCCACCTATCTGACTTGAACTTAATTATGGTTATTAGACTTAACCCTAACGAGCAAGAATATCAATTGCAACTTGTTCAAGAAACCGCACTAGAATTAACCTTTCAGCTAGGTGTTCAACCCAAGTCTGCTGCGTTGAAGAGGGGGAGGCTTTCCTGCTGTACAAGTTTAGTTGTAGCAGTTTTAATACTTGGGTTGATCTATGTATTAATCACCAATATGGCCAATGACCCAAATATACCCACTAAAAGATTCTTTATATCTTATATTCTGGGGATTTGGATGATTGGTCCAATCATGATGTTAATCAGCATCCCTTTCTACAAATACTTCACGGTCTGGACGTTTAATCGCACAGATCAACAAATTCTCAAAAACACAACTTACCTATATCGGAAAGACCATACTGACATTTTTTCCTTCGCTGAAATTAAATCTATTTTCGTTGAGCAGGATCATGATCCTCCTGATACTTCTACAGTATTATATATGGTGCTAAAATCAGGCAAAAAAATTACCCTTAGTAAGAGTTACCGCAACAGCAATAAGACAAGCCAACAAGCTTCTGACCTCAAATACCATGAAGAAATTGCTCACAAGATGCTTAATTATCTTGGTTTAAAAGATGCTTAATCATCTTGGGTTGTAGAATTTCTGCTGGTTGCGGAAAAGACAATTATTATCATAACTTTTCCTGATATATCAAGTTTTATTGATGAATATTTGTATACAGTACCCTGATTGTGGTTGACATATCAATTTTTTTTGAAATGATATAAACATAAACTTAATATCACCCCTAAAGATGAAACTTCGCGTAGGAATCAATGGATTCGGTAGAATTGGACGGCTGGCTCTGCGAGCTGCGTGGGGTTGGTCAGAATTAGAGTTTGTTCATATCAATGAAATAAAAGGTGGGGCTGTAACGGCTGCACATTTGTTGAAGTTTGATTCTGTTCACGGACGTTGGACACCAAAAGTAGAAGCAAAAGGGGAACGGGTATTAATTGACGGTAAACCCCTTAGCTTTAGTGAGTATGCTCAACCAGGCGAAGTTCCTTGGGATGAGTTGGGTGTTGATTTGGTGCTGGAATGCTCAGGTAAATTTAGAACACCTGCTACTCTCGACCCCTATTTTAAACGCGGGGTGCAGAAAGTAATTGTCGCCGCGCCGGTGAAAGAAGAAGCCTTAAATATTGTCATGGGGGTGAATGACCACCTCTATCAGCCGGAAAAGCATAATTTGCTGACTGCTGCTTCCTGTACTACGAACTGTTTAGCCCCAGTCGTCAAGGTAATTCATGAAGGTTTGGGAATTAAGCATGGCATCATTACTACCATTCATGACAATACCAATACTCAAACTATTGTCGATGCACCCCATAAAGATTTGCGTCGGGCGCGGGCGACGAGCTTATCTCTGATTCCCACGACGACAGGTTCAGCAACAGCAATTGGTTTAATTTATCCAGAACTCAACGGCAAACTCAACGGTTTAGCTGTCAGAGTCCCATTACTCAATGCATCTTTAACAGATTGTGTGTTTGAAGTCGTGCGACCGACCACAGTGGCAGAAATTAACAGCTTATTAAAAGCAGCTTCTGAACAAGCGCCACTCCAAGGCATATTGGGTTATGAAGAACGTCCTTTAGTATCTATTGATTACAAAGATGATCCTCGTTCTTCAATTATTGATGCTCTCTCCACAATGGTGGTAAATGAAACTCAAGTCAAAATCCTGGCTTGGTATGACAACGAATGGGGTTATGCGAATCGAATGGTTGAACTCGCTCGTAAAGTTGCATTGAGTTAATATCTCTCAAACTCTCATTTCTCTGTGTACTCTGCGCCTCTGCGGTTCGTTATTTCCTAACTCCCAACTCCCCAATTCTGTATGACTTCTTCTACAGCTTCTCGCGCTAATCTCAAGAATTACACTCTTGTCACCCTTGCCTATTGGGGTTTTACCATCACTGATGGAGCTTTGCGAATGCTGGTACTGCTGTATTTTGACAGTATTGGCTACACACCATTACAAATCGCTTCTTTATTTCTGTTCTATGAAATATTTGGCGTTGTTACAAACTTTTTAGGTGGTTGGATTGGCTCTCAATTCGGGCTGAAGATTACGCTTTACGCTGGTATCGGGTTACAGGTTTTCTCGATGGTGATGCTGTCATGGCTGAATCCAGATTGGTCTGAATGGATGGCTGTTGGTTATGTGATGGTGGCTCAGGCTTTTTCTGGGGTGGCTAAAGACTTAACCAAAATGAGTTCTAAAAGTGCGATTCGGTTGGTTGTCCCCCAAGCAGCCCAGTCATCTTTGTTTAAGTGGGTGGCAGTTTTAACGGGTTCTAAAAATGCTCTCAAAGGTGTTGGCTTCTTTGTAGGTAGCGTCCTCTTAACTTCTGTTGGTTTTAATAATGCGCTATTAATCATGGCCGGGGGACTATTCTTGATTTTGTTCAGTGGCTTCATGTTGCCTAAAGGTATGGGTAAAATCAAGACGAAAGTTAAGTTTAGCCAACTTTTTTCTAAAAGCAGAGAAATTAATATTCTCTCGGCGGCGCGATTTTTTCTCTTTGGTTCGCGGGATGTTTGGTTTGTGGTTGGGCTACCTGTTTTCTTACGTGGGACTTTAGGCTGGTCTTTCTATCAAGTCGGTGGATTCTTGGCTTGTTGGGTAATTGGCTACGGTGTTATTCAGTTCTTAGCGCCCATGCTCATCCAGCGATTTGGTTCTGGTCAGCCACCCCAATCAAAGACCATCCAGTTTTGGACATTTACCCTGACAATCGTTCCTGGTGCGATCGCCTTAGCTCTACAATTGGGTGTACCTGGTAATATAGCGATCGTTGGCGGACTGCTAGTATTTGGAGTAGTATTTGCCTTCAATTCAGCCGTGCATTCCTACCTAGTATTAGCCTTCACCGATGACGATAAAGTAGCGCTGAATGTTGGCTTCTACTACATGGCTAACTCCGGTGGTCGATTAGCCGGCACAGTCTTATCAGGATTAGTCTTTCAATATTTCGATTTAGTTGGTTGTCTGTGGACATCCATGTTCTTAGTCTTAGCAGCCGCATTAGTTACTATGAAACTACCCGACCCCCAACCAGCCAAAGCGATTGCTTGGAAAGCCGAAGGTGGAGAATAAGAAATAGAATATATAGATATCCTCCTCTTCCTCTGGTGCGACTCTGCGCCTCTGCGTGCAATAAATCTTGATATATCCCCAATCCCTGCAAAAAGCAATTTAGAGAAATGTAGTCAATATTACGCCCTGGGTAGGATACAAATCACGAAAACATATATAAGGCTAGGGTATGTGCTTTATATAATTTTTGTCTCATCTACTTAGTGCCTGTGATTTATCAACACGCTGAAAAGTTGCTCAAAACTCAACAGGGAAAAGCAGCAGGTCAAGGTTATACCTTTAGCTGGTTTGACTGGTTTTGTTTGTGGTATCCTCCTGGTTGGCTGGTTCTATTTAACCGCCATTGGCAACACTATCACGCTGATCCTGATGGTTGGAATTGCGTAGAATATGGGTTATTTTTAGTTCCAGGTGGATTTTACTTAGCTCTACTAATTCGATGGTTGCGTTTGGGATGTCGTTCACCAAGACAAGAAGTTGATGAATTTAATCCTCAGTATCAGAAAGTTTTTCGGGAAGAAATTCTGGCTCCCATTGTTAAATATTATTTTCGGGCAGAATTGCAACAAATTGATAACATACCGCCCCAAAGTCCTGTAATTGTAGCGATGAACCATGCAGGAATGTGTTTTCCTTGGGATTTTATCACTTTGGGTTATTTATTAAATCAAGCCTCCGGTTGGGAGGTGCAACCCTTAGCGAGTGAAACACTATTTGAGCATCCTTGGATGAGTTGGTGGTTACCTCCTAAATGGTCACAGGTTTTAGGTGCTGTGCGAGCAGAAAGGGGTGATTTTGAAAAAGCAGTTGTTCAAGGTAAAACTCTGCTATACGCGCCGGAAGGAGTACGTGGACCCCTTAAAGGTTGGAGTCGACGCTATCAACTACAAAAATTTGATGTCAGTTTTATGCAACTGAGCGATCGCTATCATATTCCGATTCTCCCAGTTTTGTGCATTGGGAGTGAATCTTTGCATCCTTGGACAGTCAACATTAAGAAGTTGCAACGACTATTTAAATTACCCTTCTTGCCCATATCACCATTAATGATGATGTTGATTATATTCCCCTCAATGGGAGTTTGGGCTATGAGAACTCGCCTCAAATATTTTATTCAACCTATAGAAGAAGTCAATTCAGTTCCAGGACGTGCAGCAACTTATAAACAAGTACAGGAACTTCGGAGGAAACTCCAAATCCAAATTGTGGCATTGCTGAATCAAGATTTATTGCACGCAGAGGCGCAGAGTCGCAGAGAGTAGGAGTGAGAAAAACTCTGCGTTTAATCTAGAGAAGAAGTTCCGAAACGGTAGCCTTTGCCGTAAACAGTATGAATTAGTGGTGTTTCTTTGCCTATCTCAATTTTACGCCGCAGCAGACGAATTAATGCAGCTATGACGTTACTATTTGGTTGTTCATGATCTTGCGTCCAAAGATTTTGCAAAATCTGGGCGTGAGTTAGCAAATTTCCAGTGTTTTCCATGAAGTATTGCAAGAGCTGACTTTCTTTTTGAGATAATTCAATAATTCGTCCTTGACGATAGGCTACTTGGTTTTCACTATCAAGTTCTAAATCAGCTACTGTCAGCCGTCCAGTTGTGGTTTCGTAGCTGGGGGAACCCGCACGACGTAACAACGCCCGCACTCGCGCTAATAATTCTCTCAGTTCAAAGGGTTTGACTAAATAGTCATCCGCACCAGCATCTAAACCTTCTACGCGGTCATCTAGGGTATCTTTGGCTGTGAGAAATAGTACAGGTGTGGCTTTACCTTGGCGGCGCAATTCCTGACAAATCTCTAAACCAGTTTTTCCTGGTAGCATCCAATCTAAAATCAGTAAATCATAAGTACCAACTGCGGCAAAGTCGCTCCCTGTTGCACCGTCATAAGCCATATCCACACTGTAACCCTCGCGCTTTAACACGCGACTTAGGGGGTCAGTTAGTTCTACTTCATCATCAACTAATAAAATTCTCATGCTGCTTATGGTAAGCAATCAAGATATTCTCAATATAAATGAACTGTCAAAAAGAAAATGTTAACTGTTGCGTTGCCGAAAGGGGAACTATTCAAAAATAGCATCCGCCTGTTAAAGTCTGTAGGTTTGGATTTTAGCGCTTTTTTAGATTCTGGAACTCGCCAACTGCAAATTCCTGATGCTAGCGGACAAGCAAAAGGACTGTTGGTGCGGGCGCAAGATGTACCTGTATATGTAGAATATGGTCAGGCACAGTTGGGGATTATTGGTTATGATGTGCTGCGGGAGAAAAAGCCGCAAGTTGCACATTTAGTTGATTTACAGTTTGGTCATTGTCGAATGTCAGTAGCTGTAAAAGCATCTAGTGCCTATAAATCACCTTTAGATTTACCGCCTCATGGTCGAGTTGCTTCTAAGTATGTCAATTGCGCTCGTGAATATTTCCATAGTTTGGATTTACCTATAGAAATTGTACCTTTGTATGGTTCTGTGGAGCTAGGCCCCATTACAGGAATGTCAGAAGCAATTGTGGATCTAGTTTCTACGGGGCGGACTTTGCGCGAAAATGGTTTAGTCGAAATTACGACTTTGTATGAAAGTACGGCGCGGTTGATTGGTCATCCTCTGAGTTATCGTCTCAATACAGGGAATATGCATGAATTCGTTGAGCAGCTTCGCCTGGAAGCTTCTTTAACTGTTGTCTAAGTCTAAAAATCTCCAGAATGTCTAAATCATTCTGGAGTGCCGACAAGTGCCTTATATACAGCAATTTTTAACTGCGATCGCTGGAAATGTCACCAGGGCAAATACATAAATATCATCACGTTTCATCCGGTTAAACTATAGCTATGCGGTGAAACTTAATTTTTTTATTTTTTTTATAAAACCCGATGAATACTGAATCGAATAATTATGAAGCGGCGAGGCTGGAAGTTCTCCGCGAGTATCAAATTTTGGATACGGAACCTGAAGAAGCTTATGATAATTTAGCTCAACTGGCTGCCTTTATCTGTGGTACACCCATAGCTTTAGTCAATTTTATCGATGAAAATCGGCAGTGGTTTAAAGCAAAACTCGGTTTATCTGTTCCGGAAATGCCCCGTAATGTGGGGTTATCTTACATTTGCCAAGAAAAACGAGATGTTGTAATCGTACCAGATGCTTTAGCTGATGCCAAGTTGGCAACCAATCCGGTAGTTACTGCTTATCCTTATGTCCGGTTTTATGCTGGTGTCCCCTTGATTACCGCGAAGGGATATATGCTGGGAACTCTGTGTGTAATTGACAAAGTACCACGGCAACTGAGCCAACAACAATTAGAAGCACTGGTGGCGCTGAGTCACTTGGTGATTAACCAACTAGAACTGAGACGAAATGTATCGGAAGTGTCTAGGATTAGTGAGGAATTCATTACCCATGAACAAGCCGCAAGAGCTACTTCAGAAGCGGCGAGAACCCGGATTACGAATATACTCGAAAGTATTACTGATGCCTTTTTTGCTTTAGATCAAGATTGGCGTTTTACATATATTAATAGTCAAGCTGAAGGACTTTTACAAAAAAGCAAAAATCAGCTATTGGGTGAAAATATCTGGGAAATTTTACCAGATCTGGTAGAGACAAAATTTGATTGTGAGTATCACAGAGCGATCGCTCAACAAGTTAGTGTGGAATTTGAAGAATTCTATCCACCCCTGAACGCCTGGCTTAGTGTTCACGCTTATCCCTCGCGAGATGGCTTGTCTGTGTATTTTCAAGATATTACTGAACGCAAACGCGTCGAGGAAGAGTTAAAAAAGCAGAATTTACGAAGCCTTGCTGCGGCTTCCGCATCGCAACTTTTCGCAGAAATCACCATCAAAATCCGGGAAAGTCTCCAAATAGATGAAATTCTGCAAACTACGGTTAAAGAAGTCCAAAAACTCCTGCAAGCTGACCGAGTTGTGATGTTTCAAGTTTGGGCTGATGGTTCGGGAACGGTGGTACAAGAAGCTGTGCTACCTGGTTGGCCTGTGGTTCTAGGACAAGAGGTACTCAATCCCTGCTTTCAAGAACAAGGCTACGTGGAAAAATATCGCCAAGGAAGAGTCAGTACAATTGTAGACATTGAACAAGCTCATATTCAAGACTGCCATCGGGAATTTCTCCAAAGTTTAGGTGTCAAAGCTAACCTTGTAGTCCCGATTCTGGTCAGGGAAAATCTTTGGGGTTTGTTGATTACTCATCAATGTGCAGCACCTCGCCAGTGGAACAGCTTTGAGTTAGATTTATTACAACAGATAGCTAACCAAATTGGCATTGCTCTGGCCCAAGCCAAGTTATTGGAACAAGAAACCCGCCATACTCAAGAACTGGCTCGTTCTAATGCTGAACTAGAACAGTTTGCCTATGTAGCTTCCCATGATTTACAAGAGCCGTTGCGGATGGTGACAAGTTATTTACAACTGTTAGAACGCAAGTATAAAAATGAATTAGATGCTAATGCCGAACAGTTTATCACCTACGCTGTAGATGGGGCGCGGCGGATGCAGAGCCTGATTAATGATCTTTTGAACTATTCCCGTGTTACCAGCCGGGGACAGCCCATTGTCGAAGTTGATTTTGAGACGATTTTTGAGCGGGCGATCGCTAATCTCAAATTTACCATTGAAGAGAGTGGCGCAATCATTACCCATGATCCATTACCTGTAGTCATGGCTGATCCTAGCCAATTAACCCAAGTGTTACAAAACTTAATTGGTAACGCCATCAAATTCCAGGGAGAATCACCACTCAAAATTCATCTGGGAGCCATGAAAGCAGAACAAACAGAGGAACAACTTCCCACTCCCCCAAATGAATGGCTATTCTCCGTCAGCGATAATGGAATTGGGATAGAATCCCAATATACTGAACGCATTTTTGTAATTTTTCAACGCTTGCACGGTAGAAGTAAGTACCCAGGAACTGGAATTGGATTGGCAATTTGTAAAAAGATTATAGAACGCCACGGCGGCCGGATCTGGGTTGAGTCGAAACCGAGTCAAGGCTCGATTTTCTACTTCACAATTCCAGAAAAGGCTGGTAAAAAATCGTGAATATTCCCACAGCGATTATGCCCATAGAGGTTTTGTTAGTAGAAGACAATCCCGGCGATGCCCTACTGACTAGGATCGCCCTCGAAGATAGCAAAATAGCAGTTAACCTCAATGTGGTTGAAGATGGTGTAGAAGCCATGGCCTTCTTGCGAAAACAGGGAAACTATGCTAACGCACCTCATCCAGATATTGTCCTGCTCGATTTAAACTTACCCAAAAAGGATGGGCGGGAAGTCCTGGCAGAAATCAAAGCCGATCAAAAACTTAGGCGGATTCCTGTAGTTGTTTTGACCACTTCTCAATCAGAGGAAGATATTCTCAAAGCTTATAATCTGTCGGCTAATTGCTTTATCACTAAGCCGGTTGATTTTGACCAATTCGTTAAAATTGTACAGTCTATAGAAAATTTCTGGTTTGCAATTGTCAAACTGCCACCGGAGTAAAATAATCAATGGCAGGAAAATCTATTAAAGTCTTGTTAGTCGAAGATAACCCTGGTGATGTCTTTTTACTCCAAGAGTTATTAGAAGAAGTAACTACAGCAAATGTGGAGTTGCAGCCAGCCGAGCAGCTCTTATCAGCATTCGAGTGTATAGCTAGAGACAGCTTTGATGTCATACTTTTAGACCTTTCATTACCTGATAGCCAGGGACTAGACACTTTTATCAGCATGGCGCGTCAGGCCAAAGCCACTCCCATTATTGTGTTGACGGGTTTAGATGATGAAACTCTCGCACTACGAGCGATGCAGGAAGGCGCACAAGATTATTTAGTCAAGGGTCAAGTGACTGGCGATTTGCTGGTGCGTTCTATGCGTTATGCTATTGAGCGTCAACGTTCGGAAAATGCTTTACGCCAGAGTGAAGAACGCTTTCGGGTGGCTTTAAAAAATTCCCCGATTTTTGTTTTCAACCAAGACATAAATCTATATTACACCTGGGTTTATAACCCTATGTCTGGATGGACGAGTCACGATATGTTGGGTAAACATGACTTTGATTTGATTCCACAAAAAGATGCTCAACGTCTGACGGCTATTAAGCATAGTGTAGTGACTAATGGCATCAGTATTCGAGAGGAAGTATCTATCACTACTCCCCAAGGGACTCGATCTTATGACTTGACTGTGGAACCATTGCGGAATGAGTCGCAGGAAATTGTTGGTATAACTTGTGTCGGTATTGATATCAGTGAACGCAAGCTTTCCGAAGCCAAAATTCGTGAACAAGCAGCTTTGCTAGACATCACCACTGATGCCATTTGTGTGTGTGATTTAGAAAATCAGATTTTGTTTTGGAACAAAGGTGCAGAAACTCTCTATGGTTGGACAGTTCAAGAGGCTATAGGCAGAAATGCTAGTGAGCTTTTGGATAATGAAGCGGCTCAGGAAAACCATGAGGCTTTATTGTCTGTCATGATTAAAGGTAAGTGGCAAGGTGAGTTAACTCAAATCACTAAAACTGGTAAAGAAATTCTAGTATCTAGTCGTTGGTGTTTGGTACTCGATGTACAGGGAATGCCTAAATCAATTTTAATTGTTGATACGGATATTACTGAGAAGAAGCGTCTAGAATCACAATTATTTCGCGCCCAAAGACTGGAAAGTATTGGTACACTAGCTAGTGGCATTGCTCACGATTTAAATAATATCCTGACACCGATTTTGGCAGGAGCGCAATTGCTACCACTTAAATTCCCTGATGCTGATGAACGGACTCGGCGGTTGTTGGAGATTTTGGAAATCAACGCGAAACGGGGAGCAGATTTAGTTAAGCAGGTGCTATCTTTTGCTAGAGGTGTGGAAGGAAAGCGGATTACTTTACAGATTAGACATCTGATTGTGGAAATTGCCAAAATTCTTAAAGAAACATTCCCCAAAAGCATCGAAATTTATACCGACATTCCTAACGAGTTGTGGCTGGTTTGTGGAGATAGTACCCAACTCCATCAGGTAGTGATGAATCTGTGTGTCAATGCCCGCGATGCTATGCCTAATCGGGGTACTTTAAGTATATCTGCTGAGAATTTTTTGGTTGATGAAAACTATGCTCGGATGAACTTGGAAGCAGAAGCAGGATTATATGTGGTAATTACGGTTACTGATACTGGAGTTGGTATTCCCCAGGAAACTTTAGATAGAATTTTTGAGCCATTTTTCACCACCAAACCAGTGGGACAAGGTACAGGTTTAGGACTTTCTACTGTGATTGGGATTGTTAAAAGCCACGGTGGTTTTATCACTGTGTATAGCGAAGTTAATTATGGTACTACCTTTAAGGTCTACTTACCAGCCGTGGGGGGAACCGAAACCCTCGCTGTGGAAGATGTAGCAATACCCGCAGGAAATGGGGAATTAATTCTGATTGTGGATGATGAAACCTCGATTCAGGATGTCACCAGGACATCGCTAGAAAGTCATCACTACCAGACTTTAATTGCTAGTGACGGTATTGAGGCGATCGCACTATATGCTAAATATGCAGACAAAATTAGTGCCGTACTCATGGATATGATGTTACCTTCTTTGGATGGATTAACCGCCATTCGGACTTTGCAAAAAATTAACCCCCAGGTGAAAATTATTGCTACCAGTGGTTTTATGTCCAAAACTAAGTTAGCAGAAGTGATGGACACTGGTACACAGACATTTTTGCCCAAACCTTATACTGTCAATGAATTATTACTGTCTTTACATAAAATACTTAAGTAGCTATTTCACAGCGATCGCAAATAAAATCTAAACATTCCTTCTTCTTTTCCTCCTCTGTGATCTCTGTGTCTCTGCGGTATGGCTAACGCCACGCTCCGCTAACGTTAAACAAAAATCCCCTTCAGAAATCAAAGCGGATTCCTATATTTCACAGCTATCGCACCAACCGCGAACAGTCACTTCATAACTTTCGCCACGCATACCAGGGCGGAGACTCTTCATATCTACACACTGGAAAGTTTCCCAGGCAATATCTTCAATTGCACCACATCGGCGACAACAAAAGTGGTGATGCGCTTCCACATTGGCATCATAGCGACAAACCCCCTCTTCCAGTAAAACCTCCTGCACAAGACCCACTTCTCTCAGGGCTTGCAGAGAACTGTAAATAGTCGCCTGAGATGACACTGGAAAATCTTTATTGAGATCCGCCAGGATAATTTCAACTGTGGGGTGATCAGACCGAGATAACAAATTTGCATAAACTGCGAACCTCTGAGGAGTCACCCTCAAACCCTTAGATTTTAAGGTTTGAATAATTGTGTGTGCCTCTTGCTGCATATCTGCTGCTACATTTTACATTTTAACGATTCTCTTATTCTAATCTACCCTAGTAATAAATTAGTATCATATCTGAACAAATTAAATAACTAAGTATTTATAACTATTGAGTTTTTCGTAAATCAGAATTATTCTGATATAAGTGAGCATAATGCAATCACAAACTAAAACTCCACTGATCACAAAATTAATATGGCTGTTATCGAAAAAGTTCCCAACGTTGTCTTCAAAACCCGCGTGCGCGACGAGTCCATTGGTGGTCCTAACCCCTTCCGTTGGGAAGACCGTACCACTCAAGATATTTTCGCGGGTAAGCGTGTTGTAGTATTTTCACTACCTGGAGCTTTTACCCCCACTTGTTCCACCTCCCACCTTCCCCGCTACGAAGAACTTTATGATCAATTCAAAGCCTTGGAAGTTGATGATGTAGTTTGTGTATCTGTAAATGATGCCTTTGTCATGTTCCAGTGGGGTAAGCAACAAGGCGCTAACAATGTTAAGCTCCTCCCCGATGGTAATGGTGAATTTACCCGCAAGATGGGGATGTTAGTTGATAAATCTAACGTGGGCTTTGGCTTGCGCTCTTGGCGCTACTCAATGGTAGTGAATGACGGCAAAATTGAACAGATTTTCATTGAAGCTGGTCACGAAGATAACTCTCCTACCGATCCATTTGAAGTTTCGGATGCAGACACCATGCTGAGTTACCTGAAACAAGCTAAAACTCCTGCTGCTGTGTAATATTTGAAGGGACTGAGCATTGGTCGTTGGATATCGGGACATTGAGGATGAAAAAATTTCTTTCCCAGTCCCCAGTCCCTATTCCCCAGTCCCCAGTCCTCAGTCCCGATATTAAAAATCTAAAATTTGAGGGACACATGAGTTACGATTTTGACTTATTTGTAATTGGTGCAGGATCTGGTGGTATTGCAACTGCTAGACGAGCTGCGGAATATGGAGCCAAAGTAGGGGTGGCTGAGTTTGACCGACTAGGCGGAACCTGCGTAAATCGTGGCTGTGTCCCCAAAAAGTTAATGGTCTATGCTTCCCATTTTCCTGAGTTGTTGGAAGATTCCCAAGGATATGGCTGGAGTGCAGTCAAGAGTACTCTAGATTGGGAAAAAATGATTACGGCGGTCAATAATGAAGTGATTCGTCTGAATGGTATCTATAAAGGGATGCTGGATAAATCCAAAGTTGAACTCTTTGAGGGATACGGTAAATTTATTGATGCTCACACGATTCAAGTAGGCGATCGCCAAATTACCGCAGACAAAATTTTAATCGCTGTGGGTGGGTATCCCGTCAAGCCAGAAATCCCCGGAATTGAATATGCTATTACCTCCGATGATATCTTCCACCTCAAAGAACAACCCCAGCGCCTAGTAATTTTGGGGGGAGGTTATATTGGTTCAGAATTTGCCTGTATCCTGAATGGACTGGGAAGCGATGTCACCCAGATAATTCGGAATGAAAAGATTTTGCGTGGTTTTGATGAAGATTTGCAAACTGAAATTCAGCAAGCAATGGGTAATCACGGCATCAAAATTCTGAATAATAGCGAAATCATTGCCATTGAGAAGACTGACTCAGGCTTAAAGGTGACAGTTCGCCGCAATAATGATTCTGAGGAGACGGTAATTGTTGATGCCGTCAGTTTAGCAGCCACAGGTCGCAAACCCAATACACAAAAATTGGGCTTAGAAAATACCAAAGTTCAGCTAGACAAGAATGGTGCAGTTATTGTTGATAAATACAGTCAAACCAGTGAAGAAAATATCTATGCAGTGGGAGATTGTACAGATAATATTAATTTAACTCCTGTGGCGATTAATGAAGGTCGCGCCTTGGCTGATACTGTATTTGGTAACAAGTCTCGCACCATGAGTTATGAAAATGTGCCGACAGCTATTTTTACTACACCAGAAGCTGCAACTGTGGGTTTGACTGAAGCCGAAGCCAGAGAAAAATATGGTGATGCGGTGAAAGTTTATCGCAGTCGTTTTCGACCTATGTATTATACCTTAGCTGGTAAAGATGAAAAAACCATGATGAAATTAGTGGTTGATCAAAATACCGATAAGGTGGTGGGGGCGCACATGGTGGGAACCAGCGCTGCTGAGATTATACAAGGAGTGGCGATCGCAGTTAAGATGGGTGCTACTAAAGCTAACTTTGATGCCACAGTAGGTATTCATCCTAGTTCTGCCGAAGAGTTTGTAACTATGCGATAATCAATCTGAAAATGCCCTGGATTTACTAAAATCTGAGGGCATTTTTGCTATGCTACAATTGAGCGTCAAGTTTAGCCAGTATTCTTAAGCCTTCTTCTGAGTTACCCATTGCGGCCATTGCTTTAAACCTTGTATTGGCATCAAATTCGGCTAGAGCGGTGGTGGAAAGTTCTTCAATCAGCTTATTGATACTTATACCTTTGGCTTGAGCAAGTTCTTTTAATCTGTTGTGCTTGTCGTCTGGTAAACGAATAAGTAGGTAGGCACAAATAAACCTAACTATGTAACAAAATGTAAAAACCTCAAAACCCTAGCGATGGCTTCACTCCGCTATGCTCCGTTCGCAATGATATACCTTGAAATTTTCCCGCCTACCTACTTAGTTAAAGTTGCCATTTTCGTTTAACTCCTAATAACTGCTTCGGGTTTTAATATTGATAAGTTAGGAAATAACAATTCAGCATTTTGGAAATCTTTGACATTTGTACAAAAGATGATGGATACTCAGATGTTAAAAATCGGCAGATGCTGTCGTATGCCAAGGATATTTATTTAAAATCTATAAAAGCAACTTTAGTACAAAAATAGTAAAAAAAATTTTATGTTTGTATCGCATCTCATACTTGATTTACAAACTAAACTCTGCTGCATTATCATCCTCATCTGCATCTTTCTCCATAGCAGTAGGGTTAAATTTAGAACCATGAATTAGTTCACTAAAAGCCATTCCTGGATTTTGATGCAAGATATTCAACAAACTAATAAAATCCCGCACAATTTCCCCAGGTGTAAGTAAAGCTTCTGCACCCAAACGAGTCACAATTTCTTGCACAAATTCCTTTAACTCAGGATTCTTCAAAACTTGTTCATAACCGAAATTGAGTGCATGAATCTCAGTTAAACGTTGCAAAAGTGCGAGAATTTCGGCTTCACTCAAAGGGTTAAGCCTAATCACTGGCCCTAACTGTTCCTGAACCCCTGACTGTGTAGCAAAACGGCTTTCTTTTGTGCGTCTGCGCCAAGCTTGGTCTGCAAAAAGTCCCCGATTTGGGTCTTCTAAAAATCTGGTTGTCCCACCAATAAAAATGCCCAGATGTTCGGCTTTACATTGCATGGTGTCATTAAACATTGTTAGCAGTCTGTTATAGTTTTTTTCACGGGTAACTGTAGTTGATATTTGGTATAAATTTACGGCTTCATCAACTAAAACTAATAGTCCTTTATAACCAATCTCGGCGACAAACTTAGCAAA
Source organism: Nodularia sp. (in: cyanobacteria) (assembly GCA_035638855.1). Lineage (GTDB taxonomy): Bacteria > Cyanobacteriota > Cyanobacteriia > Cyanobacteriales > Nostocaceae > Nodularia. The sequence continues at coordinate 31,587 of DASQZD010000050.1, read as the reverse complement.
TAGTTTGATGTAGTCATACCAACTATCATCATCAATAATTACTCGTACTCCTAACGCTGCTTTTGCTTCAATTTTAGTGCTGAATTCTCCACGCAGCCAACGCATAGCTGCATTTTTTAAATCATCATCATCTAAGCGATAGCCACGCCAATAAGCAATAATTACGCTACTAAAATCAAAACCATGTACTAAATCTTCAATATACAGCACTACTTCCCTGATTTTGGCTTCAACTTTGTCATCAAAACCATCGTCGTTAGGACGCAAGTTTGTTTCTTTGACAACTTCTTGTTGAATTTTATTAATCCAACCTTCCAAAATTGAAACTAAAGCACCACCATCAGGACGAGTTTTTGTAGCTAAGTGGCTCATTAATTCGCGATAAGTTGCTAAACCTTCATTGTGGGTTCCTGCTAATCGGCGTGAAGAAGATAAATCAGCATCAGCTACCACAAAACCTTGTTCCATAGCACGGTTGCGAATGAGTTGGAGTATGAAGCTTTTACCTGAGCCATAGTTACCAATGATAAACCGAAATGCTGATATACCTTCTGCGATGTCATCGAGATTTTTGAATAGGCTTTGAAATTCTTTTTCTCGCCCAACTGCGATATGCTCAACTCCTGTTCTCGGTACTACTCCTGCGCCCAAAGAGTTAATTAAAGCAGTGGAAATTTTTTTGGAGATTTTGAGCTTAACCATATATTTCACTTCACTGATTTTCTAACGCAAAGTTTGAAGATATATAAGTAGCTTGGCACAATTAAATATAAAACCTCGCTTCCATTCCTCTCCCCTACCAGGTGAGAGGCTTTGACTCCCTCTTCCCTAGCAGGGAAGGGGGTTGGGGGGTTAGGTTGAGATTATATTTTTTAACGCCCACTTACTTACCTAATATTAATGCCACATTAATACTTCTAATAAAATGTATTTTTGTAGGTTGGGGAGCCACTGCGTTGAGCGGGTTTCCAGACTTGTGTTGAGGAACGTAGCTTACTTCTGACAGAGTAAACCAAACAAGCTACTTTAATTTGATGAGGCTTGTTTAGCTATGAGGTTTTCATACATACCCAGCATTTTTCTCGCGTTTAATATATGCTCTTGATACACTTGAGGAATTCCCAAACTAGTTTCAATTATTAATTCTCCAATAGTATCATTGGCGTGTTCATTTATAGAATCAATTAATAGATTTGGCATGGTAATATGAGCTTCGGAAATTTGTTTAATAATTGCCTGGGGATTATCTTGTTCTACCAAGGCTTTTAATACCTGAATTTCATGCTTTGGGAGTATTCCTAAAAAATTATTCCATTCCTCAGGTAAAATTTCATATTTATTTGTTGAGTCTAAGGAATCAATTAATTCGGCAAAAGCAAATACATCATTTGGATCTTGATTTAATATTTCTGTTTGTGGGAGTAATTCCCAAACTTGGCTCTGTAATAAGTCTCGTTCTTCTTGCAATAACGAAACTTGTGATTCGATTTGCTGTAAATCTGAATGTTTTTCTGTGATTTTAGTTTCTAGGTAATTGAGATTTTCGGCTAAATTTTCTCTTTGAGTTTTTGTAGATGCTAACAATTCTTTTTGCTGGTTAGTCTTGGTTTCTAGTTCTTGGACTTCAATTCGCAGTTCATACATTTTTTCCTCTAGTTGGGGTTTAAGTCTACCTAGCAGGCTGACATTACTATCAAGTTCTTGTTTTTGTTGCTGGAGTTCGGCAATTTGATTTTGCAACTGCATAATTTCAGCGCGAGATGTATTGCAGTTTAATTCAAGGCGACGTTTTTCTGTGGTGAGTTGAGAAAAAGCATTATACAGTTCTGCTTTATTTTTTTCAAGGATTGCTATTTCAGAAATTAGGTGAATACTTTCGGTTTCTAACTGCTTTTTTTGTCCTGCAAATGTTCCTAAATCTCGATGTAAAATATTTCTCTGATTACGGCAGTCTAATATTTGTTTTTCGAGCTTGTTAGACTCTGTATATAATAAGTTACGATGCTCTTCTATTTGGTTAATTTCTTTGACAATCCGCAGTTTAAGCCCCTCCATTTCTTTAATTCGCTTGCGGTGAGAAGTTAAAATCAGCATTTCATAATTGCTGCGGCGCTTATCTATAAATAACGCTGCCGCATAGGTAGCAAGTATAGTAATTACACCCGTAATCAAGGCTTGATTCAAATTCCAGTTGGGGACTAGACTAATGCCAAAACTCACACTAAAGGCAACTATGCCTAAGATATATCGATTGCTGATCATTGCTGATTGGATATTGGTTTTTTTTAGCGTAGTTGAGTTGTCAGAATAGGTAGTTGTTAATGCCATTACGACTCATTACTATGATCTTCAAAGGTGTAATTTTAAGGATTTGGTTAATTTGTGGGTTACTAAAATAATATCCCCAGCTAATTCATTTTATAACTAGTATCTCTAAACAAAAGTCAAAGTTCAAAAAGCGTATAAAATAAATTTTTCATTGATTTTAAATGGTTGTTTTTTTTATGTCTGTTTGTACTATGTTGGATTGAGATAATGCTAAATCTGCTTTTAAGAAATCAATAAATTGCCTGGCTGTACGTCCAGAGCGACCATTGTGGCGCGTTGCCCATTGTAATGCTTGATATTCTAAATCTTCTGGGGTAATATTAATTTTTGCTTGGGCTGCTAGATGTTGGACAATTTTTACATAGGTGTTCTGATCTGCTGGTTCAAAGGTGAGAGTGAGACCAAAGCGATCGCTAAATGATAGTTTTTCCTGCATTGTATCCCAGGCATGGATTTCTTCGTTATCTTTGGGCGTTGGTCTATCTGCAAAATACTCACGAATCAAGTGGCGGCGATTAGAAGTAGCATAGACAACTACATTTTGGGGACGTGCAGTTAAATTACCTTCTAAAACTACCTTAAGTGCTTTAAAAGCATCATCATCTTCTTCAAAGGAAAGGTCATCGACAAAGATAATAAATTTTTGTGGTACTCCCCGCAAATGTTCGACAATTTTTGGTAAATTCTGCAAGTCAGATTTGGCGACTTCCAACAAGCGGAGATTTTGCTGGCTATACTCATTTAACAAAGCTTTTACTACAGAAGATTTTCCCGACCCCCGACTCCCGTAAAGTAGTATGTGCAGTGCTACCTCTCCTGATAATAAAAATTCTGTATTTTTGATTAAAGTTTCTTTTTGAGACTCATAACCCACGAGAGTATTCAGCTTGATCGGATCAGGATACTTAATGCCAACAAACTTACTTTCTTGCCAGCGCAAAGCGTGATATTCTGCAAATAAGCCAGTGCCGAACTGGCAATAATAAGCTGCTAACTCTTCTACAGCATCAGCCCAATTATCTAACTTTTGTAGGAACACGATTAATTTTGACTCTATGCTGAGATTTTGTTCTTTGTACCAGACAACAGGTGAAATGGGCAAATGGGCGACAGTTTGTACCCACTCGCTCAAAGAAGCGCTGCTACATTCATAAAGATTCTGCAACACCTGTAAATCATGCTCTACTGCGGCTACTAAAGCATGGGGTAAATCCTCAAAATCTTGCTGTTGAGCAAGCCTACTAAAAGGATTCTCAGAAATGAGAATTTGAGTAATTAGGTAGTCCTCCCAATTTTGATATCTAGTAGTTAAGGCGTAAAAATAATTGCCATAGGCTTTGAGGCAACCCCGTGCATCGGCATCAGTGTATCGTATAGCTTGCAACAGGTCAAGGAATGCGATCGCCCCTTCGCTTTCCATGACAGATTGGTAGAGTAAAAGTGATGCTGCTTGACATTGGAGGAATTGCACCTGGCTATGGCTATAGGATGAGCTAATGGCTTTTGGCATCGCTGGATTATCCATCAATTAACGAGGTAGTTGAGCTAAAGGGCTATGGTCGAATGTCTGCCGACCCTGGCAGCAAAATCAAAATATACAGAGGTTTTAACAATGAACTCAAGTTTAATTGCTGCACTTATTTATGGCATTTTAGCGATTATTGGTGGCATCATCGGCTACATTAAGGCTAATAGTCAAGTTTCGCTGTTCAGTGGTGTTATTAGTGGTTTATTACTAATTTTGGCTGCTTACTTTCAAATCCAAGGTCAAGCCTGGGCTTTGATTTTAGCAGTTTTAGTTACTGTAAGTTTAGTAATTTTCTTTGCCTTGAGATTAGCTAAAACACGCAAGTTTATGCCCGCCGGATTGATGGTAATTTTGGGTGTGTTGGCATTGACGTTGATGGTGAATCAATTGGTTCTCGGTAGGTATTAATTATCCTCATCGATTTTTTACGTAGATATTCCTTCTGCCTCCTATTATTTTTTACAATACATTTATACTATATAAATTTGATTTTGTCACAATATAAAGGATGCAAGAGCTATAAATTCAGTATTACTGTGTAATATAACGGTTTTTTAGCAGCAATAGTTTTACTGAGGAATGTAATATTAAAGTAATTGCTCCCGTATAGATTATTAATATTTGGCGAAAAAATAATTCCCGACTGTTGAAAACATCCGGTTTTTTTGAGTTGGTGATGATCAATAAAAATAAGGCTGTATATAATTTACCTGGTGTTGAGGTTATGAATGATTCTACTCTAAATGTGGAAAATACTTATTAGTAAATGATCAAATGTGCTGAAAAAGAGATGAATTGTTGTTCAGACGGAATTATTTGGCAGCATCATATCAGTAAAACTAAAAATCTTTAGGAAAAAATCAATGCTTAGATCCGATAATATCTATCTCTAGATAGTTGTTTATTTGCTATTTAACAAAAGTTAAATCTTCAGATTTAATAGTGTTTAGCAGCGTAATTTAAAGTAAAAATTAAAGTTATAGTGCCATTATGGCAGGTTTTAATCTGATAGATGAGATATTAGTATATTGGAGCAATTTTTACTGTCTGCCGAAACTGCTAAAGCTAAATTCATCTCAATTAATGGTAATTTTATCAGCATTTTTAGGAAGTAGGACATAATATATGTTGTTATCACTGTCTTCTCAAAACATTATCCAGTATCTGCAAGAAACAGGTCTATGTTGCTCAGAAGATGGAGCCTCAAACAAATATGAGTTGCTCAAAAGTAGCCAGCAGAATTTAAATATACTGGTAACTCTAGGAGGTAATCAAAAACTGCTGGTTAAACAAAAACGCCATATTGAAGATGATGGAACTTCCCATGAGTTTTTTAATGAGTGGTTGTTTCACCAATTGCTCGAACAGTTTCCGGTTCTAGGAAATATTTCGGCGATCGCACCATTAATACTACATTTTGACGAGGAGAATTCTATCCTTGTCCGTAATTATTTAAGTGAATATTCAGAACTAAATGAATTTTACCGCCAAAACGATATTTTCCCGCTAGAAATTGCTACCGCCATTGGTACATCATTAGGGGAACTACATCGTGCTACCTTCCAACACCGAGAATATCGTGATTTTATGGCGACTGCGCCTGAAGGACAGTTTCGCTATAGCTTTTATAATCCGGCGCAAGGGGTAGACTCCATTAGCCCAGAAATATTTGGTACAGTTCCCACAGAGGCGTTAAAATTCTACCTTCTTTATCAACGTTATGAGAGTTTAGAATCTGCGATCGCAGATTTGGCTTATGAATGGCAACCTTGCTGCTTGACTCACAACGACCTGAACTTAAATAATATCTTAATTCATTCTCGTTGGGATCAACTAGACAATTGCCTAATTAAATTGATTGATTGGGAAGCCTGTGGTTGGGGAGATCCTGCTTTTGATTTGGGTAGTCTCATCGCCAGCTATTTAGGAATTTGGCTTTCCAGTTTGGTGGTTGATCCTACCATTGAGTTAGAAGAATCACTGCATTTAGCCATGACACCCTTAGAGGTGTTGCAACCTTCATTACTGGCTTTAATGCGGGCTTATTTGAATGCTTTCCCCTTGATTTTGGACTATCGCAGTGATTTTATTGTCCGAGTCATCCAGTTTACAGGATTAGCGCTGATTAATCAAATTCAAGAAAAGATTAAGTATTGTAAATATTTTGGCAATACTGACATTTATATGCTTCAGATTGCTAAAAATCTCCTCACCATACCTGAACAATCTGTATTGAGTATTTTCGGGGTTTCTGAGTCGAAAGTTGCCAAACCTTTAGCAAAAATTCATAAATTTCCCCAACGTGAAAAAGAGAAGCAATTGATTCCTCTGTATTACGAAAAAACTCACCTTCGGGGTTGTTAAGTAAATTTTTTTTGGAACTTATCCTGGATTAATTAATGCTAAATTCTTCTACCAATTTCTTGCTAACTTCTCTGGTTGATATTGCTAGTAATATCGAAATCAAGCCCAACTTCTGTATTCACCATACCAATTATCAACCTTTTGCTTTACCTACTAAAGTCGCAGACAGATTTCAACAAAATCCTGCGGCTTTACAGCATAAATATCTGAATCTCTTATTGCGGAATTTTCTTTACGGTATCTATTACAATGGTTCTCTACAAAGCACTTTGGCTGTTAATATTCAAACGGCTAATTGCTTACGACACCAAACTTTAGATACTAATTCTATTTTGGATGTGGATTGGGAATTTTACGAACAACTACAAACTAACAATCACGGTAAAGGTTATTTTGACCCCAGTTGGCAGGTATTGCGTCTGGAACCGGATGGTAGTATGGCAGTAAGCAAAGGCGGTTTGACAGTATATATTGAGCCAGACTGTCATCTCAAACCGAGTAAAAAATCTGCTCAGGTGGGGGACTCAGTAGCTATTTGGATGCCTAAAAATCGAGTCCAAAAGGGCTGTTATTTAGCAGTTAGCAACGTTGGACAGGAAAAGCAAGGTAATCCAGATGCAGATTTGGGTATAGGCAGAATCTATTTTAATTTTACTTCATTCGGTGCGATCGCCTGCATGGATGGATTGACGCAGCAACTCAACGCCGCTAATATTCCTTTTACTTTTCAGGTTCTCCATAATCCGGCGGGATATGGACGCTATGACTCAGGTATACTTTATTTTGAACGCCAGGATTATCCAGCAATTCGCAAAGTTCTTTCTTCTGTTTATACAAAGTATCAATCTCATTTTCTGCCTGAAATACCTTTGTTTACCAAGTTTTTAGCGCCAGGATTGAGTTTAGCTGAAGAACCCACCCAAAAATTTGCCGCACAGGAAAGTTTTGGAATGAACCGTTGTCAAATTGTCGCCAATGCTTTGTTGGAAGCTTGGGAAAAAGGTAAAAATGCCATGGAGGAACGCATGAGGGTAATTGATCAACATTTTGCCCAGCATTTGATTGATTTGCAGCGTCCTTATCTCAACCCTAGTTCTGAGGATATATATCAACCTTTGAAATAATGTCTTTTATCTATAACCGGACTATTCGACTTCAAGATACAGATGCTGCTGGAGTAGTTTATTTTGCTAATGTTTTATGTATGTGTCATGAAGCTTATGAAGCATCCCTAGAAGCATCGAGTATTGATATCAAAGCTTTTTTTACTCATCCATCTGTGGCTTTTCCTGTTGTTCAGGCTAGTGTGGATTTTTTTCGCCCGATGTTCTGCGGGGACAAGTTGGAAATGAGTTTAATTCCTCACAAGTTAGATGTGAATAAGTTTGAAGTTAATTATCAAATAATGGTTGAAAATGTTCTGGTTGCTAAGGCTGTTACTAGACACGTTTGTATTGATGCGATTAGTAGAACTAAGCAGGATTTGTCTGCTGAGATAATTCAGTGGTTGGAAACTAATCGCCACGACGCAGAGGCCGCAGAGAGAAGAAAGTCAAGAGAGATTCTGTAGCTGTTCTGTGGCTATTTTTTGCAGTTGTTGACGGTTGATTTTTCCTTGGGGATTTCGGGGTAAGCTTGCTACGGAAATCCAGTGTTTGGGAATTTTGAATTTACTCAGTTTTTTATTGAGTTCTGTTTGCAGTGTTTGGGTAGAAATTTCCGGATATTTGGGGATATAAATAGCTGTTACTGCTTGTCCCCAGTGTTTATCTGGTAAGCCGATGATACAAACATCAGTTACCATTTGAGTTGATCTGATTGCGGCTTCAATTTCGGCTGGGTAAATGTTTTCTCCGCCTGTAATAATTTTGTCGCTGCTACGTCCGACAATATTTAAATAACCTTGTGAATCTAAATATCCTATGTCGTCTACTTGTAAATAATGCTGATTTTGCCAGGTTTGTGGATAGTAGCCAAGGGCTAATGATTGCGCCTGAATGGTGATATTTCCGGTTTGATTGGTATTTAAAATTTCACCTTGTTGATTGCGAATTTTTACCTGTGCATGAGGGAGAATTTGACCACTGTTAATTTTACCATTTAAAAAATCATCTGGTTTGAGGGTGGCAATTTGAGAAGCAGTTTCTGTCATCCCATAAGTTGGTGCTAAACGTATACGGTGAAATCGCGCTTTTTCTAACAGTTCTTCCCACGCTGGCGCACCTCCTAAAAGTACAGTTTGGAATTGAGATAGCCATTGTGTTAATTGGGAATCTTCGAGTAAGCGTTGTAATTGTGTAGGGACTAAAGATATAAAAAAATTTTCTGGTTTAATCTGATATTCTGGGCTAGATACTAAAGTTTTAAATAGTGCGATCGCTAATTTACCTCCAGTGGTGAAGGAACGCATAAATTGCATTAAACCACTAACATGATATAGCGGTAATACACAAAAGGAATTTACTTGGGTTATCTGAAAATATTCGATAAATCCTTGTACAGATGCGATTAGAGTCTCCCATGTATGAATAGCAAATTTAATCTTTCCCGATGAACCACCTGTGGGAATCATGATGTATGGGAAATGGTTAGAGATGCGATGAGGAGATATTTTTATTTCTAGTCCCCAAATTATATCAGGTTGTACTAATTCTAAAACTTCTTCCCATTCTTGTTTTCCCCAGTCGGGGTTACACAGGAAAACTGGACAACCAGCAGCACAAGCAGCAATAAAACCTGCAAAAAATCGCATTGGTTCACGTTCCGCTATGATGATTTTTGGAGAATTTCCAGCAGCTAATTGATGCTGTAGTTCTAAATATAATTCTGAGGCTATTTGCTGAAATTGTTGATTATTGTCACCAATGAGAAAATCTCTTTCAGCTAGTTTGTTAAGATAAAATAGAGGTGATTCTATGGACATTTAAATTAGGTTTTTTCTGCGGGTTCTAAAAAATGATTTATCCCAAAACCAACCGCCCTATTTGGCTGAGATAATTCTGCTGCTAGTTGGAGTGCTGCTTGTCTACCAATTTCTGTTTCAAATACTGAGGAAAAAACGGCATCAATTTGATGTTGTTGGCAAAATTGTCGCAGACGAGACAGTGAACCCGCTATACCTGGTTTAATCACAAAAATTCCTCGCCAACCTTGTTGAAAGCAATGCTTTAGTTGCTGGAGTGTGGCGACAGATTCATCTAAGGCGATCGCAGTCTTAAAACTAATACTCAATTCCAACATCGCCGAAAATTGTTCCACAGGCAATGGTTGTTCGAGAAACTCAATATTTGCGGAAATCTCGTCACAAATCCCCAGCCATAGTTTAGCTTCCTCATAGCTAAGTCCACCATTGGCATCTAATCGCAACTTAGCAGCAGGCGGTAATTTCCGAGTCAATACATCAAAAATTTGCAACTCATTAGCGATCGCATCCACCCCGATTTTCCATTTAAACGTGCGATATCCCTGCTTCCACAGTGTTTCCCATTGACTTAACGCCGCCTCCCCAGCCGGTAACAAGCCACTATAAGTCAGAAATTGGCTATATTCCTTAACTTCCCCACTCCCCATTCCTCCCAAAGCCGACTCAAAACCAAATTGACAAGCAGGTAAACTATCAGGGATAGAGAAAATCATCTCCTCTGTAACTTCTGTGGGTAATTGACGACAAAAATCCAAAGCCTGTTCTAGAGTTTCCGAACCAAACCAACTAATAGGGGCAATTTCCCCATAAGCACAGCCACCCAGACAAACAATTATCCCCTCACGGATATGCCAAATCCCATGATTAGTCACCAGTGGCTGCAAAAACCGTCGCCCATAACAACGAAAATTAAACCGAAAACCCCTCACCTCACCCTCTTTGCGCCTCTGCGCCTCTGCGTGATAAAAACTTCCTTATCCAGCCCCCAACATAAACCCCAAACCCAACAGCAAACAACAGGAAAAATGTAAATTAACCGCAATAAACTTACAATTACTCACCTTTTCCGGGAGATGATGATTTTGCTGAACATGACGACATAACTGAAAACCAAAAGGTAAACTCAGCCAACTCAGCAAAGTCCACACAGGGAACATACCCAATAAAACAAATACTAAAATCAGAGGATAAATACCCCCCGTAAACCAATATAGTAGTTGTGCAGCTTTTGCAGTACCCAGACGCACAACAGGCGATCGCTTCCCGGCGGCGATGTCATCCTTAACTTGGTGGAAATGTGAGCAAAATAAAACTAGGCTGGTGGCAATGCCCACAATCACTGAAGCTGCTAAACTGTTGATTGACCAAGTTGCAGTTTGGCTATAGTATGCGGCGGCGATCGCCAAAGGGCCAAAAGCAAAAAAACAAATAATTTCCCCCAAACCCTGGTATCCTAAGCGAAAGGGAGGCCCTTGGTATGTGTAGCCCAAGGCGCAGCACAGCAGGATTAAGCCGATGACAGTGAAATCTTTTTGCCAAATGGCGATCGCCATTATTCCCAACAACCCAGAAACCAAACACAAATTTCCTAACCAAAATATTAATAGCTTATTCCCAGTTAAGTTTACTAAAGAATGATGTTTATTTTTATCAATACCCGTTTCCGAATCAAAGACATCATTGCTGATATTTTCCCAAGCTAAAATTAAAATTGCCGCAGCTATAAAAGTAGAGAATACTACTAAATTAAAACTTTTGGTTTCCGCAAAAGCCACTGCTGTTCCTACCCAAATCGGCATGATAGCAACGCTGTACATCGGCGGTTTAATAGCCGCCATCCATAATTTAATTTGAGGATTTCCAACCTGTCTTGTAGTCATCAGTAGTGTTTAATGAGATTACAGTAACCTTACTCATACATAAAATTTTACAGTTTCGAGAGACACCAGCACCCTAGCACCCAATTCAACAGTGATTCTGGAGGGCTGGAACTCTGGGGTTTACTAAATACTGGTTAAGTGCCAAACTTAAGGAATTTGCTGTGGTTGGTTAACCTCTTGTTAGTAACACTCATTTTTTGGATGCAACCCGAAACTAGGAATAGCTGTTCAGCGTCTGAGAACACCATAAATACAGCAAACCATACTCTGGTGAAGTGGCAACTGAATATGTTACCTGTAGAAATACGACCACGTTTAATTACACTTTAGGAAGTTAACTTAAAAAAAGTTTACTATTGCTAGATCCATGACAGTTTTACCATGTCGCAGCAACTTCTTTGTCAAAAACAAAGACCTATACCATTTTCTGTTAAACGTTCAGGAAAATTGCCTCAAGCATAATTGTCGGCAAATTGTAAGTATTTCGTTGGATATTGACTGGGTAGATCCCTTAGTTGTATTAGATAAACTTACGCAAGCAAATGAAATAAATTTTTACTTTGAGAATCAGGCTAAAGGAGAAGCGATCGCCGCCATTGATACTGTAGCAAAATTAGAAATTGATGGCAAAGAGCGTTTTAATCAAGCTGAATCCTTTATCAAATCTTGTCTAAAAAATATTATAAACTTTGGTAACAATCAGCAAACTTTTGCAGAACCTCACTTTTTTTGTTATTTCAGCTTTTTTGATTATATTTCTCAAATAGAATACCCATTTCCATCCGCTACAGTTTTTCTCCCCCGTTGGCAAATAGGAGTAAAAAATCAACACTGCATATTAGTCAATAATATAATTATTAAAGCCAGCACGAATGTAGAAAACATCTTGCAAGATTTGCAGGATAAAATTACCCAAATTCAGGCTTTAGAAAATCCTTCTACAAATTTGGAGCAGTTACCGACTAAATTTAGTAAACAATCTGTAACTAATGCTCAAGATTTTAAACGCGCAGTTAAATCAGCCGTAGAAAAAATTCAGTCTAGCCATTTAAGCAAAATTGTCCTAGCAAATGCCTTAGATGTGAAATCCAGCAATATGTTTAATTTATTCCAATCATTAAACAATCTTCGCAAAATACATCCTAATTGTTATATTTTTTCTACTAGTAATGGTAAGGGACAGAACTTTATTGGCGCTAGTCCAGAACGATTAATTAGTATTCATAATCAAGAGTTAATTTCCGATGCTTTAGCTGGTTCTGCACCCAGAGGTAAAACACCTGCTGAAGATGCTGCTAATGCCAATCGCTTATTAAATAGTATCAAAGAAAGACATGAACATTCTCTAGTAATTGATTTCATTACTCAACGCCTCACCCAGCTAGGTTTGTTACCCCAGGTATTAGCGCCGCGCCTGAGACAATTATCTAACATCCAGCATTTATGGACACCAATTACAGCCAGCGTTCCCGCTAACGTCCACCCGTTAAAAATAGTCTCCCAACTGCATCCTACCCCAGCCGTGGCTGGTGCAACAAGAGATTTTGCTTGTGCAGAAATTCGTCGTTACGAAAGCTTTGAAAGGGGTTTATATGCTGCGCCTCTGGGTTGGGTAGATGCTAGCGGTAACTGTGAGTTTATTGTGGGAATTCGTTCAGCATTAATCGATGGCGATCGCGCTAGGTTGTATGCTGGTGCTGGTATCGTTGCCGGTTCTGATCCTGAGAAGGAGTTTGCTGAGGTGCAGCTTAAACTTCAGGCGTTACTCAAAGCATTAGTTTAAAGCTCAAGCCTATTTTATTAGCCCAGATTTTTGCCAAGCTTACCTTGTTCAAATACATTAAAACTGATGTAAATTCAAATCTGATTACAAATTGACAAATAAATCATAGCTTAAAATTTTCACACATATCTGCGGTTTCCTCTTCGGGAAGTCTTGATATCATGTCCGGTTAATCAACCTGAATAAAAAACTCTTGCTTGTAGTCAGGACTTTAATCGTGGCTTTAGGGACTGAAGTCCTCACACAAAATCAGATAAGATCATACTTATCAAAAAAACTCTCCGAGCCACCGTGTCCCCCATCTCTGCATTAACCCTAATTAATAAGTCTTGATCTGAACAGGATATGAAGGAGTATGGAACAGAACCCGCACACAAGATGTAATTGAGAAAGAATCTCTAAGTTATTGACTTCTAATCCTAAAAAATGTAGGATTTATTAGGAAATTGTTGCATAGTAATGGTAACAATTTTAAGAATTATTTTCATTGGAGTAGAAAAAATGGTTGTGAGCAAAAAAAGCCTGTGGGGTGTTACTGGAGGGTTACTAGTCTTGACTGGAATGGTTTTGAGCGGTTTAGAGTCCATGCAAATGGCAAACGCTAACTCTCTCAAAAATCAACCAGTACCACGCTTAGTTGCTCAAAAAAGGCAAACTCTAACTATAGTTTTTCCTACTCGGTCAGATTCTACTGACTTACAAAATAAAGCTAATAATGTAGCTACTTTTTTATCTAAAGAGTTGGGAATACCTGTTAAAGCGCAGATAGGTGATGATACAGCCGCAGTAGAAGCTTTAAGAGCAAATCGTGCTGATGTTTCATTTCTAAGTAGTCGTCCAGCATTAAAAGCTGAACAATTAGCAAATTCTCGTTTATACTTGGCTGAAGTTCGTAAAAATTACTCTGGTAGATACACTTACGATTCTATTTTTGTTGTTCCCAAAAATAGCCCATTTAAAACTAGAAGTACTCCCAAAGCAACGTTAGAACAACTAAGAGGAAAAAGTATGGCTTTTACTTCTCCTACATCTGGTTCTGGGTTTGTTTTTCCAGTGAGTGAGTTAGTAAAACAGGGTTTTGTTCCTAATCGCGATCGCTTAGATAGTTTCTTTGGTAAAATTAGTTATGGTGGTAATTACAGCAAAGCTTTAGAAGCTGTAGTTAGAGGTCAAGCAGATGTGGCTGTAGTATCAGAATATGCTCTTTATCCTCCCTATTTAACTGCTGAAGATAGAAGCAAAGTCAGAGTATTGCATAAGATTTCTGGTGTTCCTGCTCATGGCATTGTTATTGATGATGATGTGCCAGTGGTATTGAGAGAAAAGCTAATTAATGCTTTATTAAAGTTAAATAAACCAGAAAATAATCAATTGCTAACGAGTTTATATAATTCTACAGAATTGGTAAGAGTTGATCATGCTCGTCATCTCAAACCAGTACGCGAAGCATTAAAAAATGCGGGGTTTGAACCATAAGTTGACGTAAAAATTCAGAATTGAGAATTTGCTTGCCAACATTCTCAATTCTGAGAAAACTATCATCTTTTGAGTAGTTTTTGATAAAAATAGCCATGATTTTTGACAACGTAGCCAGTACCAATTACAAGTTATCCCAGTCATCTCAAAGTAACGTGAATTTCATTGAATGTTGTCATTTAGAAACAGGTTATATTTCATCTCTACAGCGTCCAATATTAAATGACATTAATTGCCAAATTAATCAAGGTGAATTTGTAGTATTATTGGGATTGAATGGAGCGGGTAAATCAACATTGTTGAAATCACTGGTAGGCTTAGTACCCATAGTCAATGGAGAAATAAAAATTAATGGTATTTCTATCACTAATCAAAGCTTGCTGCAAATCCGTAGAGATATAGGAATGTTATTTCAGGGAGGGGGATTAATTCCGCAATTATCAGCAATTGATAATGTATTATGTGGAAAATTAGGAGTGAGAAAAACACAACAAACTTTTTTTGGATTTCCACAACGCGATCGCACATTAGCTTTACAGCTATTAACAGAATTGAGTTTAAAAGAACAGGCCTATCAAAAAACTAGTAAATTGAGTGGTGGACAACAACAGAAAGTTGCCATCGCTCGTGCATTGATTCAATCTCCACAAATACTTTTAGCCGATGAACCCACAACAGGCTTAGATGTAGTAGCTTCACAACAAGTAATGGCAACTTTAGCAAAACTGCATCAGCAAGGCTTAACCATAATTACTGTTTTACATGACTTAGCACTTGCCACAGAATATGCTCAAAGAGCCATAATTCTAGATAGTGGAAAAGTAGTTTATGATGGTAAATGTGAAAATTTACAAGAGCGATTTTCATAAGCTATTAGCAAATAAAAATTAAATAGTGAAAATATTAATTTTTTTATTCGGTAGTTTAACACATGAAAAAAGTTTCTAATTTGCAAATTTTATATCGTTATCCTTGGTTTATTCCCTTATGTATCTTTTTCTTGATGATATATGTTTATATTTGGGCATTACAAGGATTACAAGTTGATTTTGAATTATTAAAAGATAGTTGGCCTTTCATCACAGATTTTATTTCTCGGTTATTTCCTCCAAATTTGCAAGTTTTAGATATTGCTATTAAAGGATTAATAGAAACTGTACAAATGTCCGTATGGGGAACATCTATAGGTGCAATTTTCTCATTACCAATTGCTATAGCCAGCGCCAATAATGTAGCTCCTTTGTGGTTAAGATGGATAGCAAACTTACTACAAAATGCTATTCGTTCTATACCTTCAATTATATTGGGTTTAATCTTCGTAGCTGCTACAGGTTTGGGCGCACCTGCCGGCACACTAGCATTGTCAATATATACCATTGGCTATCTTGCTAAGTTTTATCAACAAGGTATAGAATCAGTAGACTATCGTTCCTTAGAATCCTTACAAGTTATTGGTGCATCGAAAATACAAATTGCTCAGTATGGGATATTACCACAAATATTACCTCTAGGATTAGGTTATACCCTGTGGATGTTTGAATATAATATTCGTGCTGCTTCCGTATTAGGAGTAGTTGGTGCTGGAGGAATAGGTTTTCAATTAAAAAGCTACATCGATGGTTTTGAATATACGAAAGCCACAACTATGATGTTAGTGCTTTTAGTAGTAGTAACAGTTATTGATTGGTTTAGTAGTAAATTACGTCGTTATTTAGAGTCAATGTAGTTTTCAGGTGGTTCCCTAGTACCGCCGTGAAGTCAAAAGTTAAAAGTTTACCCTCTAGGCTTTTCATTGATTTTGAATAATCTGTTTATTTATGCCGACTTGTACTAGTGCTTCCAACCCACTCCATAAAATTTGCAGAAAATCAATATTTCTGTGCCACAGCTTCCCTCAATTTGTCTTGCAACTCCGCCCACTTCACACCTGCTAGACTAGGCAAAACAACATGAGCCGCACCGACTCGTTCCGAGGGACCTAGACCTACAGCCCACATCCCCGCCGCTAAAGCAGCTTCTACACCCGCCGCCGCATCTTCAATTACCAGACATTGCTCTGGTGGAACTCCTAATTGCTTGGCTGCATAGAGAAACAGGTCGGGGGCTGGCTTTGGTTGTTGTACACTATAACCATCTGCGATCGCATCTACATGATCAGCAATTCCTAACCGTTCTAGAACCATCTGGGCATTTTTGCTAGCGGAACCAATGGCGATTTTTATACCCTGTTCTCGCAATTCATCCAACAAAGCGATCGCACCTGGTAACATATCCTTTGGTGTAATATTTTCAATTAGTTCCACATAGTAGCCGTTCTTACGCTCCAACATTTCCTGAATTTGTGCCTCTGAATATTTTTTATTCTTAATCATCAGCATCAAAGACTCCCGACGAGATATACCCCGCAACGCCTCATTAGCTTGCCGATTAAACTCAATACCCTCCTCATCTGCCAGTTTCTGCCAAGCTTGATAGTGATATTCTGCTGTATCTGTTAACACACCATCCAAATCAAAGATCACCCCTTGGATGTCAGGAGCAAATAAGATAAATCCGTTATTGCTTTCCTCCTGAGTGACTTTGGGACGTAAATCAAACTCATGCCATTTTCCCAGCCAATGCAGTTTGAACTTCAGCCGTGTCCAGCCCTTGGGTAAATGAGGGTTAGCCACAGGGCGACTTTCCGTTAGTTTAATCCCACCAAAACCAAAAACCACAGCCTGCCAAATTCCCCCAGCATTCGCCCCGTGAATACCATCGGTGGCGTTACCCCGGACATCTTCGAGATCCACCATTGCAGCTTGCATAAACCGTTCATAGGCTTCAGCCGACTTGCCTAAATCTGAAGCTAAAATCGCATGAATTGCCGGGCCAAGGGATGAACCATAGGCAATATCAGTGCGGGGCGCGTAATAGTCCCAATTTCTTTGTAATGATTTTTGATTGTAGGGGAAATCTGCTGATTCCCGCATCAAATAGAACAGCATCAATACATCTGGCTGCTTCAGTACCTGTAACTTATTGGTTTTTTCTATCCCCAAAATAGCTTGCATCGATTGAGTACGTGGTTCATAATCGTTCCAGTTAATATCTTCCAACTGGAAAAATCCCTCAAACTGCTCAATTAATCCCGTTGAAGAGTCGTAAGGAATCCAGAGTTTAGCAACGATATCTTCCCACTGGGTTTTCGTTTCAGGGGTAAGTTGTAATTTATCCTCTAATTCCCTGGCTCGTTCTGGGAAACTTTGATGCAACCAATCATCAACAATCAAAGCTTTTTCCAAATGCCATTGCACTATCCGGTTAGTAAAAGTATTATTGTGGACAAACTCGTGATACTCATCAGCTCCAATCACCCCCCGAATTTCATAGCGGTCTTGTTCAGCATTGAACTCAACTCGACTATTCCAAAAGACAGCTGTATCTAAAATAATCTCAGCACCGCACTTTTGCATCCATTCATCATCGCCGGTTGCTTGCCAGTAATACCACACAGCATAAGAAATATCTGAACTAATGTGAATTTCATGATCACGACACCAAATTCTGATATCTTCACCGTAAAAATCGCTAGGAAGTGACCAACGTGGTGTAACTTCATCGCCTGTAACCGCACTTTCCCAGGAATACATCGCGCCTTTATAGTCATAATGGGATGCCTTGCGTCGCGCTCCATTTAAAGTGTGGTAACGGTAACTCAGTAAATTACGGGCTAGAGCAGGTTGAGTAAAAGTAAAAAAGGGCAGAATAAAAATTTCTGTATCCCAAAAGATATGACCACGATAGCCAAACCCCGAAAGAGTTTTAGCGGGAATGCTGACTTTCTCATCGTGCTTGGGCGCAGCAATCAGCAGTTGAAACAAATTGTAACGCACAGCAAAAGCCGCTTTACTATCCCCTTCAATCACGACATCGCTGTATTGCCAAACCTCATTCCATGCTTGGGTGTTGGCTTGCAGCAAAGTTGTATAGTCTGGCAAGTCCGCGAGTTTTTCTTGAGCTGCTGCGACTGGTTGCGAAACATCCCGTGAGGTAAAAACTGTGACAACCTTCTCTACTGTCACCATCTGCTGTGATGTCGCGAGAAAAGTTGCACTCAAAGTAGGGTATCCAGGGGCAGTACGCACTTCTAAATCTGCCTCAGTTCCCGATATTGCAATTTTTGCTGCCATCCCAATATCAATTAGGGAACTTCGAGTCCGGCTGTGTAACCAAATTCCTTGTTCGGTTTTACCCTGGTCGATTACTTCCCAGTGATTAAAACCCTGATTTTCTGGGTATCCGTTAATACTAATCTGAATTTCAATCATCCCATCAAAATCTACAGGCGTTACCTGACAGCGTTGCCCTAATACGTGCTGGTCAGCTAAACTTGCAAAGCGTTCAAAGTGAATATCTACGGTTTTTCCACTGGGACTGCGCCAACGCACAGAACGGCTGAGAAGACCCTGACGTAAATCAAGTTGTCTATCATACTTTAATATCTCTCCCTGCTCCAAACGGAATTTGTCGCCATTGATATTTATTACCAATGGTAACCAGTCGGGGCAATTCGCGAGTTCTGTATAAACTACAGGAACATCATCATAGACACCGTGAATGAAAGTAGCTGGTAATGCACGAATATAGCCTTCCTCAAAACTTCCCCGTGTTCCCAAGTATCCGTTGCCGATTGTGAAAACCGTTTCTCTTGAATGCAACAGTTCCGGGTCAAATTGAGTCTCAATTAATATCCAATCTGTATAAATAAAATGGTTACTATGACTTTTTTTATTCATCGCGCATCCCTTGGCTCAATTAAAAATTAGCAATAAAAACGTTTTAATTTTACATAACGACAGAATACTGTATATGTTGTTCTAAAATTTTTTCAGTTCGAGGTTTAAAAATTAGGTGAAATAACGTTTCTAAATAGCGATGTTTAGCTGCATTATTTTCCGTAGCGGCAAAGTTCCAAAAGCTAAATATTTTCGCCAACAATAGTATTTGACTGGTGTGTAGATGCCAATTGTATTTATTAAGAATACGCTGACTCATGGACTCAGAAACTTCCTGCCAGTATTGGGGATGAGTTTCGCATTGATCAATGAAGCTCAAAATTTGATGCGCTGTTTCTTTTAAGTTTGTAGGATTAATATGAAAAGTCTCTTCTCGCTCTGCAATAATTTCTACAGCACCGCCAAATTTAGTGACGAAAGTTGGTAAGCCGGAAACCATCGCTTCTAAAATGCTACGACCAAAGGATTCAAAGCGGGCAAAATGGACATAAATTCCCTGAGAATCGGCAATTAATCGGTAGGCTTCTCCAAGGTCAGGGCTAGGAAGACGCATCCCTATGCAGCGTATATTACCGTGGAGATGGTACTGATTAATTATATCGTGGAGTCTTTGGATTTCCTCTGCTTCTTCTTGGTTGGTGGCTTCACGTGGATACAGTTTAGTCGTGATAAAAATTAGGTTACAACGCTCTTGTAATGCCCGATTTTTACCAAAACATTCAGCCAAGCCAGTGAGATTTTTAACTGAGGTGATGGGTGCAATAGCGAGGATTGGCAGCTTGTTAGGGTTATCTAAGTGACCGAGTATTTGGGGATGTTCACGAGCAAAAAGTAAATTATGTACTTGGTTGGTAAGTTCGGGATCTCGCTTCTCTTTTTGGCTATAAGGGAAAAAGATGTCCTCACTCACTCCCGGCGGTACCATGTTGAATTTAGGACTGAATAAATCAATTCCATTAATCACATGATATAGCTGGGGCATGGTAAAACATTTGTAGGACTCGTATTGACCAATTGTGTCCGGTGTACCGACAATTTCTTGATAAGATGAAGTGATAATAAAGTCAGCAGAATTCATGCTAATTAAATCGGCGGTGAATTGTGCCGAAAAGTGATAATGATCTTCTAAATCTTGCCAATATAAGTTACTAAATAAATGTTTAGGTTTTTCTAAGGAATGGGCTATATTGCACTGGGTAACTTTCAGGCTACGGGAAATTAGGGAGGCGACTAAGTTACCATCGCTATAGTTGCCCACAATCAGATTTGGACAACCTTTAAATTGAGCTAATAGTTCTTTTTCTGCATCTATAGCAAATGTTTCTAAATAAGGCCAAATCTCATATTTAGAAATCCAATTGTTGGTAATATCAGGATTAAATTCACCAAAGGGAACGCGTAATATCCAAGCATTTTCAGTATCATGGATTTTTTCTAACCGCAAATTACATTCTGTACCTTCGCAGTTAGGAATGAGTCTGGTGAGGATAATTACATGGGGTTGAATCCCTAATAAGTCAAGACCAGCAAGTTTGATTTCTGCTTGAAGTTTATTTTCTAAGCTGCGGGCTTGTTCGAGGACATAAATTACTTGTCCGAGTGTTTCATCTCTACCTAAAACATCCTGTTGACCAACCCAACCATGTATCGAGACGAGGACGACGCGGAAAATGGCAGGGACGCGGGCGACAAAGGCTTCTAAAATGGCGGGTTGGGGGCTATCAATGAGTTGTTCTAAAAGTTCTAGAGTTCCGCTAATTCGCCCAGATGTATTACCCCACCCTGGTTCAAAACCAAGTTCCTGGAGGTGAGGGCGAAAATTGGCGTAGGGTTCTTCAGATGGTCGCTGATGAAGAAATTTGAGGGCTTGCTTTATTTGTTTGACTAGGTGGAGACCGGAGGGAATGCGATCGCTAATTAGCAGAGGTTTTTCATCATAAGTCAGTTGATATAATGCTTGAAATAGCACCTCTAGCCAATAATTGGTGTCATTAGATAGTTGATCGCACAAGTAGCGATTCAGAAAGGCTAGACCTTGACCAATGTTTCTAGGGTCCCTGATTCTCGTGGATTCTGGGGAAAAGGGTTGGAAATCAATTTCGAGAATATGCGGTTGGTAGCGGTTAACGATGCGATCGCTTACATCTAACCATGCTTGGGGTGTCATCGGCTCGAATCCAGAAAAATCGGGTTGGAGTCGCCACACTTCTTGACTAGCAATCCTGGGTCGGACAACAAACCAAGTTCCATCTGCTTCTAAAATTATTTCGTGGGTATTATGAATTAGTCTGCCGATAGAAGAAGAATAATAAAAGTAAGTAGGCTTTTGGTATTGGTGACAGAAGTCGGCAAAATTATGTAAAATCTCGTTTCTCAAAAAGTAACGTTTATCGGTAGTGCTTAATTCCGAGATAAACTGACCCAGAGTAATTTTTTCGTCATTATTTAATACAGTCTCAAATAATTCATGCATGACAAACTTCACAACGCTAGTAGGTTAAGACCTCATTTATCTCTCCTATCTCCGAGACACTATACGAACAGCAACTGTGATCTTAGAGGTACATTTCCCATTTTTATATGTATATGTTAGATAGTAGGAAAGCTGTTCACTTCTGGCTTGGGGATGAAACCCCAGCAATAAAGTCTATACCTTGAGGTTTAAAATATGGTTGCTTCCCCTGAAATCTACGTCACCCCTGAAGAATACTTACAAATGGAAGAGGAGAGTGACATCAAACACGAATATATTGATGGCTATATCTACGCAATGGCGGGGGCGCTTGACTCCCATGTTACAATTGCGCTCAACCTTGCTACTCTCCTCCGTAATCATGTACGCGGTTCAGGTTGTCGCGTTTACATCGCGGATATGAAAGCCAGAATTGAATCACTGAATCGGTTCTACTATCCCGATGTGATGGTGACTTGCGATCAACGAGACCAGCAAACGCCAGCTTATAAAAGATTTCCTACTTTAATTGTGGAAGTTTTATCTGACTCTACCGAAGCTTTTGATCGGGGGGATAAATTCGCCGATTATCAGCTACTAGAAACTCTACAAGAGTACGTCTTAATTAATACAAAACGTCAGCGAGTCGAATGTTTTCGCCGTAATGAGCAAGGACTGTGGGTTTTGCAATCTTACACAGATGAACAAAACTCTTTTCGATTAAACAGCGTAGATTTTGAGGTGACTATAGCAGAACTTTACGAAGATGTAGTTTTTGCATCTTAGAAAATCTTTTAAAAGCGCGAGGTTTTGCCTAAAACCCGAAACGGGTGGGTTTTGCCCAAACTCCATTATTTTAGTAACTTGGTAAAAAAATTTTTGTGTGTTAAATTAGCATTATTAATCTGGTTTAAATTATGAAATTTACATTTTCTAAACCTTCTGTATTAGCTTATGCATCGTCTATTTTACTGCTAGGTTTTTCGATCCCATTATTTGCACAAATACCAGCTTCTAATGCTGCTAGTGAGTGCAAAACTTTGAAGCCACCGTATCTGAATACAGTCAACGACTTTATAGGTCTGGGACACTTTAAAGAGGACTGCAAAAAAGACTCCCAATTTGCGGTTTCTTATTTTACACAAGCAATTAGGCTCAATCTTCAAGGTGAAGAAGCATACTATCATCGTGCTAATGCTTACTATAACCTGGAAAATTATCAAGCCGCAGTGGCGGACTATAACGAAGTAATTAGGAAAAGTACAGGTAGATTTGGTTTTAGTAGCGGAGCATATTGGAATAGGGCTAGGGCTTATGAACAACTAGGCGAAAAACAGAAAGCAATTTCAGATGTAACTCAATTAATTGGTGATAGTAGTTCCAATGCTGATGAGTACTTATTAAGAGGTAATCTTTACAAGAATTTAGGGAATAAAGAAAGTGCGAATGCAGATTACAAAGCAGCAGAAAAACTTTTACAGCAGTATTTAAATGGGGATTTTGGAAATGGTTTACAAGATCCTCGATATCAAGTGATGCTGGAGAATGTTAGAAATGAATTAGCCCAAATAAATGATTAAATTATATAGGTTATGGCGTGTGTGACAGCATAAATTATAATATATGCCAAAAAATGAATAATTTATTTGCCCGCACACGTTACTATATAATTGTCAGTCACACTATTATTTAAACTTTTCAGGTTTTATTGCTATCCATTGAGTAATGGGTGACATCGCCCGCCAACCTAAAAATTTACCAATAGGTTCTGCTCTTTGGATGGCAATCCGAGTTAAATTACCACCAACTTGATTATACCATTTAAATAAGGTTTGCTCACCTTCTATGGTGACAACATTAGCTACTAACCGCCCACCCGGTCGCAGTGCATTCCAACAAATATCAAAAATCCCTGCTGCTGTGACTCCACCGCCAATAAATATCGCATCCGGTGTGGGTAAATCTTGGAGAATTAATGGTGCTTTTCCGCTAATAATTTTCAAGTGGGGAGTTCCTAAAGCTGCGGCGTTGTTGGCTATGTAACTCAGTCTAGCCGGATTCTGTTCAATAGCGATCGCCTGACATCGTGAATGAGTCCGCATCCATTCAATAGAAATTGAACCGCAACCCGCGCCGATATCCCACAGTAGTTCTCCAGGAGTGGGAGCTAATTTTGCTAAAGTCACCGCCCTAATTTCACTCTTGGTTAATTGTCCATCATGGTGATAGGCGTTATCTGGTAATCCTGGTAATCTGGGTAAAGGTATAATTCCAGGATCAGCAATACATTCAACTGCGATCGCATTCAAAGGAGCGATTTCTGTTTCATTCCAATCTGCGGCTGTACCTTCGACAATTCTTTCATTAATACCGCCCAGATGTTCTAAAACAGTAATTTTACTACCACTATAACCGCGATTTGTCAATATTTCGGCAACAATTGCAGGCGTGTCTTGGCCTTCACTCAAAATCAACAGTTTAGCGTGGGGATAAATGTAAGCCTGGAGTAGAGAGGCTGGACGACCGCACAAACTCAAGGTTTCTGTTTCGGTGAAAGACCATCCCATTTTGGCACAGGCGAGGCTGAAGGTGGAAGGTGCAGGAATAATCGTAATTTCCTCTAGGGGAATTTGTCGCGTCAGGGTGACACCGATACCGTAACAGCAGGGGTCGCCACTGGCTAATACACAGATTGATTGACCCCGACGACGGATAATTTCGGCTATGGAAGTGCTAATGGGTGATGTCCAGGCTATCTTCTGCCTTTGATCATCTGGGGGTAACATTGCTAAATGGCGATCGCCTCCTACAATCACTTCAGCTTGATCCACCAGAGAACGCGCGATCGCACTTAAACCCTGTAACCCATCTTCACCAATACCCACAATCGATAGCCATTTCCGTGTCATAAAAGCTGTAATATTTTCAGTAAATGTTGCGGCTCTTTTTGCGATTAAGAACAGTTAATCACCATTTTCTGGCAAAATAGCCTTTAATGATGTTTTGTCTCAAAGCTGCAAAATTTGATCCGTTTATAACTTTTACAACTGTGTTATAATGAACAGGCATTACAACTGTTGAACAAGTAAAATATAGCAATATATATTTACTTGAGTTAATTAAATTTCATAATTAGGTTGAGTATTAATTGAAAATCAAAGCGTTGGATGTCAAAGCAGGCGATCGCATTATTGCCTACTGCAAGAATAAGATGCAAGTTTGCAAAGTGAAACGCATCTTAGAACCAGGTTCGAGCAACATCACACTATCGGTATTTACATCTGAGCATTATCGTGGATGCTTGGTTTCATGTGTAGTCCGATTCCAATGTGATACCTTAGTTGATTTAGTACAATAGAATTAATTGAATTGTGTGTAATTAGCCCAAGAAATGTCACAGGGTTACTCACTGGGTTGTAAATAAAATCTCCAGATATACCCAGTGCTATGTCTAACTGAATATTAAAAATATCCAGCATCCAGCTAGGTGAATACCTTCTCATGCTAAATTACTAAAGCTAAGAGTTGGGAAACTCCGGTGAAATTCCGGGACTGTGCCGCAGCTGTAATGGTAAAGCGAAAGCATAAAATTGACTTTTTCACTTGCCAAGTCAGAATGCCAACCATAGCAGTGTCTTAACGACACACTTATTATCTATTGCCTGCGTCGCACAGGGAAGGAGTTAATGTTTTGCTGTCCGGTTTTGCCTTATGTCCTGGCTTGTTTTATGATACACCCGCTCAAGATGGGATATTATCTCGCATCAGAGTACCAGGTGGGATTCTGGATAGTCAACAGTGTCGTGCAATCGCAGATATAGCAGAGAATTACGGGGGTGATTATGTCGATGTTACCAATCGTGCTAACCTCCAAGTCCGCGAACTGCGTTCAGGAATAAATGCCTCAGTTCTTAAGCATTTACAAAATATAGGTATCGGTTCTCGCAATTTCGCTGTTGACCACATTCGTAATATTATGACCAGCCCCACTGCTGGTATTGATCCCCAGGAATTAATTGATACTCGTCTCTTGGTTCAAGCCTGGGATAATTATATCGCAGTACATCCTCACCTATCAGGACTATCAGCAAAATTTAGTGTTTGCTTTGATGGTGGTGGTACAGTTTCGGTGTGCGATCGCCTCAACGATATCATGTTTGCTGCTGTCTTAATTGACAGGAGAGTTTATTTTCGTCTGCATCTCAGCGTCGGTGTCAAGGGAAAACCACCCATTGATATGGGAATTGTCTTATTACCAGAGTCATGTTTGCTAGTTTTGGCAGCTTTGGCTGAAGTTTATCTCCATCATACAGATCCTCACACTCGGCGCAAGCTGCGTTTGCGAGATTTGTTAAATAATTTGGGTTGTGAAAGTTATCTTCTTCAAGTTGAACAACATCTAGGTTTTAAACTCACCCCCCATCCACAGTTGAACAAAACTAGTTCTCTAGAACTGTCCCCTCTCCTTGTTGGAGAAAGGTCAAACTCTAATTATCGACATATCGGCATTCATCCCCAGCGTCAGCCAGGCTTATTTTATATTGGTGTGGTTTTACCTTTAGGTAGGCTAGAAAGTCAGCAAATCCGGAGTTTAGCTGATTTAGCCCAGAGATTTGGTAGCGGGACTCTCAGGTTAACTCCTTGGCAAAATTTGCTCCTCACTGATATTCCTGAGCGATCGCTTACCGATGTCAAAAGTGAAATAGCTGTTTTAAAATTAGATATCTCCTCAAGTAATATCAATAGTGCATTAGTTGCCTGTTCTGGTAATCAAGGTTGTGCAGCTTCTGCCACGGATACTAAAGGTGATGCTTTGGCGTTAGCAAAATATCTCGAAACTCATGTTAGTCTGAATCACCCAGTTCATATTCATTTTAGCGGCTGCGAAAAATCTTGCGCCCAGCATAGTCATAGTGATATTACCTTACTTGGTGTCAGCCTAGAATCAGAAAATGGAACTTCGGGAGCTTATCACATTTATGTTGGTGATAGCTTGCCTGGGGAAGCCATAGGTGACAGCAACCAAAAATTTGGTCGTGAACTCTATCAATATGTCACTGTGGCCGAACTACCTGTATTGTTAGGGCAGATGTTACAAGTTTATAAAATTCAATGCCGAAATCCTGATGAATCCTTTGGAGAATTTGTTAATAGATATGAAATTGCCCAATTACAGTCGTTATTTTCCTCAGTAAGTTAGGGTTATTTCTGATACCATTCACCATCCACAATTTACTATTTTCCCATGTCAGACTACATCCGAGATGCTAACGAAATTTACAGTAAATCCTTTGCAATCATCAGATCCGAAGCCAAGCTGGATGTGCTGCCTCCAGATGTAGCAAAAGTAGCTGTACGCCTAATCCATGCCTGTGGAATGACTGATATCGTTACTGACTTGGGTTATTCATCAACGGCGGTGCAGGCTGGACGCGCAGCACTAGCAGCAGGTGCGCCGATTTTGTGTGATTGCCGCATGGTTGCCGAAGGTATTACTAGAAAGAGACTACCAACAAACAACCAAGTTATTTGCACCCTCTATGATGTGGAAGTGCCAGCGCTGGCTAAACGTTTGGGTAATACGAGATCAGCTGCTGCCGTGGAATTGTGGCGATTGCACTTAGAAGGGGCAGTGGTAGCAATTGGTAATGCACCGACAGCACTATTTCGACTGCTAGAAATGCTGGAAGAAGGAGTCCTGAAACCTGCGCTGATTTTAGGTTTTCCAGTGGGATTTGTCGGTGCAGCAGAGTCAAAAGCAGCACTAGCAGCAAATAGCAAAGGTGTACCATTTTTAACTTTACATGGTCGGCGTGGTGGCAGTGCGATCGCCGCAGCAGCAGTTAATGCCTTAGCAACAGAGGAAGAATAATCATGCAAACCAAAGGCCGTCTTTATGGAATTGGTGTAGGGCCAGGTGATCCCGAACTATTGACCTTGAAGGCACTGCGACTATTACAGGCTGCCCCTGTGGTAGCTTATCAGTCAGCCGTAGATAAAGAAAGTATAGCGCGAGCGATCGTCTCCCAATACCTCACTGGGAATCAAATCGAGGTGCTGTTTCACCTCCCCCGCGCCTTAGAACCAGAAACGGCCAATTTGATTTATGACAAAGAAGTTGAACCAATAGCCGAACATCTAGCCGCAGGAAGAGATGTAGTGGTGTTGTGTGAGGGCGATCCGTTTTTTTACGGTTCATTTATGTATGTTTTTACACGTTTATCTGAACACTACCAAACAGAAGTTGTACCCGGAGTTTCCTCACTCATGGCTTGTCCTATAGCCTTGGGTGTACCCTTCACTTATTACAACGATATTATGACCGTTCTACCAGCCCCCATGCCAGCAGAAGAATTAATCACGCACTTACTAGCAACTGATGCGGCGGCGATTATGAAACTAGGTCGCCATTTCAGCAAAGTGCGAGATGTTTTACATCAATTAGGGTTAGCATCACGGGCATTATATATTGAGCGGGCAACAATGACACAGCAGAGAATTGTACCCCTGGATGAAGTTGATCCCGATCAAGTACCCTATTTCTCAATGATTGTCATACCAACCAAGAATCGACTATAGGTTTAACAAAATTCTCGTCTACAAGACGTTATCTAAATAGTATTTTTGTACTATTAAATCTATAATAAGTATATAGGCAAATTAAAAATTTGCTATAATATTATGCTTGGTTTTATTTGCGGGTCTGAACTATGATAAATTGTCTAGACGCAGCTCGCTACTTTATTGTGAGGGCTTACGAGGAAGGTATAGAAGCCGAAATGACCAACATGAAGGTTCAAAAGCTTCTCTACTATTCACAAAGCTTGTATTTAGCAATATACGATCAGCCATTGTTTGACGAAGACATTCAAGCATGGCGATACGGGCCTGTCTGTCCTCCGGCTTACAGGTTTTACAGTGAATTTGAAGCGCAGCAGTTACCCATACCTAGTCAGGAATTGTTGTTACAGATTCCTCAAGATGAAAAAAAGCTGTTAGAGGAAATTTGGGGATATTTTGGTGGTTACCATGCTTATCGACTCA
The DNA here is from genome assembly GCA_035638855.1 of Nodularia sp. (in: cyanobacteria). Classification (GTDB taxonomy): domain Bacteria; phylum Cyanobacteriota; class Cyanobacteriia; order Cyanobacteriales; family Nostocaceae; genus Nodularia. Next base: position 3,031 of record DASQZD010000050.1, on the reverse strand, counting down.
GTGATATGACTCATTTGGAGTTTCCTTGGAAAAAAGCACGCAAGGGTTTACCTCCAAATGCAAGTTCAACGGAACCGATTTTGCTGGAGGATATGAAGGCTTTGGGTTATCAGAAACTTGATTTAATAGAACGGGACCATCCTGCTTTTCAATCTGTAATGTCTCAGGTTTTAGAAGACGCTTGTAATTCAGAATCTTCAAATCGCATTAATAAAGCAGAGGTGCGTTACTGGCTTAACTCCCTTCTCGATTGAAAAATCTGATAATTTCCAGCGTTCTTTTAAAAAATTGGCAAAGTTTCATGGTTCTAGTTTTGTTGAACAGATAGTAGAAATTATAGAAAATTTGACTGAAGAGCAGTATCCTTATAATTCCCGTCAAGAACCTTTACCCTCAAAGATGCAACTAACACAAGGATGGACATTTCACAAATTGGAACTACGATTTGCTAAGGGAGCTTCCCTTCCGGACAAATCAGGTTAATGTATTTAGTGAATGTAACTACTTGTGCAATCACATTAGTTTGGATTTATAGTCATGAACAATTTGCTAAACGCCCAGTGGAAAAATATTTAAAGAGTGTTATGGAAGAAATATTAGACTGTTAATGCAAAATTATCTGTGTTTATCTGTGTCCATCTGTGGTTTCATTTGAAAAGACATCAACTTTTGCAAACTATCTAAATCAAATGATCACAAAGATTGCACCAGCCGTTATGGTACTGGGTCAAAACAGTGTACAAGTAGCCCGCCAAATAATTAGCATTCTGCCAGAGGCGAAATTATACGGTTTGGCAGGACGTACATCTGGTGTTGATGTCACTTTCACTAACTTCGGTGATACAGTGCGCGAGTTGTTCGCCGAGGGAACGCCGCTAATTGGTATTTGTGCAGCTGGCATCCTGATCAGAACAATAGCACCAATGCTTTCCGATAAAAAAGAGGAACCGCCAGTATTAGCCATAGCCGAAGATGGTAGCGCTGTAGTTCCACTTTTGGGTGGATTGAATGGCGTGAATGATTTGGCGCGACGCATTGCTGAGGCACTTGATGTTAAACCTGCAATCACCACTACAGGTGATATTCGGTTTCGCACAGCGTTATTATCTCCGCCTCCTGGATACCATTTAGCCAACCCAGATGACGCGAAGAAATTTATCTCAGATTTATTAGCTGGGGCGCAAGTCAAGCTTGAAGGGACAGTACCTTGGTTGAGTAATAGTCAATTACCTATAGACCCCAACGGCGATTTGACCATCCACATTACAGAACGATTAGTAACTCCCGCACCCAACCGCCTTGTTTATCACCCAGCAACTATAGCGATCGCTATCAGTGATACCGTTGATGTAACTTTAATACAACAGCTGTTAGCCGATGCCGAACTTGCCCCAGCATCAGTAGCCGGGATATTTGCCCCGATCACCATAGCCGCAAACCCAGCTATAAAAGTTATTACCAACGCCTTTAAAGTACCTGCACGCTTTTTCACCTCAAATCAACTAGAAAACTTCATATCACAAGGTTATAGCCCCGCTCAAGCCATAGCCCTCACCGCCACAGCCTCATCTCCCTTATCCTCCTCATCTTCTCACCTAGAGATAGCCATTGCCTCTACACCCATCGACCCCAGCACCATCGGTCAAGCACGGGGGCGGTTAGCCATTATTGGCACTGGACCAGGTGGTTCAAAGTGGATGTCTCCAGAGGTGAAAGAAATACTCAAATCGGCAACTGACTTAGTGGGTTATAAAACATACATAAATTTAATCGGTTCTCTAGCTGATGGTAAACAACGGCACGAGTCAGACAACCGGGAAGAAATTGCACGGGCAACAATGGCGCTGGATTTGGCAGCATCAGGGCGATATGTCGCCGTAGTTTCTTCTGGTGACCCTGGGATATATGCAATGGCTGCGGCTGTATTTGAGGTATGCGATCGCTACCCCAAACCGGAATGGGATAGTATAGATATTCATGTTGCACCGGGTATATCCGCCATGCAAGCGGCGGCGGCGGCCATTGGTGCGCCTTTGGGACACGATTTCTGCGCCATTTCCCTGTCTGATATTTTGAAACCTTGGTCAATTATTGAACAACGCATTGCTGCGGCCGCTCAAGCGGATTTTGCGATCGCTTTCTATAATCCTGTGTCCAAAGAGCGCACTTGGCAACTAGCAGCAGCGAAAAATATTTTACTGCAATATAGAACACCAGATACCCCAGTAGTATTAGCCAGAAATCTCGGCAGACCAGGGCAGATGGTGAAGGTAATAAAACTTGATCAGTTAACACCAGATTCAGCCGATATGCGGACAGTTATTCTCGTTGGTTCCAGCCAAACCCGAACAATTCAGCGCAGTCATGGAAGCATTTCCGTTTATACACCAAGAAGATACACTGAAGAAAAGATTTGATACAGAGATGTTGAACTGTTCGAGCTTTTCCCCAAAACTGAACATCCTATAGGATTTGGTGTTTGCCACCGCTACTAAAAAGAAGAAGAGATAGACCCTGCTAGATGTGAAGCGTAATTGCCTCCTGTGGTGAGAGGCTTTTTTTATTGCCACTGATTAATCAGATATGTTTGCTATCTTGAATGCGATCGCCGTTGTTATCGTATATAAGATCATCAATAGCACTTTGCAGGTAAATGAAGTATACATCTTAATATGATAAATATTGTGGGCTAGGCAAAAATGCCCGCGCTTGTTTATCTCACTAAAATAATGCAATGAAGCTATTAGTCTACCTTTGCAAGGTTTGTTTCTATAGCCCCAGGTTTATAGTCTACTGGTTTTAATATGCAACCGATATTTTGTAGCATGAGCAAAACAGCAAGAAGTTTTTCTTAAACAAAAACCCCCTAGCTAAGATAAAAGCTAAGGGGTTTTTGTTTATTAATAGACCTGGCATCGAGCTATTTTTGCAGAGGGCTACCCCTAAACTATCGTTGCCGCAGCAGCGTTTCACGTCTGAGTTCGGGAAGGGATCAGTGTGGTTCCACAGCGCAATAGACACCAGGAAAGAT